>NZ_BAJU01000018.1 GCF_000613865.1 Acetobacter okinawensis JCM 25146
GAGTAGGGTGTCGAGCGTGGCGCTGACATTCGGCTCGGAGAGTGGTTGCTGCTGACGGCATTCTGCACGCCAGTGTTCAAGCGCACCGGCAGCTTCTGTGCAGGCCGTGGTAATGACCGAGTGTACGGGGCGCCCGGGCATGGGGTAGGGCAGAGCACTGAGGATGAGCCAGAGGTCGCGATCGACGAGCTGGATCACGGAGAACAGACTGGCGTTGAGGACGCCGGCCTTCTGGCGGGCTTCCTGCAGGAGCGCTATCAGCACCGTGCGTGACCAGCCATGACCCTGCGCGATCTGTCTTCCGATCTGCCAGTCGCCTGCGGAGAGGCTTTTTCGAAACGCTTTCACTGTCCGGGCCGGGATGGTGAGCGGGGCGATGAGCTCGCCTTTGTCCCATCGGCCCGACAGGGCCAGTGACAGGGTCTCGAGTAGTTTTCCAGCCTCTTCGCCCCGACGCGCACAGACAAGTGTGAAAACCATGAACAGGCATTGTTCGACGGGGCTGAGGGCCTGCGGGTCTGTCCATGGAGTGCCGAGTTGTGCGGCCAGTGCGTTCTGGGCGGCTTGCGCGTGAGCCGGGGTGCCCGGCTCATAGCTGGCGTAGCGAGCGAGCCATTCGTCAGGTTGCAAGAACGGGTCCATGGGTCTGAGCGGGGCCGAGGGCGGCGGGGGTTCGCGGAGCTTTGCGCTGTAACCGATCCACGCCTGTCCGATGGGATGGATCTGTGCGAGGGCCTGTTTCATGCCGCCCAGACCAAACTGGGCGCGGTACAGCGCGCGCGGGGAGCGTGTTACACAGGCAAATCCCAGAACTACGAACAGCAGCAGGACCGGCCACAGAGTCAGAAAGCCCGTAATGCCCAGAAGCTGCCAGAGTGTTGCGGCGCTGACTTTCGCGGGCTCAGCGCGTGCCATCTTATCGAGCAGGGGGGCGTAGCTGTCCGTAAACAGGGAGGCGGTGTGCAAGATCATGCGCTGCTCGAACAGGACGGCCATGACGATCTGCGTATGCCCCACCTGCCACAGCAGGTAGGCGGCGACACAGAGCATGAAGAGTGATCCGCCAATAATGAACAGGATCTGTTCCGGCCCGATCTCGCGTCCTGACGCGTTCATGCGGCTCATGGCGCGTCCTCCCCGACATGCCAGTGGGCGCGGTTTGCATCGAGGCCGGGCTGGGAACGAAAGCGCATGTTCGTATCGTCTTCGAACAGTACGTTCTTCCCGCCATCGACGTCGCGCTGAACAAAGGCAATGTCAGGAGCTTCAACCTTGCCAGCTTTCAGGAGCAGGCGGTAGCGGGCCATGCCGATCAGGTCGCGTTCAAGGCGGGCGAGATCGTCGAGGAAGATTTCGACGGCCTGTCGCTCCCCGGCGGCCCAGCCGCGTGCGACACCTTCGCGCCAGACTTCGACCTCATGGCGGGTTCTGGGGCGCACCGCATCGGGCGGCGTTTCGGGCATGGTGATGGAGCGGACCAGCCAGGTGCGCCACTGGGGAGGACTTGTGACAAGTTGCGCTTCGCGTGTGACGCGGAAGATCCGGCGTGTTTCGCGCGCCGTCTGCCCGGATGGATCAATGGCTATGGCCATCTGGGCCTCCGAGATAACAGGAGGCCGAAGAAAGGCCTGCCCGCCGCCAGCCGGCAGGACGAGGGACCGGAAGTCGTAGGCCTGATCGAGTGTCACCTCATAGCGATCCAGCATGGCGTTCAGCGCGAAAGAGCGGGCAGCCAGACCGCCTTGCGCACCGTATGCCCACGCTGCATGGCGCACAGCGTCGTCATGGTCCGTGCCAGTATCCGGGCGGGGCGAGTAGCCCGGTCGCACGGCCATCAGGGCCTCCATGGAGGGCGGGCGTGTCGCATCGCTGATCCGGGGGATTTCAGTGGCCCCGGTCAGCGGTGTGTCGATGGGGCTTGCAGCCCCAGGCGACAGGGTTGGATTGGACGGCACGGGGAGGGCGACTGGCCCGTCGGAGGCCGCGAGGGAGGGCGTCGTCAGGGCCAGTGCGAGCAGGCCGCATGACAGGATCGTGGAGGGTTTAGCCATGATACGACACCCGGATCTCGCGGGTGGGCACGTCGATGTACACGCTGTAGCGAGGGCCGGCGGCGAGGTTGAGTTCGTCGATGAGACTGGCCTGGGTCGCGTTTGTCTCATGGATGGCGACAACAGGGCCGGGCCCTGTATCGTCCATGATGAGATGATAACCGGTCTGGCCGGCTACCATGCTCAGCCCATCGCGAAGCGTACCTGTCCAGTGCCAGCTGACGGGCTTTTCCATCTCGGCGGGCAGAACGGAGCCGGGGCGTCGCACGGGGTAGCGGGTCTCGGCCAGTGCGTTGGCCTGTGCGTCGAGGATGGCCATCTGTTGGCCGAGGGTGGGTAGGACTGGAGGTGGTGGGATGTGGTGGCAGGCGGCGAGGGCAAGAGAAACAGGGAGAATGAGCATGACGCCTCTGAGAGATATGTTGTCCATTCCCTCATTGTGCGCGCATCCGTTGTGACGCTGTGTTGGCTACCAGATGACTCCAGACTTTCGCCTGATAGGTGACGTTATGCGTGGGCGTTGCCGAGTTGTAGTTACCCACGCGACGCCAGAACTCGCCCGGGTTGGACGGGCTCTGCCCATCGAGTGCGCGTGCGAGGATCCATGCGCCGATCTGCAGATTGAGACAGCCGTCATTGACGACCTGATCGCGGGTGATTCCCAGTCGGGCTAGCTCGGGCAGGTGGATGGAATTGATCTGGGCCGGACCCATGTCGTAGCTGCCATCGCGGTTGCGGACGGTCTGTCCAACCCGACCGCCTTCTGTTGCCAGCACGGCAAGGAAGAGCTGTTCATGGACATGGTAGTGTCGGGCAGCGGCGAGAGCGCAGGATTTGAGGTCAGAGGATAAAGGGCTGGATGGTGAGGGCGGTGGCGTTCTCCACGGTGGTTGGTGGGCCGGGTTGGTATGTGTTGGCGATGTTGTGCTGGCCCCACTCCATGCAAGGATCCATGCACCGGCTGCTATGTTGACGCAGGTATTGCTTTGAATTTTTTCTTTATCGAAACCAGCCTGTTCCAAGATCGGCAACCAGCCAGCATCAATTCCCATGGGTCCGACACCGTGGCCAGATGAATGTGCCATGACGGTTTCAATGATTGTGTCTGGAACATTGTAGTACGCAGCAACTATATGGCTACATGAGGGAGGTAAGGCCATTTGTTTTTGTTCCGTTAGGTATCGTTTGGTGTTCCCAAAAGAGCTTTTCGTTCACGTGCATACCGGCTTTCTTGGGAAGCTAACCATCCTTGAGCGAGTAACTGGCCGGCTTCGGTTAAACAGAAAATATTGTTTTTCGTTAAAGTCAGAAAACCATCTCGGATAAGTATTTCATCAAATACCGATAGTTTTCCGTCTTTCGGCCCGGCACTCAAACATTCGGCTGACATGATGTTGTACAAATGAGAGGCAGCTTCTCCATAGAAGTTTTCAATTTGAGAATCAGAATTTTGTGGAACATTCATATTGTTACTCACTATTTCTCTAGGTGTGGTAATTAAGTATATAGCCAATAAAGGCACGAAGCTTCCCCTAGCTCTGGTGTTAACTAGGGTAGCAAACATGAAATTCAGCACCACTTTGCGTTCCATCGAGAATATTGGTTCCACTAAGTGTGCTCTGTCCTAATCGGTTAAACCACGCAGAAGAGCTTGTTGCTCCATATGATCCGCTAGAAAGTGAAATCAGCGGAGACACAAAAGAAACGACATCTTTATCTCCCTGCGGACATGAGTAGGACTTCGTATTTTTATTCACGAACGTATAGAAAGCAGTATATGAGGAAGATTCGTATGATAGTGCTGAGGGCATAGACCCAATATAATATGGTATATTCTTACTTTCTAATTCGTCCTTTAAATATTGAGCAGCGCCATTACTAACGACTAATGGGCTTCCTGGGATAAGATATGCTCCATTAGAAATTTGCACTATACCACCGACGGCGTAGGTCGTTATTTCTCCACCGCCTAGATTTGCCCAAACACCATTAACACATTCTAGGTGTGATCCGCTGCCATCAACGTTGGACGCAAAAGCGCCGTTTGGCGTACAGGCTCCGCCGATTATGGCAGTGCCGTTATCCGTGCCTGTAATTGCTGCCTGCATAGATGCGTGATTTGCATTGGTATCGGCTTGTGACCCGTCCATATGCTGGAAATAAACCGTGCCTTTGGTTCGCAGGGCGGTGTTCGTTCCATCGCCATACAGACAGGCACCCGGTGCATTGAACGCGCATCCGACGGCTGTAACGCTCACGTTATTGGAAAAAATGCCTTGCTGTGCATTGAGTGTTGCGACGTTATTGATGTTGTTTGCACCCATGTTCAGAGCGACACCCATGGTGTTGAGTTCATCATGCCCGGGCACCCCGACACGGTAGAGGAAATCATTAGTGTCGATGGTGGGGGAGGCGGCATCGCCTACGGTAACTGTGCCAAACAGATGGCCAGCGCCTGGTGAGGGCAGGCCTGTGAGGGGGAGGTTCCACGTCGTGCCATGGGCTTCGGATGAGCTGAGGTCGCCGAGCATACCGTCATAAGGCACATAGCCTCCCTGATCCCCGGTCAGGCCTGCGATATTGATCAGATCGCTCTGTTTGAGCGTGCGCCCGCCGGTGGCTGCGACCATGGTGCGGATGGCGCCCGATGCTGGCTGTTGGACATAGACATGCCATGTTGCCCCCAGAACATTGGTCTGGCTGAACCCCCCGGGTAGTGTTTGTGTATTGAGCAGATCAGCGAACGGCACTTCCTGGTAGGCGTCGCCGATACTCAGTTCATCGGTGAGCGTATCTTTCTGGGCGACGACATATTTTTGCGCGCCGGCCAGAATAGTCTGGAACTGGCTCGCCGCATCGGCATCCACGGTGTCGTTAAGATTATTGGCCTGAATGTCATTGTAAACCGGCATGGCCAGAATAATCATGAGCCCGGCGACGGCTGAGCCGAGGAGCTGCCACATCAGAATGATCCTTTGCTGAAGGTCACGACCGAGACGACATGGCCTGTCGTGACTGCAATCGGCAGCGCGCCCATGGTGCCGGCAAGCGGGGTTGTCCATGTGGTGCCCTGTGCCGAGCCGATACTGAGGTCGCCTCTTGCGCGGGTAATGGTTTTGAGGATGTTGACTTGGGACATTGCGGCCCAGCTCTGGAGTGTGACGACACCGTTTGCGTTGGTCACATATGCGCCTGCATCCTTCAGTGCGGCGCTGACGGGAACCTCCAGATCAAGGGCGCTCACAGGGATTGCACCCGTAATCTCCGGATGGGCTGCGACATAGGCGAGCAGAACGGCCTTGAACGCCAGAAAGGCCTGATCTTCGGGGAGTGCGAGATGCAGGGGCTGGTTCTGTACGGAGATCAGTCCATCCAAAGCCCGGTAGGTCTCGATTGACAGTCCAAGAAGGCTGAGCATGGCAAAGGCGAAGCCTATTCCGAAACCCATGACTTCCTCCTTATGCGGGATAGAGGAAGGTGATGGTGGCCGTGCTGGCGCTGCTGGCGTTACAGGCCGATGCAATCTGCGTTACAGTGTCGCCGCCATTACCGAAGGTGATGGTCGTGCCGTTGATCGTGACGCCGCCATTGCTGTGCTGGCCACCCGCGAACGAGGCACAGTCATGGGCGGACACGCCTGTCCATGCGCTCTGGAAACCACCTGATGCCAGTCCGGAGACCGTTACTGTTGAACCCGACCAAGGGCCTTTGAGGGTGCTACCATCGCCGGTGAGAAGTCCTTCAGGCACCATGCCGCCGTTGATGGCAGCAGAGTTGGACAGGTTGGACGCATTCATGGCGCCGACAAGCCTGTAGGTCTTATCGATTTTGTTGGCGAGCTGGCTTTCATAGGACGAGGCGACCCAGACCATATATACGTGATCACCTTCCCAGATGGCTAGGGCTACGGCGGCCAAGCCTAGTAGCCCGGCCAATGTAGCGACGATCAGACCAAGCATATCTCTCATGTTTTTACTTCCTGTTGGATCAGCGCGGGATCATGTCCTGGCCGATGAAAATTTCGAGCAGCACGACTGCTCCGACGAGCATTATGGAGAGAAAGTTTGTGACGCCGCGCACGGCCCGGATCTGGGCGCGTGTTCTGTCTTCAATCTGGTTGACCCAGATCAGGCTGTGGGCGAGCAGTGTGTCGTAATCGCCCTCATCCCCCACACATCGTCGATCTCGCGGATGATCTCGGGGTTGGGGAAATGCAGGCGGCTCATTTCCATGGCGCGCGGCAGGGTGACGCCTTCATTCACCATCGTGTCACGCAGGGTCCGCATCCGTTCGGCGAGCCATGGGGAGCGGCTTTCTTCGGCCTGATTTTCGAGCACGTCGACATCGGCGACGCCGATCTTGCACTGCGCCAGAAAACTGCAGATCCACAGATAGCCCTGAATGTCGCGATAGACGGACCATGGCGGTACGACTTCAAGCCAGACCCGCACCCGTCCTTTTATGCGTGGCAGGCTCCAGCGCACGGCAACGGTGGCACCGATCATCAGGCGACGAGGCACAGAGTGACTGGTATCGTGCCGATGCTGGTCATGAGGAGCATGAGGTTCAGCGCTGTGCTGGACGTGCCGCTATGCTCGAACGTGCGCGCCAGTTGCGGTAGAGCGGACTGGGCTGCGATTGAGAGCGTGATGACCACGATGGCTATGTAGCCTGCGGGCTCCAGCCATGCGCCACGGAATTCTTTCTGCAAGGCTGCGACACGGGTGCGGGTGTCGCAGATCATGTCGAGAGCCGAGGGCAGGTCATCAGCCTGTTCCCCCGAGAGCAGCATGGTGAACTCATCTTCGGGGATGTAGGGCTGAAGCGTGTAGGAGAAGGTGGTGCCTTCGTTGTTGAGGATACGTTCGATGCGCCGCAACATCCGGGCTTCCCAGATATTGCTGAATTTCTCAGCCTGTTCCGCCCGGTTGAGCAACACCCGGTTGATCATTTCGCCATTGCGCAGTTTGCGCGACAGGGTGCGGTAGAGGGCCAGGCGGCGTTTGAGGGAGAAGCCAATTCTCTGGTCGAGCCAGAGGTTCAGGCGTCCCTCGCTCTCCTCGCGCGTGTTGTCGTCGAAGACGATTTCGATGGCCACGTCAGTGCCCTCCTCCAATAAACGCCATGGTTTCAAGGCCTTTGAGCGCGCGTTCGCGTTCGCGTTGAAGGAAGTCGTAGGACCTGATCCGCTCGATCTTCAAAGGCACGTCAAAGGGGTCCATCCGTCCCTGAAAGACGAGTTCCATCCCCTTTTCCAGCATGGTGCTGTCAGAGTCCGAACGCGTGTGATAGCGGTGTCGTGCGAGGGTCGGGCCATACTGAATGAAGTCGGCCATGAGGGTTTCGTCAGGATCAACCACCTCGGCAACGACCTGTCGTCGGGCGGTACCTTTCCATGCGCAGTGGGGGCAGCCGGGGCCGAGCCGGCGGATGTTTGAGGCCTGCCAGTCTGGACGTTGCCATGTCAGGATGGCGTCGCGCATCATTTTGGTGAGCCGGGGATCGTCCTGATCCCATGGCAGGGCGCAATGGTCACACAGGATAGGCACCAGACGCTGACCGACCAGACCGCAGATAATGGCGGGGTCACAGATGATGGGGAGCGCTAGTCGGTCCGGGTCCATGTCTCGCAGACGCGGGATGGCCAGAAACGGGTGGGCGGTGTGCATGGTGCTCATCATGAGCATGCCGGTTTCGGCCGCAGAGAGCCATGTGGTGGCGACCAGCGGGTCGCGAATTTCCCCGAGCCCTAGAATGTTGACGGCCATACGCAGAACAAGTCGAGTTCTGTGGGCGTAGGCCTCGCCCGCCGCTTTGGCGGTGAGCGTGTCGAGGATGTTGAGCTGGGGGGCATGCGGTAGAATGGTTTCGACGGGCTGTTCGATAAAGGCCTGACGCTGCCCCGGCCGGGTGCGGGCAATGTGTTCGCTCAGCCGGTGCATGACATGGGTTTTACCCGACCCTGGCGGGCCGGTAAAAATTATGGTGCCGGTGGCATTCAATACGAAGGTCTGCAGTAGTTCAGCCTGCATTTCGGTCCAGCCCGAACTGATAAGGTCAAGGCTGCCGGGAGGTGGAGCGATGCGTTTGAGCCCTTTGAGGGCATCGACAGCCGGTACTTTCTGAACGCCCGCCTGAAGACGCATGTTGAGCCATTGGGCATCGGCGTCGATCGGCGCGATGGGAGTCCGGGCGAGACGCACATTGACCAGACCTGTGCCCATGAGATCCCGTCCGGCGATGGAGCGTCCTGAGATTGCTTCCGGCGATATTGCTGTTTGGTCAGCATGAACAGTGCGTTGATCAGCTTGTCGGCGTATTCTGTGGTGATTTCGTCGTACTGGAGGATGGTGCCGTCGATATGAACCTCGATGACGGCATGGCCTGCGAGGCGGCGGATATCGATATCGCTGGCGCCGAGATCACATCCCGTTTTGAGGAGTGCCTTGGCACGTGCGCGCATGTCGAGCCCCGCACCGGCTCCCTGTAGCATGATGGTGTGGTGGGACTGAGCGAGTTTCGCAGCGACCACGCTGAGGGCGACCCATTCGATCTTTATGTGTCCGGCACGTGCTCGCCTGAGATCGTCGACCCATTGCAGGACGTCACGCCGCGTTTTGAGCGCTTCGTTGACTGTGAGATAGGAGTGGACATCGTCGAGGTGGAACTGTCCGCGCAGGTCGGCGGGTGTTCTGATCCCGTCGACTGCCTGATCGTCGCCCGTAGCGGTCTTCCACGGCACGACGTTGGTGATCTTGTCGATGAAGCTCATGGCTTAGCTCCCATGGTGGCAAAAATTGCGGTGATGTCGTAGCCGTCGCTCACGGCGCCAAGGGTTGGGGTCATGACCGTCCGCCTCAGGCTGACCCGATCGAGACGGGGAAAGCTGTTCCAAGCGATGGCCCTTGGGTCGGCGTGCCAGGGAAAGCGCACGGAGATGAACTGAACACTTTGCGCGGTGGTGCCTGTGGTCTGCGTTTTACCCGAGGCGATGGCGGGTGAAATTCCGGCGGCCTGCAGCATGCCCACAAAGAGGCGGATCGGATCACCCTGCTGCGGTGTGCCAGTGCGACCGGGTTGCGGGTGAATGGCTGTGAGCAGATCGTCGGCGTCGGCGTTGCCGGACACCTGACCGGGGGGGGCATCGAGCAGAGTGCCGCCCGCGCGGATCCAGCGCGTATTTAGGCCGCCCTGATCGCATTGCAGGCTGGCCAGCGCCCATCCGTGTGAGTGGGGCCTGATGGGCGCGATAGCCTCCATGCAAGCTGTGATGATTTCCGCAGGTCCACTAGGCGCGACAGTTGGTTTAATGTTGCGCAGGGCTGCTTCACGGGCCTCTCGGGCGAGGCGCTCCGCTTCATGGGCGCTATACAACCCCCAGCCTGTTAGCGCGACAAGGCCGATCAGCCCACTTGTTGCCAACAGGATGTAGACGGTGCGTAAGGACACCGGGCGTAGGGTAATAGGAGCGGGGCTGAGGCGTGCGAACCAGCTTTCGAGGTCTGTTTCGGCAATACTGTGTTTGGATGTGTAAGTCTGGCCGGCGAGTGCTTCACGCAGTGTGTTGATTGTCTCGCTGTCATAGAACTGGTCCGATCCCGGTAGCAGTTCCCCGTCTTCGTCTGTTGCGACGACCCATAGAGCGCCCCCGCCCATGTCGAATTCGGCATAGGAGAGGGGCCCCAGAACGGCAGCGGTCGCGATGGCGAGACTGTTGAGGCCGCTGCCTGCATGGCCGCGGCTGATGGTGATGAAGGCCGCACTCTGGGGGCGCCCGGGATAACGGGCATAGTGGGTTGCGTGGGCGAGGCGTCCTTCGGCACGCAATGTTGCGCCGCTCGGACGTGTGCCGTAATCGCGCCAGACCATGTCCGCGCACCACATCATGGCCGTTAAGGGGAAGGATTCTGGCCATGCTAGGGCATCCCTGGCATGGCGCCAAACGGCGAGGGGGTCGTCTGAGGCTGATGTGACGGTGCTGCTGTCCGCACGGGTTGGGCCGGGAAACTGCTTGTCGCGTCATTGAGGCGTATGGTCTGGCCATCGGCATTACGGACAAAAACGCCTGTCCGGGTGATGGCTGTGACCTTTAGCCCGTCCGGTAAGCCCGTGCCGGTTGTCACCTCGGCCGTGCTGCCGTCCACGAAAACCAGCGTCGCACTGGCGCCATGCTGATCGACGTAGAGGGAGTCTGTCTGGGGCAGCGCGGGGGCAGGTGTGGGCTCAACGGGCTGAGGGGGTGGTGGGGGTGTGTTGATGGTCTTGTCGCCTGACTTCTCCCCTTTAGCCTTACGTTCAGCATCGGCGATTTTTGCACTCAGATCAGCAGCTGTGGAGCGTTGCTGCAGATAGGTGACGCAGGCATTGTTCGCGTCGAGGGCAGCTATAGGCAGGGTCTCGCCTGGAGCGGGTGCGATCATGACGCCCGAACAGTCAGTGGCGTGCGAGGGTGTCGCCATGAAAACGGGGATCGCCAGAGTGCAGGCGATGACGGGCAGGATCTGTCTCATAGGGTGTGGGCCTCAACGGTGATGAGGATACGGTTCTTGATGGTGTCGGCATCGCCGCCGCCGCCGAAGATCCAGTTGTAGGGAGAACCGACGCCGTTCATCTGACGTGAGGTGCTGTCGCCCGAGTAACCGGAGAGCACGAGCATTTCGCCATTCTTGAGGACGATGTTGTCGGTCAGGGTGGTGCCTGATGTTTTGGGGAGCTGCATGCCAGTGGTGCTGTTGGCAAGGTCGATCGACAGCACAGTCTGGATCAGGAAATGCAGATTGAGGACGATCTGGTCATCGCTGATGCGCGGCGTGACCGACCCCTCAAACCCGGACATGACGACGCCGGGCGACTGGGACGAAGAGGAACCTGCATTGGTGGCGAGATAGGATGCGGCGTACTGCACGTAGGTCGTGTTGGTGCCGTGCTGGAAGGGTGCGGGCACGCCGTTGGTGGTGACGACACCGCGTTCGTCGAGTTCGGTCGCGTTGTTGAGCGATTGCAGGGCCTGCACGGAAAGATCCGTGCCGCTCATCTTGCCCTTGACGATCTGGGCACCGAAGCTGAACGGGGTGGTCTGCGACTGGATCAGCGGGATAGCGGCCGGGGTTGCACTGGCGACGAAATACTTGGAGAACTCTTTGGCCGCGACCTGAGGACTGACACCGTAATTGCTTTCGCGGTCGAACTTGAGCGCCCAGACCCGCACTGTGATGGCGACCTGTTTGGTCAGCATGGTTTTGAGGCCATCGTACCATTCATCGATCCCCACTAGCTGGTCGGGGGTGCCGGAGACTGTCAGAGTTCCCAGACCTGGATCCACCAGGACGTCAGCGCCGTTGCCTGCGATCTGGGCGGCTTCTTGCAAATGAGCCAGACGATCGGTTTTGATCTGCTCCCATACGCCGGTCATGCCCTGAGACTGGCTGCCGCTCCCCGAGCTGTTGCCCGATCCCATGCCCATGCTGGAGCCAGACGACATCCCGCCACCCATCCCGCCCATGCCCGAACTGGAATTACCAGAGCCGCCACCGCCTGTGACGGCGGTAATCGCCGAGGTATTGCTGGTCTGGCCATCAAAGGCAGGGATTACGTAGGTTTTGGTGATGTTGCGGAAGAACTCCTCCGTGCCGTCCTTAAAGCGCTCGCTCACTCCGAAGCGTGTGGCAAGTGTTGCGAACAGGCCGTGGCGGGTACCGGTATATTCGAGCCATGGGCCACGTGCGGACGATGTCTGGACATAGGTTGGATGGTGTAGGCTTACATGCGATGTGGGCTGGGGGGATGCTGATTGTATGGCCGGTGGCGCCGGCAGCGATGTGCCATTAAAGGTAGGCGCGTTTAACCCGCTTAGTGCATTTTGGGTGGTGGTCTGAGGAGGTGTTAAGGTGTCGTCAGCGTCGGGTCGCACCCGGATGGGAATGCCGGTCCGTATGCTGAGTTGCGTTGCAGCCTCGCGTAGTGACAAAGGCCGGGACCATGACACCGTGATGGCTTCACGTAGTATGGGCGGAATCACAGTTGCGGGTTTGACGGACTCACCGATCAGATAGGGCTTGTCACTCGAAGAGATCAGTTCGCGCGTCGGGATATGAGTATTTTCTGCATGCTCATAATAGCGCTTTTCCTGATGGCGGGCTTCATTGAACTCTGCGCAGCCGCTCAAGGTGAGGAGTGCGGTTGCGGAGAGAGTGAGAGGGCGCAAGCGCATTACCGAACGTCTCCGTGGGTGATTACGAGAGTCTTGTTGGGAAAATGGAAGTTCACCTTGATGGCGCGACCTTGCTCGGCGAGGGCATCGACGATCTGTTCGATCGGACCGTGTTCCTTGTCCTCAAAATCACCGGTGAATACGGCCGTCGCGGGAATGTTCCAGTTGATGTCCTCGGGCCATTCGACAATCCAGCCTACCTGAGCCCCCCATGCGATGACCTGTTCACGGATGGGTTCACCATGTGTGAGCACCCACTGTCGCGCCGGGTCAGGGGCTGAGGGCATGTTCTGGGTCTCAGGGAGCGGTGCAGGTGTTTGTGTAGGTACTGGATATTGGCGTGTCGTTGGTTCCGTGGTGTTGATCCTGAGGGGTAGACGGGTGAGATAGGGGATGAGATCGGTTCGGGCGCGATAACGGCTGGCACTGTCCGGGCGGGTTGTGTCGTGAACGAAGCAGTGACTGGGATCGTCTGAACCTGAGGAGCACGTAGAGTGACGGCCGTACCCTCGAGTAGGGTGCAGCCGGACTTGCGTACGAGCTGTCCGGCTGTGTCATGGACGTAGGAGCAGGTCATCTCCCCATCGCCGGCATGTACGGTCATCAGGAGGTGCTGAGGTATCGCCTGTAGATCAAGGTGGATTGTCAGTGCACCCGGGTAGGGCATGCCATCTGGTGCAAGCGCGAAGCCACGTGCGCGTAGCGCGTTGTCCAGAGTTTGCTGCACACTGGCATTTGCCGGGATGAAGCGCAGAACGCGCAGTGTTGTCTGGCGCGGATCCATGCTCGCCGTGAGGATGTCACTGGCCTGTATGCTTAGTGCCTGCGCATCGGGCACACTGACGCCAGCAATCCGCGAGCTGTTGTCTTGCTGTAATGTTGTGCAGGCGCTGAGGGCTGTAAGGCACAGTAGTGCTGCACTCGTGTGTCTGGAGATCATGGGCGGGTTCCGTAGGTAGCGCGCACGGTGGGATGGGTGGTTTCGGTGCCTACCAGCTGAAGGTCGTCGATGACGGCATCGAGACGTAGGAATCACCGGCGACATGGTAGGCATTGGCTTGGGCGATATGTGGCGCGAGGATGACAAGCTGGGGGCGGTGAACAATCTGGCCCTGCGGGAAGTCGATGAAGGTGTGACCCGCATCGCGATAGACGCGTAATGGTGTCCATGGCGGTGTTGCGCCACTGAGCGTGTAGCGGAAATCAGGGTTGGAACGCCCGTAGGCCGCAAGCGGGCTGGCGGGCGCGAAGGGGGGCTGCGACAGAGGATCGTTGGGGGCGTGGGTGAAGGCGATACTGGTCATGCTGGGAGTGCTGGCGACCAGTTGGATGTTGTAGGTTCGCCGGCTTGTTGGCAGGCTGATCTGGGCCTCACGCGCCTCTGGGCCGGGTTCGATGGCCAGAGCCCATCCCGCATGGATCCCGTGTGTGCCGCGCACCAGATCGGTGTGCCAGTGTTCTGTGTCGCTCAGGGTGATCTGGCTGGCCTGAGCGGTTTCGCCGAGTTCGAGACGGACAAGACAGATTGCCGGATACTGACAGGTGACGGTGGGTCTCCCATCACCGAAGGCAAACCATGTGATGCCGCCTTTACCGATGAGCGGCGTTGCATTGATGGCACCGTGCGAGGAGGCTGCTGGTGTCGCAGGCGGCGTGCCAGACGTGGGGGGATTATTAGCCGTCGCCGAAGGCCTGGTGGCGGTTGCGACGGTGCTTCGTGCGCTGCCCGGCAGGATACGCAACGCCGGGTCGTCGCCAAGCCGCTGCTGCATGTTTGTGATGAATCCATGGACGCGGTCGATGCTTTGCTGCAACGCAAGCTCAGCCGACGGCATCCCAGGTGTATCGACGCGCACCGGGGCGGTATCAGCGTCATGGTCGTGCGTGCATCCACTCAGGATACACAGCGCGACGAGGAGGTGTGCCTTCTTCATAAGGCCAGTATCGCGCAGGCCGTTGTGACGGCGCGCAGGCCTCAGGCAGCCTCCCTCAGCGTTGCACCCAGACCGACCGCATCACAGATCTCGCGCGCCAGACCGGTGACGACGCCGCCCATTGCGGCCTGTGCGTCAAGGGAGTTCGTGTCGTTCAGCTGGGCATTGGTGCGCCGCTTGATTTCATCGGCCGCAGTGCCTTTGGGAAATACGCGCGACAGGCGGCGACGTGCTTCGACGGAGCCCAGAGCACTGTAGACACGGCGGCGTAGGGCGGCATCCTCCGGCTTAGTGGACAGCGCCCAGAGTTCGACAGGACCGAGAGTGTTGAGGAGGTACATTTCGTACCAGTCTTCGCCTACCTTGATCTGCAGCAGCAGAGGCGCGCCGCTGCCATCGGGACGGGGCCCCTGCAGGGCGTTGTGGACAATCTGTCGTCCGGCGGCACTCAGGCCCAACAGGTCGGCGGCTTCATCGGCCTCGGGGGGGTTGGCGGCTCCCAGAATGAATCGGGCTGTCGAATGGGCGGTGAGATAGGGGCCAAAGTCGGTGATCTTCTGGCTGGTCAGGCCAAGATGGACAGCGAGCTTGGCGGCGCGACGTGCCGCCTCTTCGAAGAGCTGCAGCACGAAAGGTGCCTGAGCTGCACGCTGGAATTCGTCGCATTCGAGGCGCTTGTAGCTTTCACGGAATTCGCGGAAGCGTTCGCGGTGGATGTCGCGCACATGGGCGGGCACCTTGTCCGCCTCCTCGGGGGAGAGAAAGAAATTCCGTCCGATGATCTGAAACCCGAGCAGATACATCAGCTCGGACTGACGTGCGTTCTCACCGATCCCTTCGGGGGCGACACGGCCGATATCGAGTGCGACAATACGCGCATCGCCCAGATCAAGACGGGTGGGCCGGTTCAGTGTCGGATATTTGCCGATGAACGCGTCAATATAACGCCTGAAGACTTCAAGGCCCGTTTCACCGCCTGATGTGGGCGTATTGGAGCCGTAATTGTCGCTCACCTGCGGCAGGTAAGTGGCAGCAATCAGATCCTCAACTATTGGCACAGCGTGCTGTGTCGCTATCCGCGCCATTCGCATGTTGTTACGCGCTGCGAAACTGTCGGCAATGTCCCACCAGGTTGTGTGGTCGTTTGTCTCAACCCCCTGTCGCGCGATAGCTTCGTCTATCAGGGGGTTGTCGGTCTGGCGGTATTTTTTGATGTGCGTCGAGTAGGTCTCATCCGAACACATCTCATAGGCGGCGAATATGGTCGCATCGATGATCTGGTTCATTCCCTCGAAGGGCATACCTGTCAGCGGCATACACACGGTCGAGAGGAAGTTCGTCAGAAACGCGCGATGGTGTTCAAGCGGCTGGCGACAGCAGGCTTCCGTATCGAAGATATTGTAGGCATGATCGTCAATGAAGTCGAACGGGATGAATTGGGCCTGATGGGCGTCTTCGGCGCGCAATCCGTTGCGCACCATGTCGATGAAACCACTGGCTGCGTCCCCGATGTCGAGTTTGCCGATGAGGGGGAGGCGCGGGCCGGCATCAGTCAGGGAGGCGGTACTTAGAACGGTGGCGAGCAGCAGGGAGTTCGCCAGCATAGACTTGCCACTCCGGGATGGTGCTACGAAGAGGTCAAGTGTCGCAACACGCCCGCTACCGGTGGGGTCGAAGGGCACGATGGTCCCGTCATTGGCGCGCAGCAGCGCCGCGCCATCCGGCCAGGGGGCGGCCATCCGGAAACACGGCATGGTCAGCAGGGTTTCATCAAGGGGTGCTGCTGTCGCGGGAGCTGTCGAGGCCAGCGCTATACCCGGAATGGATGACATGACGCCGGCCATAGGGTCGCCGCACAGGCGACTTGCCGAGGCGCCACCCCAGCCGCCGATAGCCTGTTCGAGGGTTGAGGCGCGTCTGGCCAGCTGGACGCGCTCACCCGTTGTCGCACAGGTGGCAAAGGACGTGCGGGCGGAAATGACGGTCTCGCCCGCCTTGCGTCGCCGCTCGAGATCTTTAAATGCGTCATAGACCGCGTGGTTGAGCCCAAAGCGCAGGATGGTCGCCACCTCTTTTTTCCAGCCCATAAAGAGAGGGCCTGTTCCCTGAATGGTTGTGTTCATGCGCCATGGCATACGGTGGGCGGCGAGCCTGGAGGACAATTCGACAAAGGGTGTGGGGGTCTCGGACATCAACTCCAGATCGACCGGGCGCCAGTCCCGGGTGCCCAGCGTAACGGTGGAAAAATTCGGCTTATAGGCGTCATCCATGAAGATCTGTTCGCGCAAGGGCGCCCAGAGTGCATCTGCGGCATTGGCGGGCCGCTCCTTGTCGGGAATGATGGAGGGTGGCCGTCTGTTAGGCGTAGAGGGTGTCCAGCGTGAGCCATGGACTTCGGGGTAGATCTCTTCACGGATGGCGCGCAGCGCATCATCCGGTGTGAGCTCATCCATCAGGACGCCCTGATGCTCGAAAACGTGACGGATGTGAGTGACAAAGGCTGTGTGGATGGTCGCGAGTTCCGTTGAGCCCATGAGCGGGTTCTGGCCGTCACCCAGATCGGGTAGAAGTTTTGATGCCTCTGCGCGGGCGGCCTTGCTGGCGGCCAGTTCCTGTTTGGACAGACATCCCTGCCGGCTCCACAGGGCCAGCCATGTACGTTCGTGGCGCATTTTGGGAATAAGAACGCGCTCACGTTCGGAGAGGATGTCCTCGAACTGCGCGTTCAGGGCGGCGGCAATTCTGCGTCGCTCACTCAGATTGCGGTTCACGAAGGCTGAGGCGTCAGGTTCAGCCATATAGAAAAACTGCAAAGCGTGACCTGGGCCGTCCATCTGCCCGCCCATGGCCTGGCGTAAGGCACGGGCCTTGTCCTCAATCTCGGTGCGGTTGGCCATCTGCCGCAGCCCTTTGACGCGCAGCAGGGTGACATAGTCACCACTAAAGGTAATGAGCCGTGTTCGTCGCATGTCGCAAGATCGCAAAAGGACGACAAATCCCGCTTTGACATCTGTGACAGATAGCCAAGACCCCGCAGCAGCAGATCCAGCGGTCGGAAACCGCCCTTGAGCGGGGCAGGATTTTCCTGTTCAGCCGTGGGGCCACCTGTCGCTAACGCTGGTGGTGCGGGTGTCGTGGTAGGTTTTTTCTGCCACAGGCGTTTCATGGGGAGTGGTTCCGGTTGATCAGGAGTGTGCGCAGGGCCTCGCTATGCTGCTCGCGCCATGCGGCGACGGGCAGGATGCGCAAACCCGAGACGGCGTGGTGACGTTTGAATATATGATGGGGTGCGAGCGAGGACGCCGCGAGACGTAGACGCGACGGGTAGTAGGTGCCGACTTTCTCGATGGCGGTTTCACGCTTGGCGGAAAGATCGTCGAGGATCGTCAGCGCATGGTTGTGCGCCGGCTGGCCAGAACGTCTCACCAGCAGGGCAGTCCACGCTGCGCTAAGCAGGCGTGAGAGGCTGCCCTGATCGAGCTGCGGTAGCCAGATGATGGCGGCGTGTCGGTCGATCTGTTCTTCGTCGGCCGCATAGGCTGGTGCGCAAACAAGGCAGAGCGCGCTGTCGTTGATCGTGAGGGTTGCGCCAGACAGACCGCAGCAGGCGCATGCGGTCTGAGTATTAGGGGGGAGCAACCGGGTAGTCAGGCTCCCCTTGGGCGCACGGAAATGAGTGACCAGATCGTGCATTACTGGTTGAATTTGATTGTCTGCTGTTCGCCCGTAATCGTTGCTTTAGATCCCCAGAGCGTGGTGCTTGCTGTCCGTTCGTAGAATGGCAGGGCCAGAAGACAGGTGCCGACGACGGCGGCGCCGAGGATTTTGCCGTAGCTGGTGTTGTTCCCCCCCATGCCGTTGTGTTTCTTGTAGGCGCTGAAAAGAGAACCAATCAGCAGACCGCCGCCCCCGATAAAACCAACCGAATTGATCAGATAGCCCCAAGCCGTGTTCACATGGCCGGTCGCGGTCTGCATCATTTCGTCGATGGCCTGTGCGTGACCGACCCCAGTCAGCGCCGGCACGACAAGAGCGGTTGCGCCCAGAGCGAGGGCGACGTGGCTTTTGATCCGTACGTTCATGTATTTGTGTCCTTTTAGAAATTAAGAGGAAAGAAGATGAAGTTTCTTTGCGAGCGCTGGCCCTATCGTGTCGGCGTTCATCAGCAGAAAGCCACCAATGACCATGCACAGATTGGTGGTCGTTGACGTATTGCTCCGACCTTGCATTGAGCTGAGCTGGCGCATGATGGAGACGTAGACCCAGAAAGCGCCATAACTCATGAAGTAGTATCGGAAGACATGCAGTATCGCGGTGAGTGTCGCGGTTGGCCCTTGGGAAATCGCCGACTTGAGGCTCTCGGCAGAAAATGTGACCTGACCTGCGGAGTTGACCCCGCCTACGCTGGCCGTTGCGGAGAGGCCCAACGTGGCATTGCCCATGTTGAGGAATTCGGTAAAGGAGAGGAGCGAGGCTCCGAAGGCGATCAGGGCAACGCAGACTGGGAGACTGCTGCTTGCGCCTGTTGCCCCGGTGCCTCGTCTGTAGAAACCAAAAAGGCTGCCCAGCAGGCAGGCGGAACCGCTGATATAGCACAGCGTTGGTAGAGCGATTGCGGCGGCGTTGCCGATTGAGCCGGCGAAATCTAGAAGGTCCTGCAACATGGTTTGCGCGCCTTAGCGGATGATGCCGTGTTCGGTGTGGACCACCCAGCTACTGCCGGACTGTGTAATTGCGGTGACCGAGCCCCAACCGTCCAACACGGACCCGGGCTGGACGCGGACCGGTTGGCCCTGAGGGTTTTC
Source organism: Acetobacter okinawensis JCM 25146 (assembly GCF_000613865.1). GTDB lineage: Bacteria > Pseudomonadota > Alphaproteobacteria > Acetobacterales > Acetobacteraceae > Acetobacter > Acetobacter okinawensis. The sequence goes on from NZ_BAJU01000018.1 coordinate 19,001, forward strand.
CAGAATGGCGATGTCGGGCGCACCGGCCTGAACGGTGTAATGCGGGCGCGGAGCCGGGTGTTCAGCGGGCGGTGCGTCAGATGGTATGTGATGTGTCGCGGCAACGTCGCCACTTTTGTGTGCACTGTTTCGTGGCGGCGCCGGTGTCGCCGACGCACTGGTGGTAGCAGCCGGGGCCGCTACCACATGGGCGTTCTGACTGGCCTCCAGTGTATCTTCACGGTGGCGCAGTTCGTCGAGCCGGCCGCCGAGGGTGCCTAATCCGGAAACGAGTTGATCGTGCTGAGCATGCTGGCCGGCGTCGAGTTTTTGTTCGAGCGTGTCGATCCGGTTTGTCATTTCGGTGAGTTTGCGGCTCATTTCCATGAACAACTGATCTTCACCTGAGGTTGTCGACCGCGTGGATGGCTGTTCCGGTTGAGTGTCAGGAACAGTTGCCTCGGTGCCTGTCGGTGCCGAGGGTGTTGTTAGGGGCTGCACTGCGGGCGTGGATGACGGTGCGGTGATAGGTGCTACCGCTGCAGGTGTTACTGGGGCGTTGGGGGGTGTTGCGGTGGCTGTGCTCGTTGACGGTATCGTCGCCTGCTTGAGAGCGGCGGCAGGAGGCGTTCCCAGATCTGGCGGTGTGATGCCCGAACTGTTCGCAGCAGCGCTGCTCGTATCAGTCATTTGTGCTGCCCGTGTTGCGTGTGGGGTAGGGCTGCGGTGTGATACGGTGTACCACCCCGATGCGCCGATGGCCGGCAGTGCGACAACAGCGACGCCCACCCAAAGGGCTTTTGATCTGGCGATCCGTTGCACGATCCCGAGGTCAGATGCAGCCGCAGGTAAGGCCTGTGCAGTGGCGGGGGATGCGGTAGTCGCTAGTGGTTCAACAGGTTTTGGCGCTTCCGACTGGGCGACCTGTGGCCCGTCTGCGGCTGTGGCCGGTTTGCGTAGCATCGTGACAGACCCGGTTTGGGGTTCTGTGCTCATGGCGAGGGCTCCCATGGTAGCTCCTTGAGGTGATTAGTTAGGTGTCTGCGACGGTGTGACTGAGGGAACGGTGTTCCTCGTCAGCGTCCCAAGGCGTTCGCCAGCCCCGTCGGCATGAGCGGGCGGTGCAAACGTAGGAAAGGTTGCAAGCATCGCAAAAAGCGTTCTCATGAGTGTCCTCTTTCGTGAATGTCTTTTCTCAGTATTGCCCATTCGGTTGTGACGGCCGTCATGGGCGATAGACCGGCTCATCAAAGATGATCCCAAGGCCATCATTCTGTTTGAGTAGTACTGTGGCTTGCTGGGGTGTCTGTTTCTGAATGATCTGCCCGAGCTGCTGTCCCATTGTGCCGGCAGCGGCACCCATCTGTTCGCCCAGATTGAGGTGCGTGAAGGACGACATGCCTGAACCGTTGCTGTAATTTGTCGTGTTGGAATTCATCATGCATTGCCCAGACCTTCGACAAATGATGAGGCCGCAGGCAGGATGATTCGCGTTAAGTTGTGTTCCCGGACGTCGGATGCGACACCGGCTTCAGCAGTTTTCGGTGACACTGCGTAGCCAGAGACGGAAATAGGGTCCGCATCTCCAATCATCAATTTGTTAAACTTGATGACCAATTTCTCACTTTTCATCTGAGAGGTTCCGCTGATGCGGGCCTTGGCGAATGGGCCACTGTCGATTTCGACCAGCACATCGGTACCCAGATCGCTATTTGTCGTAATAACGGAATGACCGTAAACACCGCGTCCGGCCGGGAGTAGCAATGTGCCCTTGCCATGTCCTGACGCAGCATCACTGGAAAGTGTCGAAGCGCTTCTTGCCGCGTCTGTTGCCGCCGCAGGGACGGGTGCTGCTGTCGGCGTGAACGTCGCCGGGGAAGCGGCTGCCGCCTGAAAACCATTCGCACCAGAGCCAGCCCGACCGCGTTCAGCGCCGGGCACTTCGACGGAGACCGATGCTCTACCGGACCACGCGGCAATCAGTTCCATCTGCGCACGTTCGGACATCTGCCCCGGTTCTGGAGGTTTTTCAGCGGGAGATGTATTGAAATGGCCCATTTGCGCACGAGGAGGCCCGGGTGTGACGGATGTCGCCGGGGCCGCAGGTTGAGGGGGTGCTGCGTGGTGTTCTGGAGGCGGCGCAGGTGGTGGGGATTTCTGGGCGCTTTCAGGAGTGTCGCCGATTTCTGCAACAGCTCCCTGTGGATCGGGCAAATCCTGACCGGAAAGCGCGCTGGTATAAGATTTCCCGGCCTTCCATGCTGCCTGCGATGCCTGTTCGTCGCGCTTGCGTGCCAATTCGTCCATGGTTTTGGAATGATTGGACCGCCAGCGGGGCTTTTCATGTCAGGGTGCGTAATCTGTGCGGATTCAGGAGCGTGGGTGGTGGGGCCGAATAAAAAATAACTTCCCACCAAAATCGTAAGAAGACCGCCGCCAACCCATGGAAGCAGCCTGCGAACACCGTCGAATGAGGATTTGAGCGATTCCAGACCGCGGTTCTGTGGTTCGTTGCTCACGGGCCGTCCTCCTGTACGGACACCGGAACAAGACGCTCGCCTATCGACACCAGGAGCCGCGAAGAAAACGGTGCGGCATACGCCGTCACGTCAAACTCGCTAACATGCGCAGTTGCCGCCGGTGAGGATAGTTCGAAGGTCGTGCGTATATACATGGTATTTTTCAGTTTCCATGCGCGTAAACGATCTGCGCTTACACCAGAGACCAGCAGGGGAACCGCTTCCATGGGCGGAGTGCCATCGAGCAGATTGTTCAGGATGGGGTCAGAAGTATCCGGGACGGTGCCAAGCATTGATGCCTGATCCTTGGCGTTTGGCCCCCTTTTGGTGATCTTTACGGTGAGATCGGCGTCATACGACCCTGTGCCTGCGACAATCATGAAGCTGATGGGTTTGGGAGCGTCCTTGAGCGTGACCAACAGGCCGCCGCGGGGGTAGCGCGTTATTGGCGAGATCTGCAGGATATTGGAACCTGGCTGCGGAACACAGGCATTGATGCCGACGGCGCGGATGGGCGACTTGTCGCTGCCTTTGCCGTCTCCATCGCAGTTGGACGCTTTGTTAGTCGCAATATCCCACGCGATTGGCCATGGCTGACCAGTCGCATCCAGAAAGGTGATGGCGGCCGGGTAGCCCTGTGCAAGGCGTACGATGGGGATTTGTGCCCCCGGTTCGAACGACACATTCAGCGACCTTGAGGCGGGGCTGGCGAGTGTGTGCGGGTCGTCTTCCGCATCAAGGGCTCTCTGACCAGCGTCGTAGCGATCGTAAAGATTTTCCCGCACAGAGGGAGGCGGTGGCAGTGATCCAGCATAGATAGGATCAATGTGATCTTTGTCCCGATCGTCCGGGATACCGTTCTGTCGGGACTGTGCGCACGCTACAGAGGTCGCGCAGAGCAGCATGCCCATCATGAGCACGAGAGACATCCTGTTTCGGTGCATCAGGATGTCGCCTTGGGAGCATTTAGCTGAGTGATAATCAGTCCGCCGGGATGAAGGGGATCATTTGTCCTTTGGATAGTTACTCTGACGGCCAGAACATCAGTTTTTTCACCGGCAGCGTTGGTCCATTTCAGGTACATTGGAAAGACGACATGCCACTCGAACGCACCCTGCCGGTTCAGCCCGGAACTTTCGATGCTGGCTGCAGTCTTGATAGCGGCCGTCAGGAGAACCTGTTTCGTGCGGATGAACTCGATATTCCCCGGCCCTTGAAATGCCGCCGCCCAGCTGTTCCAAGCGTCGCTGGTGAAATCTCCTGCACAACTGTCAAGATGTTTCCCATAATCAAGATAATTGAACGTATAGAGGTTAGTGATCTTGTCGGTGGCCCAGTTCATGATCTGAGAGTCCGTAAAGTACGGTTGATCGGTTACGATCAGTTCGCGAGGCTTTCCGAAAGGGTCATGGTAGATGTGCTGGGGCTTTGGTCTGTGTGTGACCTCGTACAAAAGGGCTGATGATACAGTGCAACTTTCGCAAAGTGCGGCTAGCAGGGCTATACATACATAGCGGATGACCTGCCGGGCAAAGGCGGGGTCATTGAGCCGTCTGGTTACGGCGTCATAGGTATTGCGCATGGTTCAGGCGAGGCAGTCGGTGTTGAAGGCATGTGAAACATACTCACCGACACTTTCCAGAGTGCCATGGTGGCGCGCGATAAACAGTTTCCCGAGGAAACTATAATGAATTTTCTTTACATCGCGGGGTCGGACGAAAAATGGACGTCCTGTAATTTTGCAGATTTTTCGGATTATCTGGCTGGCAATTGTATCATTAACGGGAACGTCCTGAGGGCTGCCCTGCGGGATGGTATGCTTAAGGGTCAGGCCCGCGCGTTCTGGTAGTCCGGCACGTCGTGCTGCTTCTGAGACGGCAGTACGCTTGAGGCCCAGCATTTGGGCGATGCATGTGACGGAAAACAGGCGTTTCCAGAGATCGGCGAGAAGATCAATCGCCGTGCCATCCCATATGAGTCGCCCGGAAGATGTACGACGGATGGAGGAAAAATAATCAGAAAACGCGTGATGGCAACTTGAAGTTATCCCAGATTGTGCGGGGGGGGGGGCGTCAATGCAAAGGCGGGCGTTAGCCGCCCGACCGCGTAGCGGTCGCCGCAGCCCAAGGCGTTGAGCCTTGCGGCGTACGGCACCAAGTGTACGTCCGATCAGTTTTGAAATGAACGGAACTTCAGTGGCAGTTGGATAGGAGCGGGCGAGATAAATCTCTTCATCGCTAGACCACCCACCCCGCGTTGTCGCCGGGTTCGGAAAGCCTGTTCCCCCTCCCTTATGAGGTGAAGGGGCGAACAACCACGACAATTGCGTGGATGGGGTCGTTCTCCTGAGCAGGCTCTGCACTATATGGGCTCCAGCAATGTCGAGATCGAATATCTGTTCACCGTTATCATAACGGAATCGTTTTACGCATCTGTTTTTATCTGTTTTGTACAGCAGCCTATGGAAACCCAAGTTTTAAAGATTGAAGGTATATTACCGTTTTCTGCCTCGCCTAACATTTTGTCCGCCCTGCTCTGTACTGCGCGCATAGCTAAAACGGCGCTTTATGACTTCAAGCCCCTTAAAAGTGAGGCACCTTTATTGCTGTTCAGGGAGAGACACATTGGGCTCTCCTGGATGCCAGAAACAGTCCATAGAATATCTCCTTTATAGATGTGCTTTTTTTTTGAGGAACATTCTGGCGAACCCCAACCGGCGTCACAACGGCTGAGCGCATACTGACTTTGTGAAACATCACAAGGACAGACTTATGACCGTTCAAAAGCCACAGGCGAAACCGACGTCAGGCACTCCAGAGTGGCTCACACCAGCTTATGCCGGGCGTATTCTTAGCGGCATCCGCTTTCCGGGCGACAGCCCTCCTCCTGCCGCCTCGGCTCCTGCAGCCCCGCAGGGGGAAGCAACATGATGAAATGGGGGCGCATGCCATGCCTGTCGCTTCCCGCTCTCATCGGCCTGATGTTGTGCGCAAATGTCGCTTCAGCCGCATCTGAAGGCTGTCAGGCGCTCGTTCAGGCGGCAGCAACGGGTGCGGCTGCCCAGATGAAGGCTGATGATGCGCTTATCCACCAGCCAGAGTCCGTGACCAAATTCACTTGTCTCGACAGTTTCTTCAATGGTGTCGGATTGGACATGCTTACCAGCGGGCTTGATGTGTCGTCCATCGCGCAAAGCACCATGGGGAAAATCTGCTCTGAGGTCAGCTCGGCCTGGAGCAGTTTGGAAGGGTCAGCAGAATGCGGGCTTACACTGACGGGGCCAGATAATAACTTCGACCTTGGTCTGGGTACGGGAACAGTCTGTCCAACGCTTAGTTTTGGCGGCGGCGGCGACACGCTGATTAACAGTGGAACAAACGGTTCTGGTTCCAATAACTGGGACGTGAGCGGCTCCACGCAATTACCTGATGGCTACTCGCTCGGTGATGCGGCCACGGCTTTTGGCCTTGCGGGGGAGTAATTGATTATGTCCCGCTTTTCTTCACGTCTGGCGTCGGCTGCCATGCTGATCGCCGCTTTTGGTATGGGGCAACTCTTCGCGCCCACACCCGCACGGGCCTTTGGTATTGATATCGGTCCCATTCTGGCAGCGATTAGCGCAGCTCAGAGCGCTCTGAGTACGGCCACGAATACGGCTAAACAAGTGCTGAACAATACTCTTGGCGGGATTGATGGTGATCTTGGAAAGGGGTTCGGCCAACTCACCAACTACATGAAGGGGCAGGTTGGTGCGCAGCAGCAGATTGCTGATGCCAATAACATGGTGCACGCGGAGCTGGCCAAAGAAGTTCGCCATGCGGAAATTCAGGATCTGCATGCGGTCAACCGTCAGGACTGCCTGAACCTCGAAGGGGGGCAGGCACAGATTGTCGCCGCCCGTAAGTCTGATGATGTTGCTCTTGCACTGGACGTTACAAAGGGCCAACGCACGCGTGCCGAAAAAGGCACGCCGTCCTGGGTTGGTGGCGGCCAAGGGGCGCAGGCCAACAACAATGCTCATTTCGGCAAATACTGCGACGATGCCGAGGCTGACGCTGGTCTGTGCTCCCTGCCCACCAACACCACCATGAAGGGGGCAGATCAGGCCGCAACAAGTATGTTTACTCCGCTTGTTTATACCGGTCAGGAGGCGATTGATCGGGCCAATGCCTATGCGGTCACCCTGATTGAACCGGTTGCGCCTGCTGCCCAACGCGGGAGTGCCATTACATCGACGCAGGGGCAGCAGCTCATGCCGTTCCGCCGCTCCTATAATGCGGCGATGCACCTGTCACACATGATTGTCGACCATGTGCTCAGCCAACGCGCTGAGACCGTCACGCTGACAGCCGCGCAGAAAGCCGAAGCCCAGCGTGAAGGGATTACGGTGACCGATAAGGGGTCATCGTGGGAGGAGACCGAACTGGAGGTGAACCGGAAGTATTCCGGTACGGACTGGCAGGCCGATCTGCAGGCCATGTCGTCGGACAAGTCAGTCCTGATCCAGATCGCGCTGCTCGATGCACAGCGCAATTACCTGCTGTGGAACTCTTACAAGCTACAGGAAATGACTGCCGTCGCCGAGGCCAAACGCCTCGCTATCGAGGCTGACGACGCGCTCAGTCGCCATTCTGCCGGCGCCCTGCCGGTTCCTAATCTGTAAATACAAAGGAAACACCATGTCCGAAACACTCTCGGCCGTGCAGCCTGCGGCTACCCCGGCCTCCACTATGGCCGGTGTGCTGCAGGCGATGGGCCAGCAGCAGCAGTCCGTACCTGAAGATCAGCGCGGGCTGGCGGATCGGCTCAAGGAACTTCAGGAGCAGCTCGAGAACGATCCGTCATTGGAGAGCGACCCGAAATTTGCCACGCAGATGGCATGGCTGGTTCAGGACTGGCCGAAATTCAGCGGCACGGGACAGGCGGTGCAGGTGTCGCCGCTGCTCCATGCGGGTCTTAACGCGATGGCGGGCCAGTATCCCGGCATGAGTAACCCGCAGGTGATATCCATGCTCCAGCAGACTGCCGGCATAGATGATCGCCAGCTTGTCGCGGACATCCGTAACGCCAGCGTGGAGCTGGGAGCCTTGCCTGCGGAACAGCAGACATCTTTCCTGATTTCTGCCGGGGTAAACGCTCTTGAAGCCCGAGCTGCGCAGGCCGGTGTGACCCCGGTTCCGCAGCCGTCTCCCGTCGTGCAGCCCGAGCCAGTTCCTAAGACAGTGCCAGTGGCCCCCGTTGTCGCACCGGAAACTGTCCAAGAAACCGTTGTGCAGCCTAACCCGGCAGTTGCTCAGGCTGAGCCTAATGTTGCCGATCTGGGCAGGCAGGAGGAAGCGCCGTCTTTTGTCGTGGCGGGCGAAAATGAACCTACGTCCGAGGAATTGGCTATGCGTGGCATGAGTGCTGATTATGCCAATCAGACCGCACAGTCTGTTGAGGGGGCTGTGGCCGCTGAAAGTGCGGCACAGGCCACCTCTCGTGAGGCCGCGGCTGGCACAGGAATGGCGGCCGGTGACCACGCACCCATGCAGGGCCTGGACAATGCTGACCACGGCAATGCCTCTGCTGAACATGCGATGCAGGATATTCCGATTGGCGATGACATTATGGGCGGAGCCTCTGCGCCCGAGCCACACGAAGCAACACGGGCGTCCACCGAAAAGCCGGAGCCTCATGCGGCACCGCCTGCACAGGATGCTGGCCCGGCCGGGAGTGAACAACCTGCCCACGCTGGGATGACAGAAGACCAAGAACGCGAGATCCGCAACGAAGACATGAATAACCAAAAAACCGCCCAAAACACCCCTCCTGAGCCGCAAGGGGACGCACCAAAGCCGAAGCAGGCGGAACAGGCCGGTGGGCAGAAGGAACAAGCTAAGCCTCGCAGAGAAACTCAAAGCGCACAGGGCGAGCAATTAGAGGCCAGCGCCACATCAGCAGAACAGGGGCAGGCTGCTGCGCCAGCGCAAGCTCAGGCGGCTCAACCAGCGCAGGCTCCAGTGGGCAGTCTGGCCACGCATGCTGTTTCCAAAGCCGCCAGCGCCTTCAAGTCATGGGGCGCGAAGCATCAGACGGCTTCGGATCAACGTCGGATAGACAGTCTTGTCGCCGCCGTGGACGGCAACATTCGTATGGCAGACACTCGGTATCAGGACCTCAGACAGACCGCAGCCCCGTTCTTCAAGAAAATGGATGAAACAGCGCAGAAGGAAGGTGTCAAACCGGCTGCACTGATGGCCAGCATGGGTGAGGGTGGCAAGCATCATGGACTGTGGCAGGAGTTCGAGAAACTGCGCCTGTCCAACGACACAGTGGGCAAGGCTTACAGCGATCTGGGGCAAACACTGCAGGATATGCGCCGCAATCTCGGCTCGCTTCAAAGCGAGGCTTCTGAACGGGGTGCAACGAACGCTCAGTCGGTGCTTGATGTCGAAGAGCGGGCCGGTAAAAAGGCAATGGAGATGGAGGACGTGCCCGGCCGCAAACCGGGCGAAAGTCTGATCAAGAGCATCGGCGGCGCTCTCGAACGCATCATGGAGAAGGTGAAATCACGTTTTTTGGCCCTCACCCAGGGGCGTGAGCAGGGTCGCGATACCAGCCCGTCCATGGGAGCCTAAGCTATGCGCGGTGTGTCCAAAATGGCGCGGCTGTCGCAGCGCCTGCTGGCAGCGTTATTTGGAGGTCTGGGTCTGCTTCATGCAGGTCCAGCCCGCGCGGCAAGTGGGTTTGAAAATGTGAGCTGGGCCGACCTTATTGCGACTGATGACTGGTCTTCCCGTGTTCTCGACAGCCTGTTCCCCATGGATGGCACCGCGGATACGGCTACGGGTACGCTCCTACAATGGTTTACCTCCTTTGTCGGGATCATGGCATTTTTCTGGATCATGTATTCCATTCTCTGGCAGATTCACAAAACGGCTGAAACCGGAAAGGTCTTCTCCGCCAGTTTTAGTGGCTGGGTACCGGTGCGTGCCGTCGGCAGCGTCATTATGATGCTGCCGGTTCTCAATGGCTTTTCCCTCGGGCAGAACCTAATCGTAAACTTCGCCAAAGCGTCTATCGGCATGGCGACAATCGAGGAAAAAGTGGTGTTCGACGCGGTGGGGCCGCAGGCACTTCCTCTTGCAACGCCTATGATCCCGGGGTCACGTCAGGTGGTGCTTGGCGTCATGGAAAGCGAGATATGTCGGGCTCTCATCAATAAGGCATCCCATAATCCTGACATGGTTCCTGAGCCCACTATCACTGATGACGGCAATGGCACGGTGTCCATTACCTACAACATGGCAAACGGTAATGGTACAGCCATGCCGACCTGTGGGCTTGTCTCCATCAGCACGCCCATCAAAACCGCGACCACGGCCGAGTACCAGAGCATTGATTTCAGTGGGGTCAGCAGCCAGCAGATACAGTCCCTCAAAACGCTAACTACCAATATCCGCTCCGGTCTGCAGAATACCATAACTTCCCTGTGGGAGACGCGCGATGTCGCGACACTGGGAACACTCAACACTGTGTTCGTGGCCCAGTCGAACTATCTTAACGGCCAGCTGACAAGTATTGCCTCGAGCGTGGTCGCGGCAGTTCGTAGTGCTGCCGGGTCAACAGCCAGTGACAATTCAGCGACGGCGGAACTCCGTTCTCTCGGCTGGACCGGGCTTGGCGCCTATTATCTGGAAATATCGCGCCTGAACGCAGAAGTCATTTCAGTGTCGTCGATTACGCCCGCTGTCGTAGCACCGTCATGGGCCGGCACAGGTCCGTATTTGGGGCAGGATCTGATGCCGTTCATCCAGAGTGTATCCAGTTATCTCGGCAAAATGGATGCAACACTTCAGACAGCAGATGAACCGGCGCCTAACAGTACTTCCCCACGACTATATGCCAACGCCCATGTCTCCTCAGATAGCACAGCGATCTGGACAAAGGTTCTGAACTACCTGAACCTCGGCCCTGGTGCATTGGAACTCATCATGAACCATCTGGTGATGGGGAGTTCCGGTACAGACTGGGTTGATCCTCTCGGGGCCATGATCGGCATCGGGCATCTCCTCATCCATCTTGCGCTTACAGCCATTGCGCTGGCGGCGGCAAGCGGAAGTGTTTCTCTTGATGTTGGAGCCGGGGTGGCGTCCTTCGTAACAGGGCAATGGGGCGCTACGGCCACCGCTGCTGTGGCGACCTTTCTGAGTGGAACCATCACCCGGCTGCTTCCGGTGATCTTTACGGCCTGCCTGTTTCTGCTCTCAGCCGGGGTCACGCTGGCTTATGTTCTGCCTATGATGCCCTATCTGTACTGGATTGCCGGTGTAACGGGCTGGTTCCTTCTGGATGTTGAGGCGGTTGCCTATGCGTCGCTATGGTTCCTCGCCCATATGACGTTCGCAGGAGATGGCTTCCATGGCAAAGGGGTGCGCGGCTACGAGATTCTCTTTACCATTCTCTTTCGGCCGTCGATGATGGTGATCGGTATGGTGTTCAGCTACACGATATTCTCCGCCTTTTCCTGGCTGCTGATGAAAAGCTTTCTGGTGGCCTCGACCTTTACGCTTGACCACGGCTATCTCACCGATAACTGGGTCGGCCTGATTGCCATGTTGATCATGTATTCAGCCGTAGAAATGACGACAGCAACATTGTCTTTCCGGCTGATCACGACATTGCCACATCACATGGCCTCCATGGTCGGGTTTGGTGCGGCCAGCCGCGTGGATGCGGAAGACTTCGAGAAATCCTCTACGCGCCCGGTAGAACAAGGAGCAGATACGGGTCGGCAGGTTGGCACACAGTATCTCGAAGGATTGAAGGACGAGGCAAAAAAAAGTGGTGGCGGGGGCGGTTCTGGTGGTACACTGCCCCAAATGGATACGACGACGGCTGCACAGGTGCGGCCCATTACACAGACCGATGTTTGAGGGCGTGACCCATGAGCGGTGATTTTGTAACAGCTGGTGCATTAGGTGGTATTCGCGGATCACTCCGTCGGGTTGCCAATGATCTCGAACAGCAGAACCGTACAGTGTCAGCACTCGCACAGCAGACACAGGTCGCCAACCACTGGCAGACCACGGCTTTCAACCTCCAGAAGCAGCTTGCCGAGTGGAAAGCTTGGGGGAAGAAGAACCTCGAGTATCTAGGGGAAGAGGAGCAGGTTTCTGCCGATCTGCGCCAGCAGCTTGCTCAGGCGCAGGAAGCCTTGCGGGCTGAAAAAAAACTGCGGAATGATGAATTCAATGAGGGTGTTAAGCAGCATAATAAGCTGGTGCGCAAATCTAATCGGCTGGTCGGCTGCCTAAATGCAATTAAAGCTCAGCCGGGTAACGCAGTCGCGTTGATTGCCGCCCTTGAAGCGGAACTGAACGGACAGAAGGCGTGAGGGCACCTATTCTTCTGGTGGTCTGCGGTCTGACCCTTTCTGGTTGTGCACATGGCAATCTACGGTCCGCTAATGACAGACCACTCAAACCACCGCTGGTGCGTCAAGCGCAGTATGACCCGTATGCGCCTTATGGTTCATCTCCTGCATACTGGTCGCCCTCTGTCGCCTCCCGCGAGGGCACAATCGTCCGCCCGACTGATCCTGTAGATCAGGCCGATCGCCCGGATTACGAACACGCCAGATGGGCGGTGTCACAGGTAGCAGGACGCGCGGGCACCTTCTAAACCGCCGTCACAAATTGAAGCTTCATACTGATCGGGAAGCAAGGCAATCGCCTGCCCTGATTTTTATGGAGCTTTTTTATGTGTGCAGAAACAGTGCTTTCCAGTGTGTCCAAAACTGCTGAACGACTGGACCAGTCGTCCGAAACGCTACAGCCCCCGTTGCAAACTACGCTGGCCGCTCTACTTGCAGAGCATCTGAACCGCCGTGCGGCCCAGACTTTGCAGGATCGTACCCCAGACGAGTAGGCTGATCTGCGCACTGGAATCTTCTTTCCAGACAAGCCGCATGCTAATCGACATGTTCAACCACCAAGAGGGGTTTTCCCGTGTCGACTACGCCCAAACTGGCTATTGTCCTGCTTTCCACCGGCCTCCTCGTGTCGGCCGCACAAGCCCAGACCCCGTCATCTGCTGAACTGGATCGACTTTCCGCCCAACGGCAGGCCGAGATCGGCCCGCGCGATTGGGGTGCGCCAGTCGCAGCCGCTCCCGAAGCGCCACCAGTGCCTCTCAGCGGTAAAGTCACCTGCATGTCGCCCCGCACTGAGTTTGAGCCTGTCTATGCCGGACCGAGCGGACGCGCGAAAAAAATAGGGATTGCGCCGCCGCAGATTGCCGTGACGGCGACGACGTCGGGTGCGTGGACGCAGATCGTCCGCGCTCACGGAAACTTGGCATGGATTCCGACGGCGGACGTCCTGCCATGGCACTCAACAACCGCCAAAGCGGGCACACGGTGCACCGTCTCAGGCATTCGTCCATCGGATGGCATGGTGGTGTTTTCTTATCCACAGTGAACAACGCAGCTTCAATGCCACTTGAATATGCCCTAGAGGGCATATATGGTGAGGCTTATGACGTGGCTGGTCGAACATACAAACGAGTTCGAACTCTGGTTTGACTCACTTTCCAGCAGCGAGCAGGAGGACGTTTATGCCTCCGGCCTTCTGCTGGAGCAACGCGGTCCCAACCTAAGACACCCAATGTCGTCTGGCATAAAGGGTTCGCGGCACAGTCACATGCGTGAATTAAGGGTTCAGAGCGGAGGAAAGCCACTTCGTATCTTCTATGCCTTTGATCCTCGTCGTGCTGCGATATTGCTTATCGGCGGTGATAAGACTGGTGACGACCGTTTTTACGTCAATCTGGTGCCTGTAGCGGACAACTTGTACGACATGCACCTACAGGAACTGGAACAGGAGAAGGGACATGAAAAACCGTAAGGCACTGGCGTCTCTGGCGGAAAAGCTGTCCCCAGAGGCCCGCGAAAGAGCCGCCCTGAAGGCACGTGCCATGTCGGATGCCATGGATTTGGCAGAACTGCGGCGTGCTCAAGTGATGTCGCAGAAGCAGATCGCAGCACTTCTTGGGATAAATCAGGCATCTGTTGCAAAAATGGAAAAGCGCACTGACATGTATATCAGCACGCTCCGTAGCTACATTGAAGCGATGGGCGGAGAGCTGGAGATTGTCGCAAAATTTCCAGCACATGCCGTTCCAATCAGAAGTTTCTCCGCGATTGCTACGGCGGCGGATACATATTCTGCCTGACCTATTTTTCAGGCCCTATCTCCGGCGTTCAGGCCGGAGATAGGGCCGTTCCAATTTGTTCTGGAAATTTTGGTCCAATACATATACAAGATGGCATATACAAGGAGATGCCTCCATGCCAATGCCATCCCCTTCTTCCTCACGTCCGAAAGAAGTCAGGTTGTTCCGTAATAACCGCAGTCAGGCGGTCAGGATTCCTGTCGAGTTTGAACTACCGGGAGACCGGGCGCTAATCCGACGCGAAGGCAACAGACTTATCATTGAGCCGACAGAGCGCCCCACGACACTAGCAGGGCTTCTGGCTCAATGGACGACCGAAGATCCGCTCGGCCCAGATGACCAGTTGCCAAGCATTGATGATCAGGCAGCTAGTCCGGAAGATATCTTTTGAGCGGATATCTTCTGGATACGAACATAATCAGTGATTTGATCCGTAATCCTACCGGACTTGCCGCGTGTCGCATTGCAAAAGAAAACCCGAAGACGCTCTTCACTAGCGTAATCGTGGCGGCTGAGCTGCGTTATGGCTGCGCAAAAAAAGGGTCTCCCAGACTTCTGGAACGGGTCGAGAGCGTTCTGCACATTATCCCGGTTCTGCCTCTGGACGTGCCTGCTGATGGCGAATACGGAGGAATCCGGGCCGAGTTGGAAGCCGCAGGCCAGCCGATCGGCCTGAATGATCTGCTGATTGCCGCCCATGCTTATACCCTCAAGCTGACACTGGTCACGGATAACACCCGAGAATTTTGTCGCGTACGAGGGCTGGAGGTCGAAAACTGGCTGGAGGCAGCGCCTCGTGTCAGTGTGCGTAAAAGCTAGAACCGTTTTCTTGAAACGCACTCACGACCGGCAGCTGCCGCTGCAGTTTCTGGCCGTGGTGCCCCTAACGGGGCCAGAGATTGCTCCCTTGCGCGATGAATGCGCCGAACCCCCCAATGCCTCCGGTTCGGAGCATCCAGTTCGAGAAACTTAGACGCGTGAACTCAGCCAGCAGCACGAGTAATATGACCGCAAACTGCACACTGGTGAGACTGTACAGCCTGGTCGCCTGATGAACGCACGACCAAACCCCACACACCTAATGTGCTCATAAGCAGGAGCAGACAAAGCCGACCGTAGCGCCTTGTGGATACCAGTGCCCGGATAGTGGCCGGATTCATAACGGGTGCGAGGGTCGTATCTATAGCCGATGCTTCGATGAAGGCTTTCCTGTCGCGCAGGTACTGGCGCGACTGGGTGAGAGCACGCGCGGTCCTCACGAATGGCAGGTAAAGTGGGAAGATCAGCCATTTCCCCACTTTCAGCGCTGAGCGTGTGGATCGCTTCATTGGCCGAGTTCCCGCACCAGTCGCGCCACATCCCCTGGCAGCCCCTCGGAGACGTGCGACACCCCCGCCTTGTCGTGCCAGATGAGTGTGGGCGTTCCCCGAACGCCAATGTCATGAGCGATATCCATGTTCTGCTGTAGATGAAGAGCCGCCTCGGCCGTATGGGGCATGTCGTCTGTGACATGATGCAGGTCGATGATTTTACGCCACGCGGCCTCCATCTCGTATGGAACGGCCGACAGCAGCGCCGTTGCGGCCGGAGTGCTGGCGCCACCGTTTTCATGGTCGTTAATGGCGATGGGCAGCAGAGCAAGCTGGATGGCGCCGTGTGCGACAAACGGCTCCAGTTCCCCCAGTGCGCGGATAGACCACGGGCAGAGCGGATCGATCACCATGATCAGACGTGGGCGCCCGTCCTGCCCAACCAGCCCGAAACTCGCCTGATTGACCCGTCTCGCCAGATCTGGCGACAGTGTCGTGTTGGCGGGTGAGCGCACCTGTCCGGACGGTGGCGCGTCCGGTTTGGCCCCGGCGATGGTCACGGTGGGGATCGCCCCTTTGATCGGCGCAATGGTGTCGCGCGTCACGTTGTGTCCATCCTGTTCCCATAGCACGCCACCAATCAAGGCCTGTCCGTCCGGGGTCAGGTAGAACACCCGGAAGATGTCGCCATTGACGGCATACACGCCCTGAAGACCATGATTCATGGATCGGCTGCCGATCTCATAGACCGTCGCCCCTGTGCTGGTGATGCGCCGGAGTGCAGGACTTGCCGCGATTTCCCCGGCCGGGATGACTCTTGGAGTGGGTACGCTCGGCGTGGGGCGCAGGACAGGATGGACACCGGGCTTGGTGGCATCTGAGGGGACGGGTAGCGCTCGTGTCACTTCCACAGGCGGCGGGGAAGGGCACTGCTGGGCTTGAGCTAGTGTTGAGAGAGCCACAAGGGTCGTGGCCGTCAGAAGTGCGTATCGGGATTGTCGCATAGGTGTCTCCTTCTCTCGCCAGCATGTACCAAAGCGTTGTGACGCCATTCGGAACAAAAAGGGAACTGATGGCGTCACAACGGTCCGGGGCATACTGAGGAGAGAGCAACAGGCAAAGGAGCCGCCTCATGTCACTCAGATCCATGTTGACCCTCACGCTGCTGGCTAGCAGTCTGTTTGTTGAGCACGCCCTCGCTCAGGACGTGCAGCCCGCAGAACTCGACCGCTTGTCCGCTGAGCGGCAGGAGGCTATTGGCCCGCGCGACTGGGGGCCGCCGGCTGCAGCTGCGCCGGAACCTCCCCTGATGCCTCTGGGCGGGCATGTAACGTGCATGTCGCCCCGCATGGAGTTTGAACCGGTCTATGCCGGGCCGAATGCCGAGACGAAACAGGTGGGTGTCGCCCCGCCTCAGCTTGCCGTAACCACCACAACATCAGGCGGTTGGACACGCATACTGCGAGGTTATGGGAAAGCCGCGTGGATACCGACCGAAGATCTACAGCCCTGGACGTCGACAACCGCCTCGCCGGGCACACGCTGCACGGTGGCGGGTATGCGGCCCTCTGACGGCATGATCATCTTTTCATATCCCGGCGCATGAGCCGGGGGTATCTTTCTGGCCCGATGCATCGGTCTGGGTGTGTTGGCGCCGTGTGTTCTCCCACTGCCAAGTGTCGCGCAGGTGCCAACCAGATCGTGCCGAGCATCGAAGAGACAGGCGCACCGACTTTCACCTTCCCGGATGCGGGCACGTCTTCCTCCGCAGCGGCAGGGACATCGGGCAGCTCTTCGAGCTACTCAGGGGCATGGGGAGGGAGCGATGCCATGTCCACGCTGCTGTCGCAGTCCTATGGCGAGGATGCTGTAGCTGCGGCCAAGGCGGCCGGATCAACCCTGACACACTGGCTGCCTTCGCGCAGATCGAAAGTCATTTCCAGAATACGGGCAACAGTTCGTCGTCTGCCACGGGCGTTTGGCAGATTACAGATGGCACCTGGAACGAGTATGCGTCCAAGCTCGGGTTGAGTAGCGCTGATCGAAATGACCCAGCCGCGCAGGCCAAAGTCGCCAGTGCCATCATCAGCTCTTATGCCAGCACTGTTTCCAAAGCCACCGGAACATCGGCAACGTCTGCGCAAGTCTATGCGGCTTATATGTTTGGCACGTCAGCCGGATCAAAAATCGCAACAGCGACCAGCAGCACGCCGCTGAGCAGCCTCGTGTCCAGTTCATCTCTGGCAGCTAACAACATGAGTGGCTGGACGGTGGGACAATATCTTTCGACGGTTTCGTCTCGTATGGGCAGCGGTGCATCTGAGACCGTCGCCGGATGACGATAAAAACTGAAAATTTGCGCAATTTTGGACACAAATTCGATGAAAAAACAGTGTGTTACACATGTTTTTTTCACTTTTTGATCTTGTCTGAAAACATGTACACGGGCAGGTTGAGCGGCAGACAGGACGCGCGTCTGTATGCGAGTCCGTGCCACCCCATTCGAGGCCCACCAATGACGTAGCCACAAAAAGGAAAACCCTGCCTCTCCCGGTCGGCAAACCGGAAAAGCCAGGGCACCTGTAACGAACCATAAGCTATAGGGGAAACGTAATTGCCCTTTCCCTATAGCCAGCTTCCGCTCGAAACGCAAGCAAATTGCGAACGGGGAAGGTTTGTCCAGATGCCTGTGCCGAGAGGTCTGTTATGACCCATAGCACTGGAACTTTTGAGCTGTGCCCCAGACACACAATAATGACCTCTGCCCGATCCGCAGACGGGGAAAACGCACCCTCACGCCCGCTATGCTGAAGGCGCGTGACGAACTACTCGACGTTCCCCCGGACTATCCGGATAAATACGCGGTCCTGAATACGATCAGGGCCTTGCCCCGTTCTTTTCCTTTGACGCGCAGCGCACGCGGGCTGCTGGAACGGATGATCGAGAAAACCCGGCCAGAGAGTTGGGAGCTGCTCTCAACCCCTTTTATCTACGCTCATAACGCGACACTAATGTCCTGGACGGGACTGTCGCTTACGGCTTTGAGGCGAGCGGTAAGAGAATTGGCCGAGGCGGGGATGATCGTGCCCTGTGATGGACGGAACGGCCAACGGGGGCGGCGCTGGCAGGGACAGGACGGCATGTCGCAGGTTGGATTCAGTCTGGCGTCTCTGCGCTATCGCTGGCCGGACCTACAGGCCCAGCTTGAGATTGGTCGACGTCAACGCGCTGAAGTGGCGTTTCTGCGTGACGCAATTGCCGATCTGAATGAGCAGGTGCGTGTGGCGGCCGAGCTGCAGGGTGATGAGGCGATAGCTCGGAAGCCGCACGTATTATGCGCCTGCGGCGTGGTACGGACCTGATCGACACACTGGTCAGCTACCACGACACTATGAAAGCGCTCTGGGCGCGTGTGAAACCTGTGGAAAAGCCTGCGGAAAACCGCGCCAGCAAGTCGTTAAAAACTGCACAGTGTACCCCTAAAACGGCACCCATGGATGGTCAATCTGGCACCCATTATACAAAAAGAAATAACAAAAAACCTAAAGAGGTTGTTGTAGTAGCGCCCACAGGGCGCAATCGCATTGAAACAATGCGGTGTGCGAGGCAGGTGTCTCACCGAGAACCATCCGAGGGGCTGGAGGCATCCATCCTACGGGGTTTCCCAGGCACCAGCACGTTCTTCTTGACCGTGTGTCCGGCCTTGCGGGATCTGTGCGCTTCGGCGACACCCGATCGTGCCCAGCTCACAGATGCGGCCGAACTGCTCTCCGGTCAGATCGGCATTGGCTACCAGTCGTGGAAAACCGGCTGCACCGCTCTGGGCCGGTTCGAGGCGGCTGTCGCGGTGATCGTCATGGCGACAAGGAAAGATCAGGGCGAACAGATCCGGCACCCTGATGCATATTTCCGGGCGCTGGTTGAGCGCGGCGTGCGCGGAACACTCCATCTTGACCGCAGCCTTTACGCCCTGAAGGACACGCTGGCGCTGGACGTGTCGCAGATGCCAGCACGTGCAACACACCAAGTGAAAACAGCGTCACAACCGGTGCGGATACAATGAGGGAAGGAGCCGGATAGTTTGTCTCAGTAGCAAGGACTTCCCTCATGGTTTACAAATTCTCGCGTATACAATGCGTCTCGTGCGTAGCAACACGCCTGCGTAAGATGTTTCCCATTTTGGGACTGCTTGCCTGTTGTGTCGTTTCTCCGGCTGTTGCAGGAGAAACGACACCGACGGATGTCAGCGATCAGCCGGCGAGCGTTCAAATGATAAATAATTCCATTGAACGCCAGATGCGCGCTTTTGAGGCTGCCCTCGAAAACTCCTGGCATACTGATGCGCAAACCACGCGACTGGATGAACTGAACCTATCTGCCTCACTGAGAGAGATGCTTGGGAAGCCGTGGCGCGGTTTCATAAAGCCAAACCAACACCGGCCATACTCCGATCTTTAAAAAACGCATATCGTCTATGACCCGTTGCAGATAACGGGAAAATTCAATGACCGATGCCAAAACGACCGAAAACCCTTGGAAAGTTCCCATGTGCATAAAGCTCCGGACGAACGCCACGTCGTTCGGGTTTGATCTGGTAAAGACTCAGGAGCCTACGGTGATTAAGGAGCCGGCCAGAATGGGTATGTCCCTTCTTATGCGACGGAATAACGCTAAAATGGAAGAAATCCATGACTGACACGGATGCGATGCCTTTCAAAAACCACGGAATCCTGCCAGAGACCCTGCGTTCTGCTCATGCGCTCAGCGCTAGATACTCAGGGAATATTTCGACTTATGTCCATCAACGCTGACCAGCACCCCCCCGATGAACTCAAACGGATGACGGCTACGATCGTTAAGGGATTTCTCGCCGGGAACCCACTGGATGCGAGCAAACTTCCCGCGTTGATCAAGCAGGTTTATACGGCTCTGGAAGAGGCACACATACCTATGGAGGAGCCGGAGCCGGAAATTCCGGCGGTACCAATAGATCAATCCGTTTTCCATAATTATATTATTTGTCTCGAAGATGGCCGTCGCATGAAGCTCCTGAAGAGCCATCTACGGCGGATATACAACATGACACCGGACGAATACCGGGAAAAATGGGGGCTGCCGCCAGATTATCCGATGGTGCCAAAGGCGTATTCTGAGAAATGCGCTGCCAATGAGTATAAACGGAAACACGGACGCGAAATGCCAGTGCGGCGCAAGAAGGACCCAAATCAAGCGCCTATGCTGAAGGTTGCACCACCCAAATCGAAATGGAAACGCAAACGGCAAGACTAGGCACCTAACGGAAATCCCGTGATCTGGTTTCGAGATCACGTCCATTGGCTTCGCTCAAACGGGAAAGCATCGGTTGCAGGTCTTCAACAAAGCGCACAACAACATGGATCACTTCGCCCTCACGCTGGAGGAGGCCATGAGCGCCAATGAACCCTGATCCTACGATAATGGCCCGTTGAGCTGTGATCCGATCTTTCCAGAAAACCAGATTGGCTGTGCCTGTTTCATCTTCGATCGTCATAAACATAACGCCATTTGCAGTGGATGGCCGCTGGCGCATCAGCACGAGCCCGGCAACCCTGACGAACGCGCCATCACGAGCCTGCGCGAGATCGGAGATGGGCGTAATTTCCTGTCGTGCAAGCGCGTTGCGCAGGAAGCTGATCGGGTGCGCACGTAGGCTCAGCCCTGTCGCATGATAGTCTTCCACGACCGCGCTGCCTGGTGCAAGTTCGGGCAGGTTCGGCTCTGGCTCCCACAATTCTGGGGTTGGCGAGTTCCGTCCCCGGTCGGCAGCCTCGAATAATGGCAATGGGGCCGCGCCAAAGCCCTTGAGAGTCCACAGAGCCTGCCGCCTGTCGAGACCCAGTGCCCGAAAGCCATCTGCTTCCGCCAGTTTTTCCAGTAAGGTGAGCGATACGTCCGATCGCCTCCAGACATCTTCCAGACTGTCGTAACCTGCTCCACGTGCGAGGATCAGTCTGGCCATAGCATCACAGGACAGGCCCGACACCAGCCGGAACCCTAGACGAACGGCCTGTCGCAGTCCATCGCGCGTGGTCTCTAATGTGCAGTCCCACCGCGAAGCATTGATACAGACCGGCCGGACTTCTACACCATGCTCGCGCGCATCGCGCACGATCTGGGCCGGGGCATAAAATCCCATGGGCTGACTGTTGAGCAGGGCGGTGCAGAACACATCCGGGTAGTGGCATTTGAGCCATGCCGAAGCGTACGCGATCAGTGCAAAACTCGCCGCATGGCTTTCGGGGAACCCATACGCGCCGAAGCCTTCAAGTTGTGTCCAAATTCGCGCAGCGAACGCGGGATCATAACCGTTGGCAATCATGCCGCTCAGTAGCCGCTCTTTCATGTGATGAACGCCACCCGTGGAACGGAAGGTTCCCATCGAGCGTCGGAGCTGATCCGCCTCGCCCCCCGTAAAGCCCGCGCAATGCACGGCCACCTGCATCGCCTGTTCCTGAAAGAGCGGGATGCCGAGTGTCTTGCCCAGTATACGCTGCAGGGCAGGGCTCGGGCAGTCTGGCGCTTCTTCTCCCGCCCTACGCCGTAAATAGGGGTGCACCATGTCGCCGGTGATGGGGCCGGGGCGCACAATGGCCACCTGCACGACAAGATCGTAGAACGTAGCGGGCTTTGTGCGCGGCAGCATCGCCATCTGCGCGCGGCTCTCGATCTGGAACGTCCCCAGCGTATCTGCCCGGGCAATCATCTGATAGGTCGCCCGATCTTCAGGCGGGATGGCCGTCATGTCGAGCTTACAGTGGTAGTGTGAGTGGATCAGCTCAAAACAGCGTCGCAGACAGCCCAGCATGCCCAGACCGAGGACATCGACCTTCATCATCCGCATCCGGTCGATGTCGTCTTTATCCCAGACCAGGGTCTGGCGGTCCGCCATAGCGGCGGGGCGGACAGGCACCAGCTCATCAAGCCGGTCGGCGGTCAGCACGAACCCGCCGGGGTGGGTGCCATACTGGCGTGGGAACCCCACAAGCAGCCGGGCAAGCCGCAAGACCATGCCAAGCCGCCTGTCGCCAGCGGATAGACCAATCTGTTCAAGCCGCTCGGCAAGCAGCGCATCGTCATGCAGCACACTGGCCAGATGCTTCGACATCTGCCCCAGAAGATCCTCTGGCAGACCGAATGCCCTGCCGACTTCCCGCAGCGCCCCTTTAGGCTGGAAACGCATCAGAGTGGCGCACAGGGCCGCGTGAGAGCGACCATAGCGCCGATATATCCACTGGATGACTTCCTCTCGACGGTCGGCTTCGAAATCGACATCGATGTCAGGTGGCTCCTGCCGCTCTTCGGAAACAAAGCGTTCGAACAGAAGACCGGAGCGGACGGGATCAATGGCAGTGATCCCCAGCACGTAACACACGGCAGAATTGGCGGCAGAACCGCGCCCCTGGCATAAAATGCCGCGAGAACGGGCATAGGCGACAATGGTATTCACCGTCAGGAAATACGGCGCATATTCAAGACGCGCGATCAGGGCCAGTTCGTGGTCGAGCTGCTGGCGGACATCGGCCGGTGTCCCGGTTGGATAGCGGTAGGGCACCCCGGCCCTGACGAGGCGTTCCAAGGCATCCTGCGGTGTTTCGCTGCCGCCATCGGTCTCATCGGGATATTGGTAGCGCAGATCCTCAAGGGAAAACTGGCAGGCGGCGGCGATCTCCTGGCTGCGCACCAAAGCGTCCTCATAACCGGGGAACAGGGCATGGATCTCGCTCGGGCCGCGCAGGTGTCGGGAGAGATGCCGGGTACGCTCCGCTCCCAGTGTTGCGAGAGTGCGGTGGCAACGAATGGCCGTCATCACATCATGAAGAATTTGGCGGGACGGATCATGCCACAGCACATCTCCCGTAACGACGGGACGCACGCCATTTTGGACACAAAGCCGCGCCGTCCATGCCAGCCGTGCGCTCTCATGCGCCTCGAAACGCCGTGTGAGCGCGACATAGGCTGGGCCGTCGTCTTTCTGGCGGGCCAATTCTGCTAGTCGCGTCATGTCGGCTGGCAGACGCAGATCATCGGTCGGCAGCAGGATCAGCACCAGATTGCGCGCGTCACGCGCCAGATCCTGCCAGCGGAGCTGGAACGCGTCATGCGGACCGCGCCGTGCGCCTAACGTCAGCAATCGACACAGAGATGCCCAGCCATCCCGATCCCGCGGGTAAGCCAGCAGGGCAGCTCCGTCTTCCAGTTCCAGCCGTGCCCCCGGAATAAGGCGGATACCCTGCTCGCAGGCCGCATCGTGGGCACGCACCAGTCCGGCTACCGAATTGTAATCCGTAACGCCCAGCGTCGTGTAGCCCAGAGCTTTGGCTTGTCGCATCAGCTCATCGGGGTGGCTGGCGCTGCGAAGGAACGAAAAACAGGTTGCCACCTGCAGTTCGACATAGCCTCCCTTATTCACGACGGGCCTCGGCTGGATGGGGATGGGCCGACGCCGTGTGGCTGCCCGTATCCTGCGCACGACACAGGACAAAGCCACAGCGTTCAAGATGGGCGACCAGTCGTTCAGCTACCAGCCGGGCCATCAGCTTGTCCGCATCATGCACCCGGCGGCGTCCGTCATGGCAAAGTGCGTGCATGAGGGCATCGGCGATGTCGTCTGTACGGGCCGGACGCAGGCCGGGAAGGTATGACGGGTGCTGCATCAGAAAACCCCGTGCAGGAACCACACGGCCAGCCCTTTAGTCGGACCCGTGCCATCATGGGCGACGAACAACCAGAAGCGTTCGCCTTCTGCCGTCTCGGCCACCCAGTAATCGCGTGCGCAGGCTTCCTGAGGATCATGCCACCAGTCGCTCCAGACCCGTTCCGGCCCGATCAGCCCCCGAATGGTATGAGTGGCACGCCTCCAGATGAAGGCTTTGGGGGCACCGTCCGGCCAGAACGCCGTAACGGTAAGGGGAGCTGGGGCGGGGAGTAACCGGGCAGGCCGAGGCCCATGAGGGCCGACTGGGGAGTGTTCCGCCATACTCTGCACACGCTCACGCGCGGTATAAGCCTGCTCACGTTCGGGAAACTGGCTGGCTCCATCGTGCAGGCGCGAGAGGCTTTGAATCCCGACCCGTCCCCCAAGGCGATCAAGGAGGGCAGGCAGACCTGCGGGATCGGTGGTGAGCGTCAGCCAGTCCCGGTTGGCCGGGGCATCCAGTGGGGCCGTTTCTGTCGCACTGAGGGTAAAGGCTTCAATCCCGAAGCCTGGTTCGATGGTTTCGATCCGCTCCGCCAGAAGCCGGTTCAGGCGGACAGGATCGGCACTGGCGTTCGACAGTCCAATCTGAAGGTTCTGGAGTGTGCCATCGACCCGCATGCACTGCACCTGCAGCTGGCGTGCACCGTGCCCCCGCCGGTTCAGGGTGCCTGACAGTTCCGCCACGAGTTTTTCCAGAGCGCGGGCAATGGCCGGAGCCGTGCTGATTGGTTCAACCAGTGTGCCGGAAGCGCGAAAGGACTGTGGCGCCATCCTGAAAGAGAGGGGTTCAGGCAGCCGTCCCATCGCCTGATCAAGCCGGTCGGGCAGGGCCTGCCCGAAGCGGCGGGCCAGAGGAGCACGGGGCATATCTAGAAGCTGGCCGACACGCACAAGGCCCAGACGGCGCAGGGTTGCCAGTGTCTCAGGCTCAAGTCGCAGACTGGCCAGAGACAGTCCGCGCAGGACACTCTCCTGACCTCCCGGGGGAATGAGGGTGATGGACCGGTGGCTGCTGCGGGCGACAGCCGCCGCCATGGCTGCTGTATCTGCTATCGCGATCCGGGCAGAATAACCGGCCTTTGTAAGACGGGTAAGCAGGCGGTCAGCCATCTGGTCCTCGCCTCCAAAAAGATGATCACAGCCAGTGGTCTCCACCCACACACCATCGGTGCCATCTGTGGCCGTGAGGGGCGACAGCCACTGGCACCATAGGGTGAGCGTCTCCAGTGCGGCCTGATCGGTGGCAGGCTGGGCCTGTGCCACGTGCAGCTCCGGTTGCATGGCCCGGGCCTGTGCCAATGGCATCCCGCGGCAGATCCCCAGTCGCAGGGCTATGGGATCTGCCGCTGTCACCAGAAGTCGGCCACGCTCAGGCGCGTAGAGCGCCAGTCCGGTGCGTGAATGGGATGGCTGCTGTTTCTGGTGTCGCTCGATCGGCCAGAGGGGCAGCCACAGGGAGAGAATACGTCGTGTCATGGCGTGTCGGGGTAATGATCCAGGTGCCGCCCGGCCCACCGCGATGCCGCAGCAGTTCGACAGCCCAGCGCTCTGCGCCGGCAACCGGAGAAAAGGAGGGGAGGTCGGTGCGTAGCGTTGAGGGGCTGGCTCCGATCCGCCAGCGGGTCATGCTGGCGCTGGCTGGCGGATCATTCTGAGCCCCCGCCGTGCGACAGAGCAGGAAGCCACTGACATGACTTCGGCTGGCGGCCAGCACGAGGCGGCGGGACTGGGTGAGAGAGAGCGGGGTTCGAATATCCGCGACCAGAGCACAGACCCCGCGTTCGTTCAGCACGTCCTCGCAGAGGGCTTCCAGACCGCCCTTGCGGGTGGTGACGCAGAGCAGGCGACCGGGATTGAGACCGGACTGGCGGATGCCCGGGGCGGACAGGTCAGGGTAATCCTCGCTGGCCCAGATCACCGGCCCGGTGGTGCGGGCCAGCACATGAGCGACGAAGGCTGCTGAGCGGGAGGAGAAAACACTATCTCGTCCGGCGCTGAACACCTCATGCACGCAGCCTCGTGCAAGACCACCGTCCAGATGCGTGTCGATGGCCGCAAACCCGGTTGGTAGCCGCTCGGCCGATGCGGGTTGGGGGGCTTCCATCCTGCGAATTTTCTCGCGCAGAAGATCCAGCGTATCAGTCTTGTTCTGGTGCATGGGGTCGCTCCTTTACCCCTCATGGCTACACCGGAACAAAAAGGGAACGCAAGCCTTTTTGACGCACGCATAAGCCCGGCGTCGCTATCCGTCTGATCTGGCAAAGAAAACTGAAATGCCAGTTTTTTGTGACTCGGTTTTTATGGTTTTGGAGCCCGCACAGACAGCAATATCGGTGACAAAGTAAGGCTTTTATGGTAAAATCCCATTTGTAATCAGGGGAACTCTCGATCATGACAATCTCTCATGAAAGCCTCATTCGTCGGCAACAGGCTGTTCAGGATGCCTTGGCCAGTGCCGCACGAGAAGGACAACCTGTTCCGCCAGAGGCAGCCGCAGATCTGGAAGCGTGTGCCCGAGGTGAAATTACCACTGACGAAGCGCGTCGGCGCCTCATGACACGCCTGCAGGCTGATCCCCGTTATAAGAAAACCACCAGAGCAGCCTAATTCAGGTGGCTGATCTTTATCTTCAGTCCGATGGGAATACCTTAGCCAACAAAGTCGGGATAACCGATAACCCGCAGCTTCTTGCGGAAATCGAAGCCAGTCATGCGACTTTCCGAGAATGGGAAATTCGTGAAACTGGTTATCCCGACAGGCAGGGCGTTGATTTCCTCAAAGCCATTCATCGGCAGCCGCATGAGCAAACTCTGTCGCCTGCAACGAATGTACACTGCAATCGCCAGTCACTGCCGACACGGCACCCGACCCGCGACTGGCCAGAGCCAGACTGATCATCACCGAGCCGCGTGCTGCCCATTACGCTGACTGGTCAGCGGCTTTCCAGGCATCGAGAGAGACGACCTGGCGCGTGACCAGATCCTGACGGGCAGGCCTTGTGTCGTTGCTGGCAAGAGCGGCCGGCGGGAGAGGGTTTGCTTTACGGTAGGCATCGAACACTTTGCTAAAGGCTTCCCATGCACCTGCAATCCAGTGTCCGCTCTCCCAGACCTGCTGCAGAGCCACGGCTGCGGCTTCCCGTCTGGCACGGAAAGCAGGATCGGACAGCCTCTGCTCGACAGTCGTGCTCTGTGTAATCTGTTCGATCTGAAAGCGCTCATCTTCTGCCTGCGCCACCATACCAAGAAAGGCGTCGACCGTTTCCTGCAAGCAGAGGCGCGCATGCTCCTGCAACGCCTCGAAATCAGCGAACATCGAAAAATCGGTGCCTTTGACTTCGGCCCGGACAGCACGGCCTCCCTCGCGTCTGATTGCCTCGGCCTTGCGGGATAAGCGCAGGCCAGCAGCACGGAATGTCACCGCGACCGTTTCGGTATCCGGCGTGAGCTGAAGGACCGTTTCAATCGTCCGCTCCGCCAGCTTTTCGCGGCCAAGGCGGCGGACTGACGTGCGTAGACCAGCGGTGTCGGACTGGATAGGCTCATCCTCGCTCATCGAGTAGACCTGACAGTGAGTGACACTAACGCCTCTTTCTCAAAGAAGTCTGTTCCGGCAAACCGATCACATCAAAAATAGTCTGATTAGGCACTCTTGCGATAGCAAACTCACCTCCTGCATCTTTTGCAGCGATAGCGAGGACGGCACTCCACGCTTCTGCAGACAGCTTGATCACTACTGCTTCTCCGTCAAGTTCCAGCAACGCGGCGGCACGGGAAATCTTGTGTGGGGCTTCCTGCTTCCAACTGGTTGGATTCCTACGGTTCATGCACCGTTTCCTTCGCCTGCAGCTGGACTATTTGCTGTCTGTTCCTGCTTACTCATAAGCATCCAGATGTCTTCAATTGACCGGATAAATATGGTGACACCATTTAGGCACAGTCGTGGGTCGTGACCCCGCCTTACTGTCTTCCTCTCTCTGATCTGGGCGCTGGGAAGGCCAGTTTTTATGATCTTTTCCACGGCTGCACTGCTTGCATCACAGTCAACAACGTAGCGGTCACGCCCGTGATCTTCCGACATAAGGACAAACCCATGCTGCTGCACGCTTTGTGCCCACAAAATCATAGCTTGTCCGGGTGCTATCTGCCCACGATCCTCTGCGTCTTCCCACGGAGAAAACTCTGGTATGCTCAAAGACAACTCAACAGTGCAGGCATACTCTCCAAACGTGATTGATGAAATGTGGGCAAAACCATTTTCCTTCCACCAGCGCTGTAAAGCATTACTGGCATTGTAGAGTGCGCATTGCACCTGTTCCCCTGTTATTTCGCCGCCAAGCTTCTCTTCAAGTAACCGGATTTTCATATTTGCTTCGCGCAACGCGGCACTTCGCTCCGCCACGTTGCGTGCTATTGCCGATGGCACACTCAGCAACTCTACAAGTGCCGTCCACTTGTGCTCCATGACTCCCAAAGCAGGTGAAATGTCATCCAGAAGGACATCAACACCACCATTCGTTTGGCACGCTTCGAGTTTACCTTGCAGGAAACTGAGCGCCAGAAGGCATTCTTTTACATGACTTATAGAGGCCTTCGTGGCTGCTTGGTCCAGAACAACTCGCTCATTTCCGGGAGTACGAAATCGTAGTGTCGGTGGCATTGGTTATCCTTCTAAGGTGAGCGGGAAGTTTTAGATTTTTATAGACGAGTAACAAAGCCAACCTTCGATATCGCACGGCCTACAATGAGGCCAACCATTGCTTGCAGGCATCTAGGCTACAATTGTCCACGTTTCATGATGGCATGGAGCGGTTAAAGGAGGACAGAATGATAATATATTGGTTGTATATAACCGCTGGCAGTGTAGCTACGGTTGTAATGTTCCTCGCCGTGCGGGCTTGTGATCTGCATTTGGCGCACTTCGCCATGAGCTTCGCCCCGTGAATGGTGTCGCGTGAGACTGGCGCACAGTCGCGCGTGTCATCTCTCTAATCTCAGGCGGGCGGCTCTCTGCACATCGGATCCGCTCGCCTGCCCCTATCGTCAAGATCATAACATTTCCTCGGGGGGAGGGGGCGTCAGGCTGATATGCCTTATTTCATGACGCCCAGATGATACGCTCCCGCTTGAGCCATGCCAATGATGGCCGCCCCGGCAATGGCAAGCCCTATCGCTCGGACACGCCGCTCTTTCACGGGCGCAGTTTCGTATCTTCGGCCAGAGACGAACATCGCCGTCGTTCCAATGAGTGATAGAATGATGGGGGTCATGGCCTTGGACTCCGACGTCTAGTTATGACAGGTGACAATCAGACGACCGGATACTGATGTCCTATTATAACCCATCAATACGAGCACCTGTGTAAGCTATTAATTGACGAAAGTAAGCTGATAGCTTACGTTGTGTGAAGATGATCAAGACCTTCACAAACAAGCATCTCAAGGCTCTATGGGAGACAGGGAAGTCGAAGATCGACGTCAGGTTTCATAGCCGGATCCTGCGTCGATTGGATGCTCTTGATGCGTCAACAAGCGCGGATGACATGAACATTCCTGGTTTCAATTTTCATGCCCTGAGGGGATATACACCAACTCGTTATACAGTTCATGTGAACGGCCCATGGTGCATTACCTTCGAATTCAGAGATGGCGATGCATACGTTCTTGATTTTGAACAATACCACTAGGAGGTAGCTATGGCTCGTAATGTTAGTCGTTGCCCGACTCATCCAGGCGAATTGCTGCGCGAGGACGTAATTCCTGCGACGGAACGGAGCAAGTCCGAAATTGCACGCCTGCTTGGGATTTCCCGGCAGCATCTTTATGACATTCTAGCAGAGCGTAAGCCGGTGAGCCCTGAAGTCGGTGTACGTTTAGGCAAGCTCTTCGGGAATGGTTCTAGTCTTTGGATAAGGATGCAGGCGGCATATGACGAATGGCAGGCGGAGCGTGCTGTGGATGTTTCAAATATCCCTACCCTGCACGCTGTAACGTCATCACATCAGAACGCGAGACAGTAGGGAGCGGCTAACGCCAGACAACGAAACGACCGAGGCTAGCACTACAGTTGCATTTTGTATTGAGTGCTGAATCTATAGGCAACCATGATTCAGGATATGATGAGTGGCGGTGCGTCTGTTGAAGAGACGCTGGAATTATGGGCGTCCGGGCTTAGGGCAGTCAAGGAGCGGATCGTGCCGCTGTTTACGCAGAAGCGAGTTGCGGCTTCTGCGTGTGTCTTCCTTGACGTTCTGATTGGTAATGAACCACGCAGGACGGGATGGATGCGAGCGGAAGCCGCAGGAGATCCTGGTCCATGGCGGCAGCAGGCGCTTCTGGGGCGCGGGCATTGGGATGCCGATGCCCTTCGTGATGTCGTCAGGGATTATGTGATCGAGCATCTGGGCACTGAAGATGGCGTGCTGGTCATCGATGAGACCGGTTTTCTGAAGAAAGGTCAGGCGTCCTGCGGTGTGGGGCGTCAGTATAGGGGCTCTGCCGGCAAGATCACGAACTGCCAGATTGGTGTATTTGCCACCTATGTATCGGCGCGGGGCCACGCCTTTGTTGACCGCGCCCTGTACTTCCAAAAGACTGGTCAGCGAGCCGTGAGCGCCTGAAGCAGGCCCACGTTCCTGATAACGTGGCGTTTGCAACCAAACCGGCGTTAGCCTCGATGATGATTGAGCGGAGTATTGAGGCCGGTGTGCCCTTCCGCTGGGTTGCAGCAGACAGCCGTGTATGGCGTCGGCGATGTGGAACGCACGCTTCGCCGGACAGGAATTGGATATGTCCTTGGGGCCAGAGGCAATCACTGGTTCGGGTCATGGGCGACATGCCCACTGATTGCAGGAGAAGCCAAAGATATTGCCGCAAATCTTCCAGAGCAGGACTGGCACCGTCTGTCCGCGGGACACGGCACAAAAGGTGAGAGGCTGTATGACTGGGCGTATCTTCCGCTTGCCGATCTGGATGCTGAAAAATTTGACTGTCCTATAGCCGGACCATGGACACGTGGCCTGTTGATCCGCCGGAACATCGCCGATGGAGACCTTGCCTGTTTTACGACATGGTGTCCAAAAGGAACAACCATGCAGGAACTCGTGAACGTCGATGGAACGCGCTAGAGGATCGAAGAATGTTTCGAGACGGCCAAAAACGAATTTGGTCTTGATCATAACGAAACCCGTTCCTGGCATGGTTGGCATCGGCATGTCTCTCTGGTCATGCTCGCCTATGCCGTCATGGCAAGTGTCCGGTATCAGGCAAACTTGATGAAACTGAAAAAACACTGCACCGGACACGACAGTCCTTGTCTGCTGGTCCATACAGGAAATCAGGCGTCTCGTCGTAAAACTCTCACAACGCAGACTGCCCGTAGCCCACATCCTCAGATGGTCTGTCTTTCGACGAAGACATCAGGCCAACGCCATCCGCGCTCACTCACAATACAAAATGCAACTGTAGTGCTAGAAGACCAGTGACAGGATTGCAGAAATCCATCGCATAACGAACT
>NZ_BAJU01000017.1 GCF_000613865.1 Acetobacter okinawensis JCM 25146
CGCTTGCCCAGCCGGGTGCTGGGGGGCCGCTGGCCGGGTTGCCCCCGCCGCCGGGCCAGCGCATTGCGGTTGCGGACGATGCGGCTTTTTCGTTCCTTTATGGTCATCTGGCGTTGTTCTGGCGGCAGGCCGGGGCCGAGCTGGTGCCGTTCTCCCCCCTAGCGGACGAAGCGCCTGACCCGTCCTGCACGGCCTGCTGGCTGCCCGGTGGTTACCCCGAGTTGCATGCCGGGCAGCTTGCGGAGGCAGCTACATTCCGCTCCGGGCTGGCCCGGTTTGCCCAGACCCGCGCGGTCCATGGTGAATGCGGGGGGTTTATGGTGCTCGGGCAGGGGCTGGAGGATGCTCAGGGCGTACGGCATACCATGGCTGGACTTCTGGACCATTCCACGTCCTTTGCACGGCGGAAGCTGAACCTTGGCTACCGTGAGGCCACGTTGCTTGATGATGGCGTGTTAGGGCCGCGTGGGACGCGCCTGCGCGGGCATGAGTTCCATTATGCAACCGTGCTGGACGCGGGGCGGGATGCACCATTGGCCAGCCTGAACTCGGGTCTGGGGGAGGCTCTGGGGGCCTGTGGGGGGCAGCGTGGTTTTGTGTCCGGTTCTTTTTTCCATGTGTTGGCCACAGTACCTGAGCGGGTGGATGCAGCCATCCCTACTCCGTGACCCAAAAGGGGGTGGTGGTGTGTCGGGCTTGCAGGCAATGTGAGTGGCAGACACAGACAATGGGTTTGTCTGACCTGTCTTGCGCGCTTGAACAACGGACACAGAGTTAAAGAGGAGACAGGCCATGCAGTCTTTTCCGGTGTTGCTGGTAAGGCATGCTCCCGTGCTGCTGCCTGATGGTGTCTGCTATGGCAGGCAGGATGTAGCGTTGCGCCCGGGGTGGGAAAAAATTGTATCCGGGCTTTCGGTTCTGGCCAAAGGGGCTGTCTGCCATGTGCTATATAGCTCCCCCGCCCGGCGTTGCCGGGAAATGGCGCAACGGCTCGCACAGGCAACAGGGATGGAACTGCGCGTGGACCCGCGCCTGTCCGAGCTGGATTTTGGCCAGTGGGAAGGACTGCGCTGGCAGGATATTGAGCGTAGGCAACTGGATGAATGGGCCAAAGACCCATCAGCCTTTGCCCCCCCTCAGGGAGAGAGCGGGCGCGCACTATGCCACCGTATAACCGACTTCTGGCAGGAGGTGCAGCATAAGGGGGAATCTGTCTGTGTGCTCTCGCACGGGGGGCCGCTGCGTATTCTCAGCGCGCTGGCAGTGGGTGAACAGCCTGAACTGCTTGCTCCTTCCATTCCGCAGGGGTTTGCACGGTTGTTTATGGTCGAGCAGGCGGTAAGTCCGGCTCTGCCCTGTGCTCAGGCAGGTTAAGCAGAACGTACAGACCAAATAGACTGGTAGGGAACACGGGGCAGTATGAGCGATCAGCAGCACAACACGGCAGAGCACGACGCAGAACGGCATAGGGAGAAAATGCGCAAGCGCAAAGCCGTGCAGGACCGCGAGGTTGCCAGCAAAAAAACAACCCGGAAAGGGCTGTTGCTGGTCAATACCGGGCCGGGCAAGGGCAAGTCCACGGCGGCTTTTGGTCTGGCACTGCGCATGCTGGGGTATGAGCGGCGTGTTGTGGTGGTGCAGTTTATCAAGGGGGCATGGCATACCGGCGAGCGTCGCGCACTGGAACGCTTTGGTGAGCTGGTCGAATGGCACTCAATGGGCGAGGGATTTACGTGGGAAACACAGGACCGCGCGCGGGACGTGGCGGCCTGCGAGCGCGCATGGGCTGTGGCCGTGCAGGCGCTGGCAAGGGAGGATGTGGCTCTTGTTGTGCTCGATGAGCTGAATGTGGCCCTGCGGTATGAATATCTGGATATAGAGCGGGTTCTGGCAGACATAGCCGCCCGTCCTGTGGGGCAGCATGTGGTGGTCACGGGCCGCAACGCTCGCCAGCCTATGCTGGACGCGGCTGATCTGGTGACGGAAATGACGCTGGTCAAACATCACTTCAAGGCCGGGGTCAAGGCACAGGAGGGGGTAGAGTTTTGAGTGCCCGTGTTCTTATGTTGCAAGGCACAGGCTCAAGTGTTGGAAAATCCACTCTGGTTGCGGGGCTGGCCCGTGCGTTAACACGGCGCGGCCTGCGGGTGCTGCCTTTCAAACCCCAGAACATGTCCAACAATGCCGCTGTGACACTGGATGGTGGAGAGATCGGGCGGGCACAGGCTCTTCAGGCGCGGGCCTGTGGTGTGGCGCCCATGGCGGACATGAACCCCGTGCTGCTCAAACCGCAGGGCGAGACTGGGGCGCAGCTCGTCGTGCGCGGCCAGCGTTGATACGGTGGAGGCCAGAACCTACCAGACGCGCAAAGAGCGCCTTATGCCGCAGGTGCTGGAGAGTTTTAAAAACCTTGTCTCCAGAGCCGATATTGTTCTGGTCGAAGGTGCTGGCTCCGCTTCGGAAGTAAACCTGCGGCGGCATGATATTGCCAATATGGGTTTTGCCCATGCCACACAGGCTCCCGTTGTCCTTGTAGGCGATATTGACCGGGGTGGTGTGATTGCAAGCCTTGTTGGGACACAGGTTGTTTTATCGGCGGAAGATGCAGAAAAAATAAAAGGGTTTGTGGTCAACCGTATGCGTGGTGACCCCACCCTGTTTGCCGATGGCATGCAGTTTGTTGCCCAAAAAACAGGGTGGCAGGCTCTGGGACTGGTGCCCCATCTGCGATGTGCATGACCTGCCAGCAGAGGATGCCGCTGACCTTCTGAGCACTCTGCGGGTTCGGCATAAGAGGGGGCATGGCGGTACGCCGCGCTTGCGTATTGTTGTGCCCATTTTACCCATGATTGCCAATTTTGATGATCTGGACCCGCTTTGTGTGGAGCCGGGGGTGGAGGTTGTGCCTGCTCTGGAAGGGGAAACTTTGCCAGAAGGTGACGTGATTCTGCTCCCCGGCTCCAAGGCAACTCTGGCTGATCTGGCCTGTTTGCGCAGGCGTGGCTGGGCAGGGCAGATTGTGGAGCATGCGCAAAGTGGCCGGGCTGTTATGGGTATTTGCGGTGGCTACCAGATGCTGGGCCACAGCGTTGCTGACCCATCTGGCACGGAGGGAACTGCCAGCACCGCGCAGGGCTTGGGACTATTGCCTGTTCATACTGTGCTGGGGGGACAAAAAAAACTTGAATACGGAACAGGTTTTCTGGCCCAGGAGGGGCAGCCTGTCGCCGGGTACGAAATGCATATGGGCCAGACAGACCGGGCTTTGGACGCTACACCATTTTTACAGCTTAACGGGCATGCGGAAGGGTGCGTGGCGGGTAACGGACTGATCTGGGGGACATATCTGCACGGTATTTTCACACACCGTGCCGCGCGTCTGGCCTTGCTGGCGCGTGCTGGCGGGGCGGCATTTGCACCGGATGGCGTGTGGGCACGTGCGGGTGAGGGCCTGCCCGACAACCATGACAGCACGGTGGATGCAGCACTGGACCGTCTGGCTGACCACCTAGAGCAGTATATGGACGTGGACAGTCTGCTCGCGCTGGCCCGTCCGCCTGTTTACGTTGATTAAGCTCCGCCGTGCGGCAGCCAGCATGGTGTTGGGGTTAACGGGCTATCCATTTGCGGCGTGCGGGGTTGCGGTGCTCCCAGCCGCGGCGCTCCAGTTCGGGTGAACTGGCAGGCTCTTGCGGGTAGCCGACGCACAGATAGGCTAAAAACTGCCACTCGGGGTTGATGCCCAGCACCCTGTTGGCTTCTCTGGGGTCCAGAATGGAAACCCAGCCCACGCCGATCCCCCGCGCGGTGGCTGCCAGCCAGAAGGTGTGAATGGCCATAACGGCGGACCATGTGGTGGTCTGGGGCATGGTGCCGCGGCCCAGACCACGGCCCTGCTGGGGATGGGTTTCGCAGAACACGGCAATATGGTGGGGGGCTTCATCCAGCCCTGCTAGCTTGAGAGAGGCGTATCGTTGGGCGTCATCTCCACCGCGCCCGGCCAGTTCGCGTGCATTGCTTAAGGCAAAGTTCTCGCGGATTGCATGGCGGCGGGTTGGGCTGTCCACTTTTACAAAGCGCCATGGCTCACTCAGCCCCACGGAGGGTGCCATGCAGGCGGTTTCCAGCAGATGCTGCAAGGTGTGGTCAGGCAACGGGTCTGTCCGAAAATGGCGCACATCCCTTCGCCACGTAAAAAGCTGTTCAAGCTCGGCCAGAAACACGGGGGAGAAGGAGGGTGCGTTCATTGTGCTATCATGCAGCCAAGTGCGGTGCACAGCAAGCCGGCAATCAGCACGCCGCAGGCCCGCCGGTACAGGTGTAACCCACGCTCCAGATCGGCGGTTCTTGCTCCTGACGTGCCACTGCCAATCCATGGGTCTTTGGTCATGTGTCCACCGTAGGAGCGTGGGCCTGCCAGCAGGGTGTTCAGGGCTGCGGCCATGGCGGCCTCGGGCCAGCCAGCATTGGGGGAGCGGTGGCGTGGCGCATCCCGTCTGACGGTCTGCCAGATGTGGGGCCATTTCTGCCGTGGGGCTGCCAGCATAAGGCACAGGGCGGCAAGGCGGGAGGCTGGCAGGTTTATCAGATCATCCAGTCGGGCGGCTGCCATGCCAAAAGCTTTATAACGGGGGCTCATATGCCCGATCATGCTGTCTGCCGTGTTGACGGATTTGTAAAAAACAGCCCCCGGCAGCCCAAAGAGTGCGGTCCACAGGAGCGGGGCAACAATACCATCGGAAAAGTTCTCAGCCAGACTTTCCAGCGCTGCACGCACAATACCCGCTTCATCCAGTGCTGATGTGTCCCGCCCGACAATCATGCTAACGGCTTTTCGGCCACCGGGCAGGCCATTCTGGCGCAGGGCCGTGCCCACAGCGCGCACATGGCCCCACAAGGAGCGCTGCGCAACAAGTGTGCTGGCCAGAGCAGCCTGCACAAGCAGCATGACAGGCGCTGGCAAAAGAGTATAACCCACCCCCAGCAGGGCGGCTGTCAGGGCAACGGGTATGGCAATAATCAGGGCCAGCGCTACAAAGCCCAGCATATGGCGCATCTGTTCTGGAGTGTCGGCCCTGTTCAGTGCGCGCTCCAGCCTGTCTATCAGTGCGCCAACCCACATAACGGGGTGGCCGATCAGGCCCAGCAGGCGGGGTGGATAGCCCCACAGGGCCTCCATGCCAGCGGCAAGGGCAGCAACAGGCAGGGTGATGGAGAGGGGAAAAAGCAGCATGGGAGGTGGGTATGAACACTAAGCAGACACAAAAGGTCATGGACGCTACCATGCCGCAGGGTGTGCCACCTAATGCTTTGTCCGCCGGAAGGGAGCAGGTGCCGCTGTTTAGCCATGGTGGGCAGGTCAAAGCCGTCATGCAGTATTTTGCCGGAGCAGAGCAGCCATTTGTTGACCTGTCGACTGGAATTAGCCCTTTTGCCTATCCGCTGGTTTTGCCTGAGCGCAGGGCTTTGCATCACCTGCCTGAGGAGGGGGAGGAGCAGGCTCTCCAGCAGGCGGCGGCCAGTGCTTATGGTGTTGCCACACCCGATATGGTGGTTAGCGGGGCTGGGAGCCAGAGCCTTATTGCGTTGTTGCCACGTCTGCTGAAGGTACAAAAAGCCTGTGTTCTGGGGCCGACCTATTCCGGTCACCGGCTTGCGTGGGAGCACAATGCGGTGCCGTGCGAGGGGGCTACGCATGTGCATCAACTTAGCCTTGCCGCGCAGCAGGGCGGCGTGGCGTGTGTTGTCTGCAACCCGAATAATCCTGATGGGCGGCTACTGGAGCGGCACACTCTGCTCGCTCTGGCGGATCAATGTGCGCGGGCACAAAGCTGGCTTGTGGTGGACGAGGCCTTTGGGGATTTTGAGAGCCAGAGCATGGCTCCCCTGCTGCCACACCCAGCACTTGTGGTGCTGCGTTCATTTGGCAAGACCTATGGGCTCCCCGGTGTGCGTCTGGGCTTTCTGCTGGCTTCCGCGGTCCTTGCACAGCGCGCGCGGGACCTGCTGGGGGCATGGCCGGTCGGTGCGCTGGCATTGGCTGCAGGGCAGCAGGCACTGGTGGATACGCAGTGGCTGGAGCAGGCAGCGCACAAGGCCCGCATGGCCCATGACCGGCTGGTTAGCATGCTGCATAAGGCGGGGCTTGCGTGCCGGGGCCAGTCAACCCTGTTTACTCTGGTGGATGTGGCGCAGGCTTATGCCTTGTGGGTGCATTTATGCCAGCACGGCATTGTCACCCGTCGGTTTGCAGAGCGGCCACACTGCCTGCGCATTGGTCTGCCAGCAGACGAGGCAGAATGGTCCCGACTGGCGTGCGCACTGGCAGCATGGCAGGCAGGCCATAGTGCGGCATAGGGTGTTGGGGCGAGGGTGAACGTGCGGATTAAGGCGCTTGGGCCAGAATTATTCGTCTTGTCATATTTTCATCAAACTGTTTGTCACGCTTTCCTCTTCCCTTTTTTGCGGCATGCTTCATAGAAGGAAACAGGCAGAAAAGGATAACGCCATGCAAGACCAAGACGAAGTTGTCGTAGGCTACCTCATCCAGCGTGAAGACGCGGAGGGCGAACTGTCGTTCTGGGAGCCGCGTAACGAGTGGCAGGAAGACCCCAATGAAGGCAAACTCTACGAAAAAGTAGAGGAGGCGGAAGCCGACGCCAAAGCCCTGCAGGAAGGTGATGACGCAACCATTACCGTTGAACTGGTCTTTGAAGCAGATGACGAAGACTGGGACGAAGAAGACGAAGAAGAAGAGGCCCCCAAGGCCTGAGCAGGCAGCACCGCGCGCCCCGTCTTTAAGAGGGTGGGCGCGCGGTACACCTCCATGTGGTGCCTGCCGCTTGCAGTCAGGCCAGAGCGGCATAAAAGCTGAGCAGCAGGCATTCCACCAGCACTGCGCAGCCGCCCAGCACATCCCCCGTAAAACCGCCCAGAATACGCTTTGCCCATAGTGCCACCAGCCATGCCGTGGCGCAGCCTATGCCTATGGGGGCTACGGTGTGTGCAAAATAGGGCCACAGGGGTAGCTCCCCGGTATGCCCTGCAAAAGGCAGACCCAGCACGACCGCCAATGCACAAACTACTGCTCCCCCCAAAGAGCTGCGAGGGACGGGGTACAGCATACGGGCCAGTCCGTCCGGGCGGGCGGGTGGAATGGATGCGGGCAGCAGGAGCATGGCCATTCTGGCAAGGCAGGCGGTTATGGCGCAGGCCATAATGGCGGAATGCACAGGCAATGCCGCCAGAGCCGCAGCGCGGACCAGCAGGCTCAGGCTCAGTGCGATAACTCCATAACTGCCCACGTGGCTGTCACGCATGATGGCCAGTTTACGCTCTGGTGTGGTAGCGCCAAAGCTGTCGGCCATGTCTGCTAGGCCGTCCTCGTGTAAAGCGCCAGTCAGTGCGGTCTGGCAGGCAAGGGCAAGACCGGCAGCAGCAAGAGCGGGTACATGTGCCATGCGTAACATGGCCAGTACACAGCCGCTGCCTGCCCCAATTCCTGCGGCAATCAGGGGCCAGCACCAGATGGAGCGCGCCATTGGCCATGGTGCAGCACCTGGTTCTGAAGGCAGGGGGGGCTAACCATGCGGCAGGCAGGCGGGTCAACAGGGCAAGGCCACAGGCAAGGTCCAGCCTGCACCGGCTTGCCAGAGTCTTGGGCAGGGTTGGTGCTGGCATCATGCTTTTTCAGAGACAGCAGCCTGTGCAAAGGTTGCCATGCCGGTGTGGCAGGCAACTGCTGCGCGCAAAAGAGGAATGGTGAGTGCGGCGCCAGAAGCCTCTCCCAGACGCAGGCCAAGACCGCTTAAAATTGGTGTCATCCGCAGGTGTTGTGCCAGACGGGCGGTTTGCCCAGTGGGGGTTGGGCAGTGGGAGAGCACTGTGTGGTCCAGCGCATTGGGGTGCAGGTGTGCCAGAGGGGCCACGGCTGCGGTGCAGACAAAACCATCCAGTATGACAGGAATATGCATCAGCCGTGCTGCAAGGGCGGCACCGAGTGTTGCTGCCAGTTCATACCCACCCAGCCGCCGTGCGACGTCAAGCGGGTCGTCCAGATGGGCCGCATGGTGGGCCAGTGCGGTATCAATGACCATTGCTTTGTGCGCAGTGCCTGCTGCGTCCAGCCCGGTGCCCTGTCCTGCCCAGTCTGTGCCGCTCTGGTGGGTCAGGGCTGCGCATAGCTGATGCGGCCGTGGTGTTGCCAATGCCCATTTCGCCTAGGCACAGCAGGTCGCAGTCTGGGGGTACTGCGTTAAACCCAACCTGCACGGCGGACAGGAACTCCGCTTCTGTCATGGCCGGGGCAAGGGTAAAATCTGCTGTAGGGGCCAGATCATGCACCGCCACCACAGCCAGTCTGGCGTGTGCTACGCGCGCAATCTGGTTGATGGCAGCGCCACCACGCTGGAAGTTCTGCACCATCTGCGCCGTAACTTCCACCGGCCAGGGGGAGACATGGTGCGCCATAACACCATGATTACCCGCAAAAATAAGCACATGAACATGCTCCAGCCGTGGGGTGGCGCTGTGTTGCCATCCGCCTAGCCAGCGTGTCATCTCCTCCAGTTGTCCAAGACTGCCCGGAGGTTTGGTCAGTGTGGCCTCCCTTTGGGCAATGGCGTGCTGCACCTGCGTGTTGGCGGGGGGCAGGTCCATGCACAGCGCGCGCAGTGCGTGCAGGGACAGGGGAGCGCTGGGGCGTGGTGATAAGGAAGAAGGCATGGTGGCAATTGTGTGCTGTTATGGAGGTTCAGGCAAATGGAAACAGGGCTGGACGGGCGTATGAGTGGCATAACCCTTTGTGCGGGGGCAGGTGGTGCGGCAGGTAGCCTGCTTGTGTTGGGTGGGGCAAGGTCGGGCAAAAGCCGCTTTGCCGAGAGCGCAATAACCGCCTTGCCTGGACCATGGATCTATCTGGCCACGGGGAGTGCGTTTGATACGGAAATGCACGAGCGCATTGCCCGGCACAAACAGCAGCGCAGTCAGTCGGGCTGGCAGACGGTGGAGGAACCGCTGGATGTGGCAGCCGTGCTCCGCCAGTATGCTACCACTCCTGTGCTGCTGGACTGCCTGACCTTGTGGCTGACCAACCTTTTGCTGGCCGAGTGTGATGTGGAGGGGCCGGTTCAGGCCCTGCTTGCCAGCCTGAATGTGCGCAAAGCCCCAACCGTTATGGTTGGGAATGAGGTCGGGCTGGGTATTGTGCCACAAAGCCCGCTGGGGCGGCGCTTCAGGGACGAGGCAGGGTTGCTGCACCAACGTCTGGCAGCCTGTATGGGCAAGGTCGTGTTTGTGGCCGCAGGGTTGCCGCTGGTGCTTAAGAACACAGGCATGCCAAGCCAAGCGTGACACTCCCCCAACGGGTGGGTTGTGCTGCGCGTATAACAGGGTTGGGGGGAACCCCTTTTGTTCGGTGGCGTATGCTTTGGCGGTATATTTGTGCTTTGAGTTGCCGACAGTGCTGTTGTGGGCGGTAAAATGTGGCCTGCCTCTTGCGCAGTCAGTCGGAAGATGGTGAGTGGCGGATACTTGTGTGGGCAGACCTGTGTTGCCAGCAGACCCGTTTATTTTGGTTGAGAGATGCATATGTCGGAAACACCTATAAACACCCAGCTTCTGATCGCGGGACAATGGCAGGACGCGGCGGATGGTCGCACGCTCCCCATACTCGACCCCGCGAGTGGTGAGACCATAGGCAAGGTCGCCCATGCCTCCGTTGCTGATCTGGACAAAACCGTGGCCGGAGCGGCGCAAGGGTATGAAGCATGGCGGAACCTGAGCGCATGGGATCGTTACGCAATCATGCGCAAGGCGGCGGAACTGCTGCGTGAGCGGGCAGAATCCATCGGTCGGATCATGAGCCGTGAGCAGGGCAAGCCCCTTGCGCAGGCCGTGATCGAAATTAACGCAGCCGCAGGCGTTATTGAATATTTTGGTGAAGAAGGCCGCCGCCTGAACGACGAACTGGTGCCCGCCCGCGTGCCCAATGTTGAGCAGCGCGTGCTGCACCGCCCCATTGGCGTGGTGGCTGCCTTTACGCCGTGGAACTTCCCCATCAACCAGATTGCCCGCAAGCTTGGGGCAGCGCTTGGGGCCGGGTGTGGCGTTATTGTCAAGGCGCCGGAAGATACACCAGCTTCTCCCGCCGAGTTGATCCGTTGTTTCTGTGATGCGGGTATTCCTGCGGGGGCTGTGTCCCTTGTGTATGGCACACCTGCCGAAATTTCGGAGTATCTGATTGCTCACCCCGTGGTGCGCAAGATTTCCTTTACCGGCTCAACCCCTGTGGGTAAGCACCTGGCCGCGCTGGCCGGTGGGCAGATGAAGCCGGTCACCATGGAACTGGGTGGCCATGGTCCGGTTATCGTGTGCCGTGATGCGGATCTGGATCAGGCAGCCGAGCGCGTGGCCGCAGCCAAGTTCCGCAATGCGGGGCAGGTGTGCATAGCCCCCACACGCTTTTTGCTGCACAAGGATATTGCCGCAGCGTTCATTGAAAAGTTCAAGGCCCAGATGAGCGCGCTCAAAATCGGCTGTGGTCTGGACGAGGGGGTGACCATGGGCCCGCTCATCAACGAACGTCGCGTCAAGGCCCTGACCGAACTGGTGGCCGATGCCCGCGCCAAGGGTGCGCAGGTATGGCAGCCCGATACGGCTCTGCCCAACACAGGCTTTTTCTTCCCGCCCACGCTGGTGCTCAAACCCACGCTGGATATGCGGGTGATGCAGGAAGAGCCGTTTGGCCCGATCGCCATTATGGACGAGTTTTCCGATCTGGCGGATGCGCTTACGGAGGCTAATCGCCTGCCATATGGTCTGGCAGCATATGTTTACACGCGTTGCGAGCGCACCCAGCGCCTGCTGGGCGAAAAGCTGGAAGCGGGTATGGTCGCCATTAACCACCACGGTATTGGGGTGCCAGAAGTGCCGTTTGGTGGGGTCAAGGATTCCGGCTACGGCACGGAGGGTGGTCCTGCGGCGTTGCGGGCGCACACGATCATCAAGCTGGTCTCCAGCCTGCAAAGGCCTGCCGAGTACTAAAATACACCGCTATTTGCGGGGGTGTTTAAAAAAGACCGTGCGCTGTTGTGGCGCACGGTCTTTTTGTATCAATCCCGAAAAATTCAGAACGTGGCAGCAAGGCTGACGTTAAATGACCGCCCCATACCGGGCATGGGCATGCGGCCGGTTTTTATGTCGGATGTTAAAATACCGCCAAGAGGCATGTAATAGGGCTGGTTGAGTACGTTATCGATCCCTGCTGTCAGGGTCATCATCTTCCAGTTGTAGCTACCATTCATGTTGAGCAGGGCGTAGCGGGGGTGTGCGGTTCGTTCCGCAGTGAGTCCACAGTGCTTTTGGCTTTGACAAAGTTCATCTCGACCCGGCCAGTCCATGGTCCTACGGTTTCGTTCAGGCCGAGTGTGCCGTTCAGGGGCATCTGCTGGTACAGGCCTGTGTGGGTTACCTTATCTTGTCCGCGCACCCAGTTGAGCACGCCGGTCAGTTCCCCTTTTCCATAACGGCTTGTGTTCCATACGGTATAATGGCCAGAGGAATTGATGCCATACATCTGGGCATTGTGGTTTGCGAACATGTACTGGTTGCTGTTCGCGCTAAGATTTTTAACAAAATTTACGTTAATATAGTTGTGCACATAGGTGTAATAGGGCTGCACCTTCAGCCCCCATTTCTGTGCGATGGAGGGGTCATGCCAGTCAAATGTGACGCTGGCGGTATTCCCGACTTCGGATTTCAGGTTCGGGTTACCAACGTAGCCGTTGCCATCACCAAACCAGCCGATCATCTTGGAGGCCATGCTCCCCTGACCCCATGCGTAACGTTCGTACAGGTTGGGGGCGCGGGATTTGCGGGCGTAGCCTGCCTCTATGGTCAGGCTGTCCGTGGTTTTCCACCGAGTCAGGGCTGTAACATCAAAATTTACGTCCGTGCGTCCGTGCTTGATGCTGTTAAAGTTCTGCGCCGCTTTTATGTCGGCCGCACTCATCATCCCCGTCCATGAATAGGGGGAGACATCGCCCGTATTCATCATCACCAGATCATTGCGCAGACCCAGCAGGGTGGAAACGCGGGGCGTCCACTGGGCTTCCCATTCCGCAAAATGACCAAGCCTGTCACGGTGGCCGTTATTGATGTTGTTAAAGGTGCCCGGCCCCATCATCGAGCTGCCTTCAAGTGGGGGCCACCAGTCCTTTAGCCCCTCATGGTCAAAGGAGCTCCCAAGCGCAGCGTGTGCTGGTGGCCAAGGGGAAGGGTGGCCTTGATGGAATAGCCTGCTGAGCGCTGGTCATCATTCATGGGCATGCCTTTGGTGGCGGTGTGGCCGCCTTTGTCATCCAGCATGTTCATGGCGTGGGTTATACGTTGCCAGTGACCACGGGCCTCGAGCGTACCCCAGTCAAAGTCGCCCACGTATTTGCCGTTCACATAGGTGGAGCGGTTGTTGGTCATGTCCATATACTGGTTGGCAAATCCTTCACGCGGGGCGTCCTGCTGGCCAAAGGTCAGCGTGAGGAGGTGGTTCTTTTTATGTACGCCCAGCGTAACGTCATGGGTGTAGCGCAGGTATTCGGTTGAGCCGACCTGACCTATGCCGCCCCCGCCGCTGTAGTTGCCCGACTGGTCGTAGGAGGCATTGTAGCGCAGGCTGAACGTGTCGTTAGCCACGGTCATGCTGCCTGCGGCGGAATAGCCGCCCGCATTGCTGCGGTATGTGCCGCGTGCGCGCCCGGTAAAAAGGATTTTTCCGTGGCGGGCAAAGCGCGGGTCAGCGCGCTCCACATCTATGGTGCCGCCAAGGCTGTCCCCCCCGTTGCTGACGGATGTCAGACCCGCAACGGAGGTTGCGCTCTCCACGCTGTCCGGGTCGATGTAGGAGAGGGCCGGGTTCATATGGTTGGGGCAGGCGGGGTTGATGCGCACACCATCCACAACGGTTGCTACCCGGTCATCCGCCATGCCGTTGAGCACGGGCAGGTTGGCCAGCCGCCCCCCGCCATAACTGCTGAACCCCGGCTGGTTCCGAAAGAGCGAGGCAGCATCGGGGCTGGAAAGGCGGGACATGCGGGCCGAGGCTTTATCAACCGTGGAGGCGCTTAAAAGACTGTCCGCAAGGGAGGCATCTTCCTGCGCGGTGGAGATGTCCACGCGTGGAAGGGTGACAACGGTTGCGCCAAAAGCAGAGGATGCGGCGCAGGGGAGTGCGCACACAGCCGCAGCCCACAGCCAGATACGCTGACCGTAGGCAGAAAAGGGATAGGACATAAACAGAAAAACCCTGTTCAAAGCATACTGAGAGGGTCTCGGCTTGCAAGCGCTCGTCTGCGAATGCACACGCG
The DNA here is from genome assembly GCF_000613865.1 of Acetobacter okinawensis JCM 25146. GTDB lineage: Bacteria > Pseudomonadota > Alphaproteobacteria > Acetobacterales > Acetobacteraceae > Acetobacter > Acetobacter okinawensis. The sequence goes on from NZ_BAJU01000017.1 coordinate 13,362, forward strand.
CGTGGAGCCAGAGAGTGAAGTGTCAGAAAGCCTGAAGCAGGGAGGATGGTGGTCCGCGAGATGGTGGAAGGCCCAGTATGCACACTGGGGGTGCGCGTGGGGCAGAGGCCGCACTGCCACGGCGGACCCAGCGCAGAACAGGGGCGGGCAGTAGCAAAAAGACGGCGGGCAATGCAGCAAAAAATGCCAGCAACGGGCAAAGTGGGCAGCTTGCCTCATCATGATGGTGGATGGGGTGCTGCTGACCTTTTTGCGCCATGGCCATGCAGTGCATGTGATGCATGGCTTCCTGCATGTGCGTGCAATGAACCGGCTGGGCGGGCTGCATTGCGCGTGGAGCAATATCCACCCCTGTTAGGCGGATGAGTGTTGCGCGGGGCAGTTCGTCAGGGAGGGAGAGGGACTGGAGCGCCATCAGCCCCACAAGGCCCGCTAGCGTCACCATGACCAGCGGCCATACAAGCAGCGCGCGAATAATGGGGTTGCGACGGGACATGGGGCGGGTCAGTAACTTTTCAAGACTCAGATGTAAACAGGCATTTTGCCAAACTTGTGCCATGTTTGCGCTTTTATGGACCGGCCTGTCAAATCAAACACGGCTATGCCATAGTTCAGCGCGGAGGCGTACCGTGAGCATATGGCATACAGACAGACAGGACCCCACAGGTCAGGTGGCTGCGACCACAGCCCTGTGTGTGCCTGAGCGGCATCTAGCCGGGGTTGCCAGGCAGCACCGACTTGCTTCTGGGGCCTTGCGCCATAACAGACTTGTCTGGCTGGCGGCTTTTGCACTGGCCATAACGGCCCATCTGGCCATGACCGTGTGGTTGATGATGCGGGTCGCCCCCCAAACCGGCACACAGCAGCCTGCGGCAGTGTCCATGCTGTTTGAAGCGCCCAGAACAGAACCACCCCAAGCCGGGCAGGCACATCCGGAGCCGCAGGTCCCCCCCAGACCTTCGGCTGTCATGCGGGATATGCCGGACATGGATGTGCAGTCTCTCGCACAGGATGCCGCTACGATTCTTCCACCGTCTGTGCAGCCGGAATCCGAACACCTGCCGCCAGTCTCGGCCGTGCCTAAAAAGCTGGCACTCCCAACCATGCGCCATGACAGGGAGCCTCATATGAGTGCTGGATCTGCAACGGATGCAGCGCATACAGGGGCAACAACAGCAACAGGTCCGGCACAGGGCAGAACAGACAAGGCGGCCACCGGTGGGCAGTCTGCTGCCCCCGCCAGCACTGCTGCTGCCGGGCAGAAAGGGGGTTTTCAGCTCTCCTGCTCAGCACCGGAAGCGCATTACCCTGTCTCAGCCCGCCACCTGCATGAGGAGGGGGAGGCTCTGGCAGAGGTCAGCATTAACACCAAAGGGCAGGTTATTGCTGCCAGACTGGTGAAAAGCACCGGCTATGATGATCTGGACGATCAGGCCCTGCAAACCGTAAAAAACCTGCACTGCACGCCACCCGGCACGGCTGTTGTTACCGGGCGTATTCCTGTTGGTTTTCATATCCAGTAATTGTGCTTGTGCCCGGCAGGGTTTTGCGGTAGGAGACTATCCATTGCCTCTGTCCCGTTCGTCTAGAGGCCTAGGACACTGCCCTTTCACGGCGGCAACACGGGTTCGAATCCCGTACGGGATACCATACGTTTAGCAAGGCAATGATTTTTCAATAAAAATCAGATGTGTTTTTCCTTGTTGTGCAACATGCTCGTGTTGCATTGAGGGACCACTTTTACCTGCTCCCAATATACGTACGCGGTTCAGCACCTCCGTGGCTGGCGGTCTTGGGCTGTGGGTGTCTGCCGACCTCTGGTGGCGTGCCTGACGAGTGCATGGTCGTCCAGTTCAGGCTATTCGGCGCGATGCTGGAACAGCTTTGCGAACGGGGCAGGTTGTCGGTGCTGTGTGGTGCGCTACGCGTTGCGTAAGATGGTTGAACAAGCGTATCCTGATTCCATAAAATCTCAGGTTTGGTGATGGTCGTGCCGGTAAGGGAAGTTTTTCCTTGTCAGGAGAGCGACTTTTTAAATTCTGGAAGAGTATTTTTATGGTTTCTGTCCGTGGTCTGACCATTCTTGCTGCAATTTTGGGAGTAGCTTCCGTTATGCCTGTTTCTCTCTACGCAGAAAGTGCTGGCGCGCCCTCTGCAACACATAAACAGGTCTCTTTGCCGCGTGTGCTTGTGTTGGCTACGGGGGGTACTATCTCAGGCAAAGCGGATAACCGTTCTGCTATTGGCTATGACGCTGGTGCTGTAACTGGGCAGCAGTTGATTGCAGGCGTGCCCGGGGTTGAAAAACTAGCGCAGTTGCAGGTGGAGCAGATTTCCAACATTGCTTCGCAGAACATGAACAGTCAGATCTGGTTCAGGCTGGCGGAACGAATTCGGCAGGCTTTTGCCAAGAACGAAGCGGATGCCATTGTGATCACCCACGGGACGGACACAATGGAAGAAACCGCTTTTTTTCTGGATAATGTGGTTGGTGATGCGCGTCCGGTTATTTTAACGGGGGCAATGCGGCCGAGCACGGCCATAAGTGCAGATGGTCCGGCCAATATGTATGAAGCCGTAAAGGTGGCAGTTGACCCACAGGCCCGTGGGAGAGGTGTACTCGTCGTACTGAATGATGAGGTGCAGTCCGCGCGGGCTGTGAGCAAAATGCATACCACTGCGCTGCAAACCTTCCATTCACCCAACCTTGGCCCGGCTGGCTATGTTGATCCTTCAAGCGTACGCTTTGTGGCCCCAGCTAAGCTAGGCTGCACCTTGATCTCCCCGCAGATCATAAATTACCGCGCGTGCAAATTGTATACGCCCACGCAGATATGGATGCGCAGCAGATTGATAATGCCGTGAAAGATGGCGCACGCGGTATTGTTATTGCTGGTATGGGGGATGGCAATGTTTCAACAGAAGCATTGGCAGGCATAGAACGCGCGACAAAAGCTGGTGTTGTGGTTGTGCGCTCCACGCGTGTCGGTAATGGTTTTGTAAACCGCGATGTCGAAGTGGATGATGATCATTATGGGCTTGTGGTCTCCATGGACCTGAACCCGCAAAAAGCACGGATACTGCTGCAGCTTCTGCTGGCTAATGGAAAAACATTGGCAGCGGATATTCAAAAAGCGTTTAGCGCAGGCTTTTAATATCCTTGGCGATTTCCCCATAACCCATTGCGTGATTTATGTCTGGCTCCATTGCGGGTCTGCCATGATTGTCACAGGTCTATGCGTGTATTACGGATTGTGGGCGGGCTGCGCTGGTGGAGCCGCCGGGATTGGGGGTAACAAAGTTGGTTGATTGTCAGAAGCGGGCAGACAGCACTGCAACGCAGGACAAGCTGTCCCCTGTGGTGCCGGTCATTCTTTCCGGCGGTGCGGGGAGCCGGTTGTGGCCGGTCTCACGCAAGAGTTTCCCCAAGCAGTTCTGGGCTCTGCTCGGTAGTTCCACTCTTTTGCAAGATACCGTGCTGCGCGGTCAGGGCAGAGGCATGACTGCTCCGGTTGTCGTGTGCAACGGAGAACACCGTTTTATAATCGCCGAGCAGCTGCGGGATGTGTCTGTGCAGAATGCCCGGATCATTCTTGAGCCGGTAGGGCGTAACTCGGCTCCTGCTATTGCTGCGGCCGCGTTTGTGGTGGCGGAACAGGACCCAGATGCGGTGCTGTGGGTCATGGCGGCGGATGCGGCTATTGAGGACGTCTCCAAACTGCATGCAGCTCTGGACCATGCCGTTGTCGCAGCCAGAGCTGGCTATCTCGTCACTTTTGGTATGACCCCGACCCGACCTGAGACCGGCTATGGTTATATTGAACAAGGGGCTGCCATTGATGATATGCCCGGAGTGTACAAAGTCAGCCGCTTTGTGGAAAAACCGGATAAGCACAGGGCAGAAGCGTTTTTGGGGCAGGGTGGGTATTTGTGGAATTCGGGCATGTTTGTTGTCCGTGCCGCTACGTTTTTGTCCGAGATAAAACGGTATGAACCCGACCTTTACGCCTGTGTCGAGGAGGCTGTGCAAAAACGCAAGACGGATATGGATTTTGAACGACTTGATGTAGAGAGCTTTTCCAGATCTCCTGATATTTCGGTTGACTATGCTGTGGCGGAACGGACGGATATGGCAGCAGTTGTGCCCGGCAGATTTGGCTGGTCCGATGTGGGAAGCTGGGATGCATTGTGGGATCTGGAAAAAAAGGATGCTCAGGGAAATGTCGCGCATGGGAACGTTCTGCTGGAAGATGTGAGCCAGTCCTATGTTCGGACGGATGGCATGCTTGTCGCGGCCCTTGGGGTGGATAACCTTGTTGTCGTAGCGACACAGGATGCCGTTCTGGTGAGTGGCAAGGACAGGGCGCAGGATGTAAAAACTCTTGTTCAAATCCTCAAAAAAAACAAAAGATCAGAGGCGGAAATGCACCGCCTGACATACCGCCCCTGGGGACATTATGAGGCTCTGACTGAGGGCCACCGTTTTCAGGTCAAGAAAATAGTTGTCCGTCCCGGGCAGAAGCTCTCCTTGCAAAAACATTATCACCGTGCGGAGCACTGGGTTGTGGTGGAAGGCACTGCACTTGTGACGCGCGGTGACGAGCAGACGCTTGTGCGTGAGAACGAGAGCATTTATCTGCCTCTTGGGAGTTTGCACAGGCTCGAAAATCCGGGGCGTATTCCTGTAACCCTGATCGAGGTACAGTCTGGGTCGTATCTGGGTGAGGATGATATTGTTCGGTTTGAAGATATTTATAGCCGGGCTGAGTGACGTATTGAAAAAGGATTGGGGAAAAGAAAATGCCGAACGTTTCTTTTGTTCCCCATGCAGCAGATCGTTTGACTGCTGTTTTGGCACAATTGAAGACTTATCTGGGGGAAAAAGTTTCCACCAACCATGCGGTGTGCGAGGCCCATAGCCATGGTGAGGCGCTGGATCTGGCGCGTATGCCCGCAGCCGTTATATTTGCGCAAACAACAGAAGATGTTTCGACCGCTCTTGCAATCTGCCATGCCGCTTATGTGCCTGTGGTGGCGTTTGGAGCCGGTACGTCTGTAGAAGGGCACGTAACTCCGCCGGAGCATGCCATCAGCCTTGACCTGTCCCGTATGACGGAGGTTTTGCAGGTTAATGCCGCCGATATGGATTGTCGCGTACAGGCTGGACTGACCCGGCAGGACCTGAATGCCCGCCTGCGTGATACAGGGTTGTTCTTCCCGGTTGATCCGGGAGGAGAAGCCACTTTAGGCGGTATGTGCGCGACCCGCGCATCCGGTACTGCCGCCGTGCATTATGGTACAATGAAGGAAAATGTGCTGGGCCTGACTGTGGTCATGGCGAATGGGGAGGTGATTAAAACAGGTGGGCGGGTCAGGAAATCTTCTACCGGGTATGACCTGACATCCCTGTTTGTCGGCTCCGAGGGAACCTTGGGCATTATTACGGAAATCCAGTTGCGTCTGCATGGTATTCCCGAACAGCTCTCAGCCGCGATCTGCCAGTTTGAAAATCTTGAAGATGCGGTGCGCACGGCAGTCGAGATTATTCAGGCTGGTGTGCCCATTGCACGCGTGGAACTGATGGATGACGTGCAGATGGCGGCCAGCATCCGCTACTCCGGTCTGGATGAACTGCGCCCGATCACGACCCTGTTTTTTGAATTTGCAGGAGCACCCGCCTCTGTGCGTGAGCAGGTCGCGGTGACGGAAATGCTGGCCGGGGACAATAACGGTCTTGCCTTTGCATGGGCAGACACGCCGGATGAGCGCAACCGGTTGTGGAAGGCGCGGCACAATGCGTTCTGGGCGGTCAAGGCTCTGTGTCCCGGCGCACGGGTTATCAGCACGGACTGCATTGTGCCGATTTCTCGCCTTGCAGAGCTGATTGTGGCGTTAAGGCCGATATTCAGGCTTCCGGGTTGCAGGCCGCCGTTCTGGGACATGTCGGGGATGGTAATTTTCACACGCTTATCATCACCGACGACAGCCCGGAGGGGTACGGACAGGCGCTGGAGCTTGACCGTAGGATTGTGGCCCGTGCACTGGAACTGGAAGGGTCATGCAGTGGGGAGCACGGCGTAGGGCTGGGTAAGCTTGAGTTCTTGGAGCGCGAGCATGGAGAGCCTGCCCTGACGGTGATGAGAACACTGAAAGTAGCATTGGACCCGCGCAATATTCTTAACCCAGGCAAGCTTCTGCCAGAAGGGTTGGCCTATATCGGCTAGTAGATACAGGTCTGTCTTTGGGGAACAGAGTGGTGAGGTCATCACAAATAAACTTGACAATCAGGTGCTATATTTTATTCAAGCAAAACTGATAGTGATTTATTCTGTGCTCTGTTCCCTTTTTGCGGGGTTTTTTGTTATGGCTTTTTCCGTTCTTGCTCGACGGGCAGTTCTGGCTGGTAGTGTCGCTCTGGCATCCGTTCTGGCTGGCCCTGTTGCACTGGCCGCGCCGCAGGTTCTGCGTGTGGGTATCATGGCGGGGGAGGATGAGGACGTGTGGCCCGTAGTCGCTGCTAACGCCGCGCGGGAGGGGCTGGAACTCCGGCTGGTCACTTTCTCGGATTATAATGCACCAAATGAGGCACTGGCAGAACATGAACTGGACGCCAACGCGTTCCAGCACGGCCCGTTCCTTGATGCCCAGAACAAGGCAAAAGGATATGGTATTGTGCCAGTTGGCCATACCTATGTTGCGCCAATAGGGCTTTATTCAACACGCTGGAAATCTGTTGCGGCTTTGCCTGACAAAGCAGTGATTGGTGTGCCCAACGACCCGACAAATGAGGGCAGAGCTCTGCTTTTGCTGCAAAAGCTGGGGCTTATCAAACTTGCTGCTGACGCCGGCAATACGCCAACCGCGCTGGATATTACGGAAAACCCACATAACATCAGCATTCGTGAACTGGATGCTGGTGTAGTAGGGCGCGCACTTACGGATCTTGATGGTGCGGTCATCAACACCGACTGGGCTAAAAAAGTTGGTGTTGATATTGAAAAGACACGTATCGCACAGGAAACGGCAGAAAATAACCCGTATATCTGCATCATAGCAGTTAACGGGGCTGACAAATCCGCACCATGGGTGCCCAAGCTGGTGAGCGCTTACCAGCAGCCCAATGTAAGGCAGGCGCTGGATAAGGCCTTCCATGGCGCTGTGCTGCCATCGTGGCCATGAACCTGTTAGAAGTCGAGCGTCTTAACCGTGCCTTTGGCGGGCAGGCGGCCCTGCATGACATTTCCTTCAATGTCGGCAAAGGTCAAAGGCTGGGTATTATCGGGCGTTCAGGAGCAGGCAAGTCCACCCTCCTGCGCTGCCTGAGTGGTCTGGACCGCCCTCAATCCGGCAGAATTCTGCTGGAAGGGGAGGATATGGCGACCCTGCCTGAGGCAAGACTTGTGGTGCTCCGGCGTAGGATCGGTCTGGTTTTTCAGCACTTCAACCTGCTCACGTCACGTACGGTTGCGGCCAATGTGGCTCTACCGCTAGAAATTGCAGGCATGCCCAAGGTCTTGCGCAGCAAGCGCGTGGCCGAACTGCTGGAACTGGTGGGGCTGGCGGACCACGCGGGCAAATATCCGGCCATGCTTTCTGGCGGGCAAAAGCAGCGGATTGGCATTGCCCGCGCACTGGCGGCACATCCAGCACTGCTGTTGTGTGATGAGGCGACATCCGCACTGGATCCGGAGACAACAGAGTCTATTCTTGCTCTACTGGCAGACATCAATCAGGTTCTGGGCCTGACCATTGTATTTATTACGCATGAAATGGATGTTGTGCGCCGTCTGGCGCAACAGGTTCTGGTGCTGGAAAAAGGGCGTATTGTTGCGCGCGGTACTCCTGCTGATATTCTGGATGCCAACCAGATGGCAGCCATTCTTCCCCCCAATCTCAGCCAGACACCACAGGACGGCAGTCACGCCATAGTGCGCCTGACAGTGGGGATACAGGCGTTATGCGCGCCATTGCTGCACTCCTTGGAGCAGCAGTGCCAGGCCAGATTTGCGCTCCTGCATACGCTGCCCAGCCCGGAAGGAGACGGGCAGGTGGATCTTGTGGTGCAGGCTGATGGCCTTTCTGTTTCAACCATGAACGCTCTTCAGGCGCATGCCTGTGCTGCCGAGGTAATTGGATATGTCCCGGCTCATTCTTGACCTGCTTTGGCGTGCAACCGCTGAAACACTGGAAATGGTTCTGACCTCCGGGCTGCTTGCCGTTGCCGGTGGTCTGCCTCTGGCTGTGTTGTTGGTGTTAACCTCGCCCGCGGGGCTGTATCCGCTGCCTCTGTTATCCCGCATATTGGGTGGCATTGTGGATGCGGTGCGGGCTGTACCTTTTATTATTCTGCTGGTGCTGCTTATTCCTTTCACACGTATGGTGGTTGGGACGGCGCTGGGCACAACGGCTGCCATTGTTCCTCTGTCCATAGCTGCCATCCCCTATTTTGCACGGATAGCTGAGGTGTCTTTGCGGGAGGTCGATGCGGGGTTGGTGGATGCCGTGCGCGCCATGGGGGGCACGCGGTGGATGGTGGTGCGGTACGTGCTGCTGCCAGAAAGTCTGCCGGGGCTGATTTCGGGCTTTACCGTTACGCTGGTTACTCTGGTAGGAGCCTCTGCCATGCGGGGGCCATTGGTGCTGGTGGGCTGGGTGATCTGGCCATCCGTTATGGCTACCAGCGTTTTAACACCACGGTTATGTTGGGCGTGGTGGCCGTGCTGGTTGTGCTGGTCATGCTGTTGCAGGGGGCTGGCAATTTCCTTTCACAGTATTTGCGGCACACACACACTGAACATAGGGTGTAGAAAGCAAAAGCAGGGATTTTATATACCCAAGGTCTTCCTGCTTTTCCGAGTCATGTTTTATCCGCGTCTATATAGTACGCTAGAAGGCCGTGTTTTTTAATAACTGGGCTATTTTTCTGGCTGTCGGTAGAATTTGTCCCAAGATGGGATGAAAGCCCGAAAATATTATTTTCCTATTATAAACAAACCAAAAAAAGAATTTTAAGAGTTTTGTTATTTATTCTGCTGCAGGTGTACACGAACTTGTGATGGACGTAGGCCGATTTTAAAAATTAACAGCCCGTAATTTGTTGCGTGCGGCTCGTGCTGTGTTATCACTGGATACAGGTGTTTTTTGGTACATTGGTTTTCCGCTTTTCTCACGACTATGATTTGAGGCAGAGCGGCCTGCACTCTGTGCATTTTTAAACGTGGTACGGATTTTCTGAAAAAACATTCTGCCACAAAATAATAAAGTGGAGGAATAGGCATGGCTCAACTGGACAAGGTTATCGCGCCGGGTATTGAACTTGGGCAACGTATCAAAATTCTCCGCAAAACTGCGGGGTTGACGCAGCAGCAGGTTGCGGATGCCCTTGGTGTATCCCGCCCTGCCATAGCATTTTGGGAAACCGGACGCGAGGGAAGTGCGCGTAAGCATATCCCCAAACTCGCAGCACTTTTGCATGTGGAACCAGAAGTGTTTTTAACCGGGTATGTGCAGGAAGATATTGACCTGATTGTTTCACCCGATGAGCGGGACATGGTCTCACTTTACCGGATGCTTGATGCATCGCGCAAAGTCTCGGCCCAAAAATGGATGGAGCGACAGGCCAGAACAGCACAGTTGGAAAACTGATCTGGATTTTTATGTTTGATAACACATCTGGTGTTATGTGGTTGGGAAGTTTTATTTCAATTTAGTCAGATATATGTTTTGCAAAAGCATGGCAGGATGAGTGTTAATAAAACTCATCCTGCCAGCAGTTATTAGAATTCCATGGACAGAGTAAAGTGATAGACGCGTGGCAAGCCCGCATAAAGGGTTGATGCCGCACCAGATGTGCCAGCAACTGCCCCCGTAAAAACAGATGCCCAGTAGCGCTCATTTGTCGCATTGCTGACCCCAAAGCGTACAACCCAGGGGAAGCGTGCAACATGGAAGCCGTAACGGGTGCCCAGATCTAAGGTTGTGTACGACCCGGTGTGTAATGTGTTGGTAATATTGGCTGCACGGTTGCCCATGTAATGGACATTGGCGTTGAAAGCCCAACCGGATGCAAAAGAGCCTAAAGATGAGGGGAGCCTGTAATCCAGCAGTATGTTCGCCTGCAATGGCGCGGCACCAACAATCTGCTTGTGGTTATACTGCGCGATCTGGCTGCCAACCAGTTCCGCATCCAGCCAGGTCATCCCCGCAAGAGCGGATAGATTTGGCAGCAACTCGCCCGAAATCTGCGCTTCAACACCATAGTTACGCTGTGTGCCACCGTACGCATATTTTTGTAGATTGCCGTCGGGGAGGTACATGGCATATTGAGACGTCATGCGGAAACCAGAGACATTGACCTGCATTTTTCCGTAACGCAGCTTGTACCCGACCTCATATTCTTCAGCATGTGAAGGTGCGAGATACTGGTTGGCATTGACGTAATTAGTGTTGTTAGAGGTAACAGGTCCTGCTTCAACCGATCGGCCATAGGTAAAATAGAAGGTCTGGTTGTCTGTGGGTTTGTACATCACACTGGTTGTCGGGCTAAAAGCTGCATCAACGGACGTATGAGTACGGCCCTGAATGATTGTACCCGTTTTTGTTGCATTGCTTTTTGTGATGGTACCGTCTTGGCTGATCCAGCTCCAAGACAGGGTTCCCATGATCGACCAGTGTTTGTTGATGCGGATTGTGTCACCCACAATAAAAGACTGGCTTGTTACGCTGCTTGATTTGTATCGCCCGTAATAATAAGGCTGTGACCCGCCGTTGATCTGCGGATTACTATACATATTATACGTTCCGGCTATTGTCTGGCTCGCATCATATGTCAGCGGGTTGTAGTTGCCCATCATGTAGCCATTGGTGCCGATGACAAGGTCATGCTTGAGCGGGCCGGTGTAAACGCGACCGTTAAAATAAGCCATATTACTGCCCACACGGAAATCGTTTGCCGTGGTGGCAGCGTTTGCGCTTGAGGTATAATCCCCGTTGCTGCCACCACTTGCTGTAAGTGTATTCGCAACCCCAAAGGACTGGCGCATGGCATCCTGATAAAGCCCTCCCAGCGTAAAGCTCCAGTCCTTGTTGATCTGGTGTTTGATCTTGGCCAGGAAGGTATTGGTTTCCATATTATAGCCGCTCCATTCTGGAGCCTGACGGATGCCCAGGTCCGGTGCATCGGGCAATTGTCCCCCGATTCCGGTTGGGTTGCCAGCCTTGCCCGCTGGAATGCCAAAGCCTGGAGCCATACCGCGCTCGTCATAGGTATAATGGCTGGCATCGAGTTCGATAACCGTCTTGTCATCAAGATGAATATCAAAATCAGCACTGACCATTTCGCGCCGGATCCAACTGCCGGGCACATAGGCCGTGCCATTGGCGTGCAGCATGTTCAGGCGGTAGCCAAACCAGCCGTTTTTGCCTACCCGGCCAGAAATATCGCCATTGACTGTGGGTGTGCCAATAGAATCCACCCCGACCGAAAGGCGTTCGGTCCGTCGGTCAGTGGGACGTTTGAGGGTATATTCAAACACACCAGCCGGGTTTTCTGGCCCATACATGGCGCCTGCCAACCCGTTGAGCACTTGTAGGTTGTCGACCCATTCCGCAGGGTATGGGGTCGTGGAGACGATATTCAACCCATCCAGTCGGGAGTTGGAGATCACATCAGCCTCGAACCCGCGCGACTGGGGGCGGGATGTGTTGGGGTCACCGCGAATTTCAAGCTGAACAGAGGCAGATACTGCGCCATATCGTTGATGTTACGAATCTGCTGGTTGACTACCACGTCATGGGGCACCCCCATGACGGAGTAAGGTGTATCCAGCGTGTCGCGGTTGCCCAGTGGTCCCAGATAGACAACTTTGTTCATGTATTTAGCACCCGTGCCATCGGCGGCATGGTGGCCGTGAACATTCACGGTTTCACCATTGGAGCGTCCAGAATCCCGGCAATCGGGGTTGTGGTTTTCGGGGCTGCCAAAGGCTTTTTGGGGGCGGTCGTTTTGTTAACGGCCTGCTTGCTGGTTGTGGCCTGTTGCGCAGGCGCTACAGGGGCTGCCGCCAGAGCCGAAGTTGCTAGCAGCAATGCGCCAAATGTTCCGGTGGTGAAAAAAATATGGAAACGATCGTGCATGGAACTGGCTCATCCGCGGGCTGGAGGTGTGTAAGGAGGAGCCATCTTCTGCGGGCGAGCAGGGCGTTTGTCTATATATAACGGAACACAAACCTATATATGGTAGAATATACTCATGAGGTGATGCAAGAATAACACACCAGCTTTGTAAGCCCCGTTTTTGGCAATAAACGGAAGATTCAAGGCGGCATTGTACGGAGGGCAAGGGCCGCGGCAGTCGCCACGTCCCTGCGCAGGGCTACAACGTTGCCATGTCCATCTGGGTGTAAACGACTGGTCAGAATCAGAACAAAGCTGCGGCTGTTGGGTACAAGCCACAGGGATGTGCCAGTAAAACCGGTATGCCCAAAAGAAGATGCGGGAAAATAGGCCCCGCGCGCAGTAGAGTAATGGGTTGCAATGTCCCACCCCAATCCACGCAGATCCGTTTTTCCCGTAGGTTGCTGGGGGGTGGACATGAGATACAAGGTTTGGGCCTGAAGAGGAAAAGGCGATGGCAGGCCCGCAAGTTTGTCCAGAAGAGCCGTTGCGTAAGTCACGCAGTCCTGTGCGCAGGAAAACAGCCCCGCATGCCCGGCCACACCACCCATGCGCCGGGTTGTAGGGTCATGGACAACGCCGCGTAGCATATGTCCGCTCTCATCATACTGCGTGGGCGCTATGGAGGGCCGGAGACTGTCAGCGGGGCAGAAAAAAGAGGCCTTTAAACCAAGAGGTTTAAGAATATGTTCTGTTGCGTATGAGGCGAGGCTTTGGCCGCAGAGTCGTTCGACAATTAGCCCCAGTGTTATAAAATTGATGTCACTGTAAACAAATTTTTCGCCTGGTTTGGTTTGTGGGCGCGTATCCATAACCATCTGTATGGCGCTTTGCTTGCCCTGCCAGGCAAAGCTCAGGTCCAGATCGGGGGGAAGGCCCGAATAATGGGTCAGCAACTGGCGGATGGTAATGTCCTGTTTGCCGTTGGCGGCAAAAGCGGGCAGGTATTTGCAGGCAGGTGTATCGAGCGAAATAAGGCCCCGCTCATAAAACTGCATGACTGCTGGCGCGGTTATTAACACCTTGGTCATGGATGCCATGTCAAAAATGGTATTCCATGTCATGGGTTCTGCCGCGGGGATTTGGGCGCGCTGGCCAAACACACCGTGCCAGACCATCCGCCCCTGATGGCCGATGGCCGCTACAGTACCGGGCATTTTATTGGCCTGTATGGCTGTGCGAAAGATAGTTTCCACCGTGGCGAACGGTGTAGACGGGAGAGTCTGGGCATAAGCCCTTTCGGCAATGCCTGTCACACACGTGGCATGTGCCAGACCGGAATAAAAGAGCTGGCGGCGGGTCAGTGGGAGGGGCGGACGCATGCTCGGGGCTCCATCAGGTCTGAGGGGCTGGTGTAGGGGGAGCCACAACGTGGCGGAAGGTGATGTTAAAGCGGGTCCAGCCTGTTAGGGGGTGCGCGTGTGGGCCTAGTCCTTTAATGCCGTGGTAATGCAGGCGGGCCGGACCACCCCAGACCAGTACATCTCCATGCTCAAGCATGAGTGTGCGGACTTTACTGCGCCGGTCGGGGCCACCCCATAGGAAGATTCCGGACCGGCCGAGCGAGAGAGAGACAATGGGCTGTGTGGTGTCGTGCTCGTCCCGGTCCTGATGTAGTCCCATATGGGAGCCGTTCTGATAGCGGTTGAGCAGGCAGGCATTGGGGATGAAGTGAGCATAACCCGCAGTTTGTGCTGCAGCCTGTGCAAGACTTAGCAGGCTTGGGGGTATTGTGGGCCATGCCTGTTGGCTGGCCGGGTCCAGCGTTGTGTAGGTATAACCTTGGAGGGAGCTAACCCACCCCAAGGTGCCGCAACTGGTCATGGCGGCAGACATGGTACCTCCACCGGGTGTGTGCATGTGCCTAAAAGGAGCTTGCCGGGCGACATGCTCAAGAGCTTGCAGATATTCTGCTCCGCGGGGTTTGGCAAAAGCGCGCAAAAGCATGGCCCCGGTTCCCAGTTCCTCACGCATGGGGCGGGTGTCTGGTAGCAGGAGATCCATCTGCCGGGCTGTAGGGTCTGGGCTTGTCATGGTGGTGATTGCTGAAAACCGTTTGCGGGCCTGTACGTTCTTTGGCACAGGACAGAACACTGCTATCAGCATTGCCAAACCATGCCCTAGCTTGCAAGGAGTCAGACTGAACCCATGCCCCCATCTGCGCAGGATATTATGCTTATTGGCGGTATTCCGGCCCTTATCAGTTATCAGATGCCGCGTGCAGTCTATCGCGGGGTGTTTGTCGGGCTGAGTGCCGAGGTCGATTTTTTTGCAAGCACGGTGGCGGGGCTGGAACCGCAGGGCGAAGCGGCTCTGCGGTCATTTTTAAAACTGTGCCAGCGCGAGCAGCGCTCCCCTTTGCGGATGAGTGATGAGGGACGCAAAAATTACCTGCTGGAAGAAATTTATGAGCAGATGGCCGAGCCAGCCCGTAGGTGCGGGGTAGATCTTTATGCTGTGGTGCGTGAGCAGGTCACGGCTTTCCAACCCGGCGGTGGGGAGGGGGCGAGTGCAGGGGCCATCCTGCTCAGCTTGTAAATCTGTATGATGGTAGGCTGGAATGTAAAAAAGGGATGCTCCGGTTGAGGAGCATCCCTTTTTTGTTAGAACGTTTGGGTGTTCAGGCGGTTCAGGCCGGGTTTTCCACGCTATCCTGTTGTGGGGGGGGGGCTGTTTTTTTGGCCGGAAAAAAGGCCGAGACCACCAGAACAATCAGAATATTCACCCCAAGAGCCAACAGGCCCGTGGAAACATTGCCGGAGAACAGGCCAAAATTAACCGGATGAATAGGCTTGAGTCCGTCCATCCAGCATACGCTGACCCCGAACACAGTACCAATCAGCCAGCCGCTTAGCATGGCCACGGCAGAAAAGCGGATCTTCAGCAGGCCCAGAATAAGGGCTGGGAAGGTTTGCAGGATGAACACGCCACCAAGGAGCTGGAAATCAATGGCAAACTGCGCGTTCAGGAACAGCACGCACACCAGTGCCCCAAGCTTGACCAGAAGGGATGTCAGGCGGCTGGTGCGCACTGGGTCCTTTTGTGTGGGCAGGAGGTTGCTGGTGACAAGGTTGGCCGCCCCAATAGCCATGACTGCTGCAGGCACAAGGCACCTACTGCAATGGCGGCCAGACAGAACCCCGCAAACCATGCAGGGAACACTTTCTGGAACAGCATGGGCACAACCATGGAGTTGTTGGTTGTAACAATGCCAGCCGCATGCGCCATAAAGCCCAGCATGGCGATCAGCCCCAGCACAATGGTGTAAACCGGCAGGAATACAGCATTCTGGCGAATGGTATCCGCCGAGCGGGAGGCCAGAATACCTGTGAGCGTATGGGGGTACAAAAAGGCAGCCAGAGCAGAGGACAGGGCCAGTGTTGCATAAGGCAGGCCCTGACCGGGTTTGAGAATGGTCTGTGCATGCTCAACAGAGGCAAACAGTGCACTATACCCGCCCGTATGCAGGGGAATGACCGTAACTGCTACAAGAACAGCAATATAGATCATGATATCCTTGATAAAGGCGGTCAGTGCTGGGGCGTGTAGCCCGCCCAGCCACGTATATGCGGCAAGCGAAAGGAACGCGATAACAAGCGGCAGGTCGCCCGGCAGGCCGAGTGCCTGAATAACGGTTCGGATGCCAATCAATTGCAGGGCAATGTAGGGCATCACGGCGACAAGGCCGGTCAGTGCCACAACAATTTCCAGTGTCCGGCTGTCAAAGCGGGCGCGTACAATGTCGGCCGCAGTGGAATGCCCGCCCTCACGCGCAATTTTCCACAGCTTGGGCATGACCAGAAAAATAAACGGATAGACGACAATGGTGTAGGGCAGCGCAAAAAAGCCATAAGCGCCAACAGCGTACACCAGTGCAGGCACGGCAATAACGGTATAGGCCGTGTAAAAATCTCCCCCGACCAGAAACCAGGTAACCCAGGGGCCAAAGCCGCGTCCGCCCAGCGACCATTCCTCATGCGAGGAGGCGTTGGTTTTTTTGCTGAACAGCCCCCGGATCCACTGGATGGAGGAGCCGATGACAATGGTCGCGGCAAAAAAGAGAATAAAGACGCCAAGCGCCCATGGATTGATCGCGTTCATGCGCGGTTCCCTTTTTTCCAGACGACCCAGATCAGGATGGATGTCACCGGCACCCAGGCGAACTGGTACCAGTAGAAGAAGGGAAAACCGAGCAGGACCGGGTCATGCCGGTCATACAGCGGAGTCCAGAGCAAACCCAAAAAGGGTAGCAGAAGGAGGAGATTAAGATATTTCATTTCGTAAAACCGGCATGTTTTGTTATTTTTGTTCGCAACCGGCTGAACATGCCGATGGAAACCGGCTTATGTCAATTACGCTGAAGCGATTTCAGGCGAGTATAATCAGAATTGTGTTTTTCGCGCATCAGGTATGCCCTTGTTATAACGCGATCGTTAAAAACAGGGGCATGGTAGGTCTAGCGTGTGGCGTTGGTCTTGCTGTCCTGGAGCACTTTGTTCAGCGTATCCCCATACTGGCGGTAGCTGCCCTCGGGCACGCAGCCCAGTTCTTCCAGTTCTTCCAGATCAGCACCATGGTTGATCCACTGGTTGGCTTCGCGCGAGTCCAGCACGGTGGGAATGGTCCGTGCCTCATAAACAATTGGCTGTTCCGTATCTTCCGATGCCCCAAAGGATAAAAAGCTCTCGTTGGCGGGGGCTTTGCTTGCGCTCAGGCTAACCTGCCCGCAGACAACCTGCTTTTTGTCGTTATTGGTATGCACCACCAGATTGCGGAACTTTGGGTGCGCGCCAGAAAAGCGGGTTGTCAGCGCTTTGAGTGTTGCCTTGACAAATGGGCTGGCCTTTTCGGCACTGTTGTCAAGCATGGTCTGGGCTGTTGCACTACGGTCCATGGCCACAAGGCACAGACCAGACAACACAACACAAAGCGCGAAAGAACGTTTCATCAAGAAGGTCTTTCCTTGTCAGTCTGAATGAGAAAGGGGCGGGACATCCTTGCGCGGCCAAGGCCAGAGCTGGCGCCCCCAGGGCGTAATGGTCATGCAGGTCAGCCGCCCCCCTGTTTGAGGGAAGGCTACACCCGTTGTGGTGGGGAGGGAAAGAGGGAGCCCGGCAAGACTGCGTACGGCCAGAAAGCCAAAACACTCGGCCTCCAGCGCGTCCCCATTCCAGCCAAGCTGCTCGGCGGGGCAAACAGAGCCGGGCAGGGCTTGGGCAAGGGCTGCCATAAGGGCGGGGTTACGCCGCCCACCGCCGCAGACGAACCACTTCTGTGGCTGTTCGGGCAATGGAGTGCGGGCAATGGCCTGTACCGTCAGGGCCAGTAATGTTGCGGCACCATTGGCAGCACTCAGTCCCGCACACTGCGCCAGAGCGTGATGAAAACTCAGCCGGTCAAGCGATTTGGGAGCGGGCTGGTGGAAGAATGGATGCGCCAGCATACGCTCAAGCACAGCGTGGTCAGGCGTGCCCTGCGTGGCAAGGTGTCCGTCTGTGTCGCATGGGGTGCCTGTGTGCTGGAATGCCCAGTCGTCCATCAAAGCATTCCCCGGCCCGGTATCACATGCCACAACCTGCCCACTGCTCGTGAGTAGGGTCAGATTGGCAACGCCACCGATGTTGAGCACGGCCACAGGACGTGGGCGCTTGTAAAGCAGGGCTGCATGGTAAAGGGGTGCCAAGGGCGCGCCCTCGCCTCCAGCAGCAACATCAGCGGTTCGGAAGTCGTGTATTACGGGCAGGTTGGTCTGGGCGGATAGATAGGCGGCATCCCCTATCTGCCAGGTTCGCCCCGGTTTGTGCAGAATGGTCTGGCCATGGAAGCCCACAACATCCACCGCCATGCCCGGAGCCAGCTTGTGCAGGCGCTGCACGGCCTGCACATGGACATGCGTCAGCCCATGCTCCACCGCCTTGAGCACAGGGTTGTCCGGGGTAAGGTCGGGGGCCGTGTCCAGCAGGTTGCGCAGTTGTGCCCGTAGTTGTGGGGAATACGGGAGTGTCAGCGCTGGACCATGAGCCTTGATGGACGTGCCATCTGTACGGACCAAGGCTGCATCTACGCCATCAAGCGATGTGCCGCTCATAAGCCCCAGTGCGTTCAGGCAGCCATCGGGTGGAGAGGAGGAGGTGGTGGGCATCAGCACATCAGTGGCTGGATGTTTCCAGTCCCCGCTGGAGTTGCCCGGTGATGACATTCCAGAGCATGATCCGCTCGCCCTTGTCGCCGACAACATGAATGGCCAGAAGGTCATCATGAACACGGGTTATGGTGGTCATATACTCGTCCGGGCTCAGAGCCAGTTGGGCAATGCGAGCATCAGTCAGGGGAATACTGCTGGTGAGCGCCGGGTGGTGCGGGCTGTTCATGCGGTGAATCACCACCCCGACCAGCACAATCACCCCCACGATAATAAGAACGCCCATGCCCACGACCGCAGCCATGAGTGCTCTGGGGGTTTTGTAGTCGGGCTCTTCCATTCAGTGTCCTGTCGCGTTGTTGATGCGGGAGCGCATGGTCTGGATGACGGTCGGCAATCCGTCAAAAATGGCCTGACCGATCAGAAAATGCCCTATGTTCAGTTCCCGTATTTCGGCAATGGCGGCAACAGGTTCCACGTTTTCGTACGTCAGACCATGGCCTGCATGCACTTCCAGACCAAGGCTTGCGGCTTGCGTGGCAGCACGCTGGAGGCGTTCAAGCTCACCAGCCTTGCCCTGTGCGTAAGCGCCGGTATGCAGTTCCACAACCTGCGCGCCAGTTGCTGCCGCTGCTGCGATCTGGGCTGGCTCAGGGTCAATAAACAGCGAAACCCGAATCCCCGCAGCTTTGAGCGCATGAACTTTGGGTGCCATGGTGCTGGACTGACCGGCAACGTCCAGCCCGCCTTCTGTCGTCAGTTCCTCGCGCCGTTCTGGCACAAGGCAGCAGGCGTGGGGGCGCAGGGTGCGGGCAATGGCGACCATTTCGTCCGTTGCGGCCATTTCCATATTCAGGGGGGCGTCAACCTCGGCGCGCAGGCGCTCAAGGTCCGTATCGCGGATGTGGCGGCGGTCCTCACGCAAGTGGGCTGTTATGCCATCTGCCCCGGACTGCACAGCCAGAAGGGCTGCGGCTACGGGGTCGGGGTGTTGGCCCCCTCGGGCATTACGGACTGTGGCAACATGGTCAATGTTGACGCCAAGCCTGATGGCCGGTCTCATGCGTTTTTCCTTCTGTTCTCGGCCAGTGTTGCTGCCAGTCTTATGGCGGCTTCCAAGCTGCGTGGGTCTGCCTTGTTCTGCCCTGCAATGTCAAACGCAGTGCCATGGTCGGGGGATGTGCGGATAATGGGCAGACCGAGTGTGACATTCACGCCCTCGGCCATATCCAGCGTTTTCAGTGGGATCAGGCCCTGATCGTGGTACATGCACATGGCCACATCGTAGCGCGCCCGTGCATCGGGGGTAAACATGGTGTCTGGCGGCAAAGGTCCGCTGACGTCCAGCCCCTGTGCACGCAGGGTGTTTATGGCGGGGAGAATGATCTCCTGCTCCTCACGTCCCATCAGCCCGTGTTCACCTGCGTGGGGGTTCAGTCCAGCAAAGGCCAGCCGGGGGTGTGGCAGGCCAAAATCTCGCCGCAGACCCGCCGCTACGGTGTGGGCCGTGCGGATAATCAGCTCTGTGGAGAGTTGGGCAATGGCAGCACGCAGGGCAACATGTACGGTAATGGGCACGACCTTGAGGGACGGGCCAGCCAGCAGCATGACCTCATCACCCGGTGTCTGGCACAATTCGGCCAGATAGCTGGTGTGGCCGGGGTGTCTGAAGCCTGCGCTTTGCACCACATCCTTGCTGATCGGGTTGGTGATGACGGCGGAGGATTCGCCGCTCAGGGTCAGCTCAACAGCCAGTCGGATGCTTTCTATCACGCTGGCGGCGTTCCGTCGGTCCGGCTCCCCCGGTGCGGGTGGGGTGCTCAGGTGCAGGGGTAGAACAGGCAGAGCATGGCTAAAAATATCAGCACCTTCGGACAGGTAGCGGATGGTCTGTACCGGCACACGCCGCTCCAGCAGGGTGGGGTCGCCAATGAATACAAAAGCAGGCCCGCTCTGGCGGAGTTTCTGCCAGACCGAGGCCGTAATTTCTGGCGCAATACTGGCCGGATCACCCTGTGTCAGTACCAGCATGTCTGTTCTTCTCCATCTGCGGGATAATGTATCTGTGCCAGCAAAACGCAGAACAGTGCATGCGTAAAGGGGGGTAGGTGCGTGTTAAGGCAGGTCAATGCCTAATGTGTTTAGGTCACACGCAACCAGAAGAGCGTGGTAGGGTCGCGTCAAGAGGCAATGCGGCGGGTTTGTCCGCATTCTTGTTCTTTACGTAGGATAGGGCTACCACATTACCATGATCAGGCTCATAATCGTTGTTCCATTCCTGCTTGCACTTGTTGTGTTCAGTGCCAGTAATCAGGACCCGCTGGATATGTGGATGCTCACATATAGCTGGAAGTGCTCGCTGGGAGTGCTGGCCCTGAGCGTGGGGGCTTTGTCTTTTCTGCTCGGGGCTTTCTGTCTCTGGGTCGTTGAGTTCCGGCAGGGGCGCAGGGCGCGCAGGGCCGAACAGCAGGTCCGGGACCTGGAGGCGCAACTGGCGCAGATGCGGGCTATTCTCGCCAATCGTGCGCCGCCCGTTGTGCCTGCCGCCGATGTGCCACCCGTCGTGACATCACAACCCCATCTTGCAGGGAGCGAAGAACACTCAAATGTCTAATACAACCCGGCGCACCGGCCTTATTGTCTCGTTGGATACGCAGGACCCCGCTCAGGCGCGCGCGTGGGTCAGGATGTTGCTCCTGTGTCCGGGATTATCAAGCTGGGGCTTGAATTTACTTATGCTGCCGGGTTTCAGGCCGTGGCGGATGTTGCCGGTGATAGCCCGCTGTTTCTGGACCTGAAACTGCATGATATCCCCAACACGGTCGGGGCAGCGGTGCGTGCGTTGTCACACCTGCGCCCACGGATGCTGACCCTCCATGCCTCTGGTGGCCGCGCATGATGGAAGCGGCCCGCATTGCGTGTGACGAGGCTTTTCCACAAGGTCAGCGTCCTCTCCTGCTCGGTGTTACGGTTCTGACCAGTCTGGATGATCAGGGGCTGGCGGAAACAGGCGTGCCAGATGGCGCGCGTGCGCAGGTGCGCCGTCTGGCGCGGCTTGCAGTTGAGTCCGGCATGGACGGGTTGGTCTGCTCCGCGCATGAACTGGATGTGCTGCGCGATGATCTGGGGAGCAAGCCGGTTATTGTCACGCCGGGTATTCGCCCGGCTGGCGCTGCCAAAGGGGATCAGAATCGTGTCATGACCCCGGCTCAGGCGCGTGACGCGGGCGCGGACTGGGTGGTGGTTGGCCGGCCCATAACACAGGCTGCCGACCCGGCAGCAGCTGCTGCTGCCATAGTGGCGGAACTGGAAGGCTGAGGCACCATGTCCGGGCATTGTCACACAGGTGTTAAAATCTGCGGTCTGACAGAAGAGGCGGGTTTTGATGCCTGTGTGGAAAATGGAGCGGATTGGATAGGCTTTGTTTTTTTCGAGCGCTCCCCCCGGTTTGTAACACCACAAAACGCGGCACGCCTTGCGCAGAGAGAGCGCGGGCAGGCTAGAACCGTGGGGCTGTTTGTTCATCCGACGGATGAGGATATTGCACGGGTGCTGGAGCACACACCGCTTGATGTGATGCAGATTTATGCATCGGATGAGCGCGCCAGGCAGGTGGCGGATGTGTTTGGCCTGCCGGTCTGGCTTTCTTTCCCGGTTGCGGAGAAGGAGGACCTGCCTCAATCCTGTCCTGTTCAACGGATGCTTATAGAGCCCAGACCACCTAAAAATGCGACCCGTCCGGGGGGGAATGCCCAAAAGCTGGACTGGTCTATGCTGGAGGGGTGGAAGCCTGCCTTCCCTTGGATGCTCGCCGGAGGGCTGAACGTAGATAACGTGGCCGAGGCAGTCCGGCGCACAGGGGTGCCTGCGGTCGATGTTTCATCTGGTGTGGAAAGTGCACCGGGTATTAAAGACCCCGCCTTAATTGCCAGTTTTGTGCGTAATGCGCGTACGGCAGGCCGGGCTTAGGAG
The DNA here is from genome assembly GCF_000613865.1 of Acetobacter okinawensis JCM 25146. Lineage (GTDB taxonomy): Bacteria > Pseudomonadota > Alphaproteobacteria > Acetobacterales > Acetobacteraceae > Acetobacter > Acetobacter okinawensis. Next base: position 35,650 of record NZ_BAJU01000017.1, read on the forward strand.
AAAAAAAACAGACAAGTGTTTCTTTCCCTCTTGCCTGTTCTGATAATCTTGCTATTACCGTCCTCGCGCTGGAGAGATGGCCGAGCGGCTTAAGGCGCACGCTTGGAAAGCGTGTGTACGTTAATAGCGTACCGAGGGTTCGAATCCCTCTCTCTCCGCCAATCACCCTTACAATACAGTTTTAAGCTGTATCACAAATGGCGGATTTCTGGGGATATCCTCTCATTTCGTGTTGCATCCCGAGTCATCAAATTGCACTGTATCCCACATCACGCGTGGTATGGAGTGTGGGAATAGATGGGCCGATTATCAGCGACCTCTGTAAAAGCCACCAAAGAGCCTGGACGCTACGGAGATGGCGATGGGCTCTATCTCGTCGTGACGCAGTCAGGCAGCAAATCCTGGGTTTGCAGGGTTCAGAAAAACGGCAAGCGACGGGATATCGGCTTAGGCAGCGTCAAGAAGGTGCCTTTGGCTCTTGCTCGGGAGCGCGCCGTCAAAACACGCATGCAGGTCGAGGTCGGAATTGACCCCGTCTCAGAGCGCCGCAAAGAGGCAGGCATCCCCACATTCCGCGAGGCCGTTTCTCTGGTCTTTGCTGAGAACAAAGCGAGCTGGAAAAATCAGAAGCACCGCGCTCAGTGGTTGTCCACGCTGGAGCGCTACGCCTTCCCTATCATCGGTGACCTCTCCATCTCGGAGCTCGACGGCCATCATGCGCGCGATGTTGTCGCCCCCATCTGGTTAGAGAAGCCCGAAACAGCGCGCCGGGTCCGCCAACGCATTGGCAGCGTCGTGGATTGGGCTATTGGCAAAGGCTACCGAACTCTCCCATTGCCGCTTGCAGCAATGGATAAATCTCTTCCCAGAATTAGAGCCAAGCCCGTTCATCATGCGGCACTTCCCTATGCGGAGGTTCCGCAATTTCTGTCTTACCTTCAAGACGGTGATTCGATCGGTCGCTTAGCGCTGTCGATCTTGATCCTCACGGCGACACGCTCGGGCGAGGTCCGGGGCGCAACGTGGGATGAAATTGACTTCGAGAATGCCCTCTGGACGATCCCGGCTGAGCGTATGAAGGCCGGCCGGGAGCATGTCATTCCTCTCTCTCCACCAGCACTCGCGCTATTGCGGAAAGCTGCGGCCTATAGAGAGGCGCGGAGCCCTCTGGTCTTTCCAGGACAGCGAGGAGCGAAGCCGCTGTCGGACATGACGCTGACTAAAATCTGTCGAGACGCCAAAATCGAAGCCGTCCCACATGGTTTCCGATCGTCTTTCCGCGACTGGGTGGCAGAAGAAACCACCTTTGATGGTGATATCGCTGAAATGGCCCTGGCCCATGCGATCGGAAATAAAGTTGAGGCCGCTTATCGCCGAGGAAACTTACTCGATAAACGGCGAGTGATGATGAATGCTTGGGGGCAGTACTGTGTCTAATACGCTCACAAATATACACGAATTGGAAGCGGTAACACTCAATCAATACATTGTCGATAAAAGTCAAAAAAACAACAACGATATTGAGAACGACATAAAACATATTTTCCGCAGGGCTAGGAGGTTAAATAATTTATCGTCTATATTTTTTGTTATATGCATAATTATTTTTGTCATTTCTATGTTTGGTGTTTTTTTAACAATAAACACTCAGAATCAAATTTACCATGTAGTTAGTATTTTATTATTCCCTGCGAGTATTTTAGCCGCGATCGGAATAGTACCATTCATCCATTTCAATCAAAACCGGGGCACAAACGAGAATAAATTCACGCCAGCTGATCCCCTAGAAAATTACCTCTCTGAGATTTTTGACGATTTACTCAATGGTCGTCTGGAAAGTTTCTATCGCGCGCTACCAGGAGCAGTTGCACTCGATACCAAAATCTCAAAAAACAATATCTGTCTCGATAAAAGGATTTCGCCTGATTTTTATCGTAATCGATATTCTCCCCTGCTTGCTTCGCAGCGCAAGAAACTTTGGTCATATGTTTCGGTCTCTCGTTTTGGTGCGGGGTTTGACAGACCAGTATACGTTTTAAGGCACCCTGAACTCAGTCAACCCGAAATAATCAGGAATGATGAAGGTGGTGACTCAGAGACCTCACGACAGTTGCCTACTAAAGACCACGTAGCAGAACTCCCCCACGATAGCAGTGATCCAAGCCACAACGACGGCCAGCCCCTCATTTCTCGTGAGGAGCCTAATCACAATAAAAATCTCGACTATGATTGGCTCTGCCAAGGCGATGAATCATTGTTCGAAACGTGTCTAGATGCGTTCCTTCTGGACGAGATACCGCCTTATAAGTCGACAATTTACAAAACGGCGCTCACAGTTGCGAGGCGCGAGTTAAAGCGCGGAAGCGCCAGAGGCGCACTCGAAAAAATAAAGGAACATATCGAGGATGAGATCAGAGACAAGCTTCAAATGAAGACCCGTAAAATTCGCGGTTTTGGTCGCACAACTCTGACGAATTTGCTTCTCGGAAAAAGAGGCACCAAAGATATCCGACCCTATTTTTCCACGCTGTCCCACAAAAGATCAGATTCTTAAGAAGCTCAATTTTTTCAAAAACAATCATCTTTCATCATAATTCGTCATCGATATTATCGTTTAGTTTCAAAGCGTCCAACGTGGTGGTGCAACTTGAAATGGGATTGCACACACATGGACAGTTTGACGCCAAACACTCTTCTCCTGACGATCGACGATGTGCTCCGCATGACAGGCTATCGCAGCCGATCGAGCATTTATCGCCTGATGAAGCGCTCCCAGATCCCGCTACCGATCATGGTCGGCGGAGGCCGCGTCCGATGGCGCTCTGGCGACATTGAGCACTGGCTCAATAGCCTCCCGACCCAATCCTACCGTTAACGGTCTGAGGCAGCGCTTGCGTCGTTAAGCGCCGCGCCGCCTCAGACCTCCCGAACATTCTCACCCTTCCACGAATTTGCGTCCTCGAACGTGAAAAGGATCTCGCATGCCCGTGTTCCTGAGTGCTTTTGCACGCCTTCAGTCCTGGCTATCGCCTGCCTCTGACCTGACCCTCTCGGTCACAGCGCCAGCCCGTATTCTACGGGGGGTTGGCCCCATCATCGAGAAGCTCATCACTGATGACAAAATCGGCGAGAGCTACCGTTGCGCCACATCGCATTGGTTTCGCTATGACGTGCCCCCGCTGGCCTATTATCATGGCTCCACATCGACCTGTGTCATCTCTGGCCCGTTGCTGGAGCACGGCAAAGCCTACCGTCCAACAGGGGCAATTATTGAGACACCCGGCTTCGATGTTCGCCTACCGCCAGAAGACGCGTACGACCTGGACCAACAGATCCAGCAGGCCATCGAAAGCACGATCGTCGATTGGGTCGCGGAGTATCAAGAGCGCGAGCCTGCCCCTGAGCCTCGCCATCCGCCAGGCCCAACAGTCGATCTCGACACGCTTCTTGACGATACGGCCTCAGTGTTTCATCTAGACTCATTAGAGACACGGTTTGCGCCGCTCAAAACGCAGAAGCGCCGCCGTTCGACCTTCTCATCCAAGGGAGGTCAGCATGTCTAAACGACGGCCTGTCTCTCTCCCGTTCGACCGACCCGAGACTTTGTCTCGGGCCACAGAAAGAAGAACACACCCCACGCACTGGCCTGCGGCTTGGGGCTGCGCTTTTCAGCGCGTGCGATCCGCCTACACATTCGGCAGTTCTGTTCGACACCTTGGCGCGCCTAGATTTTTCGAGAGTGCGGATGGCCTACACGGGCAGGTGCAGCCATGAGCACCGTGCAGCACACCTTGCGCCTGCCAAGGGCGCTCGATCAGGCTCTGCGCAAGCATGCGGCGGCTCGCGAGCTGACCCCTTATGCGCTCCTACAGCTCTGCGTGCGCACTGGACTCGCGAGCGTTATCGACGAGCGCGACCATACCCCGCTCCTTAACGAGATCGCGTGGGAGCTGGGAGCCCTCAGCGCCCGCGTCACCCATGTCGAGCGCCTGACAGAACGCACGCTCTATGTCGCGTGTGCAGCCTATGTCTATGCCCGCGCCGCAGCACCAGCCCGTGTCGATGACACCCAACTCAGTGATGACATCACGGCCGCCTTTCAGCGCCAGCTTTCTCATGCCGGAGACGCCTCATGAGCAATGATCTCGACCAACGCGCTCATGCCCAAGCTTTGCGCGCCCTTCGACGCTCCGAGAGCGGCGCCCGTGCGCGTCAGGCTCTACTCATCGTCCTCTTCGCGGCCCTCGTGACTGGCCTGCTGGCAGGTCTTGCCACGACACCACAGGAGACGCTGCGCCTGGCAGGTCCTTTTCTCTACGCAGAGGCGCAACGCCCCGTCATGGCGATGACGGGCAAAGACGTGCCCATGCACGTAAGTATTGAAGGCAAAACCTACGACACCGGCGCGCAGGAGGTTCTGAGCGAGCCTTGGCTCCGGGGGCGCATGGTTGGCCTTTTTGAGCGCGTCGCAATCGGCCTGATCCTGGGTTGCGGTGCCGCAATTGCGGGTCTTTGGCTCACCAAAGACAAACGACAGCGCAAAGCCGCTGCTGAGCTGGCAGACCGCTATATCAGCGGAACGCAACTGGTCTCAGCCCAAACGCTCGCCAAGGCCACGGCCAACCCTGATGACCCTGCGCCACTCTTCATCGGATCAGTGCCGATTCCGCGCGGTTTTGAAACCCGCCATTTTGAGCTGGATGGCTCGACGGGGTCCGGCAAAACCACAGCCATGCGTCAGATGCTCGACGGCATCGAAGCCCGTGGCGAGCCTGCGATTATCTATGACATCTCCGGCAGTTTCGTTGCTCAGTATTATAACCCCGTGCGGGGCGACATCATTCTCAGCCCCTTTGATGCCCGCGGAGCTTATTGGAATCTCTTCGACGAGATCCAGCATCCGGCAGATGCAGCGCGTCTTGCGCGCTATCTGATCAACGAGACCGGAGACCGAGATCGTGATGTCTGGTTGGAGACGGCGCGCATCCTGGTCGCCAATATCTTGCGCCAGCTTTGGGAGGAAAAGCGTGGGACACCGACCGCGCTGATTGAAGCGCTCCAATATATGACGAGCGAAGAACTGGGCCGATGGCTGGCCCATACCTCCTCAGCGCGGACCTTTGCCCAGGATGCTGAACGCGCCACAGCCAGCGTGCTCTTCATGCTCGCCAAGGCCGTCAATCTGCTGATGTTCCTGCGGGCCGAGCCGGAACCGGGCGCGAAGAGCTTCTCTTTTGCTGCCTTCTTCAAAATCTTGGATCAGCACAAAAACGGAACACGCGCCCCATGGGTCTTTGTGCCGCGCAAGGAAGACTACTTTGAAGCCGTCAAACCGCTCATGGCGCTTTGGCTCGAATGCGCGGCCTCCGCCACTCTAGCGTTACCACCCTCAAACACGCGGCGCCTGTGGTTTGTGCTCGACGAATTCCCTGATCTTCCTCGCGTTGACAATATGACGCGCCTCTTGCCGCAAGGCCGACAGTTCGGGGCAGCGGTCATCCTGACTTTTCAGACCATCGGCCAGATGCGCAGCCGCTACGGTGAGCAAGATGCCCAGGCCATTCTAGGCAACTGCAACACAAAGCTGTTTCTTCAGCTTTCAGATACGGAAAGCCGCGAGCGCGCCTCTGGCACGATCGGCAAGGTCGAGGTGGAGATCCAAACTGTCTCGGGCGTGATGGATACCAAGACCCGCAAACCCCAAATCACCGTGAGCTCTCGGCGGGAAGTCCGGCCTGCTGTGATGGAGAGCCTGTTCCGCCTCCCTCCAGGACGCGGTTATCTGCTCCTCCCGGATGGTTTTCCGGTGGCGCAGATCACGCTCAGCACAGACCACATTGCGGCCCGTGGCGCTCCAAAAGCCGCAGCTTTTGAAGCGATCGACCCCGCCAAAACATTCTGGGGCAAACAAGACAGACAGAATGCTGTGCGTGATGAAGCCGCCCTTGAGAAAACGCCATCCAAGACGGCGCAAAAACCGACATCAGCCATTCCACCCAAGCCCGCGCGTGATCGGGGGCCTGTCTGATGGTGGCGACCGTTTCCGGACTGACCAATGCGGCGCAAGCCAGTGCCTATTATGAGGCTGAAGACTATTATTCTGAGGATGGTCATGCGCCGTCTGTCTGGCTGGGAAAAGGTGCGGCTGAGCTGGGCCTTTCTGGAGACGTCGATCAGGAGGCGTTTACATGCCTCCTACACGGACAGATTGCCGAGGATCAGCGCTTGGGCACGCAGCGCGATGGAGAATGGAGCCATCGTCCTGGCTGGGATCTCACCTTCAGTGCGCCAAAGTCTGTATCGGTCATGGCGGAAGTAGCAGGCGATCGTCGTCTGATCGAAGCCCATGAGGCCGCCGTCCAGCGCACCCTTGCCCTTGCCGAGCAGCATTTGGCGGCAACCCGCATCCGAGAAGATGGGGCGGTGCGCCGTGAGGTGACACAGAACCTTGTGATTGCAAGCTTCCGGCACGGGACGAGCCGCGCACTTGATCCGCAGCTCCACAGCCACAACGTCATTTTGAACATGACGCAGGATCAAGACGGCCATTGGCGAAGTTTGGAACCCCGCGCTCTGTATCAACTCCAAAAGCAGCTGGGGGCGCTTTATCGGCAAGAGTTAGCGCATGAGGTGACACAGCTAGGCTACGAGATCAGCAAAGGCAAAGATTCGAGCTTTGAGATTGCCGGTCTCTCTCCTGAGAGCTTGGAGGCATTTAGCCAAAGAGCGCAGGCAATCGAGGCGCAACTGGCGGAGCGTGGGAAGTCCCGTGCTCAGGCGAGTGCTGCCGAAAAACAGACGATCGCGCTGGATACTCGCCAAGCCAAAGAGGCCGTGCCCCAGGCTGAACTCGTGCAGGCTTGGAGAGAAGCCGCAGATTCAGCCGGACTGACAGAGGAAAAGCGCCGTCAGCTTGTGGCAGAAGCTCAGGGGCGCCTGGCGGCGCAAGCCGGTCAAGAGAGTTCCAACGCGTTTGGTCGGGAGTTGTTGGCGGATCAGGCTGTTGCTCAAGGGGCGGCGATGCTGGGCGAGCGTAATTCTGTCTTTGCCACGACAGCGCTGCATGAGGCGGCAGGACGTTTTGGGCTCGGCACGGTCAGTCAGACCGAGATTGCCGACGCGATCACACGGGCTGAGACGGCTGGCGGCCTGGAAAGGCGGACCTATCTTGATTATCGGGGTGCCGCCTTTGACGGCATGACGACCGCAACCAATATCGCGCACGAGATGACGCTCTTGCGGCTGGAAGAAGAAGGACGCCACAAAGCCGCACCCATACTCTCCCCCCTTGAGGCGGGTAAAGCCGTGGCTCAGGCTGAGCAACGCTCAGCCCTAAAAGGACATGCGTGGAATGAGGAACAGCGTGCCGCGACTGCTCAAATCCTCAAAAGCACCAATCAGATCGTTGGACTCCAAGGCTACGCGGGTACCGCTAAGACATCGACGGTCTTGGCGACTGTTGCGAAAAGCGCGGAAGCGCAAGGCTATCGCGTCACAGCCCTGGCTCCGACCGCCTCAGCCGCGCAGGGGCTGGGGGATGCGCTCGACAGTCGAGCCGATACGTTGGCGCGACATCTTCTGGCCCCCGGACGACCGACCTCCCAGCCTCAGCTCTGGATTGTCGATGAGGCGTCGCTTGTGTCTGCCAAAGACATGGCGAAGCTCTTGAACACCGCCCAGAGCCATCGGGCGCGGGTGCTTTTGGTGGGCGATATCAAACAGCTTGGCTCCATTGAGGCTGGGGCGGCGTTTGAACAGCTCCAAGAGGCCGGCATGGAGACGGCCAAGCTGACGACGATCTTGCGTCAGACCAATGAACATACAAAAGCGGCGGTTGAGGCCAGTTTGGAGGGGAACGCCAAGAAGGCATTAGAAGCTTTGGATCGTGGCGGCGGGCGTGTGGTGGAGATTGCTGGTCGTGAAGCCCGCTTTGCGCAGATTGCTGAGGACTATGCCGCTCTCAGCACCGAAGAACGCCAGAAAACGTTGGTCATTGAGCCCTCGCGTGAAGGACGAGATGCTCTGACGCAGGATATTCGGAAAAAGCTCATTGAACGCGGGCAGCTGGGAGCTGAGGCTCTCAACGCGACGAAGTTTGTCTCCAAAGATCTGACAAAAGCGGAGGCCAAGCGGGCGGAGAGCTATGAGCTCGGCGACATTGTGCGCTTTGCCAAGGATTACGCCGATAAAGGCATCTCTCGGCATGGCGCCTATCGGGTCATTCAGGCGGATGAGGCCAGGAATGTGGTCACGCTTCAAGATGAACGCGGACGAGAACTCGCCTGGCATCCGAGGCAATGGGGCGCGGCACAAGCTCAGGTCTATCGCGAGGAAGCTTTAGAACTCCGCGTGGGCGATCGGGTGCAGTTTACGCGGAATGACAAAGCGGCGAGACGCGTGAATGGGCAGATTGGGGACGTGCTCGCAATCGACGCAGACCAAGGCCTTGCCCGCGTCGAACTCCAAGGCAACCGGATTGAGACGATCCGCTTGGAGCGCACACGAGACCAGCATCTGTCTCATGCTTATGTGTGCACAGCTTTTGCGGCCCAAGGACGAACGGCGGATCGGGTGTTTGCCAATGCGGAGAGCTCGGCCACGCATCTTTTGGAGCAGAAGAGCTTCTATGTGGCCCTCTCACGGTCCAAGGCTGAGAGCGTGCTCTACACGGATGAGCGCTCAAAAATGCAGCTTGGGCTCCAGGAGCGTGCAGGAATGGCGGCGCGGGCACTCAAAGAGCGCGGAGCCGAGATGCAGGACGGGAACTACAAGGCGCGAGAAAAGGCTCAGGAAGCCAGTCTCGCTCTTTGAGGCACGCCGTTGTGTCTGCTGCGGCGAGCCCGCGTATTGCGTTGGGCAATGTGAGAGCTGGTAGTAAAGCAGTGCGAGATTACGTTCTGACCCGCGCCGTAGGGACGTGTGAAACTTGCAGAAGCCCGGCTCCGTTTTTGACTGGCACTGGGCAGCCTTATCTTGAAGCGCATCATGTTCACAAACTGAGTGACGGTGGCTCAGATCACCCCGCTTCAGTCGCTGCGCTGCGCCCAACTTGTCACCGACAGGCGCATTTTGGAGCCGACCAAGCAATCTCAAACAACGAATTGCTAGAGCGAGTAAGACGGTTCGAAAAATGGATGAATGTTGTCAACTTTTGGGGGAGGCGGAATGTCCACTGTCGGATTGCGAGCGCACCGAAGCAGTCGCCATTCCGTGTCAGCAGATCTCCGAAATATAACCTACCCATCCGTCAAATTTGTCCAAAGACAGGGGCGCGGCTCACCCCATGCGACAATTTTAGATGATTACCTTAGTGACCTTCATCGCTGATTCCGCAACTTCAATAAGTTGTGTGAGCGTCCGCTCTGACCTTCTATAAGCGGCAACGCCTTGGATGACTTCATTCGATGTGTCGACTCTCGTATCGAGAAGTTGGTCTGGGATCGGAAGAGTTAGTAATACGTCTTCGCCAAAGCGCGGATGATGTCCACCTTCTTGTGAAGCAGACAGAACTTTTTGAACTGGAGCGGAAAGCAAAAACGGGACTAGAAAGGCAATAGATTCCTCTGTTTTAGGGCGTAAAATAAAAAATTCAGTCGAGCATAATAGATCTGCACCATTTTCGGAGATTAGATCGTTATCGACAAAGGCCACCTGTCGAAGATAGGGCCGCAATCTAGAGATAAGAACGTCGTTTGGCTGCAATCTTTTCTTTGCACTCCCCAGAGCCGATAGCTCTAGAGGCTGTTTCTTACCAATGACGATCCCTTCTCGCACATCAGATGTGTCCAGGACGACATACCGATTTTTGCCAATGTCGCGGCGTAGAGGACTAATCGTCTGTCGAACGGAGGAAGCAATATTTCCTAAGACAACGGTCTTTACGTTAGTTCCGTTTTTTAGGCTATCTCGGCGAGGATCATATCGCTCAGGAGCCAAAACGAACATCGGGCCGATATCAAATCGTGGTTTGATCGTGATAAGTGCCATCTAAGATCCTAGCCTTATATTTTCTTGTTTGCAGAAGGTCCTAAATCCCGTCACGATTTCATCGAAATCGTGGTCGACTCTATCCCAGATTGGACCATCTTCGGTTCTGTTTTCCTTAAGCAAAAGCTTACCCTTCGAGGTCTTCCCATCTTTTTCACTCAGTGCAAAATAGATATTTTCGTCTATGGTCGCAGCCTGTCTTTCTGCTCGCTTTTGAACAAAAAGAATGCTTGCCTTCTGATGAGTGTGCGGAAGAAATGTATGGCGCCCTAAACCTACTACCGCCAAAATGCGACAATGCTGGATGAGCCAGCTTCTCACTTTTGCAAACTCTTTCGCTGCAAATTTATTATGAGGGAGAACTATTGCCATACGTCCTCCTGTTCGCAGGAGCTCGACGCATCTCTCCAGAAATAATATATCTCGCTCGATACGTATTTTCCCGTGACTGACTTGATACGAATCGAGCATTTGCCGTTCCCGCACCTCCCCTGCAAAAGGAGGGTTTGTAAGAATGATATCGAAGCCTTTATGGCGCCGCCGGTGGGTGCGCATGACATCCTCCACCGTCAAAGTACTTACATCTTTACTCTGAGTGGAAAGTAAACTGTTGCCATCTTCCTTTAAAAGGCTGTTTACGCGTATAATATTAGACTTTCCGTCCCCGGATAGGACCATAAGAGCCTTAGCCACCCTTACAGCACGGTCATCTATATCAAATCCCCAAAGTTTTGTTTCGCAGTAATTAGCAATGAGCTTGCCTTTTAGCTGCTCATGCTTGATCACATGGTTTAGGGCGTGAACTAAAAACCCGCCCGACCCACAGGCAGGATCGAGAACTGTCTCAGTCGAATGCGGGGCAAGCATTCGTACACACAGCTCCGCAACGTATCGTGGGGTAAAATATTGCCCTTTCGTCCCCTTTGCTGCGCGCGAGACCATGAACTCGAAAAAACTATCGAGAACCTCAAAGGTACTATCCAAAATCGAATGATTGGAAAGCGCTTCAACACACACCTGCAAGTGTTCGGGGGTAAGGCCTGGACGGGCACCAGGCTCAAGAATGCCTGGCCATGCCCGCTCTGCTTCCCGAAGTAGCGCGTGAACCTCTGAATATGTTTCATTATTGTCAGCCCGCACTTTGAAGCGGCGTGTTTTCGTATTTTTCTCGTCCCAGAGCTTTGCAATTAGGAGCTTAAAAACCTCTTCGAATTCGTTTTCACCAGAATTTGCAAGAACTAGCTCTTCTAGCCGTACAAACATCGATTCAAGATCATAGACCCGATTAGTATGACGTTTCGCCATAATTGTCCTACCCATTACGCAATTTAGCGCATCGTCTTAACCATACTAGCCCTATTAACCGACGTCAAGACGACCGTCTCTGATTATTATTTATACCATTTTGGGTTTTTTTCTTGGGTGATTCAAAATGCTAATCAAGCGGCTAGTTGGGTAGCAATGAAAACAGTCCATGACCCTCAATATGTTGAGTTCATAGGGCGCCTTCGCCGCGCTCGCAAAGCCAGAGGCTATACTCAAGGAGACTTGGCAGAGTTGCTCAACAAACCTCAATCGTATGTTTCAAAGGTTGAAACATGTGAGCGCCGTATCGATGTAATTGAAGCCGCTCGATGGTGCTCAAGTCTTAGCTTGGTCATTCAAGATCTTTTACCGCCTCTCATTGCAGTGCCTAAGGCTAGCGACAAATGAGCGAGTCAAAAGGGGTGTCTGCACCGGAAATTGCAGCTCTGCGCGAAGAAGTTCTTCCACTAATAGGGACACAGTTTCAGAGCCTTTCACTCCCAAAGGTTGCAATGAAGGCTTTCGAGCCTTCGCAGATTGGTACGATTGTAGGGTCTTTGATGGACGCCCTTATTCCGCATCTGACGGATATCCCCCAAGTGGGCCTTCATAAGCATGAAGGTATTCTGGGAGACCGTGAGGGCTATCCCGATTACAAACATGATTCTGGATTCCGCGCCGAGTTGAAGCTCCTATACATCGACAACCCCGAACTTGAGATGAAGCGACCTCCAACCAAGAGAGAACCGTCAGCGCGGCTTACTCAAAAGGTCACAGTCAAAAACGTTGTACCGGAAACAGATACGATGTTGGTCATTGCATACCAACTCAAACCTCATTCCGAAAATGAGCTTGCTATGACGCCGACCATCGTTGACCTTGAAGTTTTTTCGATGACTGAGCTCGTTGAGGCACGAGACCGGCGATTGGTGGACGGGGGCGGACGGTGGTTTGGTAATTATGAAACCCCCTGCATTGTCAGCAAGAAAGGTTCTCAGAAACTTGCCGCCAGCCAACCTCTTGATGAGAGCTCTTATGGTCGCAAAGAGTCCGAGGGTAAGGATTTCAATGAAGATACTAATTTTGGGAAACTGAAGCGGATTCCTCATCCGGGGTTGCAAGCCTTCCTGAAGAAATGCAGTGCACTTGGTATTGGGCAAGATGTTTCACTGTTCGACAAAGAAGGCGATGGAGATGTCGTGCCCGAACCAATCCCGGATGTTCTTTAGGTCCATAAAATAAAATTGTATTTTTGCTTCTACTAAAAATTTCCCAGATTGAACTCTCCCAGAGGATGGTGCGGGTAACCCTCTCAAAAGAGAGCAGTTTAACAGCGCAAGGTCCGTCATTGGCGTGGAACCTGTTAGAGACGTCGCGCTTGTCGGTCGACAGGGCTGGGAAGCGGCCGTCTCGGGCAACCCAGATACTTTGTGACTACATTTCACCCGCCACATCGATAAGCCCCCGAACCCGAATCGCATGCTGTTCGGCCGGAAAAACCTATAACCCCTTGGGTAACTACGTTGGCATATCGTGATAATCTAAAAGAAGGCATTAGCAGGCATATTGTGTGTCGTTCCTTCAGAAGCTCTTGGTGGGTATTTTATGTGGGATGAAAATTTAAATTGTAAATAAAATCCATTACTATCAATATATTATATTGTATTCATAGCGGACTCTCTCTCCGCCAACCTGCTGTTTTCCCTATAAAAACAACCACTTAGACAATCCTGTAGTTACAGTGTTGTATTGTGTCGTTACATGTCCAGCGTTACATATCTGAGGATATGAACGACATGTATAATATCTTCCGCCGTGCTGGCTCACAAACGTGGAGTGTCCGCTTCCATGTGCCGCGTGCTCGTCGTTCAGACGTAGGTAAGGCGTTCGGAACAAAAACCGGACATAAGGCCGAGGTCGTTAAGACGCTGGGCACAAGCGACCGCAAGGAAGCAATGGGCAGGCGTTACAAGGCGCTGGAAGACATACGCAAAGAAATAGACGTCAGACTACAGGAGATAGGCCTGCCCCCTCTGCACGGTGACTGGCAACCAGACTGGGCCTTTCCGTGGGCAGAAGACGAGCAGACTATTGCAGAGGCTCTTGAAGCCAGAAAAGAGCTTGCCAAGGCGTCAACCCGAGAAGACCAGACCGAGGAAGTATATACCGAAGACAGGAACGGATTGCCGCACCGCACCACAATACGGACAAGTGAGCGTGACCGTAAAACCAGCGATAGCGATAGAAAGCCTATCAAGGCGTGTTATCAGTGCTTTTCCTGAATGGCTGGCTCAGAGGAAAGGCCTCCGTGCAAAGACCGTTCAGAGCCGTATAAGCCCGCTTAAGGTCTTCTGGGGCTGGGCTGAACGGAAAGGATATGTGACGGGCGTTAATCCGTGGCTCGGCGCAACGTCCGGGCTGAAAAAGCGGGCAGAACGTGAAGAGCAAACAGAAGATAAACCCTCTGCATATCAGGAGGAAGCCATACTCCGGCTTTTGCAGGCTGATCCTGATGCGGTCAAACGCTGGAAGTATGGCCCTGCCATTTTTGATCTGCTGCGCCTTGGGCTAATGACCGGAGCAAGACAGAACGAGTTATGCAGCCTTACGAGGGGCAGAGTTATCCCGCCTGAAAAGGAAGGGGGTCTCTGGGCCGTAAAGATTACCTCAGAGGTAGCCAAGGCACGTAACGCCCTCCGTATCGTGCCCCTGCACCCACTTGTGCAACCTATCATTGCCCGGAGGGTAGCCAATGCCGGGTCTGATGCAGATGCACCTCTATTTCCCGAGTTGCCACCGGGGGGTGATGATAACAAGCGGTCATGGACATTCGCAAAGCGATTTGGTGATTTTCGGAAGGCGGTTCTGGGCAAGGATGATCCGCACAACTTTCACAACCTCCGAGGCACATTCATGACTTATTTTGCAACTGCTGCGGGTAATGGTGCCACTGCCTGCACAGTCCTAATACGTGATCGTCTTGTTGGGCATGTTTCTCAATCGCTGGGCGACAACACCTATGTGGGGCAATTAGATAGAAGCCTGTATGATCGTGCTGTGCTGGATATGGTTGCTCTTGGTATGCCTGAGTCTGTCAGGCGAACGCTGGCGCACGATAATGATATGGCTACCATGAACAAAAGGGCAGCATCCAAAGGAAAGAGCATGACGCTAATTCCCTCAGATACTGCCCGAGAGTGGCCCGTGGTGTTAGGCGGTTGTGATAGAGCCAGTGAAGCCTAGAAGGCCCTGTGCGGACTCCTGTGAGTCTCTGAGGGCTATACGGCTTAATAGGGCGCGTATGGCTTTGCGTGACCGCCCAGTTGCACGGGCAAGCTGGTTGATAGAAATACCCATTTTAAGCTGGCGCACGATGGCAGCTATTTCTGTTGCCTTGAAACGGGAAGCTGTGTGGCCTCTACCCTTCTGGGCCATGTCAGCCATATTCTCAGCTTGAGTGCCTACACGGAGATTGTCTAGGCGGACGTTGAGGGGGGTGCGGTTAACGCCCCGGAAAGGGCGGTATCGGCAACGCTGATGGCGGCGGCATAAGGCGCGAGCGCTGGGAAGGCAGACAGGAAGCTGCTCACGGTGGCGGCCGCATTCAGGCCAGCCTGCCCGTAAGCCTTCACCTTTGCCACATCCAGCGTGATGGTCGTCACGCCATTTGTCGTTGTGACAGAGCAGCCGGACGTGGTGGCAACGGCCAGCAGAGCACCAACTGACATGAGGGCACACCCCATAAAGCGGCGCTTGCCCTTATCAACAGCCTCGATCTGAACGGGAGGCGAAGACCGGACACAACAACCACCAACAGTCCCGAGGTAACCACGGAGACATTCACGAAGCTCGGTGGCACCTTGCAGAAAGTTGAGGGTGGTGACGCAGCGCATCCGCTACCTTGCTCCGCTCCGACCGTGGGCGACATTAATCATGCTGTCGGGCGGCGCTGGTGGCAGCGTCGTGTCCTTTGGCCCAGAGATCAAGCCCGCCAAGATGCTGGTTGATAATTGCCTGCGCTGCTGGTCAGAAAGTGTCAACGCCAACCTGAAAGTCATGGTGATGGATGCCTTCGATGTGGCCAAGGACTACGCGTGGTTGCAGCGCCGTGGCATGGGCAATGCCAGGTGGGAGTTAATCTCGTTTGATCTGTTCAGGCTGGATGTGTCAGCCGCATTATGTTTACCAACGAC
>NZ_BAJU01000016.1 GCF_000613865.1 Acetobacter okinawensis JCM 25146
CCAACGACACCACCCTGCGCCCCCGCCCGCGCTGGCCGCTTGAAGACATGGCCCAGCGCTTTGAACCCGGTCTGACCCAAGCATGAATTACCGCCACATCTACCACGCTGGCAATTTTGCCGACTGCATGAAGCACACGCTGCTGGTAAGCCTGCTCCAGCATTTTTTGCGCAAGGATTCGCCCTTTGTCGTGCTGGACACCCACGCAGGCATTGGCCGCTACGACCTTGAAAGCCCGGAGGCCGAAAAAACGGGCGAATACCACGACGGTATTGGCAAGCTCTGGGCAGAAGCGCCTGACAGCCCGCTTACGCCATGGCTGGAACTGGTGCGCAAGGCCGGGGGGCCGCGCTTTTATCCCGGCTCGCCCCTGCTGGCCTCCCTTATGCTCCGCCCACAGGACCAGTTGATCTGCTGCGAAAAACACCCCGTGGACAAGCGCGCGCTCTACCGGCTTTTTGCAGGCCAGCCCAACATCAGTGTGCATGAGCGCGATGCGTATGAGAGCCTGCGCGCACTCCTCCCCCCCAAAACCGCCCGACGCGGTCTTGTGCTCATCGACCCTCCGTTTGAAGAACCCGGAGAGTTTGACCGCCTAGCCCAAGCACTCCAGACCATTCACACCCGCTTTGCCGCAGGCATGATTGCTGTGTGGTACCCCATCAAGCACAGAACTCCGGTGCGCCAGTTCCACACCAATGTGGAGCAGGCAGGGTATCGCAATGTTCTGGTAGCCGAACTGCTGATGCGCCCACCCCATAACCCCGATGCCCTTAACGGCGCAGGTCTTCTGGTGATCAAACCGCCTTATGGTTTTGCCGAACAGGCCAAGACACAGCTCCACCGGCTAAAAACCGCCCTTGATGCGTTTGAAGCCACCGTCAGTGAGCTTGTACCCGAATAAGCACAACGCCTCCCCCTGCCACGCGCAGGGGGCAACCATGATCCTATCGGGTCAGGCTGGGTGGCGTATGTCCTTGAGCAGATTATGCCACATATCGGTTGCAAAGCCCTGCACGCCTGCGGCCAAAATCTGCACACCAATACACAGCAGGACCAGAGCCGCCATACGGCTGACAATACGCGTGCCGGTCACGCCCAGCATGGCAACCAGTTTTTCGGAACTGGAATAAGCTGCCCACACGATCAGCACCACACCCACGGCAGCGGCGGTGGTGCCTGCCGTATAAGCCCAGAACGAATGCCCAGACGGACAGCCAGACCCCAGAGCAATAGCCACGGCAATAGTACCCGGCCCCACGGTAAAGGGCATGGCCAGCGGAAAAAACGCGGAATCTGCCCAGTTGGGGGCCATAACTGTACGCCCACCCTGTAGGGCCTGTTTTTCCTTCTGCGCCTCCACGCTCTCCGGACTTTGCAACAGGTCCCATGCCCGCACGGCCACAACCAGACCGCCTGCAACACGCAGCGCGTTCACGGTTACACCAAAAAACGCCAGTACAATCCCCCCCAGCCAGAGGGAGATGACCACAATCATAAAGGAGTAAAAAGAGACCAGCCGCGCAAGGGCCATAATCTCTTTTTGGGACCGTCCAGCGGATGCCTGCGCAAAAATAAGGGCCGCACCAAACGGATTAACAATGGAAAAAAGTGCGGGAAACGCCAGCAGAAAGGCCGAAACACCAGTCCGGACCATACTGCCGCTTAACAGAACCTCGGAAAGATGAACCGACATAACCCCGCCCAGCACTCCAACACCAAAAGCAGCCGCCCCAAACCGCTCAGAGAGGCACGTTGGGTGCTGTCTTGTTGTCCGTATATGTTTTCACAAACCGTGATACCAAAGCAATATCACCGGGCGGGTAGCACAGATGCGTCCTGCTACCATCCTCCAGCGGCCAGACGTTAAGCCCGATATCGTTATATATCCGGACAAAACTGTCCCCTACCTGCCAGAAGGCCAGCCGCAACCCCTGTTGCAAGGCCAGATCACGCAGCCGCCAGATGGCGGAAATGCTGTCATCCTCTTCCCCCGCGGGGTCGCCCAGACCGATGAGCATGTTCTCACGGTGCGTAAAGGGAATAACAGCCTCGCCGGCCTCCCCCTCCACAAAGCCTTCGGGGTTCATGTCTGCAATGTCAGGCAGGGCGTGTTCGAGTGTTTTGTAATACTCGGCAATGTCCTGCGTCCATGGCTGAATGGGAATTCTGGCAGGCCACATCAGCCGTGCCAGCACCACCAATGCCAGCAGCACAGCAAGGGCTACAGTCCAGCGCACAGCTCCATGTGTGGGGGAGGCAAGCATGAGCTGCCACCAGCTCCCCTCCCCCGCATTGCGGGTGGCCAAGGCAATAATGCAACAAAAAAACAGCAGCAGGCACAACAGGTTGGAAAGCGAGAGCGGCTCACTCAGCAACTTGGCATGGCGGTAATAACAGGTGCGGAAAGGCGCAATAAACAGCGCGGACAGCCCCAGCATGAACGGCACCAAAATGGTATTGCCGCGCAAAAAGGTCATGACCGTTGCCAGCAGCAGCAGCCCCAGTGCACCACGCCACGCCAGCGTCACCCGCTGCGAAAGGCCAATGGCAAGGCTGATAAGCGCCACCCCCATGAGCGATAGCAGGTAGTTCCCACCCATATGCACCAGCCCTGCAAACGTGTCTGGTAGCATGGAGAATTTGGGCACAGGCTCCATCAACACAAGGCAGAGCAGCAGCACGCCACAAAGGGTAACCGTACCTGTTGCCACAGCGACGGAAAAAGCCGCCTCGCTCTCACGCACGACCTGACTGGGCCTGCGCCTTACAAGCTGCGCGTCCGTGCTCTGGCCGGGGTTCTTCTTTTTGGCAAGGGCTGCATCCCCACGCAGGAAAAGCTCATGCCCTGCAAACATGATGCCAGCCATAAAAAGGGGAATAATGTAGTAGAAAAGCCTGAAGATCAGGACGACACCCAAAATCTGGGGAGCGGGCATGTAAGGGCCGAGCGCCAGCAGCATGGCCCCGTCAAACACCCCCAGCCCACCGGGCACGCTGGCCACCAGCCCCGCCGTGTAAGACGCGATATAAATGGCCAGAAAAGACCCGAAATCTACCCCACACCCTTTGGGCAGCAGCACAAACGCAATGCTGGCCGTTGCCGCAACCTCGGCCGCAGCAACCACGGTCTGCATGATGGCCATGCGAGGAGACGGGAGTGCAACCACCCATTTGCGGAACCGGAACTCGCGCACCCAAAAGGCCAGCCCGACATACCCGGCCACCGCCAGCCACAAAAACCCACCCACACAGG
This sequence comes from Acetobacter okinawensis JCM 25146, assembly GCF_000613865.1. GTDB lineage: Bacteria > Pseudomonadota > Alphaproteobacteria > Acetobacterales > Acetobacteraceae > Acetobacter > Acetobacter okinawensis. The sequence goes on from NZ_BAJU01000016.1 coordinate 3,257, forward strand.
CCAGAACCCACTGCGGCACACGGTGCCCCACACCGGCAGAACAGAGGGTTCCAGAATAAGCACCGCGCCAATCAGGACTGCCGCACCAAGCAGATATGTTGCAGAACAAAAGGCAATAATCTGGGTAATGGCAAAGGCATTAACGCCCCAGTTCCGGTACAGCCGATACCGCACCGCAGCACCAGAAACCGCAGAAAACCCCAGATTATGCGACAAAACATAGGAGCAGAAAGCCGCAAACGCCGCTCTGCGGAACGGCAACTGCCCATACCCGACCTGAATAACGGCCAGCCGGTCATAAAAAGAAAGAATAAAGTAGGACAGCAGCGTGCAGCCAACCGCCGCCCAGAGCTGGGAGGGGGGAATAGCCTCCATGGCCATGCGGATGTCGGCCATTTTAAGGTGTCGCAGTTCATGCTGCACCACCACAATGGCTGCCACCATCAGCACCAGCCCGAGCAGATGGGGCAGATGCTTCAGCCTTTTTTTCCACCCCTTGCCCCCTTCATGAAGGTCCGGTTGCTGGCTGGGGGGCTGAGGCATCTGCGTCATCTGCGGCCAGACCCTGCTTAGACCTGCGTATCTCGCAGGAGGGCAGCGTCAATCAGGGCGATGGTCTCTGCCACGCCATACAGCGCAACAAACCCACCAAAACGTGGCCCTTCCTTCTGCCCAAGCAGCACTTCGTACAGGCAGCCAAACCAGCTTCTCAGCGGTTCAAATCCGTGCCTTTTGCCAATCTCAAACACCAGATTCTGCAAGGTGGAGGCATCCGCCGCCTCCCCTTCAAAACCCCGCAGGGTTTCAGCAAGGTCAACCAGTGCTGCGCGCTCCCGCTCATCGGGGGCACGGAAGGTTTTGGCCGGGCGCACAAAGTCCGCGTAATAGGCGATGGCGTGTTTGACCAGTTCCGCCAGCATGGGGTGCGTTTGCGGGGAGACAGCCGCGTCATAACGGCGGATAAAGCCCCACAGCACTTCGGGTGTGTCGGCATTGGCAACACTGGCAAGGTTGAGCAGCATGCCAAATGGCACCGGGCTGCCTGCATCCTGCGGCACACTCCCTTTGTGGATAAACCACGCAGGGTTGGCGCGCAGGTCATTGCCTGCCGGGTTTTCCACCTGCAATGCACGTGCTTGTCAGCGTGCGTCAGATAGTCATCCGCCGTTTTGGGAATCACGTCAAAATACAGCCGTTTGGCGCGCTGGGGCTGGTTGAACATGAACTGGCCCAGACTTTCTGGCGGGGCGTAACGCAGCCATTCCTCCACCGACAGGCCATTGCCCTTGGACTTGGAGATTTTCTGCCCCTGCTCATCCAAAAACAGTTCGTATGTCAGACCCGCAGGCGGCGTGCCGCCCAGAATTTTGCAGATACGGCCAGACAGGCGCACGCTGTCGATCAAATCCTTGCCCGACATTTCGTAATCCACACCAAGTGCATACCAGCGCATGGCCCAGTCGGCCTTCCACTGCATTTTGGCATGGCCACCCGTTACTGGTGTTTCAAACACCTCACCCGTGGTGGGGTCTGTCCAGCGTACGGTGCCTGCGACCGCGTCAATGGCGTCCATCTTAACCTGCATGACCTCCCCCGTGTGGGGGTGCAGCGGCAGAACGGGGGAATAGGTTGCTCGGCGGTCCGGCCCCAGTGTGGGCAGGATCACGGCCAGAATCTGGTCATGCACTTCCAGCACGCGCAGCAAAGCCGCATCAAACCGGCCGGACGTATAATACTGGGTGGACGATGCAAACTCGTATTCAAACCCGAAACTGTCGAGGAACGAGCACAGCCGCGCGTTGTTATGGGCCGCAAACGAGTCGTGCGTGCCAAACGGGTCCGGCACGCGGGAGAGCGGCTGGCCAATATATTTTTGCAGCATCTCACGCTGGGGCACGTTATCGGGCACCTTGCGCAAGGCGTCCATATCGTCCGAAAAAGCCAGCAGACGGGAAGGACGGCCCGTAAGGGCGGTATAGGCCTGCCGCACCCAGGATGTGCGGGCGACCTCACCAAAGGTGCCGATATGGGGCAGGCCCGAGGGACCATACCCAGTTTCCAGCAGGGCCGGGCGCTCATCGGTGCCTGTGCTGCTACGCGTTGCAACGTGATCGGCCAGTTTGCGTGCCTCTTCAAAAGGCCACGCGCGCGGAAGATCGGAAGCGGATGCTGTTTGGCTGTCTGACATGCGCGGGAAGCTATGAATTGCACAGCACCCGGTCAATGCAAAAACGCGCAGGACCCCCCCTGAGTGTAATTTTTACGCCCATTGACCCCGCAAACACTCCGCTCCATCCTTTACCCGTATTCAAGAAGCCCAGAACAAGAAGGTCAAACCCGAGTCATGCGCCGCACTTCCGCACTCATCCTTATTGGTAACGAAATCCTTTCTGGCCGCACACGGGACGACAATATCCAGTTTCTGGCTCTACGATTGGGGGAGATGGGTATTCCACTGGTCGAAATCCGTGTCATCCCCGACATTCGCGCGACCATCGTCAACACGGTGACCGAGCTACGCGCCCGCTTTGACGAGGTTTTTACGACAGGTGGCATTGGCCCCACGCATGATGACATTACATCCCCCTGCGTAGCCGAAGCCTTTGGCGTGCCGTGGGAAATTCATCCCCCAACCTTTGCCGTGCTCGAAGAGCGCTTTGGGGTTGAAAACTTCAATACCGCGCGCCAGCGCATGGCCAAGCTGCCCAGAGGGGCCACCCCAATTGCCAACCCTGTATCCATTGCGCCGGGCTTTAGCATTGGCAATGTGCATGTGCTGGCCGGGGTCCCCCGAATCATGCGTGCCATGTTTGAGGAACTCGCCCCAACCCTGCAAAAAGGCGCACCCGTCTTTTCACGCACATGGCACACGACATTACTGGGCGAAGGCGCTCTGGCAGATGGGCTGGAAGCCATTCAGGACCAGTTCAGCGATCTGGACCTTGGCTCCTACCCCTTCCACCGTGAGGATGGCCGCCATGGCGTGGCTCTGGTCGCCAAGGGGCAGGACATGCAGCGCGTCAATGCTGCGGCACAGGCCATTCATGACCTGCTCAACGCAAAAGGCGGCTCACCCGTGGAAGGTGAACCGCCTGCGTAACCCCGACTGGCCAGCAAACGCTGGCCAACCGCACTCAAAAGAGTTCTGACAGAATGGTCAGTGCAGGGCTTCACGCCCCATGGCTAAAAACTTCTCGCGCCGCAATTCCTTCAACTTCCCCGGTGCCAGTGGCAGCAGGTCCTTGAGCATTGTGGCCAGCACGCTGCGCACACCATCCATGGCGGCAGCGGGGTCGCGCTGAGCCCCACCAACGGGTTCGGGAATAATCTGGTCAATCAGCCCAAGGCGTTTGAGGTCCTGAGCTGTCAGGCGCAGGGTTTCCGCCGCCGTGCTGGCCTGCTTGGGGTCACGCCACAAAATGGAGGCACAGGCCTCGGGCGAGATAACGGAATAAATGGCGTGTTCGAGCATAAGCACCCGATCACCCGCGCCCAGAGCCACTGCGCCACCAGACCCACCCTCGCCAATCACTGTCGCAATCAGGGGGACCGGGGCATCAAAACAGGTGGCGATGGAACGGGCAATGGCCTCGGCCTGCCCACGCTGTTCCGCATCAATACCGGGCCACGCACCTGCTGTGTCAATAAAGGTGAGAATCGGCATTTTAAACTGGCCAGCCATCTTCATCAGTCGCTGGGCCTTGCGATAGCCTTCTGGTCTGGCCATGCCAAAGTTGTGCTGGAGCCGTGTTTCCAGGTCCGAGCCACGCTCGGTCCCGATCACGACCACCGGCATGCCATCAAAACGGCCAATACCACCGATAATGGCCTTGTCATCGCCATACAGCCGGTCGCCTGCCAACGGTGTAAAATCCGTTATCAGCCGACCAATATAGTCCTGCGTGTGCGGACGCTGGGCATGACGGGCCACCTGCACTTTCTGCCATGGCGTAAGCTTGGCATAGATCGTGCGCAGGTGCTTTTCCGCCTTATCAGAAAGGCGGGCCGTTTCTTCTTCAATGTTGACCCTTCGGGGTCGGTCATCTGCCGCAGTTCGTCGATCTTGTTCTCAAGTTCGGCGACGGGCTTTTCAAAATCCAGGAACTGACGCATGAGCAAAGCCGATAGCACAATGGCGTTTAAAGCCAAGTCACTTCGTGCATCCAAATGTGTTCTGGACGTGCTTTTTAGCCTTTACCCCTCCGAATTCCCTGTTTGGGAGGTAGAAAGCGGGTGGTGTTCAGCCACAGCACGCTGCAATCGCTCAGTCTGCACATGCGTATAAATCTGGGTGGTCGCAATGTCCGCATGCCCCAGCAGCATTTGCAGCGCACGCAGGTCCGCCCCATGCGCGAGCAGGTGGGTGGCAAAGGAATGACGCAGCACATGGGGGGAGAGGCGCTCAGGCTCAAGCCCGGCCTTGCACCCGATATCATGCAAAATCCGGTCAAAAGCCTGCCGGGTCATGGCGCGCTGGGGGTCACGCCCGGGGAAAAGATACGGGCTGCCAAGCCCCGCATCCGCAGCAACAAGAGCCTGCGCGGCAAGGCGCGCACTGTCCGACAAAGGCACAAGCCGCTCCCGCCCGCCTTTACCACGGACACTGAGCATACGCTGGTCCCCCGCCAGAGCCTGCCGCGGTAACGCCAGCAGTTCGGAAATACGCAACCCCGACGCATACAGCAGTTCCAGCGCAGCCCGCCCCACCAGCGCACGGCGCGTTTTGGCGGCCGAGGCTCCCTCTGGCTCCTCGCAGGCATCCAGCAGCGCCAGCACCTCCGATTCGGATAAAAACCGTGGCAGGGACTGCTCCGCCCGTGGCGAATCGAGATGTTCTGCCGGGTTATCTGCCCGCAGGCCCTCACGCAGCAAAAACAGATAAAACTGCCTGATACAGGATAGACGGCGCGCCACAGTCCGGCGCGACTGCCCCTGAGCGGACAGATCTGCCAGCCAGCCCCGCAAATCTTCGGTCCCGGCTGTGCGCAGACTCTGCCTGCACGGGCAAGACTATGCGCACAGGATTCGAGGTCGGCCTGATACGCAGCCAGCGTATTGGGGGCGGCGGCACGTTCAGCCGCCTGCATCTCCAAAAAAGCTCTACGCTGCCTTCCGCCCCACTCACGGGTGGGCGGGGGCCGGTCCCGTGGGAGCAACGCTGATCTGGGCCGGAGCAGCAGGCACAACGGGTGTTACAACCGGTGCAGCGGGGGGCGGAGGTACGGCAACAGACGGGGTTGCCGCTGCTACATCCGCAGCAAATGGCAGGTCACGGTGTACCTGCTGCTGCACAGGTGGCCGACCGGTCAGCCCCAGAGCGGCAAAGCCCCCCACGGCAGCAAGCACAACAACGGCAAAAACAATCAGAACCGTACGGCTCATACAGGCAGGCTCCCCTAACAACAGATATAGGTGTGTTCTTTCTGCTCTATGTTAAGCTAGGCTTTATGTCATCACGTATCTCCTCCCCCCCCCAACCAACCGACCCACCACCCATCCCGCTTGACCTGGAGCGGATTGTCCGCACCCCCGGCAGCAACGGCATGACGTCAGGCCGCAGTATTGTGCTGGTCGGGCTAATGGGAGCGGGCAAAACCACCGTTGGCCGCCACCTTGCCACCAGACTCGGCCTGCCCTTTGTTGATGCCGATGTGGAGATCGAACGGGCCGCAGGCTGCTCCATTGCCGATGTGTTCGAACTCTATGGCGAAAGTGCGTTCCGTGATGGTGAGCGCAGGGTCATCCGCCGCCTGCTTGAAGGCCCACCCATGGTGCTGGCCACGGGAGGCGGTGCATTCATGGATTCCCAGACCCGTGCGCTGGTACGCAGGCAGGCCGTTTCGGTCTGGCTGCGCTGCCCGCTGCCCGTCCTGCTCCGCCGTGTGGCCGGGCGCACCCACCGCCCCCTGCTCAACACCGCATCTCCACGGGATGTGCTGGACAGGCTGATGACCATACGCCACCCGGTTTATGCCGAAGCCGAGATTATAGTCGATTGTGGAGATAACAACGTGGAACACACCACAACCCGCGTTATGGAAGCGCTTGCCCTGTCCCGCCGCCCGCTGCGGCTTCCCGTTTCTTTGGACAGAGCGTCCTATGATGTGGTGATCGGCACGGAGCTGCTTGCGCGCGCAGGCGGGCTTTTGGCCCCTGTGCTGCCCCAGAAAAACGTCATCATCATCACCGACAGCACAGTCGCCCCGCTTTACCTGAAAACGCTTGAGGATTCGCTGCATGATACAGGCGTGCGCACCCGCAGCCTGCGCGTAACACCGGGCGAGCAGAGCAAGTGCCTGACCGTTTATCAGCACCTGACCGATGCCATTCTGGAACAGGGCGTGGAGCGACGCACCAGCATTATCGCCCTTGGCGGGGGAGTCGTGGGCGATCTGGCCGGGTTTGTGGCCGCCACCACATTGCGCGGCCTGCCCTTTATACAAATCCCGACCACTTTGCTCTCGCAGGTCGATTCCTCCGTGGGTGGCAAAACCGGCATTAACACACGCTGGGGCAAAAACCTGCTGGGGGCCTTCCACCAACCCCTGTGCGTGCTCGCCGATGTCACAACACTTGGCACCCTCCCCCGGCGCGAACTGGTCGCGGGCTATGCCGAGATTGTCAAATCCGGGCTGATCGGTGACCCGGCCCTGTTTGACTGGTGCGAAAAACACGGTGCCGACGTGCTTGATCAGGACCCCGAGGCACTGGCCGAAGCGGTGCGGCAGGCATGCGCCTTCAAGGCCCGCGTGGTCGCCGCAGACGAACGCGAGGAGCAGAAGAGCAACGGGCGTGCCCTACTCAACCTTGGGCATACCTTTGGCCACGCGCTGGAAGCAGAGCTGGGTTACGATGGTCGCCTACTGCATGGCGAGGCCGTATCCATCGGGCTGCACCTGGCATTTGCGCTATCGGTCAGGCTTGGGCTGTGCCCGGTGGAAGATCAAATCCGCGTGACACGTCATCTGGAGAGTCTGGGCATGCCAGCCCATATTCACGAATTGCCCCAGACCTTTGGTGTGGAGGATCTGATGGCCCACATGCAGCGTGACAAGAAAATGCAGGACGGTCGTCTGTCCTTTGTGCTCGCCCACGGAATCGGTCGCGCCTTTACCACGCAGGACGTTCCTGCTGATGCAGTAAGGGAAGTTCTGATTACCGATGGCGCACGGGGGGTGATTTGCAGGAGGGCATGCACTTTATTTTTGGGGCGTTGCAAATTTGCAACCCAGCCTCAATTCCGCCTTATTCTGGCGCGAGAGCATGCCTCACATCTGCTATTGCAGAGCTATTAGGCGCAGTAAATGAAGCAACAACATGTCGCATGCAGTCAGTTCATGTTCATGCTGCAAAATGATCTGTTGCAACTAAATCACTGCTGTGTCTTTTAGTCGACAAGAGTATGAGTGATGTGCTTGAACCCGCTCAGCTGAAGTTATCGCTCTATACGATTTTTTGGTGCATTGGGTGGTCAGTTACGCCAGTAATTGGTAGAACAGCGTCACCTAAATGAAATATTGAGGGCAAAAAATGCGTCTCCGCACGGCGTTACTCGTAACAACCCTGATGGCAGCGGCTCCGGCGGCCGCATCTGCCACCACCATCACCGGCCCGTATGTCGACCTTGGCGGCGGCTACGACCTGACCCAGACCCAGCACTTCAAGACCAACGACGACGGCGATGTTACTCGCAATAAAGTTGGCCACAAGAGCGGCTGGACCGGTTACGGCTCCGTTGGCTGGGGCTTTGGCAACGGCCTGCGCGCTGAAGTTGAAGGCACCTACCTGCGCTCCAACCTGAGCGGCCCCACGGGCAACGATGGCGTCCGCAACAAAGGCAAGGATTCGTCCTACGGCGGTTTCGTCAACGCGCTGTATGACTTCGATCTGGCCAAGTTCGGCATCAACAATGTTCCGGTGACCCCGTTCATCGGTGCCGGTGCTGGCTACCTGTGGACGCAGGAACACCACAGCTACACGGGCGGCGGTGAAACTGCTGCTGGTTACCGTGGCACAAAGGGTGGCTTTGCTTACCAGGCCATCGTCGGTGCAGCATTTGACACGGGCATCCCGGGCTTCCAGGTGACCGCACAGTACCGCCTGATCGGTCAGCCGGGCACCTTCCGTAACGGTCAGTTCCGTGACGCTTCTGTCCCGACGAACGAAACCAGCGTTGACCATCGCTTCAACCACCTGTTCATGGTTGGCCTGCGTTATGCGTTCGACACGGCTCCCCCGCCCCCGCCGCCGGCTGCTCCGATCGTGGCTGCTCCTGCTCCGCTGCCCGCACGCTCCTACCTCGTGTTCTTCGATTGGGACAAATCTGTCCTGAGCGCACGTGCACGTCAGATCGTGGCTGAAGCTGCTCAGGCTTCCACCCACGTGCAGACCACCCGCATTGAAGTTAACGGTTACACCGATAACTCCGCTGCACACCCCGGCCCGCGCGGCGAAAAGTACAATCTGGGCCTGTCCCTGCATCGTGCTGAAAGCGTGAAGGCTGAACTGATCCATGACGGTGTTCCGGCTGCTGCCATCGACATCCATGGTTACGGTGAAGCTCACCCGCTGGTCCCGACCGGCCCGAACACCCGCGAACCGCAGAACCGCCGCGTGGAAATCATCCTCCACTAATCGGTCTGCTCCGGGTTACTTCGGAACAGAAAAGGGAGGTGCCTTCGGGCACCTCTTTTTTTATGCGCATTATGCGTGCGCAGACAGGCCGCCAAAAGCAAAAATACTCTCCAAGCCTGACCTCGGCCTGTAAACGTTAATAAAACCTATTTTTTATACCTTATATAAAGCTGTCTCCAAGAACAGTTGGCTTATGTTTGGTATTCGCAAACAAAAATATCTAGCGCACACCGCTACTCCTCCCGCTAGTAAGGAGCGCATTCAGCCTCCTCAGACTGTTGCAAACAGAACACAGTTTCTGGCAAACCGCTTTCAGCACCACATCCATTAGCCCTGAAAAATACCTCCTCCACCGCATTAAAAATCCACCGGGCGCACACCCACTCTACTCCCGGTTTCTTCAGGCTGGATAAAAGAGCTCAGCAGCATGGAAGGCAGCGCACAAAAGCGCGCCTTGCGTTTTTGGTCTTGCCCAGATTTTGTTTTTCTGACCTTTGCACACTCATGCGCCTTACTCCTCCCTCCATTGCTCCGCACCGTCTACTGCGCTTTTTAAAATTTGGCATTGTCGGCAGTCTTGGTTTTATCTGGGATACGGGTGCGGTTTATGGGCTGCGTCCCTTCATCGGGCTGACGGCAGCCACTCTGATCGCCTATTTTTTTGCGGCGACACTCAACTGGATTCTCAACCGCTTGTGGACGTTCCGTGGCATGGGCCACCACGACCACCCCGTTTTGCAATGGCTGCGATTCCTCTCGGCCAACAGCCTTGGCTTTTTTCTTAACCGTGGAACGGTTTACACACTGTTTTACGCATTTCCGCTGTGCATCCGGCACCCGGTTATAGCACTTGCGGCTGGCAGTTTTGCTGGACTGATCGCCAATTTCAAACTCAGCCAGAAGATGGTTTTCCGCTCAAAACCCCCATCATCCGCGCTTGATCTGGCCGAAATGACGGTGGAGATATCCCCCACCGACCACACCCATGATGCAGGGCCATAATCCTGCCCTCTTTCAGAGATGCACGGGGTGCGCTACATTTGCCGACAGATTAAGAGAATACCGCGCGATCACCCGGCCTTGAGCATCGCCCTGCGCTGTGTGGCAAGGTGTGGCGCGCTTAACCAGTTTTCAGGACTTTGCTGCCTCACGCCATGCTGACAACAAATGAAATCCGCACCGCTTTTCTGGACTATTTTGCCAGCAAGGGCCACCAGATCGTCCCCTCCTCGTCCCTTGTGCCGAGCAATGACCCGACCCTGCTGTTTACCAACGCAGGCATGGTCCAGTTCAAAAACGTGTTCACAGGGCAGGAAACGCGCCCCTACTCACGCGCAACAACCGCGCAGAAAGTGGTCCGCGCAGGCGGCAAACACAATGATCTGGACAATGTAGGCTACACTGCCCGGCACCATACATTTTTTGAAATGATGGGAAATTTCTCCTTTGGGGATTACTTCAAGCCACAGGCCATAGAACTGGCATGGAACCTGATTACCAAAGGGTTTGGCCTGCCCAAGGACAAGCTGCTCGTTACCGTCTATGCCGAGGACGAGGAGGCGGCCGGTCTGTGGCGCTCCATTGCCGGGCTTGATGACAGCCGCATTATTCGCATCCCCACCTCCGACAACTTCTGGCGGATGGGTGATACAGGCCCCTGCGGCCCCTGCTCTGAAATTTTTTATGATCACGGCCCCGATGTCCCCGGCGGCCCCCCCGGCTCCCCCGATGAGGATGGCGACCGGTTTGTCGAAATCTGGAACCTTGTGTTCATGCAGTATTTCGAGGACCCACCGGGCACCCGCTCCCCCCTGCCGCGCCGTCCATTGATACGGGGCTGGGGCTGGAGCGCTTTGCCGCCATCATGCAGGGCAAGCGCGACAACTATGATACCGACACATTTGTCTCGCTCATCAACGCCTCATCAGACCTGACACATCAGGCTGTGGATGGCCCGTTCAAGGCCAGCCACCGCGTTGTGGCTGACCATCTGCGTTCGACTGCGTTCCTGATCGCCGATGGTGTTCTGCCCGCCAAGGATGGCCGTGGGTATGTACTGCGCCGGATCATGCGCCGCGCCATGCGCCATTTGCACATGATGGGTACAACCGACCCTGTTTTTTACAAACTGCTGCCCGCACTCATACAGCAGATGGGTACTGCCTACCCCGAACTGGTGCAGGGTGAAGCCCTGATCCGCGAAACCATGCGTGGTGAGGAAGAACGCTTCAAGGCCATGCTCGACCGTGGCCTGCACCTGCTGGACGACGAAAAAGCAAGCTTGCCTCGGGCGCACCGCTCCCCGGTGACGTCGCCTTCCGCCTGTATGACACATTCGGCTTTCCGCTGGACCTGACGCAGGACGCCCTGCGCGGCAGCGGGCATGATGTGGACGTCAAAGGCTTTGACGACGCCATGGCCATCCAGCGCCAGCGTGCGCGTGCGGCATGGACCGGCTCTGGCGATACCGCGGTTGAAACTGTCTGGTTTGAAGCCCGTGACAAATTCGGGGCATCCGAATTCCTGGGCTATTCCACCGAACAGGCCGATGGTGAGGTTCTGGGCATTATCGCAGGCAATGCGTTTGTGCCAGAAGCCACAATCGGTCAGGATGTTGCCATCCTGCTCAACCAGACCCCCTTTTACGGCGAAAGTGGTGGTCAGGCCGGGGATACAGGCTTTTTGAGCGCCAAGGGGCTTAAAGTCGCTATCCGCGATACCCAGAAAAAGGCGGGAGACCTGATCGTACATTACGGCACAGTGACCGAAGGTACGCTCAAGCCCGGCATGGCCGTCACCGCCACGGTGGATCATGACCGTCGCTCGGCCATTCGTGCGCATCACTCCGCCACCCACTTGCTACATGAAGCCATGCGCCGCCGCCTTGGTGCGCATGTGGCACAGAAGGGCAGCCTGAACACACCAGACCGCCTGCGCTTTGACGTCAGCCAGCCCCGCCCCATTACGGCGGAGGAACTGGCCGACATAGAAGCCGAGGTCAACCACCGCATCCGCCAGAATGCGGCTGTAACCACCCGCTCCATGACCCCGGAAGAAGCCATTGCCGAGGGGGCAACCGCCCTGTTTGGCGAAAAATATGGTGATGAGGTCCGCGTTGTGGCCATGGGTCCGGCGGAAGATGGCAAGGGGGCGTGGTCCATGGAACTGTGTGGTGGCACGCATGTCAGCCGCACGGGGGATATTGGCCAGTTCCGCATTGTTGCCGAAAACGGTGTTTCCGCCGGTGTGCGGCGTATTGAAGCCGTAGCAGGCAAGGCAGCCGAAACCCTGACGGCCACAAACGAGCAAAGACTGCTCCAGCTCGCCAGCATGATGAAGGTCAGCGTTGCCGAAGCACCCGAACGTCTGGCAACCCTACTGGAAGAACGGCGTGCCATGGAGCGCCAGATTGCCAATCTGCAACGCCAGATGGCGACCGGTAGCGTTGCCGCTGCCGGGGTGGAAAAAGTGGGGGGCGCAAGTCTGGCCGCGCGCAATGTGGGCGAAACACCTGCGCGGGAACTCAAGGGGCTGGCCGAAACCATTCTCAAGCAGGGCGAGGCCAATGTGGTCGTCCTGATCTCCTGCACCGAGGGCAAAGGGAGCGTTGTTGCAGCCGTAGCCCCTACCCTGACAGACAAGGTGGATGCCGTGGCTCTGGTCAAGGCAGCCAGCATTGCCATGGGCGGCAAGGGCGGTGGTGGCCGTGCGGACATGGCGCAGGCCGGTGGACCGGATGGCCATGCGGCCGACGCCGCATTTGCCGCCGTGCGTGACGTGCTTAAAAACACGGTCTGACACATCCGGCCATAAACCCAAGCGCGGAATGGGGGCATGTGTCCCTGTTCTGCCGCTTCCTCTTGGTCTGCTTTTGGCGTAAGGATTGCGTTATGTCTTTACTTGAATCCCTTAAACTTGTTGTGTCGCGCCCCCATCCGGAAGCGCGCCCTTTTCTGCTGGCCTCGGGTGCAGCGTCCGTTGTGTCCTACCTGCTGGGCCGCAAGCTGCGGTGCCCCAAGCTGCGCCTGCTTGGCCATGCCAGCACAGGTTTTTTTGGCTTCTGCCTCTATTTTTTCCGCGATCCGGAACGGGTAACGCCTGCACGCAGTGACGTGGCAGTTGCCCCTGCCGATGGTCATATTGTCTCCATCGAAAAAATTGCCCCTCCCGCCGAACTGGGCATGGGGGAAACCCCCGTATGGCGGATTGCCACCTTCCTGTCCGTGCTGGATGTACACGTTAACCGCATGCCTGCCGCCGGGACCGTAACCCGCATTGCCTACCACCCCGGCCTGTTCCTGAACGCCAGCCTGGACAAGGCCTCCGAGCAGAATGAGCGTAATGCACTCAGCCTGACCCTGCCCGATGGCCGCATGCTCGCCGTGGTGCAGATTGCAGGGCTGGTTGCGCGCCGCATTGTCTGCTCCGTAAGCGAAGGCATGCAGATGGAAGCGGGCGAACGCTTTGGCCTGATCCGCTTTGGCTCACGTACCGACCTGTACCTGCCACCGGGTGTGGAGCCACTTGTTGCCGTCGGCCAGACCATGGTGGGTGGTGAAACCGTTATGGCCCGTCTCTGATAAGACCGTGACACTCCCTGCCCCCATATCCCCTCCGCCGCAGGCCAAAGACGCCCAGCAGCCCCCACGCCGCCGCAAGCGGCGTGTGCGCAACAAAAGCCGTGGCCCCTCCTTTAACCGCCTGATCCCCAATATTCTGACAATGCTGGGGCTTTGCGCGGGGCTGACCGGCATGCGCTTTGCTATTGAAGGGCGCTTTCAGGCCGCAGCGGCGGCTCTGCTTATTTCCGCATTCATAGACGGGCTGGATGGCCGCATTGCGCGCATGCTGCGTGGTGCTACGCGGTTTGGCGCGGAGTTTGACAGTCTTTCAGACTTTTTGTGCTTTGGGGTTGCCCCCTCTTTTTTGCTGTATTTCTGGGCGATCAAGGACAGCAATCGGTACGCGTTCCTACCCTGCCTGCTGTTTACGGTGTGCATGGCGCTCAGACTGGCACGCTTTAACGCCAATCTGGATGGTGAGGAACTCAAGCCCAAATACGCCAGCAATTTTTTTACTGGCGTACCGGCTCCCGCAGGGGCGGGTCTGGCTCTTTTCCCTCTTTTTCTGGGGCTGGAGGCGCAAAAGCTGGGCATAGACTGGCTGTATAACCTGACCCGCCTGCCTTGGCTGCCAGACTTTACATTAACCAGCACCGCGTTGCTGCTGGTCTCTACCCTGCCGGTCTGGTCGTTCAAGAACTTCAAGGTCCCTGCGCAGTTTGTGCTGCCGCTTATGCTGGGAACAGGCATTTACGCCGTTATTCTGGTGGCCGACCCATGGGCAGCACTCGCTACGGCAGGCATTATTTACATGGTGCTGCTGCCACTCAGCCGCCGCAGTTTTCTTAAACTGAAAAAAGCTGCGGAAGATTTGCAAAAGGATGATACCGAAACGCCCTCAACCCCTTGAGGGCGTTTCCTTTTCCTTGCCCTGTGCGGCACTGCCCAGCAAAGCGCAAAGGCCGTTGAGAATCTCCTGCGGGCTGGGCGGGCAGCCAGCAATGGCCAGATCGACGGAGACCCTGCGCTCCAGCCCCCCCATAACGGCATAGTTTTCGCCAAATAGTCCGCCATCAAGTGCGCAGGCGCCAACGCTGATAAGACCTTTGGGGTCTGGCATGGCCTCCCACGCAGCTTGCAAAACCGGCGCCATGGTGCGCGTAAGCGGGCCTGTAACCAGCAGCACATCGGCAGAACGCGGGGACGTTACAAACCCGAAGCCCGCACCCTGCATATCGTACGGCAGGCAGGTCATGGCCTGTAGCTCCATGCCACAGCCACCACACCCCCCCGTATCCACATGAAACAGCAGCAAAGGCCAACGTGGGCCAAGGGGTTTGCGTTTTTGCCTCCCCTTCCAGAACGCCGTATCCATAACCGCACGGATCAGCCCCATGACAGTTCTGCCGTATGCGTGTTCATATGCATTCTCCTAGCCATCCAGCGCTGCTGCATTCACACCCAGTGAGCACGCCAGTAGCTCCACGTCTTCTGCTACATGGGTGGGCAATACCTGCTCAAACACCAGCAGGGCGGCGGTTTCGGGTTTGCGGCAGAATGCTTCTGCCACACGGCCATGCGCCAGACGCACCCAGTACAGCACCCCGCCCCATGGCCCCTCCACCAGACCTGTGCCCTCCCCATCATGCACGGACAGGGCATGATTGGCCGCAGGTGCAAGGCCAATACGGGCGGACGCCAGATCGAGTATCCGCAGGCTTTCCTCCATCTCGTCCAGCAGGAGGAGTGCGCGGTCTTCCGCCGTACCGCCCTGCCTGCCTGATGTGTAGCGCCACAGCCCGTCATATGCGGGCATAATGCGCCTGCCATCGCAATCCCACCCTGCGGCGCGGGCAACGGGTCCATCAAGTCCTATACGTTCCAGATCATCGGCCTGCACCTGCCCCACCCCTGCCAGCAACGCGGAAAGACCGGGGTATTCGCGCCATAACAGCACCAGTTGGGGGTAGGCCTGCTGCCCTATCTCGTACAGTTGTGTGCAGAGTTGCGCCATCTGTGCCGTCTCCCGCACGGACAGGCCGCCGGGTATGCACACATCCATCAACAACCGCGACCCGGTTACGGGCGCTGCCTCAGCCACCAGTTTTTCACGCAGGGCCATGCAGTGCGACGCCACAAGATGCGCCCCCGCCAGCCGCGCCAGTGCCGCAAGCGTGTAAAGATGCTGGAACAAGCGCTCCATTTCCAGCAGAGCGACCCTGAGCAATGCAATTTCGCCCCCCACATTCTGGCCACAGGCATTTTCCACCGCCTGACAGAAGGCAACCTGATGGGCAACCGAACACCCAGCCGCAACACGGGCACTCAGGCGGCAGACATCCTCCACCCGCGCATGGCGCGCACGTGCGGCAACCCCGCGATGAGCATACCCTGTCTGTGTTTCACCACAGGCGACTAAAGAACCGGACAGAACAAGCCGCGTATAAAACGGCGGGGCCAGACCACCCGTTGCTGGTCCGCGCCCATCGACCGGCCCTTGGCGGCACTCATGGCATCGGATGGCTGGAAGCTCACAAGCCCCTTGTGTTGCCCGCCGCGCCCGGGGGCAGAGGACAAAGGCGCGGTTGCGGACCAGACGTCATGGTCTAGCAGGGGGCGTACATCCACCGCCCACATGGCCTCTGCGCCATACAGGTCGTAAATCGCACGCTCATACAGGCTGGAGGCAACCCGAGCGGGGGAGAGAGCCGGGTAGCGCCCGCCCTCCAGCGCCAGTGTTGCTGCAAGCGGGTAGCCATCGGGCAGAAACAGGGCATGCACATCCACCCCATCGCACCACAGGCCGACAAGTAGATCATCATGCCTGAGCAGATCCACCATGTCCCGCCAGGCCAATTCATCCAGCCGGAAGCGCCATGGCGTGTCCGTCTGCTCCCCGGCCTGAATATGGGCGACAACATCCATCAGAACGCTCCGAGCATCATGGCCAGCGGCACCAGAAAACCCATGACCGTAAGAACAGAGCACGCCACACGCCCGGCCGTATCCTCCGGCCAGAACAGGCGCGCCGCCTCGCGGTCAGGTACGGCGCGCAGCACGGCGGCCAGAATGCCGCATACGGTCAGCACCGCAACAGACCACGACCAGTCGGTCATGACGGAAAGCAGAAGCAGGCACCCCACAAACGGCGCACCGGGGGGGAAGCACGCCAGAACATTTACCGCCCAGCCACGCCCGCTACGGTTCCCCCCGGCCAGACACCACCCACACAGGAACAGCAGGGCCGCAACATCCGCCTCCACCCCCACCGCCATAAGCGCCAACGCTGATGGAAAGGTGCGGAACAACCTTTGCCTGTCGCGCGAGCGGCCTGCGCAGGCCGTTAGCCAGACCGAGACAAGGCCCGCCGCCACCAAAGCCATTTCAAACGCCATACCGCCATGCCCGCGCAAACGCATGGCCAGCAGAATGGACGCACCCGCAAAGGGGAGGAACAGAAAGCTATCGTTCTCATCACGCCAGAACTGACCAAACGGGGCCAGCCCGGTTAAAATGACAAGGCCGCAGGCCATCATCAGGCCCGACACGACGCTCCCCTGCGGCAACAACAGACCGGAGAGCACAAGCACCGTCCCCACCGAGCCGGTGCGGATCAGCCCCCACCCGGTTTTGGCCTGCCCGGCAGGGCGGGTGAAAACAAAAACACCCCACGCCAGTGCCAGTTCCAGAATACCCAGCCCCACCGCAGGTTCGGGGGCAACGCAGGCAAGCCCCGCCAGCGCAGTACACACATGTGGCAGGCTGCGGAGCAGGCGGTCTGGCTGAATGCCGTTTTCCAGCACCATAAGCAGCAGGCCAAACGCCAGCATAACGCGGCCAGCCCGTTGCACCGGGTCATCATCCCAGCCACTGGCACCTCCCCCAACCGAGGGGAATGTAAACACGATCACCGAAAGCACACAGCCCAGAGCCGCCATCCATATGGCAACCTCCCGGCTATGCGGAGCCGGGAGGGCCGCCACCACAACAGCCCCGAGAAAAGGCCACACAAAGGCCAGAGCTGCCAGAAAGACCGCGGCTTCCATGCCAGCGCTCATGTGTTGCTTCCTCCGCCAGCCGGACCTGTGCGCCTGCCATGCCGCCCGGCAGCACGCACGGCAACAAGGCGGGGCATAATGCGGTGGATACACATCCCCCCCAGCAGCAGCACCACAGCCCCGGCCAGTGCAGCTACACCCAGCACCACAGGCTGGCGGCCCAGCACGGCAGACAGCAGTACGCCCTCAATACAGGTCAGCAGCCCCGCCCATTGCCAGACCATGCTCTGGCGGCACACAACAGCCACCAGCCCCGCAACCATGGTGCATAACCCTGCGGGAAAAACCGTGCTGCCCGCACGCCCACAGGCCAGCAGCAACAGCACCATGAGCCCCAGCGCAAAAAATGGCACTGCAGCGCCACTACGCTCAAGCGTGGCGTCATGCTGGTAACGGGCCAGAAAAACCTGCGGCGGTATGGCAAACAGCAATGCCAGACCGGCCCCGACCTCCTGCAACGGGGCCAGACCATCCACCAGCATGGCAAGGGCGGTCACGACCCCCACCAGCAGCAGAAAGCCCACACCCCGCGCAACAACGCACAAAGCCACGAGTGGCACAAGAATGGCGAGCAGGGTCATGGCGACATATCCTCCACACCAGTGGTGGCAGCCTGAGCCCCATCCTGCACAGTGGCAGACGCGGCCCCTGCCTCGCGCATATCCTGCGGGGGGTGGACAGACCATGTAACCTGCAAGGCCAGCACGCCAAGCAGAAAAATACTGACAAGCCGGACACGCGCCAGCCTTAAGGGCGGCAGCACAACCAGCCGGACAAAGGCCAGCAGCAAAGCGGCAAACAGGAGTTTGCCCCCCCAAATGGCAAAATCAGCAAGACACTGGCTCAACCATGGCTCCATTGCCCCGTCATCCGGCAAAGCAAGAACTCCGGGCCATGCCATATCCAGCGCCAGCACAACCCAAGCCATCTGCACGCAATCCGCAGCCCATAACCACATAGCGCGCTCTGGCCCGGCCAGCAGAGCCAGCTGGTGGTCCTGCACAGGCCATGCCAATGCAGGCACCAAAAACAGGGCAACCCCGGCCAGCACGTAAGGTGCGCCATCCGTCACGGGGGAAAGCCCATGCACCGTGGCCAGAAAGTCTGAAAAATCACGTGCTCCGCAGAGCAGAAAAACCGGCACCAGCGCAGGGAGTAGCAGCAAGGTCCCCAGCATGGCGCGCGCACCCTGTACCGCCCCCAATCCGCCACCAAGCACGCAGTACATTCAGCAACACAAGGGCCAGAACCAACACACAGCAAATCAGCAGCAGCCCCGGAGCGGGCAGGCCCGGCACAACAAGCGTAAATGCGGGCGTTAACCCACACCCCAGCACCGCCAGAACCAGTGCACCCGCACAGGCCACAGCGCGCAATGTTCCTGTATCTCCTCCCAACCGGGGACGGCGGAACTGGTGGCCAATGTCCTGCCAACGCCCCATGACGGGAAAAGAGGACACACCAGACAAACGCCCAGACAAGCGGCCAACCAGGCCCGTCAGCCACGGAGCAGCCATGACCATGGCCAGTGTTTGCAGCATGGCAAATGGCAAAAAAAGAAAGGCCCAGCCCAAGGGGAAAGAATGCGTCATTTACCCACAAACAGCCCCGCCAGCAGCCCTGCCCCCATCCAGGAGCAGGATAAGAACCATGCCCTGTGCCTCGCACCAGCCGACGGCCACAAACAGGCTCCTGCGCCCGTAGCGCCACAAAACCGTACCACGGCGGAACAGGGCACTCCCCTGCCCCCGCCCACGCAAAGCCGTAACAGCCGCAGGCGTGGAAAAAAAACCACGCCACGCGGACCACAGTGGCAGGGCATCCACCACGGTGTGTCTCTCTGCCTGCGCAACAGATGTGGCCATGTCCTGCTCACACAGCGGGGCACCCTGCCGCCACGGGGCAACCTGCCGCGCCACTGGAGCCATGGGCACAAAACCAAACAACCGCACAAGCACACCCGTAACCAGCAAAGCCAGCCCTACCCCCACCAGAACCAGCAGAGGGGTCAGGCTGGCCGTATGCCCAGCAAAATGCACGGCAAGCATGTCCTGCCATGTGGCGGGCGGCAGAGGGGGGCCTACGACAAGATGGTCCGCCACAAACAACCAGATACCGGGCAAAAATGCCAGCACACAGGACAGCAACGCACAGACCCACAAAGGCAGGACCATGGCAGACGGTGTGCCTGCTCCCTGCCCCTGAGCGGGCAGGAACATCAGACCCGCCCGCACCAGCCCGGCATTGAACATGCCCACAAGGGCTACAAAAAATACCATCAGCACAACGGCCAGCAACGCCATGACCGGCTGCGTCGCCTCGACCGAATACTCGCCCCCGGCCAAGGCCGTCCATAGAACGGCAAAGCCACCGCATGGCGGCAATATGGAACACTGGGCCAGAAGCCCCCACAGCAGCCACCGGCTACGGGTGGTACTCATCAGCCCCGCAGCCCCACCTGCTTCCTGCTTCTGGGCAACCCACAGCAGCCCCAGAAGTGCAACAACAGGCGCACCCATGCCCAGAATGACCGTTGTACGAAACGTGTCTGCCCCACCCAGAGGGGAGGCCAGAGCCAGCACAAGTGCAAAGACCAGCATGCCATACCAGCACGCCGCCAAACCCGCCACCAGTGCCATGCCCTGCTGGCTGCGCATGGCCTGCGCCAGCCCTGCGCACGCCACAAAACCCCCACACAGCAGCAGCACAGCCTGAGAAAACAGGGGCAGCTCCCCAACCTCCGCCAGCAGACGGCCAAGCAGGAACAGGCCAATACAGGCGGGCAGAACAGCCAGCGGACCTCGCTGGACACTAACCGCCCACCCTATAAGCAGCACCATGACCCCCAGCAACGGCACGGACAGAGCACTGTCAGCAGGAATACAGGCGGGAAGCACCGCAAAAGGCAGGCACAGACCACGCTTGCCACGCCCGCAGAGCAGCACAAGCGCCGTACCCGTAAACAGACCAAACACCAAAGGCGAAAGCGCCAGCACGCCCAGACAGGCCAGTACGCAGGCAACACCCGCACGCCCCCGGCCCACCAACGCTCCTACGCAGGCCAGAATGGCCAGCATGGGCAAGGATGGTCCATCCGCCCCGAATACAGGGAACCACCCCAGCTCCCCTTCCACCCGAAAAGAGGCACCACCCAGCGCCAGCCCGCCAGCAAGGACCCACAGCCCCACCAGAATTTCGGCCCGCCAGAACGCCACCCCACGCAAAAGCGCGTTGGGCACGACCGCAAAAACACCCAGCCACACCAGCACCAGAAGCAGGCCACAAAGAATGATAGAAAGAAGAATGGAACCCGGCCCCAAAGACAGTGAACACAAAACCGGCGGATAACACCATGAGTGCAGGCACAATACAATCTGTTCAGCCACGCACCACCGTGGTTAGGGCGTTTTTCCCGATCTGGACGCACCTGCCATACCGGCTGCGGGCAGACGCATGCGTGCGAACCACCCTTTTTTAAGCTGCACTGGCAAAGACAGGGCCGAATAAATATCCGGCACGGCCTCAACCAGAATAAGACTCCCCCCGCCCGGACAAAGCACCTTGCCCGCAATATCCATCCGCCTGCCCCGCCTGAGCGTGCGGCACGCCTGACTGGCTGGCAAAAACACGGCCTCATCCCATTGCTCGGCCCGCAGCATGGCCCCGGCCAGCACCTGCCGCAACTTGGAGCGCGTAAACGCCGCATCCCGCGCAAAGGGTGTGCGCCGCAACCGTGCCCGCCCCCCCAGCCGACTGGGGACAACCATAAGCAGCCGCCCATCATCCTTGAGCACGCGGGCTGCTGAACGGAGCAGGGTCAGTGGATTTTCCCGCCCATGCAAGGCGTGCACAAGCACAATCCGGTCAAACTTCTGCTCCTCAAACGGCAGACCCGCCGGGTCCACAACACATGTCTGGCCGTGCTGCAACGCCATGTCCACCCGGCCACTGCCAAGGCATGCCCCTATCCGCAGGGTCGTGCTATCTCCCAGCGTATGCAGGTACGGCATGGCCCCGCCAGAACCAAGCCCCAGAACGGACTGGTTTGCCAGCTCGGGCCAGAACCACCGCAAACGCTCGCCCAGCAGGCTTACACACACCCGGCCCGATGGAGTCCCGTAAAAGCTTTCTTCGCGCAACGTGGCATTCTGCATGGTTCATGCCTATCATATGTTAGCCAACCAAAGCCATGACCAGCCCCCAACCAGAGCACGAGGCCCCCATGCCCCTTACCATCCGCGCCATCCCGGTTCTGAGTGACAATTACGCGTGGTTCGTGCGGGATGAGGCAACCGGCATAACCGCTGTTGTGGACCCCGGCGAAGCCACAGCCATAGAACGCGCACTGGAGAAGGAGGGCGGCAGGCTGGACTTTATTCTGCTGACCCACCACCATCAGGACCATATTGGCGGCACAGATGCCCTGCGCGCACGCTACAATGCCAAAGTGGCAGGCCCTGCTGCCGAACAGCACCGCATGCCCCACCTTGATCTGGCCCTGAACGATAATGACCGGATTGAACTTGGCCAAAGTACCGGGCAGGTTCTGGCCATGCCGGGGCATACGCTGGGGCATATTGCCTATTATTTTGACCAGCCCCCGGCCCTGTTCTGCGGGGATGTCCTGTTCAGTCTGGGGTGTGGCCGCCTGTTTGAAGGCACGGCGGAACAGATGTTTGCAAGCTTGGTAGGCTACACGACCTGCCAGAACAGACCCTTGTGTGCTGCGGGCATGAATACACAGCCTCCAACGCCCTTTTTGCCCGGCATGTGGACCCCGACAACCAGGCTCTGGCCGCCCGAACGCAGGAGGTACGGACCCTGCGCGACAAAGGCCTGCCAACCGTACCCTCCACACTGGGGCAGGAGCGTGCGACAAACCCGTTCCTACGGGCAGGTTCCGCACAAACCCTTGCCACCCTGCGCAAGCAAAAAGACGTTTTCTAACAACCCACTATATGCCGGTACCGGGGCTTTATTGCGCAGAGGCAGCACCGGTGTCAGGCTGAACCAGCCGTACAACCGGCAGTAGCTGCTCCAGCGGCATAGCGCCCATATACACATACCCATTCCGTGCCGAGAGCGACAGAACAAGCTTGCCGCCGGACCTGTCCCCCCGGTCGATCATGTCTTCCAGCATGTCCTTAAAGGCCGCCGCCTGTTGGGGAGGCAGGATTTTTTCGGGGTGCAACCGCTCCAAAAAGGGCTTCCAGTCCCTGACCGTAAGCCAGAAATCCCCGGTCACAGCCGTAGCATGGCCACCACGCACATGCCCTGTCACCCCCAGCCTGAGGCCGTTCCAGTCCGCCGAGGCTTTTTGCACAAGCAGTTCCGGCCAGATGGCCTGCCCACTTTCCTCCTCCTCCTCCAGCACACGCAAACGCTCATATGGGCCGGGCATGGAAAAGGCAGCCTTGACGTTCTCCAGATGCTGGGGCCACGTGGGAACACTCATCTGCGCAACAGAGAGGGAAAGACCCAGCACACTGGCCTGAAACGTGGCCTGCGTGTTCCACAGCCATTCGCCCTGCACATTGGTCATGCTCACGCCCGAGGCGCGCAAATGCACAAAGGGCGCCGTAAAGGTGGCCCGCCCGGCAGGCCACGAGCGCACAGGCAGCACAACGGCCACAGGGCTGCCCTCAAGCACAAACACACGCCTGTCTTCCACGCCATCATGCTCATACGGCACACTCAGGGACTGCGCTCCCCCCAGTTGCATGCGCACCTGCATGGGGTGCCATGGCACGGCCTCCAGCGTAACAGTGCTGGCCGTGTATTCCACAGCACGTGGGGCAGGCCCGGCATGTGTGCTGGGTGCGCAGGCCACCTGCACACCACGCAGCACCAGCCTGCTCCCCAAAAGCCCCCCTGCACGTTGCCGGCTCTGGTAAGCAATCTGGCACAAACCGGAAGGATGGGTGACAAGCTGGTTCAGATACTGCTGGCTCTTCCAGTTAAATACACCCAGTCCGCCGCCAAGCAGCAACACCGCCGACAACACGCCAAGGGCCGGTTTTACAAAGTGCTTCATCCCCACCTCAAATGGCAGTCTTCCGCCTGTCGCGCAAAGTTATCCACACCCCCATAACATGAGTGGACATCCCCCGCCTGATAACGACTTACCCCTTACCACGGCCAGTTTTGTCGACAAAACAAAAGCGCACATAAAACAAAAAATTCCCTTTTGAAGTAAGGATATTTTAAAAAATCCTTATCAGGAACTCTTGGCACAAGCAAAAGAATTCAATCCGATTTACTTTGATCCCGCCAGTAAATCCAGCCGTTTTACTGCCATACCCCTTTTGTGGAGCCGACCATACTCCACAAAGTTATCCACAGAGCGAAGAACTTTATCCCCTTCCATACCCTGCCTGTCAGCACGTTTACTGAACCCAATCCTGCTCCAGCGCACGCCAGCTCTTCTCAATTTCTTCAAGCAGCACAACCCTTTTGGCAGGACCAACAGCGGGGCCTATGCATACGTGCAGCACGCCAGAGCGTTTGACAAACGCATTGCGCCCCCAGAACAGGCCGGAATTTGTGGCTACGGGAATAACCGGCAAACCGGTATGGCTGGACATGGCGGCAATACCGGGTTTGAGCGCCACCTGCTCACCCGGCAGGGTGCGCGTTCCCTCGGGGAAAATGACAATCTGGCGGTTGTCCGCAACGGCCTTGTCCGTCCCGGCCAGCAGCAGGCGCATAGCCCGCGCTCCGGCTGCGCGCTCCACGGGCATCATGCCCGTCAGCACCAGCATGGGCCCGAGCAGGGGAATACGGGTTAATTCCCCTTTCATCACATAACACGGGCGGGGGAGGAGGAGCATCCACACCAGTGTATCAAATGCGGACTGGTGCTGAGATGCGATAAGGGCCGGGCCGGACTTTGGCAGATATTCCAGCCCACTGATGCACACACGCACCCCACAGATGGAGCGGAACAGCCACAGTACCAGCCGCGACCACAATCTGGCATAAGCCAGCGCACGCCCGGGCATGAACCAGCGAATGGGCAACGCGCCAACGCCCATGACCCCGGTCAGTACAAAAGCCACGACATTAAACATGACGGAACGTAGAACAGCCATAAAAACCAACCCGTTACACCCAGCACACCAGCCCTTGCCCCGCCATGCTGGCCACCCAAAAACCACGACTCCGGCAAGGAAAACCATACAAAGCCAGAGCAGCCATACCTGTTGCGTCTGGCCTATGGCCCGCTATGGCTGTATAGCAAACCAGCACTTTGCATAGAAAGACAGGATAATATGAGCGACTACAAGGTAAAGGACCTCTCGCTGGCCGAATGGGGTCGCAAGGAAATTTCCATTGCGGAAGGCGAAATGCCCGGTCTCATGGCGCTGCGCGAGGAATATGGCGCAAGCCAGCCCCTTAAAGGCGCACGTATTGCAGGCTGCCTGCACATGACCATCCAGACTGCGGTTCTGATCGAAACGCTGGTCGCTCTTGGCGCTACCGTGCGCTGGTCTTCTTGCAACATTTTCTCCACGCAGGACCATGCGGCTGCGGCCATTGCTGCGGCTGGCATTCCCGTGTTTGCATGGAAAGGCCTGACAGAAGACGAATTCAACTGGTGTATCGAGCAGACCATTCAGGGCCCCGATGGCTGGACCCCGAACATGATCCTCGATGACGGCGGCGACCTGACGGTCATGATGCATGACCAGTACCCCGAACTGCTGGCGCAGGTTAAGGGTCTGTCGGAGGAAACCACAACAGGTGTGCACCGTCTGTGGGAAATGCAGAAAAAAGGCACGCTGAAGGTCCCCGCCATCAACGTGAACGACAGCGTTACCAAGTCCAAGTTTGATAACCTGTACGGCTGCCGCGAAAGTCTGGTGGACGCCATCCGCCGTGGCACCGACGTCATGATGGCTGGCAAGGTTGCCGTTGTTGCCGGTTATGGTGACGTGGGCAAAGGCTCCGCCGCCTCCCTGCGCAATGCAGCTGCCGCGTGCTGGTAACCGAAGTTGACCCGATCTGCGCCCTGCAGGCCGCCATGGAAGGCTACGAAGTGGTCACCATGGAAGACGCCGCACCGCGTGGGGAC
The DNA here is from genome assembly GCF_000613865.1 of Acetobacter okinawensis JCM 25146. Lineage (GTDB taxonomy): Bacteria > Pseudomonadota > Alphaproteobacteria > Acetobacterales > Acetobacteraceae > Acetobacter > Acetobacter okinawensis. Next base: position 28,585 of record NZ_BAJU01000016.1, read on the forward strand.
ATTTTTGTTACCGCAACCGGCAACGTGGACGTCATTACCGTTGACCACATGCGCGCCATGAAAAACCGCGCCATTGTGTGCAACATCGGCCACTTTGACTCCGAAATCCAGATCGGCGGGCTGCGCAACTTCACATGGGACAACATCAAACCGCAGGTTGATGAGGTGGTGTTCCCCGATGGCAAGCGCCTGATTGTTCTGTCCGAAGGCCGTCTGGTCAATCTGGGCAACGCAACCGGCCACCCGTCCTTTGTCATGTCCGCGTCCTTTACCAACCAGACACTGGCCCAGATCGAACTGTGGACAGCTCCGGAAGGCAAGTACGAGGTCAAGGTTTACACCCTGCCCAAAAAGCTGGACGAAAAAGTTGCAGCCCTGCATCTGCCAAGGTTGGCGCGCAGCTGAGCAAGCTGAGCGAAACACAGGCCAAATACATTGACGTTCCAGTCAGCGGCCCCTTCAAACACGAAGAATACCGCTACTAAGCCTGCCTGAACGGCTGCCGGGGGCGCTGAACTGCCTCCCCGGCAGCTTTTCTTGAGATATAGACGCTCTGTCGCACGCAAACTCCTGCGGCAACACGTCACACGCCATCTCCTCCCTGCAAATGCTTCGGCCAATGTATTATGGCTCTTAAATCCGTCCCCCCTGCTGGGCGGAAGATGATGCTTTGCGGGCATCGGCCCCAAAACAGCAATGCACGACGCGGCTCCTTGCGCTACACTGCGCGCGGCATGGCCGTGCACACGCACAACACCACAGACTTTACGCAAAACTGTCTCTTTGCTGACAGATTTATCAGGCTACCCTGCCAGACAAGACCACACGGCCCATAACAAAAGGATTTTTGAGCATGAGCATTTTTGGTTCCATTCTGTCCGCAATTTTTCATCACGCCAAAGCCGCAACGCCCGATACGACCTCCCCCGCCAATGCCAACCAGCAACCCAGCGCAGCAGCAACCGCCGCCCCCGGCACCGTGCCCCCGGCTGGCACCCCAGTAAATGTTGACGCAGTTCTGAGTAGCCTTGCCGCACAGAACGGGCAGAACCTGAACTGGAAAGAGTCCATTGTGGACCTGCTCAAGCTGCTGGGGCTGGATAGCTCGCTTGATGCCCGCAAAAAGCTGGCAGCAGAACTCGCCTACTCCGGCAATACCGAAGACAGCGCGAGCATGAACATCTGGCTGATTAAGGAAGTTCGCCAGAAACTGGCAGAAAACGGCGGCAAAATTCCCGCAGGCCTGTAAGACCCTATCCCTCCGGCACACCATTCTGGAGGGAGGACTATAGTGCTTTAACCCTGCATGGCGTGCCTGTGCAGGGTTTCTGCATTTTTAAGGGCATCTGCCGGCTGGGTAGTTGCATAACCCGCCGTATCCACCACCACCACAAACAGACCCGCTATGGAGGAGATGACCCTGTCTTTGCGCAAAAGGGCTGCAAAACGGCGGTCCACTTTAGCTTTCTGCTCATATTCGGCATCAAGCAGGCCATGCCGGTCAATAAACACATTCAATGATGATGGAATACGGATACACCCCTCAGAGGCTGTATGCCCGAGCCGCTGCTCCAGATAAACCGGGTCTGTTGCATGCATTTCCAGCCGGATCTGCACTTTGTCCCGGCTTGGCAGCCACCCTTTTTGCGCCCATTGCCAACCAAAATCCCATACGCGCATGCCGGTGGTGCCGTTGCCCATAATGCCGTTTTCGTTCTTGGTACCCAAAGCCCGGTAACCAAGACGCTGCGCCGAATTGGGAAAAACCCCGGTAGGTGTAATGTAATAATACTGCCGACCTGTTGTGCCGGTGGACACTTTGGTGCTGCCTATGACCTGCCAGTCCGCACTGCTGCCCGGTAAAGCCAGAATCAGGCACAGACGTTGCACTTTGGGGTTGCGATCCACCACAACAAGCACCTGTGGCCGGTCCAGTACAATGCCGGACTGCTCAAGTTGCTGCCGGGCCAGCGCCACCCATGCCGCTTTATATGCAGCAGATACCGCCAGAGCGACTGGCACTTCATGCCGGAAGGCCAAGGTCAGCGCCCAAGCCTCCTGCCGCGCTTCCTCCTCCCCAATTGCTACAACCGGAGAAGCGCCCTGTTCGGCAGGATGGGGGAAAGATGTTTGTGAAGCACCTGCCTGCCCCGCATAATCGGGGTCAAGGCCACTATCCCCCACTGTATCTGGCTGGGGGCTGGGTTGTGTGGCGGCATAAGCCTGAGGGAACACCCCCGCACCACGCCACCATACGCCGGGCACATCGGCCATGGCAAGAAAACTGCCAGCCATAGCCGAGCAGACTGCCAGTTTTCCAATCCTGCACATACATGCTCCCCCGTAGGCAACTACGGGGGAGAGTATGGCATTAGTCCTAACAATAAGAAAATTATCAGATGTTGATGGAGCGGTTATCTGCACCCAGTGCAGCTTCCTTAACCGCTTCGCTCAGGGTTGGGTGCGCGTGGCAGACACGGCCAATATCCTCGGCCGATGCACCAAACTCGATCGCCATTGTGGCTTCAGCAATCAGTTCACCTGCGGCGGGGCCAATAATATGCACACCCAGCACGCGGTCTGTCTGCTTGTCTGCCAGCACTTTGACAAAGCCATCCGTCATGCCCAGAGCGCGGGCCCGACCGTTGGCAAGGAAGGGGAATTTGCCGGTTTTGTAAGCAACGCCCTTGTCCTTGAGCTGCTCCTCCGTAAAGCCGACAGAGGCCACTTCTGGCCATGTGTAGATCACACCGGGAATAGCGTCGTAATTGACATGCCCCGCCTGACCGGCCAGCAGTTCGGCCAGAGCCACGCCTTCCTCTTCCGCCTTGTGGGCCAGCATGGGGCCTGCAATCACGTCCCCAATGGCATAAATACCGGGGACATTGGTGGCGTAATGTGCGTCCACTTCCACGCGGCCACGTTTGTCCAGCGCAATGCCGGCTTCTTCCAGCCCCATGTTCTTGCTGGCTGCCGTGCGACCAACAGCGACCAGAACCACGTCGGCTTCCAGTGTTTCCACAGCACCACCGGCGGAGGGTTCTATGCTGAGCACCACGCCTTTTTTGGTTTTTTCAGCTTTGGTCACCTTGTGACCCAGCTTCATTTTAAAGCCCTGCTTGGTCAGCAGTTTCTTGAACTGTGCAGCCACTTCATTGTCCGTGCCGGGTACCAGACGATCAAGGAATTCAACCACAGTCACTTCCGCACCAAGGCGGTGCCACACACTGCCCAGTTCCAGCCCGATCACGCCGCCGCCAATTACGACCAGCCGCTTGGGTACCTCGGACAGTTCCAGCGCACCCGTAGAGGTGACAATCACCTTTTCGTCCACCTCAATACCTGCAAGGTTGGCGCTATCGCTCCCGCTGGCAATGATGATGTGTTTGGCAGTCACCGGCTTGCCATCCACACTCAACCGCCCCGTGCCTTCCACCTTGCCGTGGCCCTTGAGCCAAGTGATGCCGTTTTTCTTGAAGAGGAATTCAACGCCCTTCACATTGGCACCCACAATGTCGGCCTTGCGGGCCTGCATCTTGGCCAGATCAAGCTTAACGCTCTCAATCAGCACACCATGGGCTGCAAAGTCATGCCCAGCGGCGTGGTAGTTTTCCGAGGACTGGAGCAGCGCCTTGGACGGAATGCAGCCAACGTTAAGGCAGGTGCCGCCAAGAGTTGCGCGTTTTTCCACGCAGGCCACCTTAAAGCCGAGCTGTGCGGCACGAATAGCGCAGACATAACCACCCGGCCCCGCACCAATCACCACGACATCGTAATCCGTCTGCGCCGGGGGGGCTGCCTGTGCCTGCGCCTTGGGTGCAGGAGCCGCAGCGGCGGGTGCAGGCTGCGCTGCGGGTGCGGCAGTTTTGCCTGCCGCTCCGGCTTCGAGCAGGGCCAGCACGGCGCCAACTTCTACCTCATCCCCTTCCTTTACCGCGTGGTTTTCCAGCCGACCGGCAGCAGGTGCAGGCACTTCCACGCTCACCTTGTCCGTTTCCAGCTCCACCACCGGTTCGTCTTCCCTGACTGTCTCACCCGGCTGCTTCAGCCACTTCCCTACCGTGGCGGTGGTTACGCTTTCTCCAAGGGTGGGTACTTTAATTTCGGTCGGCATGGGTCTTGTCTCGCTCACGTTAGGGTCTGCAAAAAAGGAAAGGCCGGAGCGCCGCATATATGCTGCCTCCGGCCTGTGCCAGTGTCAGATCAGACGTCAATCAACAGGCGGCGGGGGTCTTCCACATTCTGTTTGAGCCGCACAAGGAAGCTGACAGCCTCCTTACCATCCACGATGCGGTGATCGTAGGAGAGGGCCACATACATCATGGGGCGAATAACCACCTGACCGTTTACGGCAACCGGGCGTTCCTGAATGGAGTGCATGCCCAGAATACCCGACTGCGGGGAGTTCAGGATCGGGGTGGACAGCAGCGAGCCGTAAATACCGCCATTGGTGATGGAGAACGTACCGCCGGAGAGTTCATCCAGCTTGAGCGTACCTTCACGCGCAGCCTTGCCAAAACCTGCGATGGTTTTTTCAATCTGGGCAAAACCCATTTTATCCGCATCGCGGATAACTGGCACAACCAGACCATTGGGGCCACCAACCGCAATACCAAGGTTGATGAAGTCGCGGTAAATCACGTCCTCGCCGTCAATTTCAGCGTTAATGGCGGGAAATTCCTTGAGTGCTGCAATAACCCCACGGGAGAAGATGGACATGTAGCCCAGCTTCACACCATGTTTTTTGACAAAGCTGTCCTGAAATTCGGCACGCAGCGCCATGGCGCCAGACATATCGATCTCGTTGAACGTGGTCAGCATGGCTGCCGTGTTCTGCGCTTCCTTCAGACGACGGGCAATGGTGCGGCGCAGGCGGGTCATCTTCACGCGTTCTTCACGCGGGTCATCCTTGCGGGCAGCCTTGGGCGCTGCGGCGGGGGCCGCCGCCTGTGGCTGGGACAAAAAGCCCAGCACATCGCCCTTGGTAATACGCCCACCAAGGCCGCTACCCTGACCAACCTGCCCTGCGTTCAGGCCATTTTCCGCCATGATCTTGCGTGCAGCAGGCAGGGCGGCGGCAGAATCAACCGCGGGGGCAGCGGGTTTGGCTGCAGGTGCGGCTGGTGCTTCCACCTTTTTTTCCGGTGCGGCGGCCTTGGCTGCGGGGGCTGCCCCTGCCTTGCCGGGTTCAACGGTTGCGAGCAGGGCTCCTACCTCAACCTCATCCCCTTCCTTGACTGCCTGCGGGCCAAGCACACCTGCCTGAGGGGCTGCAACTTCCACACTGACCTTATCAGTTTCAAGTTCAACGACCGGCTCGTCTTCCTTGACCGCATCGCCGGGCTGCTTCAGCCATTTGGCAATGGTTGCCGTGGTCACGCTCTCGCCCAGTGTTGGTACCTTGATCTCGACTGACATCCTGTTCCCCATTCTTCTCAAGAAAGCTCCTGTGTGGGGCAATGGTTTTTCCACACAGGATTTTTCTTCCGCGTAAGGCGGACAATTTTTCTAAAATTCCAGACCCTGCTCAGCGTGCGGCCTTGAGCCCAAGGGCACGCTCCACCAGATCCGCCTGTTCGGCAGCATGAATGCGGGCCAGACCCGTAGCCGGGCTGGCAGCAGCGGCACGCCCCACATATTGCGGACGACCGGCCTTATGGCCTGCCCGCGTCAGGGATTTTTCAATACGCCGATCCACAAAGTGCCACGCGCCACCGTTTTCCGTTTCTTCCTGACACCAGACAATGTCAGCTTCAGGATAACGCTTTAGTTCGGCTGCGAGTGCTGCTTCGGGGAAGGGGTAGAGTTGCTCCACACGCACGATAGCCACATCCTTGATGTCTTTTTCGCGCCGGGCGGCCAGCAGGTCATAATAGACCTTGCCCGAGCAGAGCACCACGCGGCGGACCTTGGCATCCGGCCCCAGCGCATCGACTTCCGGCAGAACGGGGCTAAAGCGCGTACCCGGCCCAAAGTCTGCCAGAGCGGACACAGCCAGTTTGTGCCGCAGCAGCGATTTGGGCTCCATCAGCACCAGAGGCTTGCGGTAATCCAGCTTGAGCTGGCGGCGCAGGGCATGGAAGTAGTTGGCAGGCGTGGTAATGTTGCACACGAATATGTTGTCTTCAGCACAGAGCTGGAGATACCGTTCCAGACGGGCGGAGGAGTGTTCAGGCCCCTGCCCTTCGTACCCATGGGGCAGCAGCAGCACCAGCCCGGACATGCGCAGCCATTTGGTCTCGCCCGAGGCAATGAACTGGTCAATAATAACCTGTGCACAGTTGGCAAAGTCCCCGAACTGCGCCTCCCACAGCACCAGCGTTTGCGGGTTGCGCACGGAATACCCGTATTCAAACCCCAGCACGCCGTATTCGGACAGCAGCGAGTTCCAGATTTCGATCTTTGCCTGATCAGCCTGAATATGATTGAGCGGTGTGCAGGGCGTCTGGTTGACCTGATCGGTCCATGTGGCATGGCGCTGGCTGAAGGTGCCACGCTGGCAGTCCTCACCCGACAGGCGCACGCGGTGGCCTTCCAGCAGCAGGGAGCCAAAACCCAGAGCCTCACCCGTTGCCCAGTCAAACCCCTCACCCGAGCTGAACATGCCACTCTTGGCCTTGAGCTGGCGCGCGATCTTGGAATTCAGGTTAAACCCTTCGGGCACCGTGGTCATGGCCGTGCCGATTTTTTGCAGCACATCAAGGGCCACACCGGTTTCGGGCCATGCCTGTTCGGGCTTCTGCCCCGGTGCGGTCAGCCCTTTCCAGCCACCTTCCAGCCAGTCTGCCTTGTTAACCTTGTAGGACTCGGCGGCCTTGTAGTCGGCCTCCAGCCGGTCCTGAAATGCATCCCACTGGGCCTGTGCTTCGGCCTCGGTCATCGCACCGGCTTCAACCACGCGGCGTGCGTACAGGGTATGGGGCGTTTCGTGGCTGGCAATGGCCTTGTACATGACGGGCTGGGTAAAGACCGGCTCGTCGGTTTCGTTGTGGCCATGGCGGCGGTAGCAGACAATATCGAGCACAATGTCGCTGGCAAAAGCGTGCCGGTAATCTGCGGCAAGGCGCGAGGCATAGATAACAGCCTCCGCATCATCCCCATTCACATGCAGGACCGGAGCTTCAATGGATTTGGCAAGGTCCGTGCCATACACGCCCGAATGCCCACATTCCGGGTTGGTGGTAAAGCCGATCTGGTTGTTGACCACCATATGGATGGTTCCACCCGTGCGGTAGCCGGGCAACTGGGACATGGCAAAGGTTTCGTACACAATGCCCTGACCGGCAAATGCTGCATCACCATGGATAACAATACCCATGCTGCCACTGCGGTTTTGCGTATCACCTGCATCATCCTGCGTTGCGCGGACCTTGCCCAGCACAACGGTATCCACCGCCTCCAGATGGGAGGGGTTGGGCAGGAGGGAAATATGGACCGAACGCCCATTGACCTCCACATCGGCAGAAGAGCCCAGATGGTATTTGACGTCCCCCGAGCCTTCCACATTGTCAGGCTTGAAGGACCCACCGGCGAATTCGTTAAAAATGGCTACGTAGGGTTTGCGCACCACGTTAACCAGCGTGTTCAACCGGCCACGGTGCGCCATGCCAATAGTGACAGAGCCAACACCCTGCCCGGCAGACTGGTCCACAATAGCGTGCAGGGAGGGAATGGAGATTTCTCCCCCTTCCAGCCAAAGCGCTTGGCACCCACATAACGCTTCTGGCAAAAAGCCTCGAACCCTTCAGCTTCTGCCAGATTTTTGAGAATGCTTTTGCGTTCGGCTACGCTGACATTTTGCTGCCAGTTGTCGCCTTCCAGCCGGTTGCGGAACCATTCACGCTGCTCGCTATTGCGGGCATACAGATATTCAGCCCCGATATTGCCGCAGTAAACACCGCGCAGGGCGGCCACAACATCTTTAACGCTGGCTGTGCTGCGCCCCTTGAGCAGGGGTTCGAGCAAGGAGCCAATAAACACCTCGCGGCTCAGGTCCTTGGGGCCAAAGCCATAGGTCTGCGGGTCCAACTCCGCACGCGGGGCGGGAACCTTGAGCCCCAGCGGGTCCAGCGTGGCTTCCAGATGGCCAAATTCGCGGTAGGCGCGCACCAGCCGGGCAATGGCCAGACTATCCTGTGCTGCAAGCCCGCCAGCGGGACCGCCCTTGGCCGGTGGTGGTGGCTCTTCCCCCGTAATAATGGACGGGCGCGGCGCCCAGGATGCACCAAGCGCGTCATGCAGTACGGCCGCCTCGTCATCCCCCAGCGAGCTGAAGAGAATATCGAAGGAGGGATCTACACTTTTTGGATCCTTGGCCCATTGGGCATACAAATCCGCAAGGTACGCGATATTGGCACCGTTCAGAGCGGTTGCCAGCATATCCGATACCGCCATCTCACATTCCTCCCTGTCGCGGGGTGCTCACGCGCCGCAGACCAGATGTTGTGTCACACTCCAACGTAAGCCGGACCATCTTTTCCTTCACCCCACCCATACGGCGAGGTGCCCTTGATATCCCTTGCCAGAAGCAGACAGCCCCCGGCCTCTTTCTGTCTCAAGAGCTAGACCGGCCATGTGGCCGTAACAAGGGCACCGCCTGTCACGCTCTAGCGAGGCTGTGCGCCGCCTGTGCCGCCTGTGCGCCATGCTCCAGCCAGCTTTCACTGCCCATTTCCGCCAGACGGGAGGCAGTGCGGGCGAATGCATCCGATCCCTCACCCTCGGTAAACAGTTTGTCAGGTGCCGCCGCAGCCGAGGCAAACAGCAGGTTTCCGTTATCGTACAGGGCATCTATGAGGGTAATAAAGCGCCGTGCCAGATTGGCCTCGTCCTGTCCCATGAGGGGGATGTTGTCGATCACGACAACGGGAAAACGCTTTGCCAGCGCCAGATAATCGTTCGGCCCCAGCGGTTTTCCACACAAAGAGTTGAAATCGAACCGGCAGACCGGCCCCGCCGCCTGCTCCACCACAAAGCTGCGACCAATGAACTCCAGCGTAACCGGCGCGACACTGGCCGAGGCCGCCTGATGCGCAAAAATACAATCGAGCGTTGCGTGGGCCTGTGCATTGGCAGGGACCAGCCATGTCTGACGATCCTGCTCACGCCCACGCCGGTAATCACGCGGCGAATCCAGCTCGATCGTATCCAGCTCCCGCCGGATGATGGCGATAAACGGCTTGAAGGCATCTGCCCCCGGCCTATTCTGGAACAGTTGTGACGGCTCGGTGTTGGATGTGGCCACAATCACCACACCATCAGCAAACAGAGCCTCGAACAGGCGGCCCAAAATCATGGCGTCTGCAATATCGTTCACCTGAAACTCGTCAAAGCACAAAAGCTGCACACGTGCGGCAATGGCTTTGGCAAGGGGGGGAATGGGGTCCGTCATACCGGGGTTGGCCGCCTTGAGGGCATGCAGCTTCTGGTGCACATCCTGCATGAAGCGCAAAAAATGGATACGCTCCTTGAGCCGCACGGGCGCGCAGGCAAAAAACAGGTCCATGACCATGGTTTTGCCACGCCCTACACGCCCCACAATATATAGTCCGCGCGGGCGGGCCTGTGCGGCCTGTGCTGGCTGGCTCATCAGCTTTTTGGCCAGACCGGCCAAAAAGCCACGGCTCCGGCCTGCGGCTGGGGCTGCCTGTGGCGCGCGTTCGGGCATGCTCGCCAGTTCACGCCACAACTGGTCCAGACGTTCGACCACACGGGCCTGATCCGGATCGCTCTTTATGTCCCCGCCAGCAATACGCTGCCGGTAAACTGCCAGAGGCCCCTGTGCGGTCGCAGCGGAGGCCCCGCTCGTGTTCATATCTGTCATAATTCTGCCCGATAACGGCTTGATGGCTCTTTAAGCAAGCACCATCACCTCTCCTAACCGTGTCGTGACAAGGTGGGAGCGCTCTGGTGCTGTTGATGGGTCCATCATACCCATATCGGAGTCCTCGTCATGACCGACTGGAACGCTTATCGCGCCAATATGCAAAAAAATGTCAAAGCGCTGGCGCAGTTGAGCCCCAATACGCTCAAGGGGTTGCAAACATTGGAAACACCCCTGCCCGAACTCCGGCATCTGGACGCCAAAACGCGCGAGCTCATCGCGCTTGCCGTGGCCGTGACAACCCGGTGTGATGGCTGCATTGCCGTACATTCCGCAGCCGCCCGCAAGGAAGGGGCAAGCAAGGAGGAAATTGCCGAGGCACTGGGCGTGGCCGTAGCGCTCAACGCTGGCGCGGCTCTTGTCTATTCCAGCCGAGTGATGGAAGCGTTCGACAGCACGGAAGGTTAACCCGGCTCTTCGGCAGGCAGGGGTGCGCACCCCTGCCTACTCGGCCTGCGCCAGAGGCAGCGTGGGCATGCCGTGCCCGCCGGGTTTGAGCACCCACAACCGCTCGCCCCGCTCCTGCCGGTCCGTAACAACCCGAACACCACTGCCCAGAAAAACTGCCTGCGCCCCCGCATGCCATGCCGTAAAACGGTCGAGCCGGACAGGTACATTCAGGCATGATGCCCTGAGTGGCGCAACGCTGAGCACCAGGTCAGCCTGCGCGCACAGGCTCTGCGGCAAGCTTACCCGACCGTCCGATGGGTCATGTATCCGCACAACCGCCTCATGCCCACGGCGGAGCAGGACGCAGCTTCCCTCCGCCCCCTCCTCCCCACAGATCAGGCTGCCATCGGGGCTCTGCGCCTCCTGCGCGGCAGTGGTGGAAAACGCCACAACCGGCAGAGCCAGTGCCTGCGCCCATGCCGCCGTTATGGCGCGCGCATCACGCGCATGCCCCATGACCAGCACCGCCGCGCGGTCACGCACCCCAACCAGTTGGGCATCCGGGCTGACCAGAATATCAGGCTGTGGCACAAGCCACGGCGTGAGCGTACCACACAGCACGGCACAGGCTCCCCACCACCGCCAGTTGCCGCGCCACAGGCACAACCAGCATAATCCCAGCAAAACACAGCCAAGCCCCCAGCCCGGCATGGCAGGCACGGCAATGCTTGCCCCCGGCCAGCCTGCCACCTTATGCGCCAGCCACAGCACACCGCACACACCGGCATTCATCATGTGCAAAAACGGGGCATCGGCATGGAATGGCATGGCCAGCAGCGCCAGCAACCCCAAGGGCATAATCCACACCCCCATCAGTGGTACGGCCAGCAGGTTGGCCAGCACAAAAAACGGCTGCACAACGCCAAAATGCGCCATAACCACTGGCAGGGTCGCCGTGCCTGCCAGCAGGCTGGTCAGCACCAGCATGGCGCCATGCCGGGCACAGGCATGGCTCGCCCCACGCAACCCGGACAGGCTACGGAGCAGGATCGGTTGCAACACCTCATACCCCGCCACAAGCGCCATAACGGCTGCCATGGACATCTGAAAAGCCACATCCAGCACAATCTGCGGGGCTAGCAGCAGCATAAGGGTGGCAGCCAGCGCCAGCCCACGCATGGACACAGCCCTACGCCCGACAACAAGCCCCAGCACCACAATGCTGGACATCATCCAGCTTCGCTCGGCTGGCAGGTGCGCCCCCGTAAGCAGGACATAACCACCGCCCACCACCCATGCCACAACGGCGGAAATAGCCTTGCAGGGCCAACGCAGGGCAGCATATTGCCACACCGCCAGCACCAGACGGCACGCCAGCATGGCCGCCCCCACGACAAGACCAAGGTGCAGCCCCGCCACCGCCAGCAGATGCGCAAGCCCGGAGGCCGCAAACTCAGCCCGTATGTTTTGCGGCACCGCGCTGGCCCTGCCATCCAGCAGCGTGGCCACAACCGACCCGGAGGCACCGGCAGAACATGGCGTATCCGCGCATCCACCAGTACCCGCAACCTGTCCACAGCAAGCCAGAGATTGCTCTGCGGGAGTTGCAGGCCGGGCTCCACCTGCACCGACTCCAGCGCGTAACCACTCCCCGCCTGCGCGGCGAACCATGCCTCGAACTGCCTGTCCCGCCCACCGGGCAGAGCAGGAAAAGGTGGAGGGCGCACCATGCGCGCACGCGCAGGCCATCGCCGGGTACCAGCGGGGTCGCATCCTGCACAGCCAGACGTATGTCCAGACTACGGCGTAGAGGGCGCATGCCATCATCCACAAAATCCTGCATGACGGCATCCACCAGTGTGACGTGGCGCACCGGCTCCCCCTGCCCTGCAGGCGCGGGATAATAGGCCACATCACGCACAATCCCCTGCACCTCAACCGCCCGGCGCGGTAGTTCAGGCATGGCGGGTTGCGTATGCGCAGCAAGCCATGCTGCGGCAAACCCCACCGCCAGTGCCGTAACGCCCCCACCGCCCAGCCGTGCAGCAAGAGTGTGCGGCCAGTAAAGGCACACCCCAAGCCCCAGCGCCACCACCCCTGCGGGGAGCACACACCCGACACCGACCCCCGGCTCGCAGGGCCACTGAAAATAGGTGAGCGCGCCCAGTGCGAGCAGCACCGGCACCCACAGCACAAGCCGCCTGTGCTCGCCAGCAAACAACACCATGACAGACATCGGGTTCAGCATATAGCCCCTTGCGCCCGCGCGTGATAAAGACACGACCCATGACGACCATCCGCACACGCTTCGCTCCGAGTCCGACAGGCCTGCTGCATATTGGCAACGCCCGCGCAGCCCTGTTCAACTTCCTCTTTGCCCGTCACCATGGCGGTCAATTCCTCCTGCGTATTGAAGATACCGACCGCGAACGGTCCACCCAACAGGCTGTAGATGTTATTTTTGCAGGCCTGGGGTGGATGGGCATTACGCCGGATGAGGAACCCGTCTTCCAGTCCACGCGGGAGGCACGCCACCGCGAGGTTGCGCTGGAACTGCTTGAAAAAGGTCTGGCCTACAAGTGCTACTGCACGCCGGAAGAACTCAAGCAGATGCGCGAAGACGCCACAAAAAACGGCCTGCCCCCACGCTATAATGGCCTATGGCGCGACCGCGACCCCGCAGATGCCCCACAGGGCGCACCCTACGCGATCCGCATTAAAGCCCCGCGTGAGGGCGAGGCGATTATTGACGATCTGGTGCAGGGCGAAGTGCGCGTCGCCAATGTTGAGCTGGATGACATGATTATCCTGCGCTCCGATGGCACACCCACCTACCAGCACGCTGTTGTGGTGGATGACCACGACATGGCCATTACCCACGTCATCCGTGGTGATGACCACCTGACCAACACCTTCCGTCAGGCCATGATCTACCGCGCCATGGGCTGGGACCTGCCGCGCTTTGGCCACCTGCCCCTTATCCATGGCCCCGATGGCGCCAAGCTGTCCAAACGCCACGGCGCACAGTCCGTGGTGGAATTCCGCGACATGGGCTACCTGCCCGAAGCCCTGTGCAACTACCTGCTGCGTCTGGGCTGGGGACACGGGGATGCGGAAATCCTCTCCCGCGAAGAACAGATCAAGCTGTTTGATATCGATGGTGTGGGCCGCGCGCCCTCACGCATGGATTACGCCAAGCTCGACCACATCAACGCCGTATGGCTGCGTCAGGCCGATGACGTACGCCTGAGTGACGACGTGATGGAACGCCTGAAAAAAGTTGATGGCGTGACCGTGGACGAAACCACACGTGCGCGCGTGCTCTCCCTGATGCCGGGGCTGAAGGAGCGCGCCCGCACTCTGGTTGAACTGACCGAGAACGCCGCCTTCCTTGGTCGCCATGTGCCCCTGCCCATGAACGCCAAGGCCGAAAAACTGCTCACGCCCGAAGGCCGCGCCCTGCTGGGTGAACTGGCACGTGATCTGGCGGTCGTTGACCCCTTCAACCCCGAAAACATTGACGCCGCTCTGCGCGCCTTTGCCGAGCGGGGTGAGCACAAACTCGGGCAGGTTGCCCAGCCGCTGCGCGCGGCAGTAACCGGCTCCAACTCCTCCCCCGGTATTGATGCCACCCTGCACGCGCTGGGCCGGGATGAGACACTGGCCAGAATAGGAGCCGTACTGCATGGCTAGCTTTCCCGGCCGCCACACCCGGCATCTGCTCGGGCTGGAGGGCATGACGCCAGACCAGATCGAGCCGCTGCTGGATCTGGCCGAGAGCTATGCCCTGCTCAACCGCTCCCGCAAGGTCCCGCGCGACGTGCTGCGCGGGCGCACGCTGATAAACCTGTTCTTTGAGGACAGTACGCGCACGCGTACGTCCTTTGAGCTGGCAGGCAAGCGGCTGGGGGCAGACGTAATCAACATGTCCGTCGCCCAGTCCTCGGTGAACAAGGGGGAAACCCTGCTGGACACCGCAGCCACACTCAACGCCATGCGCACCGACCTGCTGGTGGTCCGCCATTCCCAGTCCGGCGCACCCGCCCTGCTGGCGCGCAAGGTGGAAGCCTCGGTCGTGAACGCGGGCGACGGTATGCACGAACACCCGACACAGGCCCTGCTGGACGCACTGACCATCCGCCGCCACCACGGCACGCTGGGTGGTCTTAAGGTCGCCATCTGTGGGGATGTGGCCCATTCACGCGTGGCGCGCTCCAATATTCACCTGCTGACCACCATGGGCAGTTCGGTCCGCCTTGTTGGCCCGCCAACACTGGTGCCGGGCAACCTTGGCCAGCTTGGGGTGGATATCCACCACAGCATGGAGGACGGCCTGCGTGATGTGGACGTGGTGATGATGCTGCGCCTGCAACGCGAGCGTATGTCCTCCGGGCTGATCCCCAGCGCGCGTGAATACTTCCGTTTTTTTGGTCTGGACCGCAGGCGGCTGGACCTTGCGCACAAAAATGCGCTGGTCATGCACCCCGGCCCCATGAACCGGGGCGTGGAAATTGACAGCTCCGTTGCCGATTCTGACCAGAGCGTCATTCAGGAACAGGTGGAAATGGGCGTGGCCGTGCGCATGGCCGTGCTGGACCGCCTTACTCGCAGCAGGCAAACCCCATGACCACCGTTGTTTTTGACAATGTCCGCCTGATCGACCCCGTATCCGGGCTGGACCAGCCCGGCCGCCTGCTGGTTGAGAACGGCCGGATTACAGGCACGGACAAACCCGGCGCACAGGGTGTGCCCGAAGGCGCTACCCACGTGGACGGACAAGGGGCTGTGCTATGCCCCGGTCTTGTGGACATGCGGGTAGAAATTGGTGAACCCGGTTATGAATACCGCGAAACCATAGCCTCCGCCACACGCGCAGCCTCTGCGGGGGGCATTACCACCCTTGCAGTGCTCCCCACCTGCAAGCCTGCCATTGATAACCCTGCCCTTGTTCGCATGCTCCGCTCCCGTGGGGAAGAAACCGGGGCCGTGACCATTCTGCCCTATGGTGCCTTAACCAAAGGGTGTGAAGGCAAGGAACTGGCCGAAATCGGCCTGCTGCACGAGGCTGGGGCCGTCGCCTTTACCGATGGTAACCGCGCCATAGACCCCTCCCGCCTGATGCGGCTGGCGCTGGCTTATGCCAGCGGGTTCAACGCCATGGTGGTCCAGCACCCCGAAGACCCGTCTCTGGCGGGTTCGGGCTGTGCGACGTCGGGCGCGCTGGCCACACGGCTTGGACTTGCAGGAATTCCCACCGCTGCCGAATCGATCATGATCGCGCGGGACATCCGTCTGGCCGAACTGACCGGTGGTCGCCTGCACTTTGGCCACGTCTCCACCGGGGAAGGGCTGGAACTGATCCGCCGCGCCAAGGAACGGGGGCTGAATGTTACGTGTGACACGGCTCCACCGTATTTTGACCTGAACGAAAACGCGATTGGCGACTTTAGAACTTACGCCAAGTTCTCTCCCCCGCTGCGCAGCGAAGAAGACAGGCTGGCCATCTGCGCAGGGCTGGCCGATGGCACGATTGACGCCATAGCCTCCGACCACCTCCCGCGTGATGCGGATGACAAGCGCCTGCCTTTTGCGCAGGCGGCAACAGGTGGCACCGGCATGGTCACCTTGCTGGGTGTCACCCTTGCACGTGTGCATGACGGTACGCTGAGCCTGCCACAGGCCCTTGGTCTGCTGACCTACCGCCCCGCCAGACTACTGGGTGCGGAAGGCGGAACGCTGGCCGTGGGCGCTGCCGCAGACCTGTGCCTGTTTGCCCCCGAGCAAAGCTGGCTTGTGACCGCAGGCAAGCTGGCCGGGCGGGCCCAGAACACCCCCTTCGACCGCCGCCCGCTTGAAGGCCGCGTGCTGGGCACATGGAAAGCCGGGCAGCGCGTGTACGAGGCAGATGCGGCATGAGCGGGCAACTCCCCACCTACGTGCTGTGGCTCATGGCGGCCATGGCGTTCATGGGTTATGCGCTGGGTAGCGTGCCATTCGGGCTTATCCTGACCAACCTTGGTGGTGCAGGCGATCTGCGCAACATTGGGTCAGGCAATATTGGTGCCACCAACGTGTTGCGCACCGGGCGCAAGGACCTTGCCGCAGCCACCCTTGGGCTGGATGCGGCCAAGGGTTTTCTGGCGGTGCTGATCGCATGGGTCATGACCTCGCCGGATTATTCCGACCATACGGCCTCCCTTGCGGCTCTGGCAGCTGTGGTGGGGCACTGCTTCCCCATTTTTCTGGGTTTTCGTGGGGGTAAGGGCGTTGCAACCGGGCTGGGCGCATTACTTGCCCTGTCCCCCATTACCGGGCTTGTGGGGTGTGCGGTGTGGCTGGGCGTGGCCCGGATCACGCGTATTTCCTCTGCCGGGGCACTGGCCGCATTTGTGGCCATGCCGGTTGTTATTCTGGCACTTTATGGGTTTTCCTTTCAGGCCAGCCCCAAGCCTATGGCCACATTGCTGATCAGCCTGCTGGTCCTTGCCCGCCACCACGAAAACATTGGCCGTATTCTACGGGGTACCGAGTCCCGCATTGGCCAGAAAAAGGACTGACCGGCCCTTGCGCCGGTTGAGCCACCCCACGGCATGAACAGCCTGTGCGCTGCCCTGCGCCTTGCCCGGACCGAGCAGGTGGGGCCACGCACATGGCTCCGGCTGGTCACCCAGTATGGTACGCCAGCCGCTGCACTGGACGCCCTGCCGGGCCTACCCGCCAGAGGCCGCACACAGCCTGTTATTCCCCCGCTGGACAGCATTACGCGCGAGATTGACGCGACCCTTGCCATGGGCGGGCAGTTCCTGACCCTGCTGGATGCGGATTACCCACCCCTGCTGCGCCACATCCCTGATGCGCCGCCAGTCCTGAGCGTGCTGGGCAATATAGCCTGCCTGCGCAAACCCGGTATTGGCATTGTGGGGGCGCGCAATGCCTCGGCCCACGGGTTACGGCTGGCAGAAAGCCTTGCGACTGAACTATCCGACTCCGGGTTAACCATTATTTCCGGCCTTGCCCGCGGGATTGATGCTGCTGCCCACAAGGGAGCACTGTACCGGCAGGGGCTGACCATTGCAGCCATTGCCGGTGGGCTGGACTGCCCTTACCCACCACAGAACGCCGCCCTACAGGACCATATTGCCCAAATGGGTGCGGTTGTAACCGAAGCCCCTCTTGGCACAGCCCCCCAAGGGCGCCATTTTCCGCGCCGTAACAGGCTTATTGCCGGGCTGGCCCTTGGCTGTGTTGTGGTGGAGGCGGCCCCCCATTCGGGCACACTCATTACCGCACGCATGGCCGCCGATTATGGGCGGGAGGTCTTTGCCGTACCCGGCTCCCCGCTCGACCCGCGTTGCCGGGGGAGCAATGACCTGCTGCGCAAAGGGGCCATACTGACCGAACGCGCCGCCGACATTCTGCCCCATATTGCACTCTTTGACCCCGAACAGGCCGTTGCGGAACAACACGGCACAAAATCCACACCCGATCTGTTTACCCCCTTGCTGCCCTCCGCACCGCGTGGAGCAGAAGACAGAAATTTTAAAAATATAGATAAAAAACAATTAGTTAAAAGAAACACTCCTCCACCATCTGCCCCCCCGGCTACAGCCCTGGACCCCGCCCAACACCTGCTTGATCTTCTGTCCTTTACACCCATAGCTGTTGACGATCTTATAAGGCGCTGCCAGTTCTCGGCTTCTGCCGTTCTGGCCGCGCTCACCCAGCTTGAGCTGTCAGGTCAGGTAACCACCTATCAGGATGGTCGCGTTGGACTCACTAACGGGCAGGCAGAAACGAGTAGGTAAGTGCTGCTTCCGGGCAGGTCGGAGAGAGTATGACTGACGTTGTTGTGGTCGAGAGCCCAGCCAAGGCTAAAACGATCAACAAATATCTGGGCGATGGCTACACGGTGCTCGCATCATTTGGGCATGTGCGTGACCTTCCGCCCAAAGACGGCTCCGTTCTGCCTGATGATGGCTTTTCCATGAAATGGCAGGCCGATGAGCGCGGCACAAAGCAGGTTGCCGCCATCATCAAGGCGCTCAAGGGGGCAAAGCACCTCTACCTCGCCACTGACCCTGACAGGGAGGGGGAGGCCATATCGTGGCATGTGCGCGCCATGCTGGAGGAGCGCAATGCGCTCAAAGGCGTGGACGTCCAGCGCGTTACCTTTAACGAAATTACCAAAAGCGCGATCAAACACGCCATGGCGCACCCGCGTGAGTTGGATATGCCGCTGATTGAGGCATATCTGGCCCGCCGTGCGCTGGATTATCTGGTCGGCTTTACCCTCTCGCCCGTATTGTGGCGCAAGCTGCCCGGCTCGCGCAGCGCGGGGCGTGTACAATCCGTGGCCCTGCGCCTGATCTGTGAGCGTGAAGCCGAGATCGAGTTTTCAAGCCCCGGGAATACTGGAGCGTTACCGCCTCCCTGCTCACCCCCGCCAGCGCGCCTTTTACCGCGCGCCTGACGCATCTGAACGGCAAAAAGCTCGACCAGTTCGACCTTGGCACTGCCGAGCAGGCCGAGGCGGCCAAACGTGCGGTGGAAGCGGAAGAGATGAGTGTCCGCTCCATTGAGCGGCGCAAGGTCCGGCGTAACCCACAGCCACCCTTTACCACCTCCACCTTGCAGCAGGAGGCATCGCGCAAACTGGGCATGAGCGCACAGACCACCATGCGCACCGCCCAGCAGCTCTATGAAGGGATGGAACTGGGGGGAGAGACCGTTGGTCTCATCACCTATATGCGAACCGATGGCGTGACCATGGCGCAGGAGGCCGTGCAGGCCATTCGTGGCCATATTGGCAGCAAGATCGGCCCTGACTACGTGCCTGCCCAGCCACGCCACTACACATCCAAAGCCAAAAACGCGCAGGAAGCGCATGAGGCCATCCGCCCCACGGATATTTCGCGCACGCCCGAATCCATGGCCCGCTACCTCAACAACGACCAGCGCCGCCTGTACGAGCTGGTGTGGAAGCGTGCTGTTGCCAGCCAGATGGAATCGGCAACGCTGGATCAGGTTGCGGTGGATATTGCTGGCCCCTCCGCACAGACCGTGCTGCGCGCCAATGGCTCAATCCTTACGTTTGACGGTTTTCTCAAGCTCTACCGCGAAGGACGCGATGATAGCGAGAAAGCCGCAGCCGATGACGATTCCCGCATGCTCCCCCCCATGCATGAAAAAGACCCGCTCAAGCGTGAGGGCGTGGAAGCCGAGCAGCACTTTACGCAGCCTCCGCCACGCTACTCCGAAGCGTCTTTGGTCAAAAAAATGGAAGAGCTGGGCATTGGCCGCCCATCAACCTACGCCTCCATCCTGAGCGTGTTGCAGGACCGCAGCTACGTGCAGCTTGAAAACCGGCGCTTTGTCCCCGAGGCCCGCGGGCGGCTGGTAACGGCATTCCTTGTGTCCTTCTTCGAACGGTATGTGGACACGGGCTTTACCGCCAGCCTGGAAGAACTGCTCGACGATATTTCAGACGGGCAGGCCAAGTGGAAGGAAGTTCTTGCCTCCTTCTGGCACGATTTTTCCAAGGCGGTGGGTGACACCAAGGAACTGACCATTACCGATGTGCTTAACGCATTGGACAAGGACCTTGGGCCATTCTTCTTCCCCCCCCGTGCGGATGGGTCAGACCCACGGCATTGCACGTCCTGTGGCACGGGTCGGCTTGGGCTCAAGCTCGGGCGTTATGGTGCGTTCATTGGCTGCTCCAACTACCCCGAATGCCAGTTTACCCGCAGGCTGACAGCCGACAGCGCTGAGGAAGGCGATGGCAGCTCTGCGCTCAAGGACGGCATGCGCCTGCTCGGCCAGCACCCCCAGACGGGCGAGGACATTACAGTCCGCCAAGGGCCGTGGGGGCTGTACGCGCAGCAGGGCGAGCCTGATCCTGCCGACAAAAAAGCCAAACCCCGCCGGGCCTCCCTGCCCAAAGGCATGGATGGCGCCAGCATTACGCTGGAGCAGGCTGTGGGTCTGCTCTCCCTCCCCCGCCTTGTGGGCCTGCACCCCGAAACGGGCGAACCCATAGAGGCCGGTCTGGGCCGGTTTGGGCCTTACGTTAAAATGGGCGCGGTCTATGGCTCGCTCGACAAGGATGATGATGTCCTGACCGTGGGGCTGAACCGGGCGGTGGATGCACTGGCCAAAAAACTGGCCTCCATCCGCAATCTGGGTAACCACCCCAAGGACGGCGAGCCGGTTATGGTGCGCAAAGGCCGGTTTGGCCCTTACGCCCAGCATGGGCAGCTTGTAGCCACCCTGCCACGCGGCACGGATATGGATGCAGTCACGCTGGAAGAGGCCGTGGCCCTGCTGGCAGACAAAGGCAAACCGCTCAAAGCCAAAGCAGGTGCCAAAAAGGCCGCGCCCAAGAAAAAAGCCGCCCCAAAAGCGCTGCCAAAACCACCACCAAGGCAGCGACCAAAACAGCAACAAAAACGGCGGCAAAAAGCACAACCAAGGCAAAAGCCACACCAACCGCACAAGGGGACGCAGAACCCGCCAAGCCAAAAGCCCGTAAGGCCAGCACCACCACAACACGCAAAAAAAAGGCTGAATAACCCATGCCCGGCAGGTCTGAAGTTGCTGCCCTTCCTTCCAGCGCAGCACTTCGGGCCTTCCTACTGGATGGAACGGCCCCTGTTGGACTGACGGATATTCTCCGGGCATTTGAACGCCCCATCCGTGACAAGGCCCGGCTCAAAGCCATACTACACGACATGGCCCTGAGCGGCGCGTTGCTGGACCTGCCTGCAGGCCGGCTCAGGGCCGCCATAGGCCTGCCCGAAACTGCACGGGTCCGCGTAACCCACCTGCGTATGGACGGCACACCCTGCGGCGTTCTGGCAGACGACCCGGCGGCAACTCCTGTTGCCCTGACCACCCGCGCACCAGACCTGCCCTGCCCCATACCGGGGGATATGTACTGGCCCGCTTACGCCCCGCATGCGGCACCCACCGCAGAGAGGCACGGGCGGAGCACCTGCTGGCCCGCGTGGCAGAAAAGCAAGCATTCTCCCGCGCCATTGACCCGACTGGCACCCCCATGGAGCGGTTATGGGCCTGCAACCCCCAGATTGCGGGCACATTTGCACTCGCAACACCCGAGCACCATAGCCTGCCCGAACCCGGGGCGGTGGTCATGGGAACTTTGTGCACCATGCCCGACGGCACATTGGCCGTACACAACCCCGTAGCACACGGACGGGCGGACACGCCGGGCATGGCCAGCCAGCTCAGCCTGCTCACACACGCAGCACCAACCATTTTTTCCGATGCTGCCGAGCAGGAGGGGCAGCGCGTAGCCGACTGCACAGCCGCCATGCAAGGCCAACCCGCCCCCGCAGACCGGCAGGACCTGCGCGCCCTGCCCCTGATCACGCTGGATGATGAAACCGCGCAGGACTTTGACGATGCCATATGGGCGGAACCCACCGATGCCGGGTTCCATCTCCTAATTGCCATTGCAGATGTCAGCCACGCCGTACCAGCCGGGTCCGCGCTGGACAGGGAGGCCCGACTGCGTGGCACATCCATTTACCTGCCTGACCGCACAGTCCCCATGCTGCCGCCCAGCCTGTCGGCCAATGCCTGCTCGCTCCTGCCGGGTCAGGACAGGCTCTGCCTGTTTGCGGACATCCAGATCACGCATGAGGGAGAGGTAGTGGCAGGCACAATCAAGCGCGGCATCATGCGGAGTGCCGCCCGCCTGACCTACCATGATGCACAGGCCCTGCTGGACGGCACCCCCCTGCCGCCCACGCATCCGGCGCACGCATTGCCCGCCACACTGCTGCAAACCCTCAGTGCCGCAGCCAGTGCTCTGGAAAAGGCCGCAACCAAACGCGCGCCCATGCGTTTGGATGAAGATGCCTGGGCCATCACCTTCCATCCCGATGGGCAGCCTGCTGCCTTTGTACCCCGCGAGCGCCTTGCAACCCACGACATGGTTGCCAGCTTTATGATCGCCGCAAACATGCTGGCCGCCAGTCTGGCGCATGAGCACCACCTGCCGATCCTGTACAGGGTGCATGCGGCTCCAACAACCACACCCCCCCGCCCTGCCGCACGTTATAGCGCCACGGCAGGCCGCCATAACGGGCTGGGGCTACCACTTTATACTCATTTTACCAGCCCCATCCGCCGCTATGCCGATCTGGTGACGCACCGGGCCATCAGTACATGGTGTGTTGGAAATACCACCGCTACTGTGGCCTGCGCGCCACCAGACATGCAGGATCGCACGTTGGCGTCGCACCTTAATTTTACCGAACGCAGGGCCGCCAGAAGTGCTCAGGACAGCCAAAATCGGCTGGCAGCGGCCTTTTTGCGCCCAGACATAGGGCAAAACGTGAACATCCATGTCACCACAACAACACGGCATGGCCTTTGCGTGCGATTGACGAAAACTGGAACTCCGTCTTTGCTGCCGTGGTCTGCTTTTCCGGATTACGCAAGGATGAATGACGACTCGCTGCACGGCAGCATTGCCGACCGCTACACGCCCCCTGTCCAGAACGGGGCTCTGCTTATGGCAGATCTGCTGGCAACCTGCCCGGCACGTGGCGTGTGCTACTGGCGTCCTCCACCCATGCGTAATGACCTGCCTTTACGCGGCTACGTCCGTGCCATTGTGCAACACCAGTTGCACCTGCCCGGCGTTGTGCTGGCCATTCTGCTGTTGTGCCAACCCACCACGCTGCATGCCCAGAGCAGCAGCGCGGCCCTGTGCCCAGCCCCC
>NZ_BAJU01000015.1 GCF_000613865.1 Acetobacter okinawensis JCM 25146
GCTCTGGCTCTGGCTCTGGCTCTGGCTCTGGCTCTGGCTCTGGCTCTGGCTCTGGCTCTTTTGCGGGCTGAGTGGCCGAAAAAGCAACCCCTTCTTCACGCGTCGCTGCTGGAGCGGGCGGGGGTGGCGCTACGACAGCAACCTCGGGTTGGGCCACCGCTACAGGCACCGGAGCGGGAGGAGCCTCCTCTACAACTGGGGATGTGACTGTACCATCAGCGGGCAGTGACGGCGTGGCGGAAGGTTTTGCTACCTCCCCCCCCGTTTGCGCCACAGCCTCCGCAGCAGTGCTTATCTGTGCCTCCCCTTCCGCCTCCGGAGGTGCGAGCCGCCATTTGACGCCACAGGCCGAACATTTGAGCGCGTGCCTTTTAGCCAAAAGAGCTTCGGGAACCTGATATGCCGCACCGCAGGAAGGACAGACAATCTTCATGAACACTCTCTTAGCAGGGCCTTTTTGCGTTGCCCCGCTCTGACTGGCACGGCACGCAAGGCTCTTGGCGGATAACAGACATAATGCCCCTTCCTAACACAGGAAAGGGCGAACCGTGCCAGCCCGTGTATTCTAAAGGCACAAAACACCTTTTTCAATTCAGCACTTAATGCGGCTTCTCAATCGACAGCCCTCCGGACTCTCCGCTACACTGGGGGCATGTGGAAACGGTTTTATTGTCACGCTCGCGCACCCGGAAGCCGGTAAATGATTCATCTGGACAATGTTTCCTGGCGTCGAGGCAAAAAAGACAGCGCCCCTGTTTTGGCGCACCTATCCTTTATGGTGCCACAAGGCGGGTTCCGCTGGCTGCTGGGGCCATCTGGCGCTGGCAAAAGTAGCCTGCTCAGCCTGCTGCACCTTGAGAACCTACCGACCGATGGGCAGATGACCATTCTGGGCAAAACCGTTACGCAGGAAGAAAAGCGCGCAGCCCTTGTGCGCCTGCGCCAAAGAATCGGCATGGTGCATCAGGACTACCAGCTTATGCCCGACCTTTCGGTCGCTGATAACGTGGCCTTACCCCTGCGCCTGCAAAACCGCCCAGAGGACGAAATTCAGGACGAAGTCCACGCCATTCTCAAATGGGTGGGGCTGGGCTCGCGCACGGACGTGCCAGCAAACCGGCTTTCCGGCGGGGAGCAGCAGCGCACGGCCATTGCCCGCGCCATTATCCACCGGCCCGGCCTTATTCTGGCAGACGAGCCAACAAATGCGCTGGAGGAAAGCCAGTCCTGCCGCCTGCTCGACATGTTTGCCGAACTCAGCGCCATGGGGACGACTGTGGTGGTGGCAACCCACAACGAATCCCTTGTTCGCAGGCTGGAGCGGCCTTTTCTGTTCCTTGAACACGGTCGTCTGGTGGACGATGGAGGGGAACAGCCATGACCCGCCCCTTCTCCGGCCGCAAGGACGGGCTTTCCCTCTCCGAAGCCCTACCGGATCGCAGCCTGTTCATGCTGGTCGCCATGATGGGTTTTCTCGCAGCACTCGCACTGGCCGGGGCGAGTGGCGCGCGAGCGCTCTCCGCCCGCTGGTCGGGCGGTGCAGCCCAGTTGCTGACCATTCAGGTGCCCGAGGCAGATACGCCACTGCCCACGCCCAATGACACCAGCACCACGCGCGTGCAGGCTGTTCTGGCCGATCTGGCGAGCCTGCCCGATGGTGCTCAGGTGCACAGGCTCACCCCACCCGAACTGGCCCGCCTGCTGGAACCATGGCTGGGCGAGACAGATAACACCGCACTGCCGCTACCCGCCATTATCCGCGTCCGGCTCCCGCCAGACACCTCCGTGCCTGACACGCTGGAACAGGCGCTGAACGCCCACGTACCCGGCACCATAGTGGAGCACAACGCCCGCTGGGGCGAGCGCCTGCGCGCACTGGCCAACAGCCTGCTGGCCTGCGCCGGGCTGGCCCTGCTGAGCGTAGGCGGCATTGCCACCATGATAACGGGCCTTGCCACCCGCACCGGCCTTGCCACCCGTAAGGACATTATCAAAACCCTGCACGGGCTGGGTGCATCAGACAGTTATATTGCAGGCCGTTTTGCGTGGCGCACCGCAACTCTGGGTTTTGGTGGTGGGCTAAGCGGCACACTGGCTGCCTGCTTACCCCTCTTGCTGCTCCTGCAAATGGCGGCCCCCTTTGCCAGTACGCCACTGGCGACCACCGAACGACTGTTACCCGTGGACTGGCAGGCTCTGGCCAACACCATACCATCGGATATGGCGCTGGCACTGGCGCTTTTGCCATTTGTTGCAGCTTTTATCTGCTGGTTTACAACACAGGTCATGGTTCGCCTGTGGCTGCTCCGCCTGCCGTAATGCGCAGCGCCATGCTCCAGCCAAAACTGACCAGAGGGCTTGGCCCGTTATTACGCAAAATCTGTCTGCTGGGGTTGGCGTGCTGGCTGGGCGGGTTTGTCTGGTTTATCCATGACGCCCGCCAGCCCCCTGCCCCCACACCTCAGGCAGATGGCATTGTTGCCTTAACGGGCGGCAGCGGGCGGGTGGAAACATCCCTGCGCCTTCTGGCCGCCAACCCGGAGGCACATCTGCTTATTTCGGGCGTGGACCTGCAAACATCGGGGCGGGCATTGCTGCCCCCATCGACCCCACCTGCCATGCTGGCCCGGATTACGCTGGGTTATCAAGCCCGTTCCACCATAGGTAATGCAGCAGAAACCGCCGTATGGGTTGCTGACCAGCACATAAACAGCCTGATTATTGTAACCGCAGGCTACCATATGCGCCGCGCCATGCTGGAGTTGGGGCGCACACTGCCAGATGTGGCGCTGACCCCCTACCCGGTCATGCCCCCGGCCATGGAACATCCATGGCGGTTCTCCACCATCCGGTTGATGGGCATGGAATACATAAAATGGCTTGGGGCTCTGGCAGGTATGACGCGCAACCCCTCTTTTTGAACGCTACGCTTCAACCACCGCGCACAAGACCAGCATACGTACGCCAGCCTTTAACCCGCGCCCAGCACGCTTGCATGGTGGCGCAGATGGTCTGCAACAAAGCTCTGCACAAACCAGTAGGAGTGGTCATACCCCTCATGCTCACGGCAGATCAGTGCCTGCCCTGCTTTTTTGCGGCATCAACCAGATGCCACGGTTGCAGCTCACGCTGCAGGAACTGGTCGGCCAGCCCCGTATCCACCAGAATGGAGGCAGGGTGAGTATATCCATCCTCCAGCAGGCATACGGCATCATGCGTACGCCATGCCGCGTTGTCTGTGCCCAGATAGGCCGTAAAAGCCTTTTTGCCCCACGGCACAGCCGACGGATGCACAATGGGAGCAAATGCGGACACGGATTTCCAGAACAGCGGTGCCTGTAATCCATGCACAAGTGCGCCGTGCCCGCCCATGGAATGCCCCATGATCCCGCGCCGTGTGCCATCCAGCGGCAAGGCAGATTCCACTAGCAAAGGCAATTCCTGCGCTATGTAGCTCCCCATCCGATAGTGCCCGACCCAGGGCTGCTGTGTGGCATCGAGATAAAACCCCGCACCTGTTCCCAGGTCCCAGTCCGTAGCCTCGCCCTCTACGCCCGCCCCACGGACGGATGTGTCGGGGGTAACAAGGGCTATGCCCAGCCGGGCAGCCTCGGCCAGAGCCCCCGATTTGATAAGGAAAGTCTCCTGCGTGCAGGTCAGACCGGCAAGGGCATACACAACCGGCACCTTGCCCGCATTGCCAGCCAATGGTGGCAAAAACACACCAAAGCGTGCAGGCAGCCCCAGCACGCTGGAGGGATGCTCATAAAACATGACGCGCCCGCCATGAGCCTTATGCTCTTCCAGCAGCGTCAGCCCTGTTGTCTGTGTCATACCCTGCTATCCTTTCCGTCTGCTCGGCGCCACATCCGCATGATTACCATTGCCCAGCATGCACAAACCATACTGTTGCAGGCAACCCTGTGTTATCATGTGTGTTAAAATGACACCGGGCATTCCGCCCCCTGCACACAAAGCCGGAGATTTTTGAATGATTGTTGACCAGAAGGTCGGCTTACGCATTATCACGCGGGAAATCCTTATGGTCATCCTGCTTATGGCTGCGTGGGATCTGGTTGTTGTCATTCTCTTTCAGATTTTTCATCAGGAGTGGATGGAACAGCCGAGCCTGCCTGTCTCGCTCATTGGTTCGGCTCTGGCCCTGTTCATGGGCTTTCGTTCCAACAGTGCTTATGCACGCTGGTGGGAGGCACGAACACTTTGGGGCGCCATTACCAACAACTGCCGCTCCTTTGGCCGTCAGGCTGGAACCCTGCTGGGGGACCGGCATGACCTGATGTACGCCATAGCGGCTTACCCCCATGCTTTGCGCATGGCGCTAGGTCCGGTGGACGCCACGGAAGACGTGGAGCGCCTGCTCCCCCCGGCCATGCTTGCAGCCATTGCCCCTTACCGCAACAAGCCAAATGCCATTCTCTACCAGATTGGGCTAGGCGTTACGGAGGAAGTCACGCGCAAGGGCATAGATGGCGCGGTTCATGGGCAGATTGACCGCATTTTATCTGACATAGCCAATGCACAGGGCGGGCTAGAGCGCATACGCAACACACCGCTGCCCATGCAGTTTTCCGCCCTACCACGCGCGCTGGTCAATATTTTCTGCATTGTTCTGCCCCTGTCCATGGTGCAGACGCTGGAATGGATTACCCCACTGGGCTCCTCGCTCGTCGGGTGTCTGTTCCTTATTCTGGACAAGAGTGCCGACGACCTGCAAAACCCCTTTTCAGGCACACCCCACGCATTGCCCATGGCCACCATGGCCCGCAATATTGAAATTGACGTGGTCCAGCCCACAGGCGACCAGACCGCCCCACCCCTGCAAATACATGGCGGCGTCCAGCAATAGGGGTATTCCCGCCCCTATTCTTTATAGTGCAGACAAACAGCGTATTTTATGCTACAGGTCTTGACCATGAACACGTTTAGAACACCTCCAAAAGGCGGCGTGACAGATGCAATGGCACGCACCGCTGCCGCCACGACTGCGGCCCAGGCCAAAACCAAGGTGAAAGACGAAGATCCTTTTCAGGAAGGGGATGCTATTGTCTATGCCGCTCATGGCGTCGGGCGTGTAGACCGGATCGGGATTGATGAAATTGCCGGGACCAAGCTGGAAGTGATCCAGATTTCGTTCCCCGGCAACCAGATGACCCTGCGCATCCCCCTGTCCAAGGCCCGCAAGTCTGGCCTGCGCAAAATTGTCTCGCGCGAGATTGTGGACAAGGCCATGTCCATCATCAAGGGCAAGCCGCATGTGAGCAAGGGTATGTGGGCACGGCGCGCCGTCGCCTATCAGGAAAAAATCAACTCCGGCGATCTGGTACAGATTGCTGAAGTCCTGCGCGACCTGCGCCGCAATGTAGATAGTCTGGACGGCAGCTTTAGTGAGCGCAAACTGTTTGAAGCCGCACAGGAGCGTTTTGTGGCCGAGGTTGCCGTGCTGGAAAAGAAAGAACCCAACGCGGTTCTGGAAGAACTGACTGCGGTCATGAAAGCCGCCTGAGCTTTTTGGGCCAAGCCGTTTTTTCTTCTGGTCCAGTGTATCCGACCCGGCATGGCGCACAGCCTTGCCGGGTTTTTTTATACCCTGCCGCATCCTGCAAACAACTCCCCCACCCCGTAACCCATACGGACCCGATACCATGCCAGCCCCCCCCCCCATAAACCGGTTGGACCTGAGCACCCTGCGCCATGCCATGCAGGCTATTCAGGCAGGTCAGTTCACCACCCCGCGCGCCCTGCTTGCCCCCCTTGTGGCGGAGCAAAACGAACAGGCTCTTATCCTGCATGCCTTCTGCCTGTGTGGTGAGGGAGACGTGGATGAAGCCGCCAGAATTCTGGCGACCACAGGTTTGCGCCACCCCGACAGCCTGCACCCCCTGCAGGACCTGAGCAATATTATGGCAACCCTGAACCAGCGCCCGGCAGCCATTGCAGTCTGCAGCGCGGCAGCCAGACTTGCCCCGGCAGACAACCGCATCAACACCATTCTGGGGGATCTGTTGGTACAGACCGGGCAGTTTGCTGCCGCCATAACTACCCTGACACAGGCAACCACCCAGCAGCCGGGCAATATGCATGCCCATAACCTGCTCTCTATGGCCCATACCGAACAGGGCACACTGGATGCAGCCCTTACGCACCTGACAGACTGCCTGCCCAACGCACCTGAGCATGTGCCCACACTGGCCAATATTGGCTCTGTTCTGGCTGCACAAGGGCAGATGGCGCAGGCATTTGCCTATTACCAGCAGGCGCTGGCTCTACGCCCACAGGATGCACGGATCAGGGTCAACCACTCCGTGGCTCTGCTCAAAGCAGGCCAGTATGCACAGGGCTGGAAGGAACATGAATGGCGCTTCCATCTGCCCGGCCACGCCCCCCTGCCCATGGAGCGCCTGTTACCAACCCTTGCCCCCAACACCAGCCTGAAGAACCAGCGTATTCTACTGACCCATGAGGAAGGACTGGGGGATACACTCATGTTCCTACGTTATGTTCGGCTTCTGGCCGAGCGTGGCGCTATACTCCACCTATGGGTGCCCGAGGGGCTGGCGGACCTGTGCCGTACAATGCCGGGAGCCCACACAGTGCATGTTGGTCGCACACCGCCCGCGTACGACTGGCACTGCCCGTTCATAAGCCTGCCACGGGTTTTTGCCGAGACATCTCAGCCTTGGGGCGCACCCGTGCCCTACCTGCAAGCCAATACAACCAAGGTTAAGGCCCTTGCCCCGCTTGTACCGTGCAATGGCAAACTGAACGTGGGGCTGGTCTGGGGCGGTGCTCCGCGCCCAAGCGTTTACACGGCACATATGGTTGACCGCAGGCGGTCCATGCCCCTGCACACTCTGGCCCCCTTAGGCCAGGTACGCGGCATTAACCTGATAAGCCTGCAAAAAGGCCCCTATGCCGAGCAGATGATGGACCCGCCCGAAGGCATGGCCCTGTATGACCCGACCGACAGCCTGCATACAATGGAGGATACCGCAGCCCTTATCATGGCGCTGGATGTGGTTGTCTCGGTCGATACAGCCGTTGTTCATCTGGCAGGTGCTCTGGGCAAACCCGTGCTGCTGATGGACCGTTACGACAACTGCTGGCGCTGGCTACATGGGCGCGAGGACAGCCCATGGTACCCAGGCTTGCGCATTATCCGCCAGACCACGCCACGGCACTGGCAGGATGTTGTAGCCCGCGTAGCGCAGGTGCTGGCCAGCATGGCCGGTACGGACACCTGAGCAAAAAAGGCGGCCCACATGGTGGGCAGCCGCCTTTGCCTTAAATGACCACCCGGGCTTTTAGCGGCCCGGTCGGCTCCGGTTAGCCTGACGTCCCTGTACGCATCTGCACCGGTGCGGAGATCATGCGGGCATCACTCCCGTTGCCAATCACCTCAAACACGGCAAGCGCGCGGCGCACCCGCCCGTCGGGCAGAAGTGTAAAGGTGCCATCCACCCCGGCAAAGCCACCCGGCCGGGTGAGCGCCTTGACCGGGAATCCAGGCTCGCCACTACGGGCCACAGTCACAGCCGCCATTGCCGCATCGTAGGACATATCTGCCAAAGGTTTGGGCATGTGGTGGTTACGCGCCATAAAGCGAGAGACAAACGCCTGACGCGATGTGGGGTCGGGCGCTGCGTACCACGCCCCCTTGATTGCCCCCAGCTTGGAGGCAAAGGATGCCCAGAGCCCCGGCCCCATAATACGGACAGCGGGCATGCTGATCTGTGTTAGCGCAACCGCATCCAGCACGTTCTTGAGTCCAAGCCCGATGTCGCCCAGCAGCAGCGCATCAAACGGCGGGTTGCCCAGCGGCAGTTGCTGTGCGGCCACTGGCGCATCGGCTCCTGTGGCAGACTGCGGGGCTGGCTGGTTGACATTCTGCCCCAGAGCAGTTGCCAGACTGGAAGGGAGCTGGGGCAACTCGGTCAGTGTGGGAACCTCGCTGGGGTTGCCACTGGTTGTGGTCGCACCCGGCACTGGGGTTGTCGGCATGGCCTGTTTGACCGCCGCCAGACGTGCATCATAATTGGAAAGCTGGCGCAATGTCAGGCTGATGCTGTCCGCCGTCCCGTTGTGATAAGCAATGGTCGGCGCCGCAAGCCCCTGATCACGGCATGCACTGATCAGCCATTACCCATGGCGTGCCCCAGAGCATTGTCTGGCAGAAGGGCTGCAAAATGCTGTCGGCCATCCCGCTTGGCTTGGGCCACAAGCTGCTGCACCTGCTCCTCGGGGGTTATGCCCATAACCCACACGCCCGGACGCCCCTGCCCGATATCACTGGTAAACGCCAGAACGGGAATACCGGCTGCCTGCGCGGCAGGTGCTGCCACGGCAGTGTCCCCACTGGTCAGCGGGCCAAGCAGAATGCCATCCCCTGCCTGAATCGCAGCAGAGGTTGCCTGCTCAGCGCCGCCTATTGCTGCCGTATCATGCACATCCATCTGCATGTCTGCGGGCAGCCCTGCCCCACCAAGGGCCAGTTGCGCGCCAGCAAGCAGTTCACGCCCGAGCGTGGCGTTTGTGCCGCTCAGGGGCAGCAGCACCCCGACCTTGTGGCTGGCAGCCTGCTGGGCAGGAGCCTGAACCGAGCCAGACCCTGTGGATGTGGACTGGTCGGCACATCCGGCAAGAACCAGCCCCGTAACACCAAGAGCAGCCACTCCGGTCTTGCACAATGCCCGGTTTGCCGCCAGACCTTGACGGGAAAGCCCTGACAGGAGCGAGTATGCACGCGTCATCATCCAGATCATCCTCTACCAACACCCCGTCCGAGGCAGCGTCTTCTCATGGGATCGAACCTTTGCATACCCAAGCGGATGCGCCAAGTCATGCGCGTTCTTCCGGTGGGCTTGTACTGGTGGCAACGCCCATTGGCAATCTGGGTGATTTTAGTCCCAGAGGGGCCGAGGCACTGGCACGCTGATCTGGTTTTGTGCGAAGACACCCGCATGACGGCCCGCCTTTTGTCCGACAGAGGAATTTCCGTCCGAACAGAAGCTCTGCATGAACATAATGAACGCCAGCGTGTTCCCAACCTGATCCGCCGCCTGAGCGAGGGCGCACATATTGCTCTTGTATCAGACGCAGGCATGCCCCTGCTCTCGGACCCCGGGTTCAGGCTCACCCGCGCCGCCATTGATGCGGATATTCCCGTAACCGTTGTCCCCGGCCCCAATGCGGCATTGACTGCCCTTGTACTGTCTGGCCTGCCCCCGCACCCTTATCTGTTTGTCGGGTTTCCGCCCCCACGCTCCGCAGCTCGCAGGGAGGCTTTTGCCAGACTGCACGCAGCCGAGCGCGCAGGCCTGAGCGCCACACTCATCTGGCATGAAGCCCCACACCGTCTGGCCGAAACACTGGTGGACATGGCCAGCGTCTTTGGCCCAGACCGTCCCGCGGCTGTTGCACGGGAGTTGACCAAACGCTTTGAGGAGGTCAAACGCGGCACGGCGGAAGAACTGGCCACTTTTTACACCCAGACCCCACCACGCGGCGAAATTACGGTGCTCCTTGGCCCAGCCCCGGAGGTTGAAACCTCCGCCGATGATCTGGACACCACCTTACGCGCCCTGCTGGACACACATTCGGTCAAGGATGCCGCAGCACTGGCCGCAGCCGCCGCTGGCCTGCCAAAACGCACGGTCTATGCCCGAGCGCTGGAACTGGCGGGGCAGATCAAAAACCAGTAATTCCCCCTAGAGGCGGCATGGCCTGCAAGGCTGGTGGCAAGGCTACTCCGCCCCGGCCACTTCCCCCGCTGCATGGCCGCTGGCCCATGCCCAGTGGAAGTTATAGCCACCCAGCCAGCCGGTAACGTCCACAGCCTCGCCCACCACATACAGCCCCGGCACGGACGTGGCCTCCATGGTGCGGGAGGACAGACCTTTGGTATCCACCCCCCCACGCGTGACCTCGGCTTTGGTAAAGCCCTCCGTCCCCTGTGGTTTAAGCGGCATACGGTGTACCCGCTCGGCCATGAGCCGGACATCCCTGTCAGCCCATTCAGCCAGTGTGCGCTCCGGTGCGCCCAGCTCTACCATGGCGTGCGCCAGACGCTGGGGGAGCCAGCGGGCAAGCGCGCCTGCCCCTTTTGCCTTGGAGCCTTCTTTTTTCAGCTTCAGCAACAGGGCCGCAAGGTCCTGACCTGGCAGAAAGTCCACAGACAGGGTTTGCCCGGCAGACCAGTAGGACGAAATTTGCAGCAAGGCCGGGCCGGACATACCCCGGTGCGTAAACAGGAGGGCCTCATCAAACGCCGTTTTGCCGCATGTGACCCGCACGGGGAGGGACAGCCCGGCAAGGGAGCGCACCCATTCATCACTCTCCCCGCCAAAGGTCAGCGGCACAAGGGCGGGTTCGGGTGGAATAACGGCAAGGCCGAACTGCCGCGCCATCTCATACGCAAAGCGGCTGGCTCCCAGCTTGGGTATGGACAGACCACCCGTTGCCAGCACCACGGCGCGGGCCGTCATATCTCCCCTGGACGTCTGGACCCGAAAAAATCGGCTTTACCAATGTCATAAACCCGCACATCGGTCAGGACCCGCACATGTGCTGCTGCACATTCATCAAGCAGCATCTGCACGATGTCATGGGCGGAATTGTCACAAAAAAGCTGGCCCAGCTTTTTTCGTGCCATGCAATGCGGTGCCTGGCCAGCAGGTCCAGAAAATGGGATGGCTGGTAGCGGCTGATGGCGGATTTTACAAAATGCGGATTGGCAGACAAAAAGCGGTCCGCCCGCATGGTCTGGTTGGTAAAGTTACACCGTCCGCCACCAGAAATAAGGATTTTACGCCCGACCTCCGGCCCATGCTCCAGAACCGCCACGCTGCGGCCACGCTGGCCTGCTGTTAGCGCCGCCATCAACCCGGCAGCCCCGCCGCCGATGACAAGAACATCAAACATCGGCGTGGTATTTTTCGGTATCAAAATATCAGAAATCCAGATTGGTGTAATAATCAGGCGGCGTAATGCCGGACACGCGGTCATTCAGCAACGGACGGAAGCACGGGCGTGACTTCATTCTGGCGTACCAGTCCCGCACGGCAGGGACCTTGGACCAGTCTATGTCGCCAATAAAATCAAGGCAGGACAGATGGGCCGCAGCCGTAAAATCGGCCAAGGACAAAAAATGTCCGCCCAGCCAGTTCCGGTTTTCGGCCAGATCGTTCACGTATTTCATCAACGGGCGCATGGCGGCGTAGGCCTCGCGCAGCGCGCCACCGTCTGGGTTACCACGCCCGCTCAGGCGCTTCATCGCCCGCTCATCAATAAAGCGGCCCGATACTTCACGCGCGAACAGGGTTTCAAACCACGCCACAACCCTGCGCACCTCCACCCGCTCGGCCAGTGTGCGGCCCAGTAGCGGAATATCGGCGTAGGCCTCTTCCAGATATTCGCAGATCACGTGCACATCCGGCACGATCAACCCGTTATCTTCCACCAGAACGGGCACATCCCCCGCGGGGTTAAGAGCGAGGAATTCGGGACGTTTTTCCCACGTCCGTTCAACAATTGCTTCAAACGGCAGGCGTTTTTCGCCCAGCACAAGACGCACCGTCCGGCTGGCTGGAGAAAGGGGGAAATGGAACAGGGTACGCATACACTAGTGCTTTATGCCATTGCATGCAGCCACGCCAGAGGGAAAACCGGGCAAAGCCCATCAATTTCCACGCACATCCCTCTTGTTGGCAAAAACCAGACACAACATAAACTTCTCTGTTGCAATACCCCCCTGTTATTCTACACGCTTACAAAGCGTTCCTGATTTTGAAGAGAGCATCCGTTCGTTGTCCGGCACACATTCCTCCCCTTCTCGCATCCGCATGTCCGGGCGCTCCTTTCTGGCCCTGACTCTCACACCGGAAGCACCGCTCACGGACTGGCTGGCCGCACTGGACCACCAGATCCAGCGTGCTGCCGGTTTTTTTACGGGCAAACCTGTCATTCTCGACCTTAGCCTGATGCAGGCCAGCACGCCCGACCTGCCCTACCTGCTACCCGCCCTGCAAGAACGCGGCATACGCGTGCTGGGCATAGAAGGCGGAGACAAAACCTGGCCCGCCGTTGCAAACTGGGAGTGGCCGGAAAGCCCGATGGGCGGCCGCGCCTCCGGCCCCGTCACCATCCCCGAAAATGACATGACCCCGACACTCCCCCCCACACTGGTAGTGGAGGAAAGCGTGCGCTCGGGCCAACATATTATATGGCCCGATGGCGATGTGGTTATTCTGGGTGCCGTGTCTTCGGGGGCGGAGGTTACGGCAGGCGGCTCCGTGCATATTTACGGCGCTCTGCGCGGGCGCGCCATTGCGGGGATCGGGGGCAATGCGGATGCACGGATATTTACACGCAGCCTTGCCGCCGAGCTTGTGGCCATTGACGGATTCTACGCTACGGCGGAAGAAATGGATGCAAAATGCACAGACAAACCCACGCAAGTTCTGCTCACGGGGGAGACTTTGGCATTCAAACCCCTACCCTGATGCGGGTTTGCAGAAAACATCCGACAAAAACCGTGTGAATGTCACATTATAAGTTTCATTTTCCCGTACAGATTGTAATGTCTGTGCAAGATTGCGCCGTTGCATACAGCACACGGGTTTACCGGCTTACAAAGGAAGAGGAAGACTGATGGCAAAGGTTCTGGTCGTCACGTCAGGCAAAGGGGGCGTCGGTAAGACCACCTCCACCGCAGCTCTGGGGGCCGCGCTGGCCAAGGCGGGCCAGAGCGTGGTTCTGGTCGATTTTGACGTTGGGCTGCGTAACCTCGACCTTGTCATGGGGGCCGAGCGCCGCGTGGTGTTCGACCTTATCAACGTCATTCAGGGGGATGCCAACCTCGCTCAGGCCCTTATCAAGGACAAGCGGGTAGATACCCTCTCCCTCCTCCCCGCCTCGCAGACGCGCGACAAGGATGCCCTGACATCCGAAGGTGTGGCCAAGGTCATTGCCGACCTGAGCAAGAAGTTCGACTGGGTGATCTGCGACAGCCCCGCAGGCATTGAGCGTGGCGCGCAAATGGCCATGCACCATGCGGACATGGCCGTGATCGTCACCAACCCCGAGGTCTCCTCCGTGCGTGACAGCGACCGTATTATCGGCATGCTCGACAGCACCACGGAAAAAGCCAAAGCGGGTGAGAAGATGGAGAAGTTCCTCCTGATCACCCGCTACGACCCACAGCGTGCCGCCCGTGGGGACATGCTTGGTACGGACGATGTGCTGGAAATCCTGTCCATCCCGCTGCTGGGCATTATCCCCGAAAGCCCGGATGTGCTCAAGGCGTCCAACGTGGGCGCACCCGTAACCATTGCGGAACCCGAAAGCGCGCCAGCCCGCGCTTACACCGAAGCCGCACGCCGCCTGATGGGAGAGAAGGTGGAAGTCACCATTCCCACGGAACGCAAGGGTCTGTTTGACTGGCTGTTTAAACGGAGAGTCGCATGACATTCCTCTCCAGCCTCTTCAAGCGCCGCTCATCCGCACCAGTTGCCCGCGACCGGTTGCAGATTCTGCTCGCACACGAACGGATTGCCGTCGGGGACGGCAAGGACGACCTGCTTGCCAAGCTGCACCGCGAGATTATGGAAGTTATCAAACGCCATGTCGCGGTCGATCAGGACAAGGTGCAGATCAAAATGGACCGGGGTGCTCAGTGCTCTGTTCTGGAAATTGACGTTGAAGTCCCCGGCCTGACCGACAGGGCAGAAAACGCCAAAAAAGACTAAGCGCTCTGTAGCCTCTTCCCGATGCCATGGCACTGGGTAGTTTGGAGCCAACGCCCTGTTGCCGCCATTTTATACTGGCTGTAACAGGGCGTTTTTTATGCGCTCCCTAATTGGGCAGAAGGGGCTCAAGCCACTCCTTGGCCTGTGTGAAGTCTCTCTTCAACGCCTTGACCGCTGCATCCGCATCGCCCGCGCGGAAGGCCTCCAGCAGTTGCAGGTGCGGGTGGTCAGGGTTGGCCGGGCTGATTGTGGGCAGGCCGTTTGCTGCCGCATAAATCGGCCCCATGCGCGCCCACAACCCCCGGATCAGCCCCACAGTCACCGACAGTCTGGAAAAACTGGCCCCGGTGCTATGAAAATACACATTGGTCACCGCTGTTGCATGCGGCTCCCCCGCTGCGTAAGCCGCAATAAAAGCTTTGTGTTTTTCTTCCAGCACTGCAATCTGTTCGGGCGTTATGTGTGTGGCCAGATCGCGGGTTACGCGCTCTTCAAGCACTTCACGCACGCCATGAATATCCAGAAACACAGAACGCGAGGTCAGCGGCACGCAGGCCGTATTCCGCTCATCCAGCACCAGTGCCTGCTCGGAGACAAGGCGCAGCAACGCCTCACGCACAGGGGTCGGGCTTAACCCCAGCGATACCGCCAATGGCCGGAGCACAAGACGCTCCCCCCCCTGATAGCGGCAATAGATAAGCTGGTCACGGATCTGCTGGTAGGCATACGCTGCCAGAGCGCCCCGTCCCTCGGGTCTGTTTTCACCCTGCGCTGGTATGGTTATTGTATTATTTGTCATTGCGCATGTGCCATTTGTCTGTTCAGAAACTGGCTGTAGAGGCCGTTCTGCCGCTCAAGTTGCGCAGGAGAGCCATCCTCAGCAATCCTGCCATCCTGCATAACAACGATTCTGTCAAAATTTCGTAAGGTGGACAGGCGGTGTGCCACGGCAATAACCGTGCGCCCGACCATAAGCCGGTCTAGGGCGCGCTGTACGTGCTCCTCGCTCTCGGTATCCAGCGCACTGGTTGCTTCGTCCAGCACCAGAATGGGGGCGTTGCGCAAAAAAGCACGGGCAATGGCAATGCGCTGGCGCTGCCCGCCCGAAAGCTTGACCCCCCGGTCGCCTACAATCGTCTCAAACCCTTCGGCCAGTGCATCGATAAACGTGGCGCACCCCGCAGCCGCAGCGGCAGCCCTTACGGCCTCATCACTGGCATCAGGCCGACCGTAGCGGATGTTCTCCATAACGCTGCGGTGCAGGAGCGAGACATCCTGCGGTACAACAGACAGACAGGCCCGCAGGGCGTCATCCGTCAGGTCCCGGATGTCCTGCCCGTCTATAAGTACGGAACCAGACTGCACAAAGCGCATACGCTGCAACAGGGCCAGCACCGTGCTTTTGCCAGACCCCGAGCGCCCAACCAGCCCCACGCGGCTACCGGCGGTAATGTGCAGGTTAAAATGCGCCAGAACGGGCTCCCCACCGGGGTAGGCAAAGGTCACATCGCCAAAACGTACATCGCCGCGCACGGGGCTTGGCAGGTCTGCCGCACTCTGCGGGTCAGGCATGTCATGCGGGACCAAAAGGGAGGACAGTACCTCGGACAGGCGCGCATTGTGCTGGATGGTCTCCACCAGCGCCAGCGCAAGGTCGCGCGTACCGTGCAGAATGGCAAAGCCGAGCGTAATGACCATGACCACCTGCCCCACGCTGGCCTGCTGCCACTGCCACAGCAGGACCGCCCAGACCAGCAACCCCGCAGTCAGCACAGCAGTCATGCCCGCATGGATCATGCGTAGCTGCTCCATATACCGCAAGGACTTGAGCCGCTCCCCCATCTCGCGCTCGGTCAGGGCATTAAAGCGCTGGCGCTCACGGTTGCGCATGCCAAAGGCGCGGACCAGAGCAATATTGCCCATAACGTCCAGTGTCTCGCCCTCCAGCCCGGCGGCGGCCACTGCGTAATGCCCATGCAGGCGCCGCCCCCTGAGTGCAAGGCGGAACATAATCAGGCACAACCCGCCTGCCAGCAGTACGGTCGCACCACCCATGGTCAAACTGACCGACAGCATAAGCACAACCGAGAGCAGAACATTCAGGCTTGGGGGCAACACGTTCCAGGCCAGCATATTTTCAATGGTAAAGCTGACATTGCCTGCCGTTGCTATGCGTGCAGCAAGGGATGCGGGCATACGGTCTGCAAAATAGGCGGGGGAATGCCCGGTCAGGAACCGGAACAGGTCCTGCCGTATGTCCCCCGTAACCGCGACAAACGTGCGTGCGGCAAACCAACCTGCAATACGCCAGCATATATTGTCCGCCACGATCAGACCGATCAACACACCCACGGCGGCCCATACGGAGGATACAGCAGACGCCCCCGTGTGGCTGGTCATCAGGTCCACCAGATGGCGAATACCGTAGGAGGACAGCACAATGCAGCTTATGGCCCCTGTCACGGCCCCAAACACCAGCGCATGTCCCAGCAGACGGGCACGCATGTACCGCAGCAAAAAGCGTACAGGGCTACCCGCATAGCGGGGTAATTCCGTGTCGAGTACGGTCACATGTGCGGCCACAGGCTGGTCCGCTACGGCTTTGTTCTGTTGGTCGTCCACACACATACCCTGTATTTAAAGTGCCAAGCTCTGCTGCTCCGCACAGTCCGGCTGCACGGGCGGGCAATACTGGGCCAGCATACCCCGCCTTGCCAGAGCAAAGTTTTGTACATGACGGATCGTCACGCCCACAATAGGCTCCGCACGCATCCCCCCTTCCCGGATATGCCGCACAGCCAATCCGGGCGTAAGGACATGAATGCTGCGTTGCCCCCCCTTCTGGTCGCAAGAACCTCTTGTTATAACGATAAAAACTACGTGATATATGGCAACCCAAATTGCCCGTGCCACACCTGTTTTTTCAACTTCCCGGCCATGCGGTTCCACGTCCCACAAGCAGCAACAACTCCACCCCGGGCAGAACTTTGCCGCCACCACCCATAAAATAAAATTATTAAGTGACTGAAATTATTTAATTATTTTAGAATTTACAACGCAAACGCACTGCGCAGACAAGCGCCTGACGCCCCCATCTACCCGGCCCAACATCCGTGCCATCCGGGCAAATAATCGGAAGCTCTGCGCATACGCGCACAGATTTACCCCTCTTATCCACATATTGACGACTGCAACCCTTGGCTTCCACAGAGAACAAGAGAATTCAAGGGAGTACAGATCATCATGGCGTCGGGAAAAAAGGCACTGTTGGCTACTGTTATGGCGGCATCAGTTGCGGGATGCCGCATCTGCTCTGGGCCCCCGCCTACGCGGACGATTACGCGGATCTTCTGGATGTGCTGCGCGCCAAAGGCAGCCTGACACGGCATGAGTATGACACGCTGCTGGCCAAGCATGTCCACCATGCAGCCCTTGCAGCCGAACCTCATGCGACCCATGCCGTCCGTGGTGCCTCCAGTGGCACCCGTACCGCCGTCGCCCATGCAGGACGCGGCGCACAGGCTGGCTATGAACCGGGCATCCGCTTTGATGCAGGGGCTGAGGAAAACGATGTCTCCTTGCGGGCAGTGGACGCCGCCACCCGCGCAGAAGCCAGCGCCCGCTCCGCGCAGGAAGCCGCCAACGCCCTGAACAGCGGCAATTTTGTCCGTGTTGCCAAATATGTGCCGGGCAAGGGGCTGACCTTCAAGGCTGGCCCCATTGACATTAACCTTTCCGGCTTTGTGAACGGTTTTTACAGCTACAACAGCCCTGCTGGCGGCCGCCCCATTGCAGGCGGTGTTTCCTCCGGCTCGTCAGGCTTTGACTCATCAGCGGTCCGTAACGGGCTGCTCCCCGCCGGGTTCATTCTCAAGATGAACACCGTGCAGCAGGGGATGGATATTTCCGCCGTGCTGGGCATGTATCCGGGTCTGGACAACGCAAAGCCCGCCGCCTTTAACGCCAACTCGGGTGGCAGCCCGGTAGGGCTTGGCACGGCAGGCATCGACCTTCGTCAGGTTTACATGACCTTTGGCAACAAGGAGATGGGGACATTCAAGATCGGTCGTGATCTTGCCCTGTTTGCCAGCGACGCGATCATGAACGACGCAACCCTGCTGAGCG
Organism: Acetobacter okinawensis JCM 25146; assembly: GCF_000613865.1. Classification (GTDB taxonomy): domain Bacteria; phylum Pseudomonadota; class Alphaproteobacteria; order Acetobacterales; family Acetobacteraceae; genus Acetobacter; species Acetobacter okinawensis. The sequence goes on from NZ_BAJU01000015.1 coordinate 17,889, forward strand.
TGGGCTCCACAGGCAGCAACTCCGCGCCGGGCAATACCTCGCTTGGTCGTATTGGCGTGGGCTATGTGTACGCGGACTGGATTCCGCAGATTTCCTATACCTCACCCAAACTGGGAGGCTTTCAGGGCTCGGTGGGTATTTTCCAGCCGCTGGATGAATTCGGCTATGCCGATGCAACCAACCCCACCGCCACCAACGCTCCCAGCCAGTATTCCGCAAGCGCCACCCAGCATTCCTCCCCCATGGTGCAGGGCCGTGCCGTATATGATTTTTCGGTGTCTGATCTGCAGGTCCATATCTGGGCCAGCTTCCTGATCCAGCACATGCAGGGGCTTAACAGCCTACAAGCAGACGGTAAGACCCCTCTGCTGAGCGAAGACCAGCACCACGGTGCCATGGTGGAAGCGGGCGATATTGGCACCAAGCTTACCTACGGCCCACTGGAAGGTGTTGCCTATTACTACCGGGGCAGTGGTCTGGGTACGACCGGCCTGTTCTTTGATGGTGTTGCCGCCAACGGTCGCAAACGTAGCTCGGAAGGCTACTACGTGCAGGGCGCTTACCATATTACCAAAAAATTCCGTCTGGTTGGCAGTTATGGGGTAAGCAACCTGTACCTTGCCGGGGGTGAGAACACGGCAACGGAAAGTGCTCTGGGCTCGGCAGGGCTGGTACGCCGCAACCAGTCCGAAGTCGGAGCCGCGTACTACCAGATGACCGACTGGCTGACCGTGGTCGGGGAATACTCCCACACATCCTCTGCCGCACATGGCGGCGGCAAGGAAAGCGACAATACCGCATCTGGCGGTGTGATGCTGATGTTCTAGTTTTGGCTTAAAACCGTTTGTAATTCCTATTTTACATCGGGATGACAAACGGAACAGTTGCCTCTGGCATCTCGGAGGTAGATAAGCGAACTATGAGTGTCCGCTTCCCTCTCCTGTGGCCCATGCGCCGCCTTATGACGCTGGACCGTTACGTGCTGCACCAGTTGGTGATTGCACTGTTGGCCACAACGGGGGGGCTGGCAGCCCTTATCTGGCTGATGCAGTCGCTCCACTTTGTCTCGCTGGTCGTGGACCGCGGGCTGTCGCTGCGAGTGTTCATCAGCCTGACCAGCCTGCTGGTGCCGTCCTTTGTGGCGGTTGTCATGCCCATTACAACCTTTGCGGTCTGCCTGTTCATTTACCTGCGGCTGGCAGGTGACCGTGAACTGACAGTCATGCGCGCTTCCGGTCTGTCCCCCCTTGCACTGGCCCGGCCAGGGCTGATCTGTGCAGTTTTGTCTGCCTTGATCGTATTCGTCCTGAATATGTGGATTGTCCCTGCATCCTACCACGCATTCCGCCAGTATGAGCTCCAGATACGGAACAAGATGGCAGCCTTCATGCTGCAAGAAGGTGTTTTTACCAAAGTATCGGACACCATGACCGTGTACATCCGCTCGCGCGACCAGAACGGAATCCTCTGGGGCATTATGGTGGAAGATGACCGGCAGCCAGACAGTCACGCCACAATTCTGGCAAACCATGGGAATATGATTACCGTCGATGATATTCCGCGCGTGGTGCTTTATGACGGCTCGCGTCAGGTCATTGACCGCAAAACAGGCCGGTTGAATATGCTTGTGTTCCAACAGGATACCATGGACCTCGCAACTGCACATCAGGAAAGCCAGCGCGCCCGTGATTCGGCAGAAATGTCCGTAAGCGAACTGCTCTCCCCCGACCCGGACGAAGTGGCCGCACGCGACAGGGGGAAGTTCATTGTAGAAGGCTGGCGCAGGCTGACATCACCACTGACATGCTTCTCTTTTGCCATGGTCGGCCTGTTTGCCGTGCTCAGCGGGGGGTTCTCCCGCCATGGCGGCATCACCCGCCCCCTTGTGGCCATATTGAGTGTTGTGGGGCTGCTGGCCCTTACGCTGCTGGTGCAAAATCTGGCTGGCCGCAATGTCAGCCTTATTCCTCTTATTCCCCTTCTGGCCATTCTGCCGGGTCTGGTCTGCTCCTATCTGCTGTTCGCGCCAGAAATAAAAATATTCCTGCGCTTGCGCCAACAGGCATGAGAGGACGCACACCCGCATGAGTGTTGCCGTGACCCTCTCGCGCTATATTGCGCGGCAGTTCGTCCTGTCCGTACTGGCCATGATCGCCTCGCTCACAGGGGTTGTCTGCCTGTTCGACTTTATTGATCTGGTCCGTAGGGTTGCCACCCGCCCCAATGTGTCCACCAATATTGTGACCGAAATCGCAGGGCTGCATATTCCCTATTTTGCCATGGAAATCCTGCCTTTTGGCATCCTGCTGGGGGGGATTGTGTGTTTCTGGCGCCTGACCCGCTCATCCGAGTTAATTGTCGCCCGTGCGGCGGGTATTTCCGCCTGGCAGTTCCTTGCGGCCCCCCTTGCCTGCGCCATTCTTATTGGCACGATTGCAACCTGCCTGATTTCCCCCCTCTCCTCCGCCATGTACCACCGCGCGGAAGAGCTGGACCAACAGTACCTGCGCTCCGATGGCGGGCCGCTCAGTCTTTTTGGCGGGGCTCTGTGGCTCCGGCAGGCAGATACCCAATATGACCCCCATGGGGTAGCCATGCTACACGCGGGGGACGTCAAGGTGGAAGACGGGCAGCTCCATATCCGCAATGTCAGTGTTTTCAGACTGGATCATGAAAATCGGCTGATTATGCGAATCGAATCTCCGGATGGCTTCCTCAAAAGCCATGCATGGATGCTGCACAATGCGACTGTTGCAAAGCCAAACACCATTCTTCAGCCCACTGGCACGCTTATGCTGCCAACAACCCTGACCTTTGAACGTGTGCAGGAAAGTTTTGCATCACCCGATGCATTTTCCGTCTGGACATTGCCCGGCTTTATAAGACTGTTGGAACATTCGGGTTTTTCGTCCATACGCCACCGTATTCATTTTCAGTCCCTTCTGGCGCTGCCCATACTGGCAGGCACCATGGCGCTGGTTTCTGCCGGTTTTTCCATGCGTCCGTCACGCCGGGGTGGGGTCGCCAAAATGGTTGGGTCTGGCGTTATGGCGGGTTTTCTGCTTTTCACCATATCCAAAGTCGCCGAGCAGTTTGGAAAGTCAGGAGCACTCCCCCCCATTCTGGCTGCATGGGCACCTACCCTTGCCGGGCTCTGCCTTGCTGTTGCACTACTTCTTCATCTGGAGGATGGCTGATTGATCCTGGCGCTCCGGCCCTTTTGCAGCACCCTGCTGCACCGCCGCTCCGCTCTTAGCGCAGCAACCGCGCTGGGGAGTGTTGCGGCCTGTCTGGTGGTCAGCCAACCCAAGGCAGCGTTTGCCCAGTTCAGACCCCAGACCATGCACATCAATACCGGTCGCTCATCCTCCCCCGATGACCCGGCAACCTTTCAGGCCGACAAGGTCGATTACAACGATGTTGAGCATACCGTAACATGGACTGGTAACGTACAGGTCTGGCAGGGTGACCATGTCATGCGGGCCGACAAAATTGTCTATGACAGGGATACGGGCGTTATTGCCGCACGAGGCAATGTGGCAACTGTCCAGCCCGACGGATCGGTCGTTTATGCCCATTATGCCGAACTGACAGGCGGCATGAAGGATGGCATCATGCTCCACGTCAACTCCACCATGCCAGACAATGCCAAACTGGCAGCCAATGGCATGCGCCGCACCGGCGGCAAGGTCAACGAGCTCAGCCGCGTCGTCTATACCGCCTGCGAAATCTGCGAAAAAGATAAAACCCGCCCCCCCTTCTGGCAGTTCCGTGCCTTTAATGCGACACAGGACGTTGAGCACCAGAAAATAGACTTCCGCGATGCCTATCTGGATATTCTGGGCATCCCGGTCATTTACCTCCCCTATTTTTCCATGACGGACCCTTCCGCCAAACGGCGCAGCGGTTTTCTCATGCCCGGCATCACGCCGCATGACCGCTATCTGGGCACCTATATTACAATCCCCTATTACTGGGTCATCAACGAACAGTCAGACCTGAGCGTGCAGGGACTGTTTGCCACCCGAACAGCACCGCAAATCACCGGGCTTTACCGTAACCGCCTGAACTTTGGCGAACTGAATATCCGCGGCGGCGTCGCCTATGACACTCTCCGCGGACAGAACTACACCAACAACTTTGGCCAGCCGGTAGATAGCGGGAGCACCAGCCACGGTCTGCAAGGCCATATTTTTGCCAGCGGCGACTTCTCCATCAACCGGTACTGGCGCGGTGGGGCCAACATCAAGCTCGCCAGTTCCGCCAATTATATGCGTGACTATCGCGTGCCTGGCTATGGGTCGGATGTGCTTGCCTCCAACGCCTACCTTGAAGGATTTGGCACCGGCGCTTACAGCCGTCTGGATGCGCAGTACTATCAGGGCCTGAACCAGGGCGTTATCCACAACACGGACCTGCCCTTTGTCCTGCCACGTTATACCTATAGCTTTACAGGTCAGCCCGATATTCTGGGCGGCAGACTGAGCGTGGATACAACAGACTTCAACCTCAAGCGTGACAACGGGGTTTCTGACCAGCGCGGGGAACTCCAGCTTAACTGGAACCGCCCCTTCCACACCAAAATGGGTCAGCAGTTCCTGTTGACCCTGCGGCTGGATTCAATGGTTTACCGCGCCAAAAAGCTTTACCAGCAGCCAACCTATTACAATTCAGTGCATACTGTGGTCAGCGGGCAGGTTCTGCCGACCATTGCGCTTAAAACCAACTGGCCTTTTGTACGGAGCTTCGAGCACGGCCGGGGTACGCAGCTGATCGAACCGATTGTGCAGGGTATTTATGCCCCCAACACCGGCGCCGGAGTAAACGACCTGATCCCGAATGAAGACAGTCTGGCTTACGAATTTACTGACAGCACGCTCTTCTCCCTCAACCGCTATCAGGGCACGGACCGGCTTGATGGCGGGTTACGCGGCAACGTCGGCATTCACGCCAACTGGACATGGGACGGCCATGTGGTGGACCTGCTGGCGGGGGAAAGTTTTCAAGAACACATCACCCGTGACAGGCTCCCCAATTCCGGGCTGGACCATCATGCTTCCGACATTGTGGCACGGGCACGCTTTATCCCCACCCAGTATTTTGACTTTACCGCCCGCATGCGCTTGGACCCACACACAACCAAAATCAATTTCGGGGATGCGCTTTTCAGTGCAGGTGTGCCGCATTTCCATATTCGTGGCGGTTATGTTTATGAACCCGTAACCCCGTATTACTACTTTGCCACCAACTACCGCGCCTATTCCCCCACCCAGCTCTACACGCAGCAAACCAGTGAACTGAGCGGCGGCGGCTCGGTGGACTGGCGCAACTGGTATGCCTCCGCCTTTTCCCGACGCAGTCTGTCACGCAAGACCTTTGTCTCGGTCGGCGGGGATGTGGGGTACAGCAACGACTGCTTTGGCATCGACATCATGTACCTCAAGCAATACACGTACGTTGGCGGGCAGCAGCGTAACTCGACCTACCTTGTCACGGTAAGCCTTAAAACGCTGGGGGCCTTTGGCCTCAAGTAAGAACTGCTTCAAAAATAGTGCCATCTCCGGTATCACCAACAGATCGTTCTGATATGGCAGAAAGCTGAAAGACCGTTCCGTATGCGTCTGCGCTCCTTAACTCTGGCTTGTTGTTCCCTTACCGCGCTGGCTCTGCCACTCTGCGCGGCCGCGCCCCATGCGGCACTGGCGGCGACACACCACCACACACCATCTGGCAAACCCGCAACATCCGCCCAGACGCAACCCGAGCCCGACGACATGATCGTGGCGGTGGTGAACAGTATTCCCCTGACCAAAAGGGACGTGGACAACCGTGGCAAACTGTTTGCCCTCTCCACAGGACTGCCTGTCTCCGATGATCTGATGGCCCGCCTGCGCCCACAGATCATTCGCCAGATGATTGACGAAAAACTGCGCACGCAGGAAATTCTAAGCCGCCACATCAACATTGCGCCCGAACAGATTGCCGCTGCCATCGGGAATATTGAAAAACGCAATGGCATGCCCGAAGACCCTGCGCAGCCACCTTGCGCAGGATGGCGTCTCGCTCACCACGCTCATTGACCAGTTGCGGGTGCAGATTGGCTGGGTTCAGGTTCTGCGGCAGGAGCTGGGCCCCCGCTCCCGTGTGGCCGCTGGCGATATTGCCCAGCGTCAGGCTGCCCTGAAGCGCGAAGAAGGCCGGACGGAATACGAAATCAGCGAAATCTTCGTCAAGGTGGATGACCCCCGCCACGCGGAAGACGAGTTGGCCTTTACCAACACGGTTATTGAGGAACTGCACAAGGGAGCGCCCTTCCCCATTGTTGCGGCCCAGTTCTCCCAGAGCCAGACAGCGCTTGATGGTGGCTCCATGGGCTGGGTGCAGGAAGATGAACTCGACCCCAGCGTAGTCGATATTGTACGGCAGATGCCTGTTGGTGTTGGCGCTGTCTCCAACCCCATTACCGTGCCCGGCGGATTTGTGATTGTCACCTTAAACGGCAAGCGCGTGGTCGGCAAGGAAATGGGCCATATGGTTGACATCCGCCAGGTTTTTGTCGGGTTTGACACACCGCTGGACCCCCAGCACGTTACCCCGCAGCAGGAAGCCGCCCTGCAAAAAGCCATGCACATCAGCCAGACAACGCATAACTGCGCAGAGATGGAAGTGGCCAACAAAGCTGAAGGCGAGAAACGACCGGGCAATCCGGGCGAACTGCCGCTGGAGCGCCTGAACCCGCAGATGCAGTCAGTGCTAAGCGAGCTTCCACTCAATCAGGTCTCCCGCCCCATGGTCTCGCGCGAGGGGATTGCCCTGCTTATGGTCTGCTCCAAGACCGAAAAGAACTTTTCCAACCGCTCCCCGAGCGAAATTGCAGACCAGTTGATGAACGAGCGTGTGGAGCAGGCAGCGCGCCAGCTTGACAGCGATCTGCACCGCCGCGCCATGATTGACATGCGCGTTAAACTGAAAGGGGCGTAACCCTGCCTCCCGAACTGGAAAGCCTGCGCGATGTTATTCGCCGGCATGAGTTGGATGCCCGTAAGGCACTAGGCCAGCATTTTCTGCTCGACCCGGGCATTACCGACCATATTGCAGCCCTTGCAGGCTCTCTGGCCGGGCAGCATGTGGTAGAAGTAGGGCCCGGCCCCGGCGGTCTGACCCGCTCTTTGCTGGCTGCAGGTGCCAGTACGGTCACTGCCGTGGAACTGGATAGCCGCGCCGTTGCGGTTATTAAGGAGCTGGCACAGTTTTACCCAGACCGCCTGAGCGTGGTAGAAGCCGACGCCCTTAAGCTGGACCTGACAACACTCTGCCCCGCCCCAAGGCAGGTTGTGGCCAACCTGCCTTACAATGTTGCCACCCCCCTGCTCATAGGGTGGTTGCGTCAGGGTACGGCATGGGACAGGCTGACCCTGATGTTCCAATGGGAAGTGGCGGAGCGGATATGTGCTGCCCCCGACAGTGACCATTACGGCCGTCTGGCTGTTTTAAGCCAATGGTGTGCCGACTGCGCTGTGGTGATGAAGCTCCCCCCCGGAGCTTTTACGCCCCCTCCCGCAGTCTGGTCAGCCGTTGCCAGCATTACGCCCCACCGTAACCAGCCTTCCCCAGCCCTGTTTAAAGCTATGGAGCGCGTGACCGCCGCAGCTTTTGGCCAGAGACGCAAAATGCTGCGGGGGTCGTTAAAAAGCCTGAATGGGGAAAAGCTGCTGGTTGCTACAAATATTGATGGCACCCGCCGGGCCGAAACCCTGAGCATTGCAGAGTTCGACCAACTGGCGCAGGCGCATCTAGCACTTGGCTGACTAAAACTTAGCGGGTGGTTTTGGCTCTTTCTGCATCCACCATATAGTCACGGGTATAGGGTACCGCGCTGATGGAGGGGGAAAGCTGCAACTGGAAGTTCATGTGCCCCTGCACACGAAAAGCAAGTTCAGCCGCAACCAGATAGAACTCGAACATTCTGGCAAAGCGCTCATCATACATGGCGACGGCCTCCGCACGGCGGGTGGCAAAACGCTCACGCCAGATGGCAATCGTTCGGGCATAATGCAGGCGCAGGATTTCGCAGTCCGTAACCCATAAACCGGTCTGCTGCACGGCGGAAAACACCTCGCTCAATGCGGGAGAATACCCACCGGGGAAGATGTATTTATTCATCCATGGGTTGGTCGTCCCCGGCTCGTCGCTCCGGCCGATGGAGTGGATCAGGCTATGCCATCGGGGTTCAGGCTGTTGCGAACGGTTTCAAAAAACGCCTTGTAATGCCCCACCCCGACATGCTCGAACATACCGACCGAGACAATGCGGTCAAACCTGCGCCGCAAATGCCGGTAATCCAGCAGTTCAAACGTAACCTGCCCTGCAAGCCCTGCATCCTGCGCGCGCTGGCAGGCAAAAGCAAGCTGCTCCTGCGAAAGGGTGATGCCGGTTACAACCGCGCCGTAATCTTTGGCCAAAGTCAGGGCCATGCCCCCCCAGCCACAGCCAATATCCAGCACTTCCAGCCCCGGTCGGTCGAGTTTGAGCTTGGCGGCAATGTGGTGTTTTTTTGCTTCCTGTGCCTCGTCCAGTGTTTCCTCCCCGGTCTGGAAATAGGCGCAGGAATACTGCCAGTCCTTGTCCAGAAAGAGTTCGTACAGGCTGTTCCCCAGATCATAATGGTGGGCAACATTCTGCTTTGAGCGGGAAGTGGAATTAAACTGGATCCAGCCGCGCCGCACATAACGCAATGCCGCCGAAAGCTGCTCGGTAATATGCCCCGACGGGTTCATGGCATTGAGCATGAGCAGGTGCAGCAGGTCGTAGAGCGTGCACTCCAGCGGAGCAAGCCCGCCATCCATATAGGCTTCGCCAAATGCCAGACCGGGATTGAATACTAAAGATTTGACCGCTGCTGCATTTTTTAAATGCACTCCTGCGTGTGGTCCGTTTTTTTTGCCACTATAGGTGCTGGTCGTGCCATCCGGCCATAAAACGCGTAAGGAACCGGATTCCACAAAATGCCGTAAGATCGGGTCCAGAACGCGCTTCATGCTGAAATTTCCCTATATTTGAAAAATATCCTGTCACTGCATAGAGCGTAACGGACAAACCGACAAAAAAAAGGACCGGCCAAAGCCGATCCTCTTTTCACAGTCTCGCAAAAGCGAAAACTCAGGCTGTTGCGTCCTGAGCTTCAACTTCTTCAGCGTCAGCAACGATTTCGCCTTCAACAAAGGCTTCGTCACCGGCCAGCGTGGCTTCTTCTTCCACGGAGGTCGCTTCGCCACGTGCCTGACGTTCAGCTTCTTCCTGCGAACGGGCAACGTTAACGATAACAGACACGATCACTTCCGGGTGCAGTGCAACCTTGACTTCATACAGCCCCAGGGACTTGATGGGGTGCGCAAGGGAGACCTGCTGGCGGGAGATGGTAAAACCAGCTTCCGTCACGGACTGTGCCACGTCGCGGGTGCTCACGGAGCCATACAGGCTGCCGCTGTCACCAGCCTGACGGATCAGAACAACCGCCAGACCTTCCATCCGTTCGGACAGACGTTCTGCTTCTTCGCGGTTTTTGATGTTCTGTGCTTCAAGCTGTGCACGTTCACGATCAAAACGGGCACGGTTGGCTTCGTTCGCACGAATGGCCATGCCCTGCGGCAGCAGGTAGTTACGGGCATAACCCGGACGAACCTTTACCGCATCACCCATCTGCCCCAGATGCGCTACGCGCTGGAGCAGGATTACTTCTGTAGCAGCCATGGTTGTTCCCCTCAGCTTACAACGTAAGGAAGCAGAGCCAGGAAGCGGGCACGCTTGATAGCCTGCGCCAGCTCACGCTGCTTTTTTGCAGAAACCGCCGTAATACGGCTCGGCACGATCTTTCCACGTTCGGAAAGGAAGCGGCTGAGCAGACGGACGTCCTTGTAGTCGATCTTCGGCGCGTTGGGGCCGGAGAACGGGCAGGACTTGCGACGACGGTAGAACGGACGACGCGCGCCAACAGCCGGACGACGGGCGGCGGGGTTGATTTCTGTTGTTTCAGACATCTGAATTACTCCGCTGCGTTTTCTGGCTGGTCAGCAATCCGGTCGTCGCCACCGCGACGGCCACCACGGCCGCTTTCAAAACGACCACCGGCTGGCTTGGCGCCACCACGGAAGCTGCCACGTTCGCCACGGTCTTCGCCCTTGCGGGACAGAACGGGGGACGGTGCTTCGTCAATTTCATCGACACGCAGCGTCAGCAGACGCAGGACGTCTTCGTTGAGGGACAGCTGGCGTTCAATTTCCTTGAGCAGCTCCGAGCGCACTTCCAGACCCAGAAGAGCGTAGTGGCCCTTGCGGTTCTTTTTGATGCGGTATGCAAGGCTGCGCAGGCCCCAGTATTCACGCTTGCGAACGGCACCGCCGTCTGCTTCGATCTGAGCGGCAATACCGTCCAGAATAGCGTCCACCTGCTGCTGAGAAATATCATTACGTGCAATAAGCACGCTTTCGTAAAGTGGCATGTTTGCTCCCTTCGGATACAATCAACCCACCCGCGCCGAACCCTTTCGGCAGCGGTGCCTCTGAACACGCCAGAAACTACGGGTATAGCCGGACCAATGCCTGAGCCCGGCAGGGAAAGGCAGTCTCAACCACAGCCAGCGTAAAAAAGCAAGAATTTTCAGCCGCGCAGATGCGCAGGAATGTCCAGCCCCAGCCGGTCTGGCACATCCCACTCCTCCTCCACACGGCGGATCACTGTAAAGCCCATCTGCTGGTACAGCGGCAGGGCGCGCGGATGGTCGGCTGTACAGGTGTTGACCCGCACGGTTCTAGGGTTGCTGGCCCATGCCCGACGCACAACCCCGTCCAGAAAAGCCCGCCCGACTCCCTGCCCTATTGCCTCTGGCAACAGGCCAAAATACGCCAGATTGACATTCTCCGGGTCCGTCAGATTCAACTCGTAAAAACCACGAATGTGGCCGTGCTCACGTAGCAGGCCAATTTTTATGGGTGCTGTGGCCAGCAACTGGTCCAATGCCTTGTCAGACAGAACCTGCCGCATCCACCAGCAGCACTGTCGGCCCACACCAAAATGCAGGCTGCGGTACTGTGGCACAGACAGATGCACGTCATCTTCAAGCACCCACCATCTGCAACGTCAGGGCTGGCGTTGCGGGTGGGCTGTTCATGCGCATGAAGGTCACAACAACCTTCATGCGCGTAACCGGCTGAAGAAAGCCTAGATCAGTTATCATCCAGGAAGGAGCGCAGCTTGCGGCTGCGGCTGGGGTGCTTGAGCTTGCGCAGGGCCTTGGCCTCAATCTGGCGAATACGCTCGCGGGTCACGTTGAACTGCTGCCCCACCTCCTCAAGCGTATGGTCAGTGTTCATGCCAATACCAAAGCGCATCCGCAGCACACGTTCCTCACGCGGGGTGAGGGATGCCAGAACCCGCGTTGTAGCCTCACGCAGGTTGGTCTGAATTGCCGCATCCAGCGGAATGACCGCCGTTTTATCCTCAATAAAGTCCCCAAGGTGGCTGTCTTCCTCATCCCCGATCGGGGTTTCGAGAGAGATCGGCTCCTTGGCAATTTTGAGCACCTTGCGCACTTTTTCCAGCGGCATGCCCAGCTTTTCCGCCAGTTCCTCGGGCGCGGGTTCGCGACCGATTTCATGCAGCATCTGGCGCGACGTGCGAACCAGCTTGTTGATCGTCTCGATCATATGCACAGGAATACGGATTGTGCGTGCCTGATCGGCGATAGAGCGGGTAATGGCCTGCCGGATCCACCATGTGGCATAGGTGGAGAACTTGTAACCACGGCGGTATTCGAACTTGTCCACCGCCTTCATCAACCCGATGTTCCCCTCCTGAATCAGGTCAAGGAACTGGAGGCCACGGTTTGTGTATTTTTTAGCAATCGAAATAACCAGCGCAGGTTGGCCTCGATCATTTCCTTTTTGGCGCGTGCTGAATCGCGCTCGCCACGAGCAACCGTTGCATACACACGCCGGAACTCACCAATTGGCAGCCCGGTTTCCTGCGCCAGACCGGCCACATTGTTACGCAGGTCCACAACGGTTGGCGCATGCTTGGCCACAAAGTTTTTCCATGACCGGCCCGGCAATGCGGAGGCCATGTCCATCCAGCCCGGATCCAGCTCGCGGCCGCGATACTTCAGCAAAAAGTCATCGCGGGAGACGCGGCAGCTTTCTGCCAGACGCAGCATCCGCCCTTCCAGCACGTTCAGGCGCTGGAACATCTGCTTGAGCTGGGCCACCAGATCTTCAATCCGGTTGTTGTGCAGGTGCACCTGCTCAACCTTGCTGACCAGCTGGTCACGCAGCGCAATGTATTTTTCCTCAAACGTCCCGTCCACGTCCTCACCGGAGGTCAGGGCCTCGATCCGGTGGACCTGCAATTTGCGCAGGGCCTCGTAGAGCGGTTCAATTTCGGCAAAATGCGCAAGAATTTCCGGCTTGAGCTTCTCTTCCAGCGCGGAAAGCGACAGGCCGCTGCCTTCACCTTCCATATCACCTTCGGATTCGCTTTCGGCTTCTTCCGTTTCCTCTGCCTCGGATTCGGATTCCGTAAACCCTTCGCCCTCGGCACCCTCTTCCATTGGGCCACCACTCTGCATGGCCTCAAGGTCCACAATGTCACGCAGCAGCATTTCATTGTTCAGGATTTTTTCGTGCCAAGAGATAATGGCGCGGAAGGTCAGCGGGCTTTCGCACAGGCCGCCGATCATTTCGTCCCGGCCAGCCTCGATCCGCTTTGCAATGGCGATTTCGCCTTCGCGGGAGAGCAGCTCGACCGTGCCCATCTCACGCAGGTACATGCGCACGGGGTCATCCGTGCGACCGGCACTTTCGTTCACATTACCGGCGGCAGGACTTTCCGCATCAGATTCGGATTCGGTTTCTTCCTCGTCCGATTCCTCATCGTCTTCGGCCGGCTTCTGGGCCTCGCCTTCCTCGCTCTCTTCGCTTTCGACCACCTGAATGCCCATTTCGGACAGGTTGGCCATAATGTCCTCGATCTGTTCGGAGGACATTTTATCCTGCGGCAGAACGGCATTCAGCTCATCAAACGTGATGCATCCCCGCTCGCGCCCTTTTGCGACCAGTTTTTTGACCGCGGATGACTGTGTATCCAACAGGCTGGAATCACCATCCTGTTCCTGCGCTGCGTTCGTTGATGCCGTTTTTGTCGCCATGCCAGACCTGCTCCCTCCCCCATCTGCATTCCGGACAGAATACAGAACGACCAGTTTACCACACTACACTGTTCACGTTATTCGGGGCGGGCAGGACGTGGGATATACTGAGCACGAAGTCAAGAGGAACACCCTCAGGAACATTCAAACGCCGCTCAGATATCCGCATCATCCAGTCCGCCACGGCGCAGACGCTCCATGGCTTCCAGCCGCGCCTGCAATCTCTGCCACTGGCTGGTATCTCCCGTTTTTTCCGAAAAAAAACGGGCTACATCGTCCGTAACCTCACGTATGAACTGGTCACGGTACAGCAAGCCATAAAAATGCCACCATCGTGTTCTGGCGGCAACAGTCTCCACATCTCCATGGCTCAGGCCCGTGCCATCAACACGCATGAGAGGCGCCAGAGTTGCCGCCTGCCCATGTTCTTCCAGCCATGTCCGCAGGTCATCCCCCGTCTGGGGCAGACGCCCATCGGCCGACAGGTCCAGCAGCACACCACGCAATGGCGCAAAATCTACCGGTAAGTCAAGGCGGCACAAGGCTTCTTCCATTTCCTCCACCAGTTGTGGATGCTCCACAAGTAGCAGCAGCATCAGCCGTTGCAACTCCCGCTCGTGGTTCATATCCACTGTATGCGAATCCCGCACAGCACCCTGTGCGGCAAACGCCTGCGCCCCACCCTTCTGCCGCCCGCGCCCCTGCTGGCGGAAGGTGGCAAAAAAACGGTCTAGCAGCGTAACCCGGTATTCTGCCGCAAGAGCTTTGTCGGGGATAAGGGCTGCAACGTCGCTCAGCCTGCGCCGCAGGGCGGCTCTTTCCTCCGGCCCCGGATTGCTTACGCCCCCCACCAGCAGATCAAACAGCACGCTCGACAGAGGGGCCGCTCCGGCAAAAAGCTCCGACACAAAGGGTGCCCCACGCTGACGGACCAGACTGTCGGGGTCCTCACCATCTGGTAGCAGGCAGATGCGCAGGCTGTGCTCTGGTGCCAGCAGGGGCAAGCCGGTTTCCGCCGCCTTGACCGCCGCCCGTCGACCCGCGCCATCGCCATCAAAACACAGGATAGGCGCACGATCGACCTGCCACAGCACCTCCAGCTGCTCAGGGGTCAGCGCCGTACCAAGTGGTGCCACCGCCCCCGTAAAGCCGGCCTGATGCAGGGCTATGACGTCCATATACCCTTCCACCACAATCAGGTCCGGGGCTGCCATTCCTCTGGGCCTTGGCGCACGCACGGCCGCGCGCGCGCGGTCCAGACCGAACAGCAGCCTGCGCTTGGAAAAAAGTGGTGTTTCCGGTCCATTCAGGTATTTGGGCTGCCCATCGCCCAGAATACGCCCCCCAAAAGAGACAAGCCGCCCCTTGCGGTCACGTATGGGAAAAGTCACGCGCCCCCAGAACAGCTCGCCCTTGGGGCGACCATCCTCGTCCACACGCATCAGCCCTGCCTCGGCCATCTGCTCAGGGGTAATGCCCTGCGGGGCCAGTGCTTCCACCAGATGCCCACGCCCTGCGCTGGCCCAGCCAAGCCCAAAGGCGGCAATGGTCTCCCGCGTTAAGCCCCGCCCCAGCAGGTAGTCCAGCCCGGCACGCCCCTCGGGCTTGTAAAGGGCTGCCGACCATACCGCCTGAGCTGCCTCAAGCACACCCTCCAGCGAACGCGCACGGGCCACCTCCTCCCGCGTGGTGCGGGTGTCTTTTGGCACCTCCATGCCTGCGGCCGTGGACAATTCCTCCACCGCCTCGGGGAAGTTCTTGCCCTCCATCTGCATGACAAAGGAGATCACATCCCCATGCACCCCGCAGCCGAAGCAGTGGAAGTGGTCGTCATACACATAAAACGAGGGCGTTTTTTCCCCGTGGAAGGGGCAACAGCCTTTCCAGTTCCTGCCTGAGCGGGCGAGTTTGACCCTGCGCCCGATAACAGACGTTATGGGCGTGCGTGCGCGCAGTTCGTCCAGAAAGTTGGAATCAATGGCCATATGCCGCGCGCCGCCCCGCCGCCTAGCCCAGCAGCGCCTTTACGGCTGCACTCGCGCGGCTCATGTCCAGAGCGGCACCAAAGCGGCCTTTGAGCACACCCATGACCTTGCCCATATCCTTCATGGACGCGGCACCGGTAGAGGCAACAGCCTCCTTGACTGCTGCGGCCAGGGTGGCCTCATCCAGTTCGGGGGGCAGGTAGCCACGGATCACCGCAATTTCGGCCTCTTCCTTGTCCGCCAGTTCGGGGCGTCCGGCATCGCGGTACAATGTGGCGGATTCCGTGCGGGACTTGATCATGCCGCGCAGGGCGGAAATACCGTCCTCCTCGCTCAGCCCTTCCTGCCCCTTTGCACGGCCTGCGATTTCCACATCCTTAAGCTTGGCCGTGACCATGCGAATGGTTGCAACCCGGGCACTTTCTCCCGCCTTCATTGCGGTTTTCAGGTCTGCCATCAGGCTTTCACGAAGGGTCATGCTTCTCTACACTCCATATTCGTATTACAGTCTTGCCGTCGTTGAGCACCATATCACCCGGCGGCACAAAAAAGACCACGCCTAAAGACAGACGCTGTGATGTGGCGATAAATCCCCAAGTGGGAAAAAGCTTCCCACACACCCCGCGCACCCCAGATCCTGAGTGGGAAATTTCTTCCCACCTCCGTGACATGCTGCTAAAAGAGCATCTGGAGGAGGAACCATCTTGCCCATGCCCATGTCAATCGACTCCATTATCGCCCGCATTGGCGGCCCGGAGGCCACGGCGCGGCTGACCGGCGTTGGCACCGAGGCCATTCGCAAATGGCGACAGGCGCAGGCCATTCCCTCCCGCCATTGGCCTGCCATTGCACAGGCCACCGGTCTTTCCCTTCAGGACCTTCAGCCCACCCCCGCAGTTACAGACAGACCCTCCCCCCTTGCGGGAGGCAGCCAGACAGGATCATCCATGCCTCAAGCCCGCCCGGATGGCGCGACCGCCGCTCTTGTTCTCGCAGATGGCAGCGTATTGTGGGGGAAAGGCTTTGGCGCCTTCACACCCAAACCCGCCATTGGGGAAATCTGCTTTTCCACCGGCATGACCGGGTATCAGGAAACCCTGACCGACCCTTCCTTTGCCGGGCAGATCATCACCTTTACCTTTCCGCATATTGGCAATGTCGGCACGAACGCGCTGGATGATGAAGCCGCACGTCCCGCAGCCCTTGGTCTGGTGGTCAAGGAAGACCCGACCGAACAGGCCAACTGGCGCGCCACAAGCGGCCTGGATGCGTGGCTCAAGCAGCACGGCACCCCCGGCATTGCCGGTGTGGATACCCGTAGCCTGACGCTGAAAATCCGCGATGGCGGCGCACAGACCGCAGCCCTTGTCTTCCCCGCCGATGGCAAGTTTGATCTGGACGCCATTGCTGCCGAAGTGGCCGCGTGGCCGGGGCTGGAAGGCATGGACCTTGCCAAGGAAGTCACCTGCGCCGCCCCCTATGCATGGTCCGAGGGCGTATGGTCATGGCCCGACAACACTGCCGCCCCCACAGGCAAGCGCCGCAAGGTTGTGGCCGTGGACTACGGCGCAAAACGCAACATCCTACGCTGCCTTGTCAGTGCCGGGTGCGATGTGACCGTAGTGCCCGCCACCACCACCGGTGAGCAGATTCTCGCACTCAAGCCCGAAGGGGTGTTCCTCTCCAACGGTCCGGGCGATCCGGCTGCGACGGCAAGCTATGCCGTGCCTGCCATCCGCACCGTGCTGGAAGCGGGCATACCGCTGTTTGGCATCTGCCTTGGCCACCAGCTGCTGGCACAGGCACTGGGCGCCAAAACCTACAAGATGGAACGCGGCCACCGCGGCGCCAACCAGCCCGTGCAGGACCTTGCAACCGGCAAGGTAGAAATTACCAGCCAGAACCACGGCTTTGCTGTGGATGCGGCAACTCTGCCCGAAGATGCGCATGTCACCCACATCAGCCTTTTTGATGGCTCGAACGAGGGGCTGGCGTCTGACAAATACGCAGCGTTTTCCGTGCAGTACCACCCCGAGGCAAGCCCCGGCCCGTCCGACAGCTTCTATCTGTTCGAACGCTTTGTCACCCTGATCGACACCAACGGCGTCAAACACTAACAGGACCGAACGCATCATGCCCAAACGGACAGACATCCGCTCCATCCTCATCATCGGCGCCGGTCCCATTGTTATCGGTCAGGCGTGCGAATTTGACTATTCCGGCGCGCAGGCCTGTAAGGCCCTGCGGGAAGAAGGGTACCGGGTCATTCTGGTCAACTCCAACCCCGCCACCATCATGACCGACCCCGGCCTTGCGGACGCCACTTATGTGGAACCGATTACGCCAGAAGTGGTCGAGCGCATTATCCTCAAGGAAAAACCCGACGCGGTGCTGCCCACCATGGGCGGGCAGACAGCGCTGAACACAGCCATGGCGCTGCATGCTTCGGGTTTTCTGGAAAAGCATAATGTCGAGCTGATCGGCGCCAAGGCCGATGTGATCGACCGCGCCGAAGACCGCCAGAAGTTCCGCGAGGCCATGGACGCCATTGGCATTGAAAGCCCACGCAGCTTTATTGCCCACACGCTGGCCGAAGCGCACGAGGCACTCAAGCAGATTGGCTTCCCCACCATTATCCGCCCCTCCTTTACCATGGGTGGCTCAGGCGGCGGCATTGCCTATAACCGCGAAGAATTCGAGCGGATTGTCCTCTCCGGCCTTGATGCCTCGCCCACCACGGAAGTGCTGGTCGAAGAGTCTGTACTGGGCTGGAAAGAGTACGAAATGGAAGTTGTGCGCGACACGGCGGACAACTGCATTATCATCTGCTCGATCGAGAACATCGACCCCATGGGTGTGCATACGGGTGACTCCATTACGGTCGCCCCTGCCCTGACACTGACCGACAAGGAATACCAGCGGCTGCGTGATGCCTCCCTGGCCTGCCTGCGGGCCATCGGGGTGGAAACCGGCGGCTCCAACGTGCAGTTCGGCATCAACCCCGTTGATGGCCGCATGGTGGTGATCGAGATGAACCCCCGTGTCTCGCGCTCCTCGGCACTAGCCTCCAAGGCAACGGGCTTCCCCATTGCCAAGGTCGCAGCCAAGCTGGCCGTGGGCTACACGCTCGATGAGCTGAAGAACGACATCACACGTACAACGCCAGCGTCCTTCGAGCCGACAATCGACTATGTTGTCGTCAAGATCCCGCGCTTTACGTTTGAAAAATTCCCCGGCGCACCCGCCCTGCTCTCCACGTCCATGAAGTCGGTTGGCGAGGCCATGGCCATTGGCCGTTCCTTCCCCGAAGCGCTGCAAAAAGGCCTGCGCTCCATGGAAACCGGCCTGTATGGGCTGGACCCGGTGGAAGTCCCCGGCGATGGCGGGGAAGACGCTTTTCGTGCAGCACTCTCCCAGCCACGGCCGGAACGTATTCTCATGGCAGCGCAGGCGCTGCGCTCTGGCCTGTCGGTCGAGGCCATTCACGAGGCCTGCAAGTTTGAACCGTGGTTCCTGCGTGAGATGGAAAAAATCATCCGCGCCGAGCGTGACGTGGAACACCACGGCCTACCCAAAGACGCACAGGGCCTGCGCCGCCTCAAGGCGCTTGGCTTCTCAGACGTGCAGCTCTCCCGCCTGTCCGGCACCCAGCCGGAGGAAGTGGCCAAGCTCCGGGCAGAAGCAGGCGTAAACCCTGTTTACCGCCGGATCGATACCTGCGCGGGCGAGTTCGCCTCCGCAACACCGTATATGTATTCCAGCTACGAAGGGCATTTTGCCCCTCCGGTCTGTGAATCCAACCCGACGGACCGGGAAAAGATTGTCATCCTCGGTGGTGGTCCCAACCGTATTGGTCAGGGGATCGAGTTCGACTACTGCTGTGTTCATGCCTCCTACGCCCTGCGTGAGGCCGGGTATGAGACCATTATGGTCAACTGTAACCCCGAGACGGTCTCCACCGACTATGACACGTCCGACCGTCTGTATTTTGAACCGCTGACGGCGGAAGATGTCATTGCCCTGATCCGCTGCGAACAGAGCAACGGTACGGTCAAGGGCTGCATTGTGCAGTACGGCGGGCAGACCCCGCTCAAGCTCTCCCGCGCACTGGAAGCTGCAGGCATTCCGCTGCTGGGCACCCCGCTGACGCCATTGACCGTGCAGAAGACCGCGAGCGCTTCCAGGCCATGCTGCACAAGCTTGGCCTGCGCCAGCCCGAAAACGGCATTGCCCGCAGCCCCGAAGAAGCCGAGGCCGTGGCCGAACGCGTAGGCTACCCGGTGGTTGTCCGCCCATCCTACGTGCTGGGTGGCCGGGCGATGGAAATTGTGTATGACCGCGCCTCCCTCCAGCGTTACATGCGTGACGTGCTGCGGGTCGCGGGGCATGAAATTTCCTCCGGCCCCATCCTGCTTGACCGCTACCTGAACGAGGCGATTGAGGCGGATGTGGACTGCATTGCCGACGGCACGGATGTGTACGTGGCCGGGGTAATGGAACACATTGAGGAAGCGGGCATCCACTCGGGCGACAGCGCATGCGCCCTTCCGCCCTACACGCTCTCCCCCGCCATTGTGACCGAACTCAAGGCCCAGACCGAGGCCATGGCGCGTGAGCTTGGCATTGTGGGGCTGATGAACGTCCAGTACGCAATCAAGGATCAGGAGATCTTTGTGCTGGAAGTCAACCCGCGTGCTTCGCGCACCGTGCCGTTCGTGGCCAAGGCAACGGGGGTTCCCGTAGCCAAGATTGGCGCACGGGTCATGGCGGGCAGCAAGCTGAGCGGCTTTAATCTGGACGACCGGGCGGTTGTGCCGCATGTGGCGGTCAAGGAAGCCGTGTTCCCCTTCAACCGCTTTGCGGAAGTGGACACCATTCTTGGGCCGGAAATGCGCTCTACGGGTGAGGTCATGGGGCTGGATACCTCCTTTGAGCGGGCCTTTGCCAAGTCCCAGCTTGGGGCGGGTGTACGCCTGCCCATGAGTGGTACTGTGTTCTTGTCCGTGCGTGAGAGCGACAAGCCGCAACTGCCCCCGCTGGGCCGCCTGCTGGCTCCATGGGCTTTAAAATCGTGGCAACACGGGGCACGGCACGCAAGCTGCGTGAGTCCGGCATTGATGTCAGTGTGGTCAACAAGGTGCTCGAAGGACGCCCGCACTGCGTGGACGCCATCCGCTCGGGCGAAGTGCAGATGGTCATCAACACCGCACAGGGTGCACAGTCGGTTGCCGACAGTTTTGACATCCGCCGTTCCGCCCTTGTGCTGGGTATTCCGCACTACACCACCATGGCGGGCGCGCGCGCTGCAATCCACGCTATTGCGGCAATGCGCGAAGGACCGCTTGATGTTGCGCCACTTCAGTCATACTTTAGTGGTTCGTTCTGAGCACTGGGGGTAGCCTGACCGGCTGCCCCCTGCGTTCCATGCCGGGCCAAACCCCACGAGTGTGAGGCGTCACCCGACGCGACTATTACTGTAACTACCGCGCCGGGCCAGCAGGTCCGGCAGCTTTTATTCTGGGGACACGTCTTGCAGAAAACTCCAATGACGGGCAAGGGCCTGCTTCAGCTTGAAGATGAGCTGCGCAAGCTGAGATCAGAAGAACGCCCTGCTGTTATCCGCGCCATTGCGGAAGCCCGCAGCCACGGCGACCTTTCAGAAAATGCCGAATACCACGCTGCGCGCGAGCGTCAGTCCTTTATTGAAGGGCGTATTCAGGAGCTGGAAGAGCTGATCTCCACCGCCGAGGTGATCGAACCTTCCTCCCTGTCTGGCAGCCATATCAAATTTGGTGCAACCGTATGCCTTGTTGACGAGGATACGGACAAGGAAATCACCTACCAGATCGTTGGCCTGCACGAGGCAGACATCAAACAGAGCAAGATTTCCATCTCATCCCCGCTCGCCAAGTCGCTTATTGGCAAGCAGGAAGGCGATACCGTATCTGTTCCCGCCCCCGGTGGTGACAGAACTTACGAAATCCTGTCCGTCAAATTTATCTGACATGATCTCCTTCGACGACGTTACCGCCGCGGCAAAGCGTATTCAGGGTCGTGTTCTCCGCACGCCCACAATCCCCTCCCACGCGCTGTCACGCGCAACGGGGGCGGAGATTACGCTCAAGCTGGAGAACCTTCAGGCTGTTGGTTCCTTCAAGGAACGCGGGGCAGCCAACAAGCTGGCCCTGCTGACCCCGGAGGAGCGTGCACGCGGTGTTATAGCCGTATCGGCGGGCAATCACGCCCAGGGCGTTGCCCGCCACGCCAGCCTGCTGGGTATCGACGCGGTTATTGTCATGCCCAAGTTCACCCCCGCAGGCAAAGTGGTGCGCACGCGCAACTGGGGCGCACGCGTGGTGCTTGAAGGGGAGAGCTTTGCCGAAGCGCTGATGTTCGCACAGGACCTTCAGGCGCGCGAAGGCCGCACGTTTGTACATCCGTATGATGATGCTGCGGTTATGGCGGGACAAGGCACCTGCGCGCTGGAACTGCTGGAAGATGCCGGGGAGCTGGACATGCTGGTAGCCCCCATTGGGGGTGGCGGTCTGCTATCTGGCTGTGCCGTAGCGGCCCGCACCATGCGCCCGAACATGGAGCTGATTGGTGTTCAGGTTGAATCCTTCGATTCCCTTGCCGCCTTCCCCGGCCCTGCAACGCACCCCAATGGTGGCTCCACCATTGCCGAAGGCATTGCCGTGCTCCAGATTGGCAGGCAGACGGACGAGGTTATTCGCAAGCAGGTGGACAAGGTTCTTGTTGTCTCCGAATGTGCGATCGAAAATGCCATTACCCTGCTGGCAGAAGGTGCCAAACAGGTCAGCGAGGGCGCTGGTGCCGCAGCCCTTGCCGCCGTGCTGACATACCCCGACCTGTTCCGGGGCAAAAAGGTCGCTCTTCCCATTTCTGGCGGGAATATTGACAGCCGCATTCTGGCCAACACGCTGCTCCGCGCCATGCTGCGGGATGGACGCATCCTGCGCCTGATTATGGAAATTCCCGACCGGCCGGGTGTGCTGGCCGATATTTCCAAAACCATTGGGGAGGCGGGAGGCAACATTATCGAGGTCTCACACCAGCGGCTCTTTGCCGCCCCCTCCGTGCAGGCAGCACAGCTTGAAGTCATGATCGAGGCGCGCGACCCTGAACATGCGGCACTGATTACCAAGGCCCTTGGCCTGTCCTACATCGTACGCCGCGCCTGACTGTGTAACCCGCTTTGCCATATTGGCCCTGCAACGGGGTGGTGGACACTGTTCCACCACCCCGTTTTCATATCCGCTGCAACCCGCCCCGTGACCTCTTTATCTTCCCTGCGTTTTGGTGGCATTATTCCGCCACAACCCAAAAAACATAAAAAAATGAGGTCCAACGCCATGCCATCTCCCCGCCCCCCCCACAAGCGCACTGCTATGCTGGTCATTCTTGACGGATTTGGCTGGCGCGAAGACTCGTCGGACAATGCGGTGCACTTGGCCAGAACCCCCAGTTTTGACCGGCTATGGCACAATAACCCGCACAGCTTTTTGCGCACGAGCGGGGAAGATGTGGGGCTACCGGACGGGCAGATGGGCAACTCGGAGGTCGGGCACCTCAACATCGGGGCCGGTCGGGTGGTCATGCAGGAACTACCCCGCATTTTTGCGGCTATTGAGGATGGGTCTCTGGCGCGCAACCCGGCACTGACCGATTTTATTGCCGCACTCAAAAAAACCGGCGGCACCTGCCACCTTATGGGGCTTATCTCCGCAGGGGGGTACATTCACATCAGGACCATGCAGCAGCCCTTGCCCGTATTGTCAGCGATGCCGGGGTGCCCGTAGCCCTCCATCTGTTTACCGATGGGCGTGACACAGCCCCCCGTTCGGCCGCCACCTACCTGCAACAGCTCCGGGCTGCACTCCCTTCTGCCGTGCAGCTTGCCACCATTTCCGGCCGCTATTACGCCATGGACCGCGACAAACGCTGGGACCGGGTGGAAAAAGCCTATAACGCCCTGCTCAACGCAACAGGCCCTCAGGCACAAAGCCCCGAGGAGGTTATCAGTGCGGCCTACGCACAGGATGTATCGGACGAATTTATCCTCCCCACCGTGCTGACCGGCTACACCGGCATGCGGGACGGGGACGGTATTCTCTCCTTCAACTTCCGCGCGGACCGCATCCGCCAGTTGATGGACGCCATGCTTGAGCCGGACTTTAACGGCTTTGCCCGCAGCAAGGTTGTGCACTTTGCCGCAGCCCTTGCCATGACCCATTACAGCGATGCGCTGGCCGCCCGCATGACCGTGCTATTCCCGCCGGAGGAACTGACCAACCTGCTGGGCGAGGTGGTTGCTCAGGCCGGGCTACGCCAGCTCCGTATGGCCGAGACCGAAAAATACCCCCATGTCACCTACTTCATGAACGGTGGGCGTGAAAACCTGTTTGAAGGTGAGGACCGTATTCTCGTCCCCTCCCCCAAAGTGGCCACCTATGACCTGCAACCCGAAATGTCGGCCCCTGAATTGACGGACAAAGCCGTGGCCGCCATTAAAAGCGGCACATACGACCTGATTGTCCTCAACTTTGCCAACCCGGACATGGTCGGCCACACCGGGGTACTGGCCGCAGCCATTACCGCAGTAGAAGCCGTGGATACCGGGCTGGGCCGCATTGCCCAGGCACTGGAGGAAGAACAGGGTGTTCTGGTGGTCACCGCCGACCACGGTAACTGCGAAACCATGAAAGACCCCCAGACAGGCGGCCCACACACGGCGCATACCCTCAACCTTGTGCCGTTTATTGTTGCAGGCAGCCACGCCAGCAAACTGCATGATGGCGGCAAGCTGGCAGACCTTGCCCCTACCTTGCTGGATATTATGAACCTGCCCAAACCTGCGGAAATGACTGGCCAGTCCCTGCTTGAACACTGAATGACCCACCACCAGCCCCCCACCTGCACACCCTTTTGCCGCATTACCGTGAGTCGCAAGGGGGGCTGGGCTGCGTTAGTGCTGGCAGGGTATATGGCTGTGGTGCCACACGCCCCACCAGCATGGAGCGCCGAGCACAAGGGGGGGGCACACACCACCACAGCGCGACAGACACCACAGGCCACCACGCATAAAAAGCACCATCCTCCCCGGCGGGGTAAGCAGGCGTTGGCTGGCACAACAGATACGCCATCTCCTCCACCTGTTGGCTCACAACCCCGCTCGATCCGGCAGGCGCAGGCGGCGGTAGAGGCCGCACATGCACAGCACGCCGCCATGGAGATGGAAAAAGCCCGGCAGGCGGGCGCCATTGAGGCCTCACGCCTTAAAAATGAAGCCGCTCAGGCTGCCGCCACACAGGCCAGCACGCAGGCACAAGCACTGTCTGCGGCAACCATTGCCGCCACGAGCCAGCTACAGGATACGGAACAGCATATCTCTGATCTGAGCGAGCGCATTGGCACAATCCGTGACGAACAGCGGACCTTGCAAACCACCCTGCAAACCAGCGCCCGCGCCCTTGGCCCCATTCTGCCATTAGCCGAGCGCCTGTCGCTTTACCCGTCGGACACCCTTCTGGCCGCACCTGTACCGCAGGGTGATGCAGTCACCGGATTTTTGATCCTGCGCGGCCTTTCACGCCAGATGGAGGTACAGGCTCAGGCCATGCGCGCGCAACAGGCACGCCTGAGTGCTGTGGATGCAGACCTTTCGGCCCAGTACGCAACGC
Source organism: Acetobacter okinawensis JCM 25146 (assembly GCF_000613865.1). Lineage (GTDB taxonomy): Bacteria > Pseudomonadota > Alphaproteobacteria > Acetobacterales > Acetobacteraceae > Acetobacter > Acetobacter okinawensis. The sequence goes on from NZ_BAJU01000015.1 coordinate 42,773, forward strand.
TTGCCCAACTCAAACAGACCCAGAGCCAGCAGCGCGACACGGTGCGCCAGCAGGCAGCACGCGCCCGCATTGCCCAGCAGCAGGCCAGCAGGGCAGCACAGAATACCGCACAGCAGCTCCTTGCCGCGACCCAGCGCGCGTCCAGCTTGCAGGACGCCATTGCCCGGCTGGATGCACTGGAAGATAACGCACGCACTGCCTTACAGCACGAAATTGCCGCCGCCGAGCAGGCCCATCAGGCCGAACGCGCACAGGCAGCCCGAAGACAGCAGGCCACACTCAACCAGCAAGAAGGACCCGGCCTTGCCGAACGCAGCGCAGGCACGGGGGTGCAACCCGTGGCAGGCAGGCTGGTCTCTGGCTGGGGGGTCGCCAGCGATTCCGGCCCCACAACCGGCATGACCTACCGCACACCGCCGGGTGCAAGCGTGCGCGCCCCATGCTCTGGCAGCGTGGATTTTGCCGGGGCGTTCCGCAGCTATGGGCAAATGGTGATTTTGAACTGCGGCCGGCGCTACCGCTTTATTCTTGCTGGCCTTTCGGAACTGAGCGTGGATACCGCACAAAGTTTGACAAAGGGCGCGCCACTGGGACACATGAGTGCAACAGGAAGTTCGTCCACGCTGTTCATTCAGCTGCGTAACGGACAAAAAACCATCAACCCCGCGCCATTTCTGTAAAGAGTGGGGCGGGTTGTGCGTGCTGGCTGTTCCCCTCCGTTACGGAACACGCTAGTCTTGCGCACTCTGCCGCCATGCTCGAGCATGGCTGGCCGCGCGGTCGCCCAGACTGGCGCCCGTATTTGAAAAGACAGGAAGCACAAGCGCACGGGCCAAGGCCCTGCGACAGGAGACAAGATCGCATGAAGTTCCGCACAGGTCTGATGCTCGGCGCCGCAGCCATGACCGGCCTTGCCCTGACTTTTCACCCCGGACACAATAATGGCGCGGGATTGCTTGGCACACCGGCGCGGGCGGAAAGCCCCACAACGGACGCCTCCCCCACCACCAACCATGCGGAAACCTACCGCCTGCTGACCCTGTTTGGCACGGTGCTGGATCTGGTCCGGGCCGACTATGTTGAGCCTGTTTCCGACCGGGACCTGATTACCAACGCCCTGAACGGTATGCTCAGTGGTCTGGATCCCCACAGCTCATACATGACGCAAAAACAGTATGACGACATGATGGTCCAGATGAAGGGCGAATTTGGCGGTCTGGGTCTGGAGCTGCAACAGCAGGATGGCCATATCCGCGTTGTCTCCCCCATTGATGGCACACCGGCTTTCGCGCGGGGATCAAGCCGGGCGATTACATTATTGCCGTGGATGGGCACACAATAGACGGCACCCCGCTGGACGAAGCGGTCAAGAGAATGCGGGGCAAGCCCAACACCAAAATTACCCTGACCCTTGTGCGTGAAAAAACACCCAAGCCCATTACGGTCACCCTGACGCGCGAGATCATCCATATTGATGTGGTCAAATCCGCCCTGTACGACCGGATTGGCTACCTGCGGATTGCCCAGTTCAACGAAACCACGGAAAAAGAACTGCTCAAGGGCTACAACACCCTCAAGCAACAGGCCGGTGGCAAGCTAGGCGGGCTGGTGCTTGACCTGCGCAACGACCCCGGCGGCCTGCTTGATCAGGCGGTGGAGGTATCCTCCAGCTTTATCCGCTCGGGAGAGATTGTCTCCACCCGCGCACGCCACCCCAAGGACAGCCAGCGCTGGGATGCCCATGGAACAGACATTACCGATGGCCTGCCCATGGTGGTGCTGATCAATGGCGGCTCGGCCTCTGCATCGGAGATCGTGTCTGGCGCCCTGCAGGACCACCACCGCGCCGTGCTGCTTGGCACGCGCAGCTTTGGCAAGGGGTCCGTGCAGTCCATTATCCCCATCCCCGGCAATGGTGCTGTCCGCCTGACCACCGCGCGGTATTACACCCCGTCTGGCCGTTCCATTCAGGCATTGGGCATTACCCCCGATATTGTGGTCAAGGAAACGCGTGAGGACCCCGGTTTCAGCCTGCGTGAGGCTGATCTGGAGCATATTCTCAAAAATCAGGGTGGCAACCAGACCAAGGCGCAACCGCGCACGGACCTGCCCGCCATTGCCAAGATCATTCCTGACCAGCCCCCTGCCAACTGGCCGGAGTTCGAATACAACAAACCCGGTACGGACTTCCAGCTACAGGAAGGTCTGCGGGTTGTACGCTCCATGGCTGGCCTGCCTGCACCCGACCCCACGGCATCCCTGCCGCCACTCAAACCCGCAGCCAAAACTGACTGTGCGGCGCATAACTAACACGGAGCAGGGATAAGACAGTGGCCATGCAGACCTCCACCCTATGGCAGCAGCTTCCGGCCAATGGCCGGTTGTTCATCCGCTTTTGGGGGGGCTGCCTTGCGGCAACCTCTGCACTGGCCCTGACCCTGCAGATCATGGGGCCACCCCACCTGATTGCAGGGGGGGATGATATAGATACCGTAGCCCAAAGCGGCAGCCGGGCAGATGGTACGGGGGGGCATCTGGTCAACATTCCCCCTCCGCAGGCTGCTCTGCTTGAAAAAAGCCCCGGACCGGGGGGCTTTCCCCTCCCCATTCGTGGGGCGCATGGTGCCTTGCCACGACAGGTATACGCCGCACCACCAGTGGAAGTGCCCCCCGGCACCCCCATGGTTGCGCTGCTGGTTGACGGTGTTGGCCAGTCCGAAGACCTGACCAAGGATGCAATCGCCGCACTCCCCGGTCAGGTTTCGCTCGCCGTATCACCTTATGTGGCGGACCCGGACGCCATTATGGAGGCCGCCCGCCAGCACCAGCATGAACTCCTGCTCTCCCTGCCCATGCAGGGGGAGGCAGACAAACCCGCCAATGGCAGCAAGGACAGCCCAAGCAATAGCGAAGGCCCCAAAGCGCTGGGGGTTCTGCTCTCTGCCAAACAGAATATGGACAACCTCAACTGGTCCCTCTCGCATCTGGCCGGGTATGTGGGTGTGACCAATGCTTTTGACGGACAAAATGGCGGCGGCTTCCCCAATTCCAGCGGGTTCAAGTCCATTCTGGCAACATTGGACCAGCGCGGCCTGCTCTACCTGAATGCAACACCACAAACACACCTGGACAGCAGCCCCGCTGTTGGCACGGCGGATGTGAGCATCAACACCGACGAAGATATTGTTAATATCGATATCCAGTTGCTCAAACTCCAGCAGCTTGCCCGCCAGAACGGGCGCGCCATCGGGGTGCTTGGCCCCTTGCGCCCCGTAGCACTGGCCTGCCTGCGGGCATGGCTGCCGCACCTCAAGGACGTTGGCATAACGCTTGTGCCGGTCAGCCAGCTTATTCTGCCGCCAGACCCGGCCAGCCTGCCCCCGCCAGCCAGCAATGGCCAGATGCGCGTCAACCTTTCCACCACTGCACCCCGCATGATGGGAGGCAACCACTAATGCCGGTTGACCCGACAACCCTGCCCTATCGCCCCAACGTGGGTGCGCTGATTTTTAACGCTGATGGCCATGTGCTGATTGCCCGACGTACCGACATGCCCGGCGCAGGCGGCCCACTGACCCAAGGCACATGGCAATGCCCACAAGGCGGCATAGACGATGGGGAAGACCCACAGACCGCCGTCCTGCGTGAAGTGGGGGAGGAACTTGGTACAGAGCATGTTCGCATTCTGGCCGAACACCCGGAATGGATACAGTATGACCTGCCTGCCGCACTGATTGGCAAAGCCCTTGGCGGGCGTTACCGTGGACAAACGCAAAAATGGTTTGCCCTGCGCTTTACCGGAACAGAGGCCGATATCTGCCTGAACCGTCACCTACCTGCTGAATTTGATGCATGGATGTGGGTAGAACTGGCATCTCTGCCCGAACAGTCGGTTGGTTTTAAAAAACCGATTTATGAACGGCTGGTCCGCGCATTCAGCCGCTTTGCAGTGCCGGGCTGACGCACCGGGGCAGCACTCGCCAAAAAAATACCACCGGCACAGAACAAAAAAACCACCTGCGGGAAGGCAAAGCGCCCTCCGGCAGGTGGTTTTTTAATACACAACGGCAGTACCCGCTTTAATGCGCGCCCTTGGCCTTGCCATCCCCACGGATGGGGGAGAGCAAAAAGCACAGTGGCACGCACAGAAACGCACCGATCCCCAAAATCATGAAGACTTCATTATAAGACAGCATAGCCACCTGCCGCGAGAATTCCTGAAAAAGCGCGTGCTGGGCAACAGAATCTGCCAGCCCTTCTGGCGCACCCCGCGCGGTTGCCGCCTGCCTGACCTGATCCTGATACGCATTGAATGGCTGATGGAAGGGTGTCATCCAATGCACCATATAAGCTTGGTGCGCCTGTTTGCGCTCGGTCAGCAAGGCCGTTGCGCCCGAAATGGCCAAAGACCCCAACACGTTACGCGCCATACTGAACAGGGCCGAGGCATCGGGGTTCAACCGCTCGGGAATGGTGGAATAGGCGATGGTTGAAAGTGGGACGAACAGAAAGGCAAGGCAGGCTGTCTGGCTCATGCGGTAAAGCATAAGATGCCTAAAATCCAGCAAAGGCAGCAATTGGGCCGAATAGAACAGCGCCACACCCATAAGGCCAAAGCCTATAGCAATCACGTTGCGTACGCTGGTCAATGTCATCAACTTGCCCACAACGGGAATCAGCACGATCACGGCAATCCCGCCGGGGGAGAGCAGCAGGCCGGACAGGGTTGCGGTGTAGCCCATGACCTGCTGGGCAAACTGCGGCACCACAATGGCCGACGCATACAGCAGCGCGCCCATGGCCCCCATAAGCGCAGTACCCACGGCAAAATTGCGGTCTTTGAAAACACGCAGGTCCACTGCGGGCCGATCCGTGTGCAACAACCAGAAGACAGCCCCGGTAAGCCCCAGAAAAGCCAGAACGCCCATAATGCGGATAAAGTTGGACCCAAACCAGTCCGCATCCTCCCCACGGTCCACCATGACTTCAAGGCAGCTAAAGCCAAGGGTAATCAGGCTAATGCCGATCACATCCACCGGGGCCTTCTGCTTTTGCGCCCATGGCGGGTCCTCCACCACGGTCATGACCCCAACAGTGGTCAGAAAACCAAACGGCACGTTAATGAAGAATATCCACCGCCACGAGAAGTTGTCGGTAATCCACCCCCCAAGGGTCGGGCCAATAACCGGGCCGACCACGGCGGCAATTGCTGTCAGCCCGAATGCCGCAGCCCGTTTGGCGGGGGGAAAGCTATCCAGAATGATGGATTGCTGGTTAGGCTGAAGCCCACCACCAAAAAAGCCCTGCATCAGACGGAATACAACCAGTTCGCCCAGACTTGTTGCCATCCCGCACAAAAAGGACGAGACGGTAAACATGGTAATGCAGATGAGAAAATAGCGTTTGCGGCCAAACACTTTTCCCAACCAACCCGAAATGGTGAGCACAATGCCGTTAGCGACCAGGTAAGCCGTAAGCGTCCATGTTGAATCATCATACGTGCTGGACAGACTGCCCGCGATATGCGGGAGGGACACGTTGACAATGGTGGTGTCCAGAATTTCCATGAACGCGGCCATGGTCACCACAAAGGCCACGGTCCATGGGTTATATTTTGGCTTCCACCCTGCTGGCGCGTCGGCAGCCTGTGCGCTCATGGAGTAACCTGCCCGCTATTATCCACGCCGCCACGCGGGGGAGCGTCGGAGTGGCCTTGCGTGTCCACATGGACCGTTGGCTCAACAGACAGACCAAGGGCCAGCGGCTGGTCCGGGTCCAGACCATCATCAATCAGGATTTTAACCGGCACACGCTGCACGATCTTGACATAGTTGCCAGTCGCATTTTCAGGCGGGAAAGCGCTGAAGGTCGCCCCCGTGCCTTTTTGCAGCGAATCAATATGTCCATGCAGCTTCAGGCTCGGGTAGGCATCCACATGGATATCCACCTTCTGGCCCGGGCGCATTCTGGTTATCTGTGTTTCCTTGTAATTGGCCACAACCCAGACTTCGGGCTCTACAATGGCAAACAGGCTCTGCCCCTGACGGACGTAGTTGCCCTGCTCCACATTACGCTGGGATATCCAGCCATCATGCGGGGCGCGGATGACGGTCCACTCCACATTCAGCGCAGCGGATACAAGGCTGGCCTGCGCCGCCCTGACCTGCGCTTCCTGCTGCGAAATCTGCACGGCTGCATTTTCAATATTCGGCTGGACGGGCTGAGCCATCTGCACCGCACCTTCGGCCGCCATGACCCGCGCCTGAGCTGCCTCCAGCGCGGCTTTTGCGTAATCTATATCCTGCTGGGACGTCGCTGCACGCGCCACGCCATTCTGGCGACGGAAATCCGTTTGCGCCTTGAAGAGCTGGGCTTTGGCATCGGCCAATTGCCCCTGCGCCTGTAACAGCCTGCCGGGGAATTCCAGCAGCGCTACGCGGTGCATCATGTCACTTGCCTGTGCAGCAGCCTGTGCATTGGCCAGCTGTGCGGCGGCGCGGTCCTTCTGGGCAACCCAGTCACGCGGGTCAATCTGGGCCAGAATCTGCCCTTTGCGCACAAACTGGTTATCGTTCACCAGCAGTTCGGTCACGTAACCTTCCACATGCGGGGCAATGGTTACGGAGCGGCCTGCGGTAAAGGCATCGTCCGTTTCCACCTCGTTACGGGTCATGAACCAATACAGCCCACCTGCCACAACCAGACAGCCAATAACGCCGGAAAGGATGACCTTGCCGCGACTGCTTTTTTTGGCTGGCTCCTGTGGGGGACTGGGCTCCTGTGCGGAGGATGGTGGTAAAGACTGTTCGCTATGGTCGTCTGCCATTCTGTTCCTTGCCCTCTCACACACGTCCTGCGCGGCGTTTTTTTGCGGCCAGCAACGCTGACCGACCAGTTCGGTCAGTATGTGGCACGTTCATACCCCTGCATCAAGCACCACATGGGCACATGCCTGTTTTTTCCCCGCAATGGCCCCGAAAGCCGCCTCGGATTTACCGCCTAGCGATCCAGCCCCTGAGTTCTGACCAGCCGGGCATACAGCCCGTCATGGCGCATCAGCTCATCATGGGTGCCGCATTCCACAGCGCGTCCGTCCTTCATCACCACAACCATGTCGGCCGAGCGCACGGTGGACAGGCGGTGCGCGACAATAAGAGTCGTGCGCCCACGCCGCAACGTGGCCAACGCATCCTGCACCTGTGCCTCGTTCTCGCTATCGAGCGCACTTGTTGCTTCATCCAGTAACAGCAGGCGGGGGTTACGCAGCAGGGCACGCGCAAGGGCCACACGCTGGCGCTGCCCGCCGGACAGGCGCTGCCCCCCCGGCCCCACCACCGTGTCATACCCATTGGGCAGAGCCTGTATGAACTGCTCTGCCGCAGCAGCGCGAGCCGCAGCAGCCACCTCCGCCTGTGATGCACCGGGTCTGCCGATCAGAATATTTTCCCGCACCGAAAGGTCGAACAGCAAAGGGTCCTGACTGACATATGCCATACCAGCACGCAGGCTTTGCAACTGCACGTCACGCAGGTCCATCCCATCGAGCATAATGCGCCCCGATGTGACATCATGCAGGCGCGGGACAAGGGAGAGTGCTGTGGACTTGCCTGCCCCCGATGGCCCGACCAGCGCCACCGTGCAACCGGGCCGTGCATCGAAGCTCAACTGCTCCAGCCCTACCCGGCCATCGCCGTACACAAAGCCCACGTTCTCAAACACAAGGTGCCCGTCACCTGCGGGCAGCGGGCGGGCGTGTGGGCCGTCAGTGACGGCCGGGGGGTCATCAAGCACGGCAAAAACATGCACAAGCCCGCCCAGCCCCTCCTGCAAGGCAGCGTTAAGCGAACCAAGGGCGCGCAAGGGGCGTGAGGCCAAAAGCAGGGCGGCAACAAAGCCGGAAAAGTCGCCCAGTGTTGCGCCCCCCATGGCCGCACGCCAACCTGCAAAACCAAGCACAGCGGCAACAGCCACCCCACCCAGTGCCTCCAGCAGGGGTTCCACCCTTGCACGGCCACGGGTAATGCGTAGCATGGCCTGATAGAGATGGTCGAACGACAACGCGGCCCGGGCGCGCTCGCTATCCTCCAGCCTGTACACGCGCACCGTGCGGGCCTGTGCAAAACTTTCGGTCAGGAAGGCTGCGGTATCCCCCACCCGTTCCTGCATCCCGCTGGATGCACGGCGCACGCGCCGACCCAGCCGCTGCACGGGCACAGCCGCTATGGGGTAGAGCAGCGCACCAATCAGGCTGAGCTCCCAGTCCATATACAGCATGGAAATAATCAGCCCCACGACTGTCACCACATCGCCCACGGAATTGACGGCGCGGATCAGGGCATCGCGGATACAGACAGCATCTGTGGTAAAGCGTGCGGCCAGTTTGGCCGGGGCCTCCTGCTCCACATGGGCAATATCCGTACTGACCAGATGATCAAACATCTGCTCCTGCAACCCCCGGATGACCAGCAGCACCAGCCCCTGTGTTGCCAGTGTCTGCCCATACTGGGCCAGAGACTTGGCCAGTGTAATCACTACCACCAGCAATGGCACCTGATACAGGATGCGCGGGTCATGTGCAGCAAACATGTCCAGTGCTCGCTGGATAACCAGCGGGTACAGGGCCGTCAGCACGGCCATAAGCACCGTAACCGCCACAACGCCCGCAATGCGGCCCGGGTACCGGCTGACCTGTGTACGCCACAGTCTTTTGAGCAGGAGCCGCGTATCACCAGGCGGCATCTGGCGGGAAGAGCGGGAGGGGGCGGCATTTTGCACGGATGTCATACCCTGTTCTCTACCAGCCTCCCGCCCGGTCATGTAAGGGGCCGGGGCCCGCTTTGTGCCGTTTTTACGTTCAGATAGTGTTTTATCCGCTCGCGGCACTCCGCCGCCCCCGCAAGACACCCCCCGTCCAGCCACCATTGCCGGACAAGGCCCATAATACGCCCGATCTCTGGCCCGGCCTGCCCGCCCATGGCCACCACGTCCCGCCCGGCCAGAGGAAAAACAGGAACATCCATTCCAAGCAGCCTGCTCCTGAGTTGTGCAAATGCCCTATTCTGCGCATCCGTATGGGCCTGTGCGGCCTGATGCAGCCATAACCGCCCCACCAACACATCAGGCGGCTCAACCGCCACAAGGCGGCGCAAAGCATCATCCCCCATACCCACATCCGGCACGGGAGCGGGCTTGGCAAACGCGGCCAGCAGCCCACTCTCGGCGCGGGACAGCTTCAGGCGGCGGGCGGTGGCAGGGGCATTCCGGCTC
>NZ_BAJU01000014.1 GCF_000613865.1 Acetobacter okinawensis JCM 25146
CTCTGGCGCCAGAGCTGGATGCAGCCCTTGTGGCTGCGGGCAGGCCCTTTGGCTGGCTGGCTGGTTGTAACCGCAGCCCGCCGGGGCCGTGTTTTGTGGAAGATAAACATGCGGTACGGGCCGTCAATATAGCCGACTGGCAGGCACCGCAGGAAGCGTGGCTGGTTGCGGGCGAGGCCCGGACAGAGCTGCCCTTCCCCTCCGCCATTATGTGCCAGACCAGCCACCCCAGTGTGGAACAGATTGCTGCCGCAGCACTCCGGCGTGTGCGGGGGGAACTCCCGGCACGGGCGGCGCTCCCGGTTTATGTGGACCCACCAGAGGCCAAACTGCCAGCCAGCGGGTTACGGGCTGCTCCCGTCTAATGCCTGTGGTGGATGTGCAGTGCGTGGGGGCAGCCCATGCTCAGGTTCTGGCCCGCTTGCATATGCAGTGTTTTGCCACGCAGGAGCAGTGGGACACAGCCGCCATGGCCAGCCTGCTCGGGTCTACCGGGGTTCTGGCCGGGGTTGTGGTGGTGGGGGCAGAACCAGCCGGATTTGTCATGCTGCGCTGTGTTGCGGGGGAGGCGGAAATTCTAACCCTGTGCGTGCTGCCAGAGTACAGGCGGCAGGGGTTGGCCGCGCAACTGGTGGCGTGGGGTCTTGGCCGTAGCGCGGAACAAGGCGCGGATATGGTTTTTCTGGAAGTCTCGGTTGGCAACCCTGCGGCGCAAGAACTGTATGTGCAGGCAGGGTTTGAACAAAAAGGACTACGCAGGGGGTACTACCCCGATGGCTCCGATGCTCTGGTGCTTGGCCGGATGCTGGGGCGGGCGGAGTAGGGACCTGCCCGCACCCAATGCTGCGGGCTCGGGGGCCTTACGGCCCCACCCGGATGCTTGGCGTATGGGGCGTTGGTTTTACAGGGCTCGGTTGCCAATATCCGTGCGCCACACGGCCCCATCCCACGTAATGGCCTTAACGCAGCGTAGGCGCGCTGTTGTGCCTCCTGCACAGTGTCTGCCAGTGCGCATACGGCCAGCACACGACCGCCAGAGACCACCAGATCGCCCGCCATGTCCTGTGTGGTGCCAGCCTGAAAAACCCTGACACCTTCCAGCGCATTGGCGGTATCCACGCCACGGATCACGGCCCCTTTTTCCGGCGTGCCGGGGTAGCCGCGTGCGGCCATGATCACGCAGACCGATGCTTGGTTGGAAAAGGTGATGGGGGCTACATCCAGCCGGTCCTCGGCCAGTGCACGCAGGGCAGGCAGCAGGTCCGATGTCAGGCGGGGGAGCAGGGCTTCGGCCTCTGGGTCGCCAAAGCGCACGTTGTATTCGATCAGTGATGGCCCCTGCTCGGTCAGCATAAGCCCTGCAAAAATAACACCGCGGAACGGCGTGCCCCGGCGCACCATTTCACGCAGCATGGGGCGTACCAGCAGGTCCAGTGCGGCTTCCTGCTCTGCCCGGCCAAAGCCTTTGGGGGGGGAGACCGCACCCATGCCGCCGGTATTTGGCCCTGTATCTCCATCGCCTATGCGCTTGTGGTCCTGTGCGGCTCCAATAAGGCAGGCCGTCTCCCCCGCGCAGAATGCGAAAAGCGAGACCTCCTCCCCGATCAGGCAATCTTCTATCACCACACTATGGCCCGCATCGCCCAGTGTGTTGCCGGTCATCATGTCCGTAATTGCGGCTTCGGCCTCGGTTACGGTTGTGGCGACAACAACCCCCTTGCCTGCGGCCAGTCCATCGGCCTTGACCACAATGGGCGCTCCCTTGCGGCGGACGTAAGCAATGGCGGCTGCGGAATCGGTAAAGCGTTCCCATGCAGCGGTGGGGATACCCGCCGCATCGCATATTTCCTTGGTAAAGCTTTTGCTGCCCTCAAGCTGGGCGGCGGCCTGCGTGGGGCCTGCACAGGGCAGGCCCGCCAGTGCGCAGGCATCGGCCAGCCCCGCTACCAGTGGCGCTTCGGGGCCGGGGACCACCAGATCAATCTTCTGTTCACGGGCAAAGGTGACAAGGGCTGCCACGTCATGTGCGCCAATGGGCACGTTGACCCCACAGCGCGCCGTGCCGGGGTTGCCCGGGGCAATGAACAGCGCGGAAAGGGCGGGGGATTTGGCCAGTGTTTCGGCCATGGCATGTTCGCGGCCGCCTGAGCCTACCAGAAGTACGCGCAATTCTTTTCTCCTGCTGTTCATGTCTGCTCTTTCAGGGCGAGCGTCTGTAGCATAGGTTAGGCGGATGCACGAAGAGTTTGGAGCCGCCCCCCCTTCTGGCGGCAATGTCCCTGAATATACGGTTTCGGAAATTTCCGGCGCAATCCGGCGTACGCTCGAAGGCTCGTTCAGTCGCGTGCGTGTGCGGGGCGAAATTACGGAGTTCAAACGCTACCCCTCCGGGCATCTTTATTTTTCGCTCAAGGATGAGCAGGGCAAGATTTCCGGCGTGGTCTGGCGCGGCAGTGTCAGTCGTCTTGGTCTGGTGCCAGAGAACGGGCTGGAAATTATTGCAACCGGCAAGGTCTCTTCCTACGGCGAGCGCTCAAGCTACCAGCTGGTGGTCGAGCGTATGGAATATGCGGGCGAGGGTGCTCTGCTGGCCCGCATCGAGCGCCTGCGCATCCGGCTGGGGGAGGAGGGTCTGTTTGACCCCGCCCGCAAACAGCCCATCCCCCTGCTGCCCCGCGTGATCGGTGTTGTCACATCCGCTCAGGGGGCTGTGCTGCATGATATCTGTACCACACTCCAGCGGCGCTTCCCCCGCCCTGTGGTGGTGTGGCCCGTACCAGTGCAGGGCGAGGGGGCTGCCGCCCAGATTGTGGCCGCCATTAACGGGTTTTCCGCGCTTGACGGTGCAGGGGCTGTGCCGCGACCGGATGTGGTGATTGTGGCGCGCGGCGGTGGCTCGCTTGAAGACCTGATGGCTTTTAATGATGAGGGCGTGGTCAGGGCAGCGGCGGCCTGCTCCATCCCCCTGATCTCGGCCGTGGGGCATGAGACCGATACAACCCTGATCGACTTTGCATCTGATCGGCGTGCCCCTACCCCCACGGCGGCAGCGGAAATGGCCGTACCTGTGCGGAGCGAACTGCTGGCCGAAATTGCGCACCGCGCTGCGCGTGCAACCGGCGCTCTGGCCCGGCAGTTGCAGACTGCCCGCCTGCGGTTGGACAGGGCCGCCGCCGCCCTGCCGGACCTGCCCACCCTTGTGCAGACCGCACGCATGCAGCTTGATGATAGAGGGCGCAGGCTGGATGTGGCCCTGCCCGCCCTTGTGCGCAGGCGCAAGGCAGATCTGGTTGGGGGTGGAGCGGCATATGCCTGCGGTGGAAACCCTTCTGTCAGGTCGTAGAACACGGCTTGCCGTGCTGGGGGGCGCTTTTGCCGGAGGGATGCAGCACAGCCTGCAACGGCAGGAAGTCAGGCTTGGCCGGTGTAGGGTGTCCCCCGCTCCGCTTATGGCCCTGTTACGTGAGCGACGTATTGCGCTAGGGGGGGCGGCCGGACAGCTTGAGGCCGTATCCCCGCTTGCGGTGCTGGCGCGTGGTTATGCTTTGGTTACGGCTGATGGCCACCCTGTGACAAAAGCCGCGGACCTGAAGAGTGGCCAGCAGGTTGATCTGACATTTGGGGACGGAGCCTGCCATGCCGTTATTGGGGGGCGACCGGTACAGGGGCTTTTGGACCTGTAAGCGCCCTGTTGGGTACAGGCCGGCAATCGGGTTATGCTGGCTGCTCCTTGCAACCGTGTGGGCAAACGCCACCCACAACGTGCGGAAAGACCAAAGCGTATGTCCATACCTGTTCGTATGAAGGTTCTGGCTTCTGGCTTGCTGCTTGGCCTGCTGGCCGGCTGCGCCAGCCAGCCCTCCCGCATTCCTCCCCAGAGCTTTGCGCCGGGGTTGAGTGGGGAGAGCCCACCCCCAGCGAATGAAAGCCAATTGGTGAACGACCCCTCCGCCCCCACCAATACGCCTCTGTGCGGAACGGCTGCGCGGGAGGCCATGGCCATGGCGGTGCAGAACTACCCCCAGCCCCTTGCTTTGGGGGGAAGTTGCGTGCGCAATGCATGCTTTAACACCCAGACAGGCACCTACATTGCTGCCGATGGCACACAGCGGATCTGCCGTTAGACCCGCAGGAACGCTGCCGCAGCCTGTAATCAACGACAAATGCTGCCAACAAACCCTTTTCCGGGCGGCAATTTGCTGGTAGGGGAAAAAGCAGTTCGCGAGAGTGACGGAACTGGTAGACGTAGTCGACTCAAAATCGACCGCCCTTACGGGCTTAGGGGTTCGAGTCCCCTCTCTCGCACCAGAGTTGCCCCTCCCTCTTCTCGGCCAAGGTTATGAACGCCCTTTCCCCTTCCGCTTCGTCCCGTCCGGCCATCCGCCCGCTCAATCCGTGCTTTTCATCCGGCCCCTGCGCCAAGCGCCCGGGGTGGAACCTTGCTGCACTGTCCAACGCGCTGGTTGGCCGCTCCCACCGTTCGCCAGAAGGGCGCGCACGGCTGAACGAGGTTATTGTACGCTCCCGCAAAATTCTGGGTGTGCCTGAAGGCTGGCGGGTAGGGATTGTACCCGCCTCCGATACCGGGGCGGTGGAAATGGCCCTGTGGTCCCTGCTGGGCGAACGCCCGGTGGATGTTCTGGCGTTTGAAAGTTTCTCGGCCCTGTGGGCGCAGGATATTGTGAGCCAGCTCAAGCTGGATAACACCCGTGTGCTTAAGGCTGATTATGGCCAGTTGCCTGACCTGTCCGAGGTCAACTGGCGCATGATGTGGTTCTTGCATGGAATGGCACCACCTCTGGCGTGCGTCTGCCGTCAGGAGATGTTATCCCCGCCGAGCATGAGGGGCTGGTGATCTGCGATGCAACATCCGCAGCCTTTGCCATGGACCTGCCATGGGACCGGCTGGATGTGGTGACGTGGTCCTGGCAGAAAGCACTGGGGGGTGAGGCCGCACACGGCATGATCGCCCTTTCTCCCCGTGCGGTGGAGCGGCTGCAAACCTACAAGGCACCACGCCCGCTGCCCAAGATTTTCCGCATGACAGCCAAGGATGCCCTGATCGAGGGTATTTTCAAGGGCGATACCATCAACACCCCCTCCATGCTGTGTGTGGAAGATGCGCTGGACAGTCTGCTCTGGGCAGAATCCGTTGGTGGGCTGGAAGGCTCAAGGCGCGCACGCAAGCTAATCTGGCAACGGTTGCCGCGTGGGTGCAAAAGACGGACTGGGTCTCTTTTCTGGCAGAAAAGAGGAAGAACGTTCTTCTACCGCGATTTGCCTGTGTATTGTGGCCCCATGGTTTTTAGCGCTTGAGCGCGACAGACAGATGGCAACGGTTAAAACCATGCTGTCTGTTCTGGATAAGGAAGGCATTGGTTTTGACCTTGCCAGCTACCGTGATGCCCCTGTGGGCCTGCGGATATGGGGTGGCGCGACAGTCGAGACGGCCGATGTTGCAGCACTGCTGCCATGGCTGGATTGGGCATTTGCGCTGGTTGTGCCTGCGTAACCTGCTCTTTGGTTTAGGTGTGCCTGAACGTCAGTGGTTTAAAAAGGCTGTGTGCGTGGCACGCAGCCTTTTTTGTGCGGGCGGAGGGCGAATTTTTTATAAAAACACCTGAATGATACATGCAGTATCATAAAACCACCAAACAGGATGGTACGCAAAAAGGGCGGGAGGATTGCTCCCCCCGCCCCTTCTGGTAAGCGCGGTTCAGAAAAACATCAGAACGGTGCGTCAATGTCCACAATATCAATCAGCTTGGCGTTTACAAACTCCTTCAGGCCAAGGCCGAGCAGTTCGCGGCCAAAGCCCGAGCGTTTGACGCCGCCAAACGGTAGGTCGGCCTTAACCATGGTCGGATGGTTGATGTAAACCATACCTGTATCAATCCGCCGTGCCAGTTCCGCGCCACGCTCTTCGTCCTTGGTGAAGATGGAACCACCCAGGCCGTAGGGGGAGTCGTTGGCAATTTCAATGGCGTGGTCAGCATCTTTGGCACGGAAGAGCATGGTCACCGGACCAAAGAATTCCGTGTGGCGGGCTGGGTTGCCCTCTTCCAGATGGCTCAGGATCACCGGGCGGAAGAAACAGCCTTTGTTGGGCATTTCCAGCGGAATTTCTTCAGCTTTTGCACCCTGTGCCACGGCATCGGCTACCTGCTGTTTAAGACCTTCCACAGCTCCGCGGGAGGATAGGGGCGGCAGTGTTGTGGCCGGGTCCATCGGGTCGCCCATGCGCAGGGCGGCAATGCCCTTGCGGTACAGATCGACAAATTTGTCGTACACGCCGTCTTCCACAATCATGCGCTTGGCGTTTACGCACACCTGTCCGCCGTTCCAGTGGCGGCCAAATACGGCCCATTTTACGGCTTTTTCCACATCGGCATCATTGAGCACGATCAGGGCATCAGACCCGCCCAGTTCCATGGTGCATTTTTTAAGCGCCAGCCCTGCCTCGGAGGCAACTTTGGCGCCAGCACCTTCGGAGCCGGTCAGGGCCACGCCGCGGACGCGAATGTCAGCAATGATTTTGGCAAGCTGGTCACGCGTGGGGTAGAGGTTCTGGAAGCCACCTTCAAGCAGCCCTGCGTCATGCATCAGCTTTTCCATAGCTGCGGCGCACTGCGGTACGTTGGAAGCGTGTTTGAGAATGACCACGTTCCCGGCAGAAAGCTGTGGCGCAATAATCCGCGCGACCTGATAGTAGGGGAAGTTCCACGGTTCAATGGCCAGCAGAATGCCCTGTGCCTCGAACACGATCTTGGCGCGCCCTTCCTTGACGGAGGCAAGGGGCAGTACTTCCGGGGCCAGAAGGCGCTCGGCATTAACAGCATAATATTCAAAAATTGCAGCAGACAGCTCGGTTTCTGCCTTTGCTTCGGCATAGAGCTTGCCCATTTCCAGCGTCAGCAGCTTGGAGTATTCGTCCACATTGGCGCGCAGGAGGTCGGCAGCTTTTTGCAAAACACGTGCGCGTTCAGCAAAAGATGTGTTTTTCCATTTTTTGAATGCGGCATGGCCCTTGTCCAGTGCTGCATCCACTTCGGCATCCGTCGGGCTTGGAAAAACCTTGACCTGTTCTTCGGTAAAAGGGTTTGTCGTTGCGTAAGCCATGGAAAAAATCCTTTTGATTGCGGATATTGAAGGATGTCAGTTCCGGAAATCCAGAACAATACGCCCTTCAACGCGACCGTGTTCAAGATCATCAAATATCTGATTGATGTTTTCAAGCCGGTCAGTCTTTGTAACCGAGGTCACTTTTCCTTCAGCAAAGAAGGAGAGCGCTTCGATCATGTCCAGCCTTGTCCCCACAATGGAGCCGCGGATGGTAATGGCGTTCATGACCATGTCAAAAATGGAAATGGGGAAATCACCCGGCGGCAGACCATTGAGCACCAGCGTACCCCCTGGACGAACATACCCCATGGCCTGAGAAAAGGCCTTGGTGGAAACCGCCGTGATCAAACCCCCATGTGCGCCGCCGACTTCCTTCTGGATAAAGGCCGCCGGGTCAGTTGTTCTGGCGTTAACGGTGTACGCTGCACCAAGTTTCCGTGCGGTTTCCAGTTTGGCGTCATCAATATCCACTGCGATCATGTTCAGGCCCATGGCAACACCATACTGGATGGCCATCTGCCCCAACCCGCCCGCGCCGGATATGGCAACCCAGTTGCCTGCCCGTGTGTCTGTCATTTTAAGGCCTTTATAGACCGTCAGCCCCGCACACAGGACTGGCGCAACCTTAATGGGGTCAACCCCTTGGGGAATATGGGCAACATAACCGGGGTCCGCCACCACATATTCCGCAAAGCAGCCATTAACGGAGTAGCCGGTTTCTTCCTGTTTCTGGCAAAGGGTTTCCCAGCCTGCATAGCAGTGTTCGCAATGACCGCAGGCGGAATACAGGAAGGGTACACCCACCACATCCCCTTCCTTGACCCAGTCAACATTGCTGCCAACCGCGACTACGGTGCCCACGCCTTCGTGCCCGGGAATAAAGGGAAGTGTGGGTTTTTTGGGCCAGTCACCACTGGCTGCGTGCAGGTCCGTATGGCAGACGCCGCAGGCGATCATCTTGACCAGAATCTGGTTGGAGTTGATGGAGGGAATGTCCAGTTCTTCAAGCGTGAGCGGCTTGCCAAATTCATGGACAACAGCGGCTTTCATCTTGCCTGACATAATCTACGCCTTTTGTTGTAAACAAAAAAACGGGAGGGACCGTCTGGTTCCCTCCAGCTTGCCCTCAGGCAGTGCCCAGAGCTTTGACTGCTTCGACCATCTTGGAGAGCACCGCCTGTGCATCCCCAAAGACCATCGTACAGTTTTTCTGGAAGAACAGCGGGTTCTGCACCCCCGAATACCCGGTGCCAGACCCACGTTTGATGACAAAGACCTGACGGGCCTTGTAGGCGTTCAGGATCGGCATGCCATAAATGGGGGAGGACTTGTCGGTCAGGGCTTCGGGGTTGACCACGTCGTTCGCGCCAATAATCAGGCAACGTCGGTGGTGGCAAAGCTGTCGTTAATATCGTCCATATCGCAGATCATGTCGTATGGAACGCCAGCTTCGGCCAGCAGCACGTTCATATGCCCCGGCATGCGGCCTGCAACGGGGTGGATGGCAAACTTGACATCCACACCATCGGCCACAAGCATTTTAACAAATTCGTACAGCTTCTGCTGTGCCTGTGCGACGGCCAGACCATAGCCGGGCACAATAATCACGCTCGAGGCATAACGCATGGAGGTTGCAGCATCCGACGGGTCGGCGGATTTCATTTCCCCTTCCGGTCCCTTGGCGGAGCTGGCGGTATCCCCAAAGTTGCTGAACAGCACGTTGGTGAGCGAGCGGTTCATGGCCTTGGCCATCAGTGCAGTCAGCAGGGTGCCTGCGGAGCCCACGACCATACCTGCGATCATCAGCGCGGGGTTGCCCATCACATAGCCTTCAAGCCCCACAGCCAGACCGGTAAAGGCGTTGTAGAGCGAGATCACAACCGGCATGTCCGCCCCGCCAATGGGCAGGGTCATGCACACGCCAAACAGCAGTGCGGCAGCAAAGAACAGAATACCCGGCAGCACACCCTGCGGGGTGGCGTACTGCATGACCGTAAGCGCACCAAGCACAAGCGCAATCAGGAATAGTGCAGCGTTAAAAATGCGCTGGCCGCCAAAACGCACGGGCTTTCTCATCCGCCCGTCAAGCTTGGCCCATGCGATAATGGAGCCGGTAAAGGAGATACAGCCAATCAGCGCGCCAACAATGGTAACGCTCAGGTGCAGCCCGGACGTGGCATGGTCGGACAGAAGGCTGACCGCAGCAAGGGAGGCCGCGGAACCACCGCCCATGCCATTGAAGATGGCAACCATCTGCGGCATGGCGGTCATCTGCACCGTGCGGCCACGCCAGCCGGTCCACAGGCAGCCCAGCAGCAGGGCCACAACAGCCAGTGCTACGTTAACAAGCAGGTGCGGGCGGGCATCGGGCTGATGTTGAACAGGTTGAGGAACGTAGCGCCAACCACAAACACCATGCCGTAGCCTGCGGTGACAATGCCCGAGACAGCGGTTACGGGGGAGGACATGGCCTTCAGCCCGTAAATGAACAGACCCGCGGCAATCAGCCCGCTCAGGCCAACAATATATTCGATCAACATGTTACGGCTGGCCTTTTTTCTCTGGTGTCTGCTTCTGGCTCGGGCGGAACATGGCCAGCATGCGGTCGGTTACGACATAACCCCCCATCACGTTGCCAGCGCCCAGAAAAACCCCGACAAACCCGATAATCTGCCCCGTAAGTGTGGTGGCATTGAACAGCGCGTCCAGTGCCCCAACCACCACAATACCGTGGATGAAGTTGGAGCCGGACATGAGCGGCGTATGCAGGATGGAGGCACCCGGCTAATTACCACGTAGCCGGTAAATGCGGCCAGCATGAAGATGTAGAGGGCGATAATGAAGGTCATGGATGTTACGGAATCCATCATGCTTTCTCCGCTGGTGTGCCTTCGATGACCTTGAGGATGGCGGCGTTGGTAATCTTGCCATCGTGGGTCAGGGTGGTGCCGGTAATGACCTCGTCCGTAAAATCGGGCTTGAGCACACCGTCATGCAGAACCTGCTCCAGCAGGTTGTAAATGTTCTTGGCGTACAACTCGCTCGCCTGTGCGGCCAGACTGGAGGGCAGGTTGGTCGGGCCAACCATGACCACGGGGCCAACCTTGACAATTTCGCCCGCCTTGGTGCCTTCACAGTTGCCGCCGTTGGGCGCGCCCATGTCCACCACAACGGAGCCTTCCTTCATGCCTGCAAGTTGCTCGGCATCAATCAGGCGTGGGGCCTTGCGACCGGGGACGGCTGCTGTGGTAATAATCAGGTCAGCTTGTGCAATATGCTGCGAAAGGGTCGCGCGCACCTTGGCTTTTTCGTCCGCTGTCAGTTCACGGGCGTAGCCGCCGGCTCCTCGTGCATCAATGCCCGTATCCACAAACTTGGCACCAACGGACTCCGCTTCTTCCTTGGTTTCTGGGCGTACGTCGTAGCCTTCGCACACAGCGCCAAGGCGGTGTGCTGTGGCCAGTGCCTGCAGGCCTGCAACACCAAGCCCCATGACCAGCACGCGGGCCGCACGCAGGGAGCCAACGGCGGTGGTCATCATGGGCAGGATTTTCTGCATGTGCACACTGCCCAGCAGGGGAGCGTAATACCCGGCAAGAGCTGCCTGACTGGACAGGGCGTCCATGGCCTGCGCACGGCTGATGCGGGGGATCAGCTCCATGGCAAAGGTGGTGATCTTGCCATCACGCAGCGCCTTGACCAGTTCTGGCTGGCTCTGGGCGTAAATGAAGGAGACCAGCAGGGCACCGGGCTTCATTTTTTTGACGGTTTCGACTGATGGCGGTTGGACGGCCAGCACAATATCCGCATCTGCAACCAGTTTCCCGGTATCGGGCTCCTGCGTGACCTGTGCTTTTGTGTAGGCGTCGTCGGTGTAGGTTGCAGCACTGCCCGCTCCCTGCTCCAGAACAAGATCTGCCCCAAGCTTGGCTATGCGCTGTGCTACCGCGGGAATCATGGCAACCCGGCGTTCGTCAGGCTGCGTTTCCTTCAGGATGGCAATTTTAACGGTCACGTTCTTTTCCCAATGCATTCTGTATGGGGTGAGGAGGGACCGGGATGGCGGGGTAGATAGACGGCCTTCCTCCACAACTTTGCTGGTTGATATGACAAGCATATCTGCGAAAGGTTGCATTGATATGCGTCAAAGAAACCTTTCGAACATGATATAAAATTATTTTTTTCATTATTGCACTTTATAAATAAGTTGCACGGAGCGTGTGCCCCCCTCAGCTTTTTGGGGCAGGGGCCGCGCGGTGGTGGTAGATCATGCCAGCCCCCTGCCATGCGTATGGGTCAGGGAAAGCGCGGGCCGAGCAATTCCATTTGTAGGCGGAATGGTCTAGGGTTCGCGCGATTGAACGGGCTGCGCGCGGGCACCCGTTGTTCTGACTTCTAACGTGCTCTGAATCAAAGGTGGATTATGGGTTATCGGGTTGCTGTTGTAGGCGCGACAGGTGCAGTGGGACGGGAAATCCTCAAGACACTGGCCGAACGGGAGTTCCCGGTGGATGATATTGTCGCACCTGGCCTCCCCCGCTCTGCGGGCGTGAAGTGTCCTTCGGGGACCGTGTTCTGAAAGTGCAGAACCTTGAAACCTTTGATTTCAAGGGCTGGGATGTCGGGCTGTTCTCCCCCGGTGGTTCGGTGTCGGCCAAGTATGCGCCCATCGCTGCCAAGGCTGGCTGCGTTGTCATCGACAACACATCCCACTTCCGCATGGAGCCGGATGTGCCGCTGGTGGTGCCCGAGGTAAACCCCCTCGCCCTCAAGGACATGAAGCGCAACATCATTGCCAACCCCAACTGCTCAACCATTCAGATGGTGGTGGCCCTCAAGCCGCTGCACGACCTGTTTACCCTCAAGCGGGTGGTGGTCTCCACGTATCAGGCTGTGTCTGGCGCGGGTAAGGACGGGATGGACGAGCTGTTCTCCCAGACCCGTGGGAGCTTTGTAAATGACCCGCCCAAGATCGAGCAGTTCCAGAAGCAGATCGCCTTCAACTGCATTCCCCAGATCGACCGCTTTATGGATGACGGTGCGACCAAGGAAGAATGAAGATGCGAGTCGAGACCAAAAAAATTCTCGACCCGGACGTGGAGGTGCTGGCCACCTGCGTGCGTGTGCCGGTGTTTGTTGGTCATTCCGAAGCCGTTGTGGCCGAATTTGTCGAGCCGGTGGACCTTGAGCGCGCGCGTGAGGCGCTGCGGGAGTCCGAAGGGGTTGTGCTGCTCGACCAGCGTGAAGATGGCGGGTATGTGACCCCGCTTGAATCTGTGGGGGAAGATGCGACCTATGTGTCACGCCTTCGTGTCGATCCGAGCGTGCCCCATGGGCTGGCCTTCTGGTGTGTTGCCGATAATCTGCGGAAAGGCGCGGCTTTGAACGCCGTGCAGATCGCTGAAACCATGATCGCGCTGGATCTTCTGCCCAGACACGCCTGAGTGAGAATCCACCCCCTCTCGGTCTCGTGTTGATCCGTTGAATTGACCGGGCCGAGGCGCGGGGCGTAGGACAAAAACGATGCAAAACGCTGGATGCAACCAGCGCTCAGGGATAGACACGGGGTACGAGGCTGACAATGCAGGATATCCGTAAGGCCCTCTATGTAGGGAGCCGAAGTGACGGCACACTGATCGAGCGGCCCATGTCGCCGCACTTGCAGGTGTACCGTTATCGGCTTTCCATGGTTCTTTCCATTTCGAATCGAATCACGGGAGTGATCGCCACGGCTGGTGCGGCGTTGGGTGTGTTCTGGCTTGGTGCGGCAGCCAAAGGGCCAAAGTCCTTTGCTACGGCGCGCAAGGTAACGGGCAACCCGCTGGGCCAGCTTGTGCTGGTGGGGTGGCTGGCTTCGGTCGTTTACCACACGGTCGGCGGCATCCGGCATCTTATCTGGGATGCGGGCTACCGTTACGACAAGGAAGAACTGAACAAGGATGGCCCAGTGGCAGTGGGCGTAACCGCGGGCGTAAGCACCGTGCTGGCCGCTGCCCTGCTTGCTGTGGCTGGCTGCCGCAGGAGCAAACGCGCCAAAGCCGGGAAGGTATCCTGACATGAACGCTTCTGTTCCACATATTGAAGTCATGCGCTCCCAGCTTGGGCGTGCACGCGGTCTGGGTGCGGGGCATTCAGGCGTTGGCCACTGGTGGGCCGAGCGTGTTTCTGCTGCCAGTCTGCTGCCACTTTCCACATGGTTTGTGGTGCAGATGTTCCGCCTTGGCGGGGCTGACCACGCAGAGGTGGTCAAATGGGGCGGCAAGCCCGTTAACGCCACCATGCTGGCGGCACTGATTATTACCACATTCTACCATGCGCAGGTTGGCCTGCAGGTCATTGTGGACGATTACGTGCACGGCAAGGCGCACCTGCCCACCCGTCTTTTGATCAAGATCGGTACCTCCCTTATGGGGCTGCTTGGCGTGTTCGCCGTGATCAAGCTGGTGGTGCGGAGCGGTTCCGGCAAATAAGCCGGGCCTTTGCCCAAGTATAAAAGAGCCTTGTGCCGCCGACGGAACAGGTCGGATACGCGGCGGCATGAACCTGAACGACTGACAGGCCGAACGCATATGGGAGCGCCGTCACGATGAATGCCAATTCCTCTCCTTCTCGGGGAGCTTACCGGATTGTTGATCACGCATACGATGTTGTGGTCGTGGGAGCAGGTGGTTCGGGCCTGCGTGCAACGCTGGGCATGGGGGCCGCAGGCCTGAGCACCGCGTGCATTACCAAGGTTTTCCCCACCCGTAGCCATACCGTGGCCGCGCAGGGTGGCATTGGGGCCTCTCTTGGCAACATGGCCGAGGATCACTGGCGCTGGCACATGTATGACACCGTAAAAGGGTCTGACTGGCTGGGTGACCAGGACGCCATCGAGTTCATGGTGCGCGAGGCAGTGCCCGCCGTGCAGGAACTGGAACATTTTGGTGTTCCCTTCTCCCGCACGGAAGAGGGTAAAATCTACCAGCGCCCCTTTGGCGGGCATATGAGCGACTTTGGCAAGGCCCCCGTGCCCCGCGCCTGTGCTGCGGCTGACCGTACGGGCCATGCCATCCTGCACACGCTGTACCAGCAGTGCCTCAAGCATAATGTTGAGTTCTTTGTCGAATATTTCGCCATTGACCTGATTATGGATGACGAGGCGCATGCCGGGGCGTTATGGCCTGGTGCCAGGATGATGGCACCATCCACCGCTTCAATGCCAAAATGGTTGTGCTCGCTACAGGTGGTTATGGCCGTGCCTACCAGTCCTGCACCTCTGCCCATACATGCACGGGTGATGGCAACGGCATGGTCATGCGTGCGGGTCTGCCTACGCAGGATATGGAGTTTGTCCAGTTCCATCCCACGGGTATTTACCCCGCAGGGTGCCTGCTGACCGAAGGCTGCCGTGGTGAGGGTGGTTACCTGACCAACTCCGAGGGTGAGCGTTTTATGGAACGCTACGCCCCGACCGCCAAAGACCTTGCCTCGCGCGACGTGGTGTCCCGCGCCATGACAATCGAGATCAAGGAAGGCCGTGGCTGTGGTCCCAAAAAGGATCACATCATGATGCATCTGGAGCATCTGGGCTCCGACCTGCTGCATGAGCGCCTGCCGGGGATTTTGGAAACATCGCGTATTTTTGCCGGTGTGGACGTAACCAAGGAGCCGGTGCCGGTTCTGCCAACCGTGCATTACAATATGGGTGGTATTCCCACCAATATTCACGGCGAAGTTGTGCGCCCCACAGCAGATAACCCCGATGCGGTGGTACCAGGCCTGATGGCCGTGGGCGAGGCCGCCTGCGTGTCCGTGCATGGTGCAAACCGCCTTGGCACAAACTCCCTGCTTGACCTGATCGTATTTGGTCGTGCGGCAGCCCGCCGTGCGGCGGAGGTGGTCAAACCGACGGACTTTGTGCGCCCACTTCCCGCTGGGGCTGGCGAGTTTGCTCTCGATCGTCTGGACAAGCTGCGTTACGCCAAGGGGGGCACCAAGGTCTCCGCCATGCGGGACCGCCTCCAGCGTGACATGCAGACTCATGCAGCCGTGTTCCGCACGCAGGAAAGCCTGCAGGAAGGTGTGGACAAGATCCGCGATATCTGGAGTGGTCTGGGCGATCTCTGCGTTTCTGACAGCTCACTGATCTGGAATAGTGACCTGATGGAAGCGCTGGAGTTTGAAAACCTGCTGGCCAATGCAACAGCTACGCTCGAAAGTGGTCTGGCCCGGCATGAAAGCCGTGGCGCGCATGCCCGCGATGACTTCCCCGAACGTGATGACAAGGAATGGCTCAAACATTCCGTTTCCTGGCTGGATGACAAGGGCGGCGTCAAGCTGACCTATCGTCCGGTGCATATGAAAACCCTGACCGACGATGTCGAGGTTTTCCCACCCAAAAAGCGCGTTTACTGATCCGCAGGGCAAAGGGAGGCGAACATGGTCGAACTCAGACTGCCGCGTAACAGCACCGTAGGGAAAGGCAAAACCTTTCCCGCTCCTGCTGGGGCAAAAAATGTCAAAACCTTCAAGGTTTACCCGCTGGTCCCCCGATGACGGGAAAAACCCGGTCATAGATTCATACGATCTTGACCTGGATACAATCGGGCCAATGGTGCTGGACGCCATTATCCACATCAAGAATGAGGTGGACCCCACGCTGACTTTCCGGCGCTCCTGCCGCGAAGGGATCTGTGGCTCCTGCGCGATGAACATTGATGGCGAGAACACGCTTGCGTGCCTCAAGCCGATCAAGGACATTCAGGGCGATGTGCGGATTTATCCGCTGCCCCATATGCCCATTGTCAAGGATCTGGTGTCCAATCTGGATGGGGCTTATGCACAGCTGCGCTCCATCCAGCCATGGATGCAGGCCGACAGTGCGCCACCACCCGATGGTGAACGCCGCCAGAGCATTGAGGAGCGCGCCAAGCTTGACGGTATGTGGGAGTGCATTCTGTGCTTCTGCTGCACAACGTCCTGCCCGTCCTATTGGTGGAATGGGGACAAATACCTTGGCCCGGCCGTTCTGCTTGCCGCACACCGCTGGATCGCAGACAGCCGTGATGAGCATACGGGCGAACGTCTGGATGCGCTGGAAGATACGTTCAAGCTCTATGCGTGCCGCACCATCATGAACTGCACCCAGACCTGCCCCAAGGGTCTGAACCCGGCCAAGGCCATTGGCCGGATCAAGGAACTCCAGATCGAACGTAAGGTCTGATCCTTACCGGTTCACTCTGTCAGTCTTTGGGCAAACCCTGCGGGAGAATACTCCCGCAGGGTTTTTGCTGTTTGCAGTAGGCGGCAGACCGGGGCCAATATTGACGTATGGCGTTGGAGGTGGAACATAAAAATCCAACCATGCACCAAGCATGACAAAAGGGGGTCTTGTGTTTAACGGCCATCTTACGACCCAGACCGGCCGTGCCAGAGCATGGACGGACAGCCTGTTTGTGGACCATGCGGTGCTGCGTCTGGTCTGGACTAATTTCCATGCCGTTATTCCGGGCAAGGTGTACCGTTGTAACCACCCCACTCCTGCGCGCCTGCGGCGGGCTGTGCGCAAGCTGGGCCTGCGGACACTGGTGAACCTGCGTGGCCACAGGCAGTGCGGTTCGGACGCCCTCTCGCGCAATGCGGCGGCCCGGATTGGGCTGACCCATCTGGATATGGCGTTTGAAAGCAGGGGCGCTCCCCACAAAGACCGTATTCTGCGGTTTGCCAAGATGTATGGCTCCTTGCAGTTTCCCATGCTTATGCACTGCAAGTCTGGGGCGGATCGGGCGGGGCTGGCCTCGGCGCTGGTTATCATGTTCGAAGGTGGGAGTGCTGAGCAGGCTCTTGGCGAATTGTCCTGGCGGTTTGGGCATTTTCGTGGGTCACGCACGGGTATTCTGGACGCTTTCTTTCTGCGGTATCAAGCACAGGCGGAGGGGCGCATCCCGTTTATGGAATGGGTGTGCAACGAGTATGATGAGGAGGCCCTTAAGCAGGATTTTGTGGCGGGCCGGATTGCCGCTTTTCTAACCGATCAGGTGCTCAGGAGAGAGTAGCAGACGCGGTTCAGGTCTGGTGAAAATGTTTTTCTTCTGATGTTTCGTCAGGAAAGTAACAGTGTAGATACACATCTGACGCCTTGATGAACAACATCCATAAGCTGCAGGAAGATTTAGGGAATAAACCAAGAGCATAGTCCCATGTCTCCCCCCATCGTATGATGAAGGTTTTACTTTTTGCGCTCCACAGAACGATTTTTTGCCAGACAATAAAAAACCGCCGGAAGCCTGAGCCTCCGGCGGTCTGGTCGTCTAAAGTAGAAAACCTGCTTAGATTGGCAGGGTTTTTTCCAGCGTGGTGCTAAGGGCAGTCAGGCCCGGCAGAACCTTGCCCTCCAGCCATTCCAGAAAAGCGCCACCAGCGGTGGAGACATAGGTCATGTCATGCAGCACACCGGCATGGCGCAGGGCCGACACGGTGTCCCCCCCACCCGCTACGGTTTTGAGTGCCCCTGCCTTGGTCAGGCGTCCGGCTTCCTGCGCTACGGCGTTTGTGCCCTCATCAAACGGAGGGAGTTCAAACACGCCAAGCGGACCGTTCCAGACCAGAGTTTTCAACCCTGCCAGTTTGCTGTTGAGGAGCTTGACCGTTTCCGGCCCCACGTCCAGCGCCATCCACCCGTCGGGAATGGCGTTGGCAGGCACGGTGCTGGTGGGTGCTCCGGCTATAAAGTCCTCGGAGATGACCATATCAACCGGCAGGATCAGGTCGCAGTTCTTGGCCTTGGCCTGCGCCATAATCTGGCGGGCCGTGTCCAGCATGTCGTCTTCCTTGAGCGACTTGCCAACATTCAGCCCCTGTGCGGCCAGAAACGTGTTGGCCATGGCGCCACCAATAGCCAGCATGTCCACCTTGTCCAGAAGGTTTTCAAGCAACTGAAGTTTGGTGGAAATTTTGGCCCCACCCACAATGGCCCCAACCGGGCGCTCGGGGTTTTCCAGCGCGGCGAACAGGGCCTGAAGTTCCGCTTCCATCAGACGTCCGCCAAAGGATGGCAGATGCGTGGCAACACCTGCCGTGGAGGCATGGGCGCGGTGTGCGGCCGAGAATGCGTCGTTGACATACACATCCCCCAGACTGGCGAGTGCTGCGGAAAGTTCCGCATCATTCTTTTCCTCACCAGGCTGGAAGCGGGTATTTTCGAGCAGCAGCACTTCGCCATCGTTCAGGGAGCGTGTTGCGGCTTCTGCATCGGGGCCGATGCAGTCATGCGCAAAGTTGACCGGACGCCCCAGTGCCGTGGCCAGTGCCGTGGCAATGGGTTTGAGCGACATGGCAGGCACAACCTGCCCTTTTGGCCGGTCAAAATGGCTGAGCAGAATAACCCGCCCGCCTTTGTCTGCCAGTTCCGCAATGGTGGGAATAATGCGCTCTATACGGGTCTGGTCAGTGACCTGACCGTCCTTCATGGGGACGTTCAGATCCACGCGGAGCAGGATGCGCTTGCCCTTGGGGTCAAGCGTGTCCAGCGTAGCAAAGGGGAGGTTGGTTGCCATCAGAGCGATCCAAACAGGGCTGCCGTATCGGACATACGGTTGGAGAAGCCCCATTCGTTGTCGTACCAGGAGCACACGCGCACCAGCTTGCCGCCATCGACCAGAGCCGTCTGTGTGGCGTCGAAGGTGGAGGATGCAATGGCATGGTTGAAGTCGGAGCTGACCAGAGGGGCTTCGTTATAGGCCAGAGCGTTCTTCATTGTGCCTGCGTCCACAACGGCGCGAATGGCGTTGTTGACCTCTTCCACGCTGCTCGGAGCCGTTTTTGGCACAAAATCGAGCGAGACCACGGAGACGTTGGCCGTGGGTACGCGAATGGCCGTGCCATCAAGCTTGCCCTTGAGCTGGGGCAGAACCAGACCTACGGCGCGCGCCGCACCTGTGGAGGTGGGGATCATGTTCATGCCCGCAGCACGTGCACGGCGCAGGTCCTTGTGCAGCGTGTCCACCGTGCGCTGGTCACCGGTGTAGGAGTGAATTGTCACCATGTAGCCGCGTTCGATGCCAAACGCATCTTCCATCACCTTGGCAACGGGAGCCAGACAGTTGGTGGTGCAGGATGCGTTGGAGATAACGGTCATGTCCGATGTCAGCACATCTTCATTGACGCCATAAACGATGGTGGCGTCCACATCCGTTGCCGGAGCGGAGACAATGACCTTGCGTGCGCCAGCGGCCAGCAGCAGGCCTGCCTTTTCCTTGGTGGTGAACAGGCCGGTGCATTCCATGGCCACATCAACACCCGCAAAAGGAACCTTGGAGGGGTCACGCTCGGCGGAAACGGTAATCGGGTCCCATGTGCGGCCATTGGCGGAAATGATCAGCTTGCCATTTTCCACCCGTACATCCGCAGGCAGGCGGCCATGCACGCTGTCGTAGCTCAGGAGGTGTGCGTTGTCTTCCACACTGCCCAGATCGTTAATGGCAACCGGCACCACGTCCGTGCGCCCGCTTTCAATAATGCCGCGCAGCACAAGGCGACCGATACGTCCAAAGCCATTGATGGCGATTTTGACTGCCATGGGATGTGTCTCCGTATTTTTTATAGTCTTGTTATCGTTAGTGACATGTCCAGGTCTTCCAGCCGGGACGAAGATGGGGCGGTTGGGGACGAGTCCTTTTGCGCTCCAGATGCCAGAAAACGCGCAAGCACTTTCTCGCAGATCGCTCCGGCTGTAATGCCAAAGCGTTCATACACCGCGTTGGCGGGAGCGGATATGCCAAAATCATCCATGCCAACGAAAATTCCATCCGCCCCAAGCCAGCGCTCCCAGCCAAAGCTGCTTGCTGCCTCTATTCCCACGCGCAGGCCCTCGCTCCCCAGCACAGCTGCGCGGTAGGCAGGGGGCTGCTGTGCAAAAACCTCCCAGCAGGGGATGGAGACAACAGCCACATTCAACCCCTGTTCGCTCAGATGCTGGCCTGCCTGTGTGGCAATGGCAACCTCGGGGCCGGATGCCATGAGCGTGACATGCCGCGCTCCTGCCCCACAGCTTGCAAGGTAGCCCCCGTGGGATGGCCCGCCATAATGCCCTGCCCGTCTGCTGGCCCCGGCCCGTGGGGGCGGAGGGTTGGGGCACAGGATCAGCAGGGCCGGGCCTTGCGGCCAGTTCAATGCGGCCTGCCAGCAGGCAAAGGTCTCCTCCGCACAGGCGGGGCGAAAAACCGCCAGATGCGGCATGGCGCGCAGGCTGGCCAGCTGTTCCACGGGCTGCCAGCCCCCGCCGTTATCGCTCAGGGCCAGCCCGTCATCTGTCAGCAGGTAGAGTACCTTGCTGCGCATGAGCGCTGTCATGCGCAAGGCGGAGCGCATGCGGTCAATGGTCATCATCCCCGCAACGCCACAGGGCAGTATGCCGCCATGGCGGGCCATGCCGTTGAGCATGCCCGCCATGCCATGCTCCTGTATGCCACAAGGCTGCGCGGAATGGCTGAAGGGAATGGGCAGGTTGGCCCGGCGTGAGCTTCTGGTGCTGGAGGTTGCGGCCAGAATAGCGAGGTCCTGACGCAGGAGTGCCAGAGCCCCCAACCCGGCAAAGGCCGCCTGCTGGACGATCCGTTGGGTGCGGCACGCATGGCCTGCCGCCATAGTCGGCCCCAGTCCTCACGCATGGTCTGGCGGGGTTTGCGGCCTGCTCGCGCTCAAAGTCCGCGCGGGCGCGGTGCTGGGCCAGCCTGCGCAGCCATGAGCGGCGGATGGAGGCACCGCGTCTGGCTGTGGGGGCTCCACGGGCCTGTCAGTTCTTCTTCTGCGGGCAGGTCGGGCGAGGGTGTGGCAGCACTCGGGCATGCAGGCGAGCAATGTTGGTTTTCTGGCCCGCATAATGGCCTGCAATGCGCTCATGATCGCCCCGAGGTCATGCGCGCGTACCTTGCGCACACTCCACCCTGAAGCGCCAAAGCGCGCCAGCGAGTCCGAAAAATCTGTCGGGTCTGTCAGGGGGGAGGGACAGACCAGTACGGCCATGCGGTTCAGCCCGAAGCGGCTGGCAAGCTGTGCGGCTTCAAGTGCAACCCCGGTTGCCAGGTCACTGTCACGCGCGAGCACCCATGTGCGGTGGTTGACCAGAGACCGGCCATAGCGTTTGGCCAGTTGCTGCTCTGCCAGAGCCATGCCTGCCGCCGCCGCCATGCCCTGCCCGGCTGGGCCGGTGGCAATTTCCACTGCGGGGTGCTGGCCATAATCCACTGTGGCACTCAAATCCTGCGTATCCGGGGCAGTCAGGTGCAGCATGGCTGAGAGCAGGGGCAGCATGGCTGAGGAGGGAACAACGCATCTGTCGCGGTCCGGCCAGTTGGGTACGGCTGGGTCAAAGCGCAGGATACGGCACCATAGTGCGGTAATGGGCAGGCAGAGGGTTTGTAGTTCGGTCTGGGTGTCGGCCTCTGTTGTGCCTGCGGCCAGCAGCGCCCGTGCGGCCTTGTCCATACGCAGGACAAGTGTGTCCTGCGGGGTGGAGGATAAGGTCGTATGGTCTGTGGATGGTGTGCTGGCCATCTGCCCTGTGTCTGTCAGAGGGAGTGCGGTACATAAGCTGCGTGCCAGAACAGGCTGGCCGTGTGCATGCAGTTAACCAGAGAGCAAATGGTCACCGCAAGAGGCAGATTTGGGGCGGCATTCACGTTTTTTGCGGGGCAACACTGTTGTTAGGGGCTTGCGCCCGGCGCGTGGGAGCGCGAAAGAAGAGGCAACGGCCCTGCAAAATATGTGCGCCTGGCGCGCAAGATGTTCGAGTGGAGAAGTATCTGGCCATGCTGTCTGTTTTTCATGCCGCAAACAAGGGGCGTGCTTTGCGGGTGGCTCTTGCCGTTGGCCTGCTGGCTGGCATGGCCGGGTGCAAGTTGGTTGACCAGAGAACTTTCAACCCTCAGGCCGGGGTTGAGCCCAGACCGTATATTCCCCCACCTCCTCCCGGTCCGCCCCCCGTACCGCCTTTGATCGAGCTTGTGGCAGGCACACCGCAGGCGGAGTGGCAGGCCCCCGTGGAGCAGATTGCCCACAGAGCCCTTGCGCGGAAACAGGAAGTGCTCTTTGTTGTAAGCTGTCTGGTGCCGCCGCAGGCCGGGCAGCCCCCTGCAGCACAGGACCAGACTGCGCAGGAGGCTGAACAGTCTGCCCTGCTTGCACTGGTCCAGCACGATGGACACGCCGTTATGCAGGCGCTGGTTGATGCCGGGGTGCCCCAGACACAGGTGGAAATGTCCGCTATGCCGGATTCGGCGGTGACGAAGCCAACTGTAAGGGTGTATGTGCGGTAGGTTGCCTAACCGAAACACTTAAAATACTGAAGACAAAAGGCCAGACGGCCGATGGGTAAGCCCATGCCCCGACCGTTTCTGACGAGAAGCGAGGAGAAACCAAGCGTGGGAGCGATCAAGAACGCCCGGCACCCTTTCTATGACCATTGCGAGGAAGCGCTGGGGCGGATCAAGCAGCAGGGGCGTTACAGAACCTTTACGCCGCTGGCGCGTCAGGCAGAACGCTTTCCCCTATATGAGGAATACGTGGCCAACATGCCCGAAGGGCGTGAGGTTATCGTCTGGTCCACCAACGACTATCTGGGCATGGGTGTTGTCCCCGAAGTGCAGGATGCCGCCATTGCCGCCATACGTGAGCATGGCGCAGGTGCCGGGGGTACGCGCAACATTGCGGGTACCAGCCCGCTGCACAACCAGCTTGAGGCCGAACTTGCCGCCCTGCATGGCAAGGAGGCGGGGCTGCTCTTTATTTCGGGTTATGTGTCCAACCAGGCCAGTCTGCAGACAATTCTTATGTCCATGCCCGGCTGGATCTGTTTTTCCGACCGCCTGAACCATGCCTCCATGATCGCGGGCATCAAGGGGGCTCGGGGATCGCAGACGGTTATTTTTGAACATAATGACCTGCACGACCTTGAGGCAAAACTGGCCGCAGCTCCAGCAGACGCCCCCAAGCTGATCGCGTTTGAGAGTGTGTACTCCATGGATGGAGACATGTCCGACATTGGCGCGATCTGTGCTCTGGCCAGAAAATATAATGCCCTGACCTATCTGGATGAAGTGCATGCCGTGGGGCTGTACGGCCACGAAGGGGGGGGGTGTCCCAGCGTGATGGGGTTGCCGATCAGGTCGATATTATTGAGGGCACGCTGGCCAAGGGGTTTGGCGTGCATGGCGGTTATATTACCGCCTCGGCCGAGATTGTGGATTTTCTGCGCTCAACGGCTTCGGGGTTTATTTTCACCACCGCTCTGCCACCATCCGTAGTGGGGGCTGCTCTGGCCAGTGTGCGCAAGGTGCGGGCCGAAAACTGGCGGCGCGAGTCCCTGTTCGAGCGGGTGCACACCATGCGCCAGCGCCTGCGTGCGGCTGGTGTGCCCTTTACCATGACGCCAAGCCATATTGTGCCTATTCCCATTGGGGAGGCAGAGCGCTGCAAGCGCATCTGCCGCCGCCTGCTGGTGGAGTTCGGCCATTATGCAACGCCGATCAACTACCCGACGGTGCCCGAAGGTACCGAGCGCCTGCGCCTGACCCCCGGTCCGTTCCACACGGACGAGATGATGGACGATATGGTGCGCGCACTTGCACAGCTTTTGCGTGAGGAGGGCGTGATGCCCGAGATCAGGGCGCAGAAGATTGAAAAAGTGGCCTGAGGGCGTTATCAGTTCACCCGTGTTTTAAGCCCCTCCATGATATATGGAGGGGTTTTTTATTGCAGGTTATAATGTGCAGGCAAGGTGTGCATGGAGCTGGTAATCTGCGCGAGCTCTGAAACATTGATGAACAGATTGTCGCAGATTGCATTTGTATTATGGACAGTTTCGTTATTTTTGGCGGTAGAGGCGTTCAGCTTTTGCATAATTTTATGGAGCTGGTTGATCTCCTCTTTCTGCGCAATAGATGTTTCTTCAAATTCTTTGAATGACTGGCTTATTTTATCAACATGATGAATAATTCCTGCCAATGTCTTGGAATTATCATTCATCGAGTCCGAGCAAGTGCTTATGGCATCCTGCGAGTAGGTAATAAGGCTTTTTGTGCGCAGAAGGGCATCCGATGTCATGCGTGACAGGTTCCGGATTTCCTGCGCGACTACGGAAAAACCGGCACTACCACTGCCTGCTTTTGCCGCTTCTATGGTGGCATTTATGCCAGAATATTGATCTGGGATGAGATACTTTTCATGATATTAAGGATTTTTCCAATATCATCTGATGCTTCGGAGATTTTTTTGAATTTTTCTATGGTGTCATTGATTTTTTCACACGATTCACGAATGCTTCTGGAGGCATGCTGAACATAATTTCTGGACTGTTCCATTTTTATGTTCTGATCTTCAGTTTTCTGAATTGTGGATTTAATTCTGAGGTCGGACTCCAGCAGGTGCTGGTTTTGCGTAATGTTGCGCTCCGAAAGAGTTTCCGACTCGTCCTTGAGGTTGCGTGATTCGGTGTTGATCGAATGTGTGGCGGTCTGGATTTTATTCAGTGTTTCATGCAGCGTTCTGGTTCTGGTCTGTAGTGTATCGGAAATGCGGTTGCTATGCACATAGGACATCCGCATCAGGTCAAACGGGGTTGCCGTGCCGATGTACTGCTGGTTATGCGTGATAATGAAGGATTTGTTGATATCGGATATTTTGTTGCTCAGAACCTGTTTTGTAAAATCCAGTATGGGTGTTCTGGCCTCCACCATAAGTGGGCTGTCATCCATAAGCAGGGTAACAGGCCGCTTGTGGTAAAGTGCGTAGGAAAACGGGCTGGACATAAGGGAGAGGAACTTCTGACGTTCCACGACCCCGACAGGAATATTCTTGGTATTGATAATACAAATATGATGGGTGTCTGGATGGTTTTTAAAAATTTCCATCACCGCGCTACCAGATTCTGTCGGGCAGAGTCTGAATCCATCTTGCGCGAGGGACCCCATGCTGAGTTGGTCGAATTTTTGCGGCAGGGTCATTTGTCGATTTTTTGTTAAAACAAAAGGATTTTAAAAGTTAGTGTCAGTTTTCTCGGGGAGTAAAGTGACAGTTTTATGTCGGCCCGTCGGCGGGAATTCCCGAGTGATCGCAAGGAGTTGCATATAATGTGGAGGAAGAAGAATTGTGGAGGAAAATTCACAATATTCACACGCAGGTTAGAATTATTTTAAAAAAAATATAAGGTTTTAAAAAATAATTCAAAATCTGGTGTGGTCTGCCTTGCTGGGGGCGCTTCCCATGGTGTCTGATCTGCCCCGGCATGGTCAGGCCATGCCGGGGGGCGGGAGTCAGTGCTTTGTTTTCAGCTTTTCAACCGCGGCTTTCAGGTCTTCCACAGAGACTGCGCCGGGAATAATCTGCTGCTCACCAATAATAAAAGTTGGGGTGCCATCCAGATCAATCGAGCGGGCAAGGGCCACATTCTGTGCAAGAACGGCCGCAACGGCGGGGCTTTTCATGTCCTTGACCAGCCTGTCCGCATCCAGCCCTGCCTGTGTGGCCGCATGCCGTATCCGGTCCAGACCGGGGGCGCTGGTGTCGGCCATAAGGGCCTGCTGGAACGGCTTGTAGGCGTTCTGCAACCCGGCCGCCACAATGGCCTGAGAATCCAGCACGCTGTTTGGCCCCAGCACGGGAATGACCTTTTCCACCAGTCTCAGCTCAGGTTCGGCAGCGACCAGCGCATCCAGGTCAGGCAGAACCTTGCGGCAGTAGGGGCAGCGTGGGTCATAAAACTCGACCACGCTTAACGTGCCGTGTGGGTTGCCCAGAACAATGTCGGTTGTGCTGCCACCAAACTGCGCCTTGTTACGGCGGACCACCTCCAGTGCAGAGCTGGCCTTCTGTTCCGACGCCTTGTTCTGCATGGCGGCCACAGCATCGGTCAGGATCGAGGGGTCGGTTTTGAGCGCGTTGCGTACGATCGACACAATCTCGGCGCGTTGGGCGGGGGTAAAGCTGCCATCGGTGGCAGCCTGTGCCGCAGTTTGTCCTCCCAGTGCAAGCAGGGTTGCCAGAGTGCCTGAGGCGGTCAGACGGTAGAATGAAGAGGTCAGTTTTTGCATGGTATCCCTATCCGTAAAACAGGACGCTACGGTGCACACACCCTTTTGGGCAAGGGAATACAGAAGTGTTTCCTTGCTCTGCTGCCACGCAAGTCTGTTGCTGAGAGCAAGAAAGCAGGGTAATCCAGCTATGAGATTTAAAGTGGAAAAACGTCTGCCCGCCGGACGGGCCAGAAGTGGAGAGAGCTAGGCGTGGCTGCCCGATTCAACAAACACCGTTCTGTCCTGTCCTGCATCGGCTTGTCCGGTCGTTCCCGCATGGTGGCGCTCACCCTTGCCCTGACTGGCACACTGGCTGCCTGCGGTGGACCAAAGGAGAAGGTCAGCCAGCCTGCGCTTGGTGGGTTTGTGGGGGAGGTCGTGGCGGATGAACCGCGCGCGGCTCTGGTTGCGCGCGATGTGCTGGCCAAAGGCGGCAATGCGGCGGATGCTGCGGCGGCACTGGGGCTGGCTCTTTCGGTTTCCCTGCCATCACGTGCGTCTCTGGGGGGCGGTGGTGCCTGTATTGCATGGCGCCCGGGTGAGAGCGCTGGTCAGGCTTTTGTCTTTATTCCCAAAGGCGGCAGCCAGTCAGATGCCAAGGCCGACAGGCCCGCATCCGTGCCGTTGCTCGCCCGTGGCCTTTTTCTGATGCAGATGCGCTATGGCAGTGTGGACTTTGCCGAGCTTGTTGTGCCTGCGCGCAACATGGCTTCGCACGGGGTGCCTATCAGCGGGTTGCTGGCGGCGGATCTGGCGGCGGTCCAGTCCTCCCTTCTGGCGGATGACAAGATACGGGCAATATTTGGTAACGATACAGGGCACGTTCTGGTGGCGGATGACGTGCTGGTGCAGACCCGCTTGGCTGGTGCGCTGGAGCGCCTGCGCAGTGCAGGTGTGGGTGATCTGTACACCGGTGCGCTGGCCCAGACCTTTGTGGAAGGGGCTCAGGCCGCTGGGGGTGGGTTGAGCACGACCGACCTGCGCAGCGATGTACCCGTGGCCGAACCCCCGCTTACAGTGCATGCCAATGGGGTGGATATCAGTTTTCTGCCGCCGCCGGCCGATGGTGGGCTGGGTATGGCGGCGTCCTATCTGGCAGGGGGCCATGGTGGGGAACCTGCGGTGGCCGCATGGCGTGCGCGCCAGAGCAGCCGGGGTGGTAGTGTGGCTGACGCACAGGCGTTGCTGAACTCGGGGAGTCTGCCCGCTGGGGGGGCGCTGCCAGCATTGCCCGCCTCCACATCCTTTGTTGTTACGGACCGTCAGGGCCAGACAGTGGCTTGCGCACTGAGCATGAACAACCTGTTTGGCACCGGGCGTATTGCCGGTTCGACCGGAATTGTGCTGGGGGCGTCTCCCGCGCAAAGGCCACAGCCTCTGCTGGCGGCGGGGATTGCCCATCAGGGCAAGGATGAGTTCCGTGCAGCGGCAGTTGCGTCGGGGCAGAATGTTGCGGCAGATACGGCAGCTATTGCCATGCGTGCGGCCTTGGCGGGTGTGCGGCCACAGGTGACCAATGGTCATGGCCGGGCCAACTTTGTGTCCTGCCCGGGCGGGATTTCCTCCGGTGGTGGCCGGTGCTTTGGCTGGACAGACCCAAGGGGGGCCGGGCTGGCCGTCGGTTACAAGCCAACGGCCCATTAGTTACGGGGCCTAAAAAAACATAACAGGGTGTTGTGGCGCTGGGCTGCTACCTTGTTATGTTTTTATTTTGTTCTATAATAGAACAAAACAGGTCCAAATTCTTAACGGGGTTTGTGCTGGAGCAGAGCTTCCGTGGCTGTGCGTTGCGAAGCAAAAGTGTTTGTGGCAGGGGTTTTAAACCTGAACCAACAGGTTTTATGCCGTGGAGCTGCGGGGTTCTGGCCGGGGTGTTTCGGCCCACATGCTGAGGGAATGGTAGAGAATGGATAAGGCAAAAGCACTTGAGGGTGCGCTTGGGCAGATTGAGCGGGCTTTTGGCAAGGGGTCGGTCATGCGGCTGGGCCAGCGGCCCAAGGAACAGGCAGACGTCATCTCCACCGGCTCGCTCGGGCTGGATATTGCTCTGGGCATAGGTGGCCTGCCACGTGGCCGCGTGGTGGAAATATACGGGCCGGAAAGCTCGGGCAAAACCACACTGGCCCTGCATGCCATTGCCGAGGCGCAAAAGCGCGGCGGCACCTGCGCGTTTATTGATGCCGAGCATGCGCTGGACCCCGGCTACGCCAAAAAGCTGGGCGTGGATGTGGACAACCTGCTGATCAGCCAGCCCGATGCGGGTGAACAGGCGCTTGAAATTGCCGACACGCTGGTGCGCTCAGGTGCGATTGATGTGCTGGTGGTGGACAGTGTGGCAGCCCTTGTTCCCCGTGCCGAGCTTGAGGGCGACATGGGCGACAGCCATGTGGGCCTGCATGCCC
Source organism: Acetobacter okinawensis JCM 25146 (assembly GCF_000613865.1). Taxonomy (GTDB): domain Bacteria; phylum Pseudomonadota; class Alphaproteobacteria; order Acetobacterales; family Acetobacteraceae; genus Acetobacter; species Acetobacter okinawensis. The sequence continues at coordinate 28,574 of NZ_BAJU01000014.1, forward strand.
GGTTGATGAGCCAGGCCCTGCGCAAGTTGACTGGCACAGTTGCGCGCTCGAACACGCTGATGATCTTCTTGAACCAGATTCGCCTTAAAATCGGTGTGATGTTCGGCAACCCGGAGACCACAACGGGCGGGAACGCGCTCAAGTTCTATTCTTCTGTCCGTCTGGACATCCGCCGGATCGGCTCGATCAAGGACAAGGACGAAGTCACGGGTAACCAGACCCGCGTCAAGGTTGTTAAAAACAAGATGGCTCCGCCCTTCCGTCAGGTCGAGTTCGACATCATGTACGGCGAGGGCATCAGCAAGGTTGGGGAGCTGATCGACCTTGGTGTTAAGGCCAGTGTGGTGGAAAAATCGGGGGCATGGTTCTCCTACGACAGCCAGCGCATTGGTCAGGGGCGTGAGAACGCCAAGCAGTTCCTGCGTGATCACCCCGAAATGGCGGCGGATATTGAGCGCAAGGTGCGCGAACACGCAGGTGTTGTGGCGGAAGCCATGATGGTCGCCCCCGAACACGACGCCGAGGACTGACTAGTCAACCCGGCGGGAGAGCAGGCAGGCCTCCGGGTCGTATGAGGCCAGAATGGCCTGCTCCTCCACGCTGGTTTCCTCTACTGTAAATCCCTGTCGTGCCCAGAATTGCAGGGCATGGCGGGTGGATGTCAGGGTCAGTGTGCCCAGACCATGGGCGCGGGCTGCGTCTTCAGCTTTGGCAATAGCCATTTGTGCGTAACCTTGCCCGCGCGCGTGGGGGGCAAGTGCCAGATCATGGATGTACCACCGCTCCGCTGGTGCTGGCAGTGCGCCCAGCAGGGTGTTGAGTGGGGGGGACAGCAGACCTCGCCATGGGTGGCTTATCAGGTAGCCGCACAGGGTTCTCGCATCTGTCAGGCTCAGGCAGCCATCTGGTGCAAGGCGCAGGCGCTCAGCAAAAATAGCTGTATCTTCGGGGTAGTCGGGGTGCACTGTAGCGGCCAGTGCTGTAACGTGGTCAAGATCATCTGGCGTCATCAAACGCCAGATGGTATCTGCGCGCGAAGTGTTCATACCAAGGTTCCGCTGTTTATGCGTGGTGTTGCACGCTGCCACTTATGACTGAAAAGCAGAGATCATGACAGGGCGACTGAGACTGACCATTGCGGGTTGATGCCGATGGACGTGCCGCATTGGGGCATGGCAAGGTCCGCCTGCTGGAGCAGTTGGCCGAGACCGGGTCCATTTCTGCCGCGGGTCGGGCCATGGGCATGTCTTACCGGCGTACCTGGCTGCTGGTGGATAATCTGAACCAGCTGTTTGTGGAGCCTCTGGTCATGACCCGGCCCGGTGGTGGGGGTGGTGCCTTCCTGACCGAGACGGGCAAAACCGTTCTGGCGCTTTATCGCCAGATCGAGCAGGATGCGGCACATGCGACCCGCTCCGGCATGGAGCAGATGGAAGCCCTGCTTGCCCCTGTGGGCGAATGCCTCCAAAAAACCTTATCTGAGTGACAAACTGCATGGCGTGAGTACAATCGCGCCAGAGTATTTTGGCAAAAGCGGGAGATTAAAGTGTCATCAAACGTAAAGCGGCGTGGGGTCATTCGGGCCGGGGCAGGCGTGACCTTGGCATCGCTTGTTGGCGGAGTCGTCCCCCGTGCCCGTGCGGAAGGGCTCAGTGGCGCCACAGGCAAGTTTGATGACAGCACCGTAATCCAGATTGCTCGCAGGCTGGCCAATGCGGAATACCACCCGCCGGGGCAGACCCTGCCAAAGGCGCTGGATAACCTGACGTTTGACCAGTACCGTGGCATTGCCTACCGGCCTGACCGCGCCCTGTGGGCTGGTGACAGCCTTGCGTTTGACGTGGAATTTTTCCCCCGTGGTTTTCTCTATCGTCCCCGGATAGAAATTTATGAGGTCAAGGACGGGCAGTCCGGTGCTGTCCCGTACTCCCCCGACCTGTTTACCTATGAGGACCCCGCACTGCGGGTTTCCGAAGACCTCGGGTTTGCCGGGGTCCGCCTGCGTACGGCCATTAACACCCCCGGTGTGATGGAGGAGTTCTGCGTCTTTTTGGGGGCATCCTACTTCCGTGCCGTGGCCAAGGGGCAGGACTACGGGTTATCCGCCCGTGGGTTTGCCAATGGGACAGGCGACCCCAAGGGAGAGGAGTTTGCCCTCTTCCGCGCGTTCTGGCTGGAAAAACCCCAGCCGGGTGTGCAGTCCGTTGTTGTGCATGCCCTGCTGGACAGCCCCGCAGTAACTGGTGCGTTCCGCTTTACCATCCGCCCGGGCGACAACACCGTATTTGACGTGCAGACAACTCTGTTCCCACGCACCAAAATCGAACAGTCCGGCATCGCGCCGCTGACCGGCATGTTTTATTTTGACGTGAACGACCATAACCACGTGGATGACTGGCGCCCCGCTGCGCATGACAGTGAAGCCCTGCAAATGTGGACCGGTGCGGACCAGCAGATATACCGCCCGCTGCGTAATCCGCTGGACCTTCAGTTCTCAACCTTTTCCGATGTATCTCCGCGCGATTCGGCTTGATGCAGCGCAGGCGCGCGTTTCACGACTATGAAGATCTGGCCCTGCATTACGAAAAACGTCCCTCCCTGTGGATTGAACCGATCGGGGATTGGGGGGCAGGCTGGGTCGATCTGGTGGAAATTCCCACTCCCAATGAGGTGAACGATAATATCGTGTCCTTCTGGCGGCCCAAAGAACCGCTGCGCGCGGGGCAGGAATACCACTTTACCTACCGTATGTACTGGGGGTGGGATGCGCCTTTCCCCACGCCGTTGGCCCGCATTGGTGCGACCCGTGTTGGCTCGGTGGTGGATAACAACGATGCGCGCTTTTTTGCCATAGATTTTATGGGCACACCTTTTGAGCACCTGCCCAAGGACACCCACTTCCACGTCACGCCCAAGACATCTGCGGGCAAAATCCAGAATGTGGTGGTTGAGCCCAATCCGGCCATCAACGGCATTCGCACGACTTTTGAATTTGTGCCCGGGGACTCCAAGGTCGCCGACCTCAGCGCCGTACTGGAAACGGATTCCGGTCCCATTTCCGAACAGTGGCTGTATCGGTGGACGCCCTGAGCATGCCTGAATCGAGCAAGGACGCCCCTGCCCTGCCATTTGAGGCCATGCCGCCTGAAGCGCGGCTGGACATGCCGGTCCAGAACCTGCAGGCACCTGCCAACATGGAAGGGCGTGGGCGCACACCAGCCACATCGCCCTCCAGCATTGTGCTCCGCCGTCTCTCCGTCATCGGGTCCGCGCTGGCCCTGACAGCCTATGGTGCATGGCGTACACATATGGTCATGGACGAGGCAGGCGTGTCTGCTCTGGGCATCATCATGCTGGTGCTGTTCATTGCACTGTTTATGTGGATTGCGCTCGCCTTCACCTCCTCGGTTGCAGGTTTCTGCTCTTTGGTGGCGCATGGTGGCCTTGGTCTGGGCATTCGCCGTACCGGGCCCCTGCCTGAGCTGACGCGCAGAACAGCCCTGCTGCTGCCAACCTATAACGAACCCCCACACCGGGTTATGGCCGGGTTACGCGCTATTTACAGCAGTCTGGAGGAAACTGGGCGGCTGGACAGTTTTGACCTGTTTATTCTCTCCGACACGACAAACCCCGATGTGTGGGTCAAGGAGGAGGCTGCCTTTCTGGCCTTGCGTGAACAGGTTGGGGGGCAGGGGCGTATTTTTTATCGCCGCAGGCACAACAATGTGGAGCGCAAGGCAGGTAATGTGGGTGAGTGGGTACGCCGCTTTGGCGGTGCCTATGACCACATGGTTACGCTGGATGCGGATTCCGTCATGTCCGGTCAAACGCTGGTGCGCATGGCCGATGCCATGGAGCGCAACCCCGGTGTGGGGCTGATCCAGACCCTGCCGGTTATTGTGGGTGGCACCACCCTGTTTGCCCGGTTGCAGCAGTTTGCGGGTCGCGTGTATGGCCCCATTATCGCCTATGGCATTGCATGGTGGCATGGCGCGGAGGGCAACTACTGGGGCCACAATGCCATTATCCGTACCCGTGCTTTTGCCAGTCAGGCCGGGTTGCCCCATGTGCCGGGCAAGCCACCATTTGGCGGGCATATTCTCAGCCATGACTTTGTAGAGGCAGCACTCATGCGCCGTGGGGGCTGGGCTATTCACATGATCCCGGCACTGGACGGATCGTATGAGGAAAGTCCGCCATCGCTGACAGACGTTGCCATCCGCGATCGGCGCTGGTGCCAGGGCAACCTGCAACACGTCAAGGTGCTGCCCACCAAAGGGCTGCATTGGGTCAGCCGGATGCACATGGTCGTGGGGATCGGGGCTTATGTGACCTCGCCCCTGTGGCTGGTGTTTTTGCTGACGGGGATTCTGATCTCGCTTCAGGCACATTTCCAGCGGCCTGAATATTTTGGTGATACAAAACTCCTCTACCCCCACTGGCCACATGTGGACCCGGTGCAGGCCAAATACGTGTTTATTGGCACCATGGTTGTGCTGCTGGCCCCCAAACTGCTGGCCTATATTGCTCTTTTGCTGGACCCGCAGATGCGGCGTGGCGCGGGCGGCCCCATCCGCGCGGCCCTGTCCGTTCTGGTGGAAACACTGATAGGCGGGCTGATCGCCCCTATTGCCATGCTGATTCAGACGTCAGGGGTTATTTCCATTCTCAGCGGGCATGACTCAGGCTGGAACACGCAGCGGCGTGATGATGGCGGTATCCCCTTTATGGAGGTGGCGCGCCAGTATGCGCGCTTTACCCTGTTCGGTCTTGTGCTGGGGGCTGGGGCATGGGTTGTCTCTCCCTCCCTGTTTTTCTGGATGACGCCGGTGCTGCTCGGGCTGGTTTTTTCCATCCCCCTTGTGGCCTTTACCAGCAGCCGGAGTGTTGGTCTGGGCTTCAGGCGGTCTGGCCTTTTACTGGTGCCGGAGGAAACGGAAGAGCCAGATGTTCTGCTCAAGCTGGAGCAGTCAGAAGCACAGGACCAGACACCGACCCTGCCTGATGACGCCCTGCGCGCTCTGCGGGCTGATCCGGTGTTGTGTCAGGCGCACCTTGCCATGCTGCCAGCAGAGCGCCATGCCGGGGACCCCATTAACGCAGACCAGCTTGTGGGTCTGGTCAAGCTGGAAGAGGCGTCAACCCTGTCTGAGGTAGAGCGCCGCCTGAGTGTTAAGGAAAAAGCGGCTGTTCTGGGCAGCCGCAAGGGCGTGGCCCTGATCTTGCGCCTGCCCGAGTCGTAAAGGGTTTGAGCCGTGCAGGCGGGCGTGTTGCCCGCCTGCCGGTTTGTGCGCTGTTCAGGCTACCCGCTGGCCTGCTACCCAGACTTCCAGTACGTTCAGTGCGCGATCCATCACAACAAGGTCCGCCCGTTTGCCTGTGTGCAGGCTACCCCGGTCATGCAGGTTCAGGTACTGCGCCGGGTTGCGCGTGAGCAGGACCGCTGCTTGATGCAAGGGCAGGCCTGCCTGCACGGCATTGCGCAAGGCGGCATCAAGGGTGAGTACGCTCCCCGCCAGAGTGCCACCGGACAGGCGTACGGCGCCATGTTCCACAATAACATTCTGCCCCCCCAATTGGCTTGGGCCGTCTGGTAGCCCCGCTGCGCGCATGGCGTCGGTTACAAACAGCAGCCGTTCGGGCATGACGCGCTGAGCCAGCCGGAATGTGGCGGGGTGGACGTGGTGGGTATCAAAAATCAGCTCTGCGTAAGCGTCGCTACACATCAGGGCGGTAGCGGGGCCGGGTTTGCGGCTTTCTATTCCGGCCATGGCATTGAACAAATGGGTCGCCCCCGGCGTGCCGCCGGCATTGCATATCTGGCAGATGGCCTGTTCCGTCTGCTCATAACCTGCCTGAGTGTGCCCAAGGCTGACCCGCACTCCGGCCTGCGCAAAGCGCTGCATGGCGTCATGGGCATGGGGGAGTTCGGGGGCGAGTGTTACAACGCGTACGCAGCCAGTGGTTAGCACTTCTGCCACGCGCTCAGGCGTTGGCGCTATGGCGTAAGGCGGCTGTGCTCCAAGCTTGTGCGGGCTGACAAATGGCCCCTCCAGATGTGCCCCATGCACGGCAGGCCCTTGGGGGATAGGCGTTTGGATGACCTCGCTTATGGCAGAAAGGGCATTCATGACATCAGGCCAGGGGCTGGTAATGGTGGTGGGTAGAATGGTGGTTGTGCCGTGTCGGGCGTGGAACAGGGCAAGGGTATGAATGGCCTGCACGCCATCCATTGTGTCGGCTCCATTGCCGCCATGCACGTGGCAGTCAATAAAACCGGGCAGAATGTATCGATCGGGAATGGCGGTGCTGTCGGGTGTCAGTGTGTGTATTTGGTCGGTAAAGGTGATGCGGCCCGGCATAACGCGGTCGGGCAGGACGAGGTGGCCGCTGAGGTCAGTCATGGTTCAGATATCTTTCTGTTTAATCATGTTTTTTATCAAAATCAGTATGGCTGAAGGTGAGTGTGTACATGACAATCAGACCATAGGATAAAAGTGCAAGGCATGAGAATGATGCCTGAAAACCCATGATATTTTTCAGAATAACAAAAAACTGTGGTACAATGCCACCCCCACAGTAAGCCATGACCAGAAAAGCCGAAACCTGAGCCGTGTGCCGACCTGCTCCTTTGAGGGCCAGAGGGAACAGGGATGGAAAAATCATGGAGTTTGCAAAACCAAGGAGTGCTGCGCATAGAACCGACGTGTACCCCTGCGTAACCCATGCTCCCAGACTGAGCAGTCCCCCGCATAGGCAGGACAGGACAAGGTAACGTTCCTGCGGAATAACACGGGGAGACAGGAGCAGGCCACAGACATAGCCGCAGAGCATGAACAATAATGTTAGGGATGTAAAAAACTTTGTTTGGTCAAGGGGTATTCCAAAACCCTGTGCATATGTGCCTATGGCATCGCCGCAAAGCACTTCTACGCCAACATAAAAAAACATAGCCCCCGCACCCAGCAGGGTTCTTGGTGTCAGGGACGAGTAGAGAGTTTTGATAAAATTTTCCGGCCTGTCATTATTATTGCAAAGGTCAGTCTGTATTTCAGGTAGGCCGGATCGGGCTGTCCAGAGTGCGGTCAGTGCCAGTAAAAACGCCATGCCCATATAGGGCCAGTAAACTGCGTTCAGAAAATCCTTTTGTATGGCCTGTTGTTTCTGTGCACCTATACCATTCTGTAGCGTTGTGGATAGGTCGGTAATGTGGCGCATGGCCAGTGTGGCCAGTGCTATGGGGGCGGCAATGCCGCCCAGTTTGTTGCATATGCCCATAATGGCAATGCGTTGTGCGCTATGGCTGCTGGGGCCTAAAAAGCTGACATAGGGATTTATGGCAACCTGCAACAGGGCAAGTCCTGCACCAAGGAGCACAAAGCCGCTTAGCGCGCCGGGGTAGGAGCCTGCATGCAGGCACTGGCCTGCAACCACCATGCCGCAGGCCATGACCAGAAGTGCGCAGACCAGTCCGTGCCGAAAGCCCGTGCGGTTAACGCTCAGGCTCGCGGGAATGGAAAATGCAAAGTAGGAACAGTAAAAAACAAGCGGCACCATAAAAGCTGCAAGGTCACTCAGGTCAAATGCAACCCGCACGAAGGAAATGAGCGGCCCGTTCAGCCATGTGACAAACCCGATGACAAAGAAGAGCACCGCACACAGCAGCAACGGCCGCCACCCGTAGGCTCCGGCGGGGCAGGGCACGCGTGCTGCGCCAGATGTGCGGGTGGGGGGCTGTGGCATAGTGCTTGGAGCCTGTTTGGGTAGGGTGAGTTAGTCGGCTGCCTGTGTGTCCTTGGAGGGCAGGCTGTCTATTTTTTCGCAGGCTGCGCGCAGTTCGGGGGACGGGTTGTGGGATTCACACATTTTTTCCACGTCGGGGGCGCAGGCCTCAATCGAGTTTTCAAAGTCGGATTCAAGCACGTCCTCAGCAACGGTCAGGTCCTGATTGTGCGTATTTTCCTCATCTTTTTGCAAGAGGTCCTGCGTTTTGTGCAACTCCTTAAGCGCGTCTATGCACGCAGGGCCTGCCGCATCGGGTTTGAGGTGCAGAACGGCGAGTTCCTTTTGCAACTGAATGTTGTTGACGTTGCTGCGGGGGGCTGTTTCGTCATCAGCGCGAGCAATGGGGCTCAGGATCAGGCCACCCGCCACAAGAGCAGATGCCATAGCGGCATGATACAAACGGAAACCGGACACGGGCACAATTCTCCTGAAGTCTGCGATGGGCGCACCAATTCCCTGTTTTCTAGCCTGTCTGTGTTGGAGAGGTAAAGAAACAACCCCGAAAAGCTGCCTCAAGGCTTGGCATGGCCTTGGGTTTGGTGCTAGGTGTGGCCTCGGAAAGTCGGCGGTGGACGGACACCTTGCTAAACCGGTCAGGTCCGGAAGGAAGCAGCCATGGTGAGTTTCGTCCGGGTCATTGTTCGGCTTTCCACCCTGATTTCCCGCCCGTGTGGATCAGACCATCTTGTGCCGGTTATCCCGGCCATGCAGGGCGTGACCTTACATTCTTCGGGCAAGACATGAGCGACACGACTGACGAGCAGTTCCCTCACGATGAGGGGCTTCCCAGTCCGGAACCAGAAGGCCCCGGCCTGTTTGGCGAGGCTGAACCTCCCGTTCCTGCTGCCCCTCAGCCTCCAGTGCCTGACGCTGCCACCGCGCCCTACCGGGTGCTTGCGCGCAAATACCGCCCCACAACATTTGAAGATCTGATCGGCCAGGAGGCCATGGTCCGCACCTTGCGCAATGCGTTTGCGCTGGGGCGTGTGGCGCATGCCTTTATGCTGACCGGGGTACGCGGGGTGGGTAAAACCACGACCGCGCGTATTATTGCCCGTGCGCTCAACTGCACCGGGCCGGACGGTCAGGGTGGGCCTACGGCTGACCCCTGCGGCGTGTGCCCCAACTGCATTGCCATTCTGAATGACCGCCACCCCGATGTGCTGGAAATGGACGCCGCCTCCCGCACGGGGGTGGATGATGTGCGTGAGATCATAGAGGCCACGCGCTTCCGCCCCATGCAGGGAGGATGAAGGTCTTTATCATCGACGAAGTGCATATGCTCTCACGCAATGCCTTTAACGCCCTGCTCAAAACGCTTGAAGAGCCGCCAGCGCAGGTAACCTTCATTTTTGCCACGACCGAGCTGCGCAAGGTCCCTGTTACCGTGCTTTCGCGCTGCCAGCGCTTTGACCTGCGTAGGGTGCCACAGGCCGATCTGGTCGGTCTGTTCGCCCGTATTGCACAAAAAGAACAGGTCCGGCTGTCTGATGACGCACTGGCCCTTGTTGCCCGTGCAGCCGATGGTTCGGTGCGCGATGGGCTTTCCCTCCTCGATCAGGCCATTGCCCAAGGGGCTGGGCAGACGGATGAGGGCGGGGTGATTGGTGCGTCTATTGTCAGCGACATGCTGGGTCTGGCCGACCGCGAGGTGGTGTTTGACCTGCTTGACGCGGTGCTGACCGGCAGACCAGAGCAGGCCCTTGCGCTGCTGGATGCAGCCTATGCGCGCGGGGCGGACCCGGGGCTTGTGCTGGGGGACATGCTGGAGCTTGTGCATGTTGTCTCCCGCCTGCGGGCTGTGCCCGCGTTGGGGGACTCGGCAGACATGCCCGAGGCCGAGCGGGTGCGTGGCGCGCATATGGCCAGCACGTTTACCGTGCCCGTGCTCATGCGGGCATGGCAGATGCTGGTCAAGGGTGTGCGGGAGGTGGAAAGTGCACCGGACCGGCGTGCCGCAGCAGACATGGTGCTGATCCGCCTGTGCTATGTGGCCGACCTGCCCTCGCCCGAGGATCTGCTCAAGCGCCTGACGACCACGCCAGATGGCGGTGGCATGCGTGGCGGTATGCCCGCATCTGCACCACTTCAGACCAGTGGGATGAGTGCACCAGTCGGGGGTGTGGCACCCGGTGTGGGAGAGGCCGGTGCGCCCACGGCCCTACAGGGCGGATTATCTGGCAGCGCATTCGGGGGTGGCGCCGCGCCGCAGGGGGGTGTTGTGCAGGAGCCACCACGCCTGCGTATGGTCAGCTCCGGTGGTTTGGCCGTGGCCCAGCCAGTACCCGAGCCCCCTCATGCCCCGCTTGTGCCGGTACAGGAGGAGCCTGCGGCACCTCCGCTCCCGCGTACCTGGCGGGAGGCCGTGGCACTGGTCAGGGATCAGCGCGAGGCCATTCTGCATGGTCAGCTCCGGCATGCGGCGCATCTGGTCTCTTTTTCTCAAGGGCGGATTGTCCTGCGGTTTGAGCGCGGGGTGCCGGGCGATATTGTGCAGCAGCTTCGCCGTGTGCTTGACCGCGCAACAGGCATGGGCTGGGTGATTGAAACCAGCCCCGAGGAAGGCGAACCCACGCTGGACGCCCAAGGTGCTGAGGTGATCCAGTTCCGGCAGCGCGAGGCAGAGGCCCATCCGCTGGTCCGTGCGATTTTGAAAGCCTTCCCCGATGCTCAGATGGGTGAGGTCAGTGATCATGGACTGGATGATTACGGCCTGCCGCCCGAGGAACCGCCGGAGCTGCTGTTTGCCCCCCTTGATGCCGAACCGCTGGATGAGGATGAACGGCCGTTCGACCCCGGTGCCTCGCAGGACTGAAGTGAGCGGGCCGGGCTGGCAAAACAGTGCGTTCTGGGCCAGATTAGGGACCGAATGATGCGCCACAGGGGTGCGCCATGCCGCACCATGCGGCCGATAGACAAGCTAAGGGGATGACCATGAAGAACCTTGCCTCACTGATGAAGCAGGCCACACAGATGCAGTCCAAGATGGAAGCCATGCAGAGCACACTGGAAGCCATGAGCATTGATGGCTCTGCCGGTGCGGGCATGGTCAGCGTTGTGCTGAGCGGCAAGGGGGACATGCGCTCCATTACCATCGACCCCAAGCTGGCGGACCCGAGCGAAATGGAAATGTTGCAGGACCTGATCGTGGCGGCCTGTGCGGATGCGCGCAAGAAGCTGGACGAAAAAGCCGCCGAGGAAATGCAGAAGGTCACAGGCGGGCTTAACCTGCCCGCAGGCATGAAGCTGCCCTTCTAAGGCACAGGCGCAACCGACCTTAAAAGTGTGGGGGAAAGCAGGCGGGCATGGGTGGTCAGGAAATAGAGCAGCTTATCCGCCTGCTGGGGCGTCTGCCGGGTTTTGGCCCGCGCTCGGCCCGGCGGGTGGCGTTGTACCTACTGCGCGAGCCCCATACACGGCTGGCCCCACTGGCGCGGGCCATGGAACGGGCGGGGGAAGCCATACGCACCTGCTCGTCATGCGGGAATCTGGACACGTCCGACCCATGCCACATCTGCTCTGATCCGCTGCGGGACAAGGGGCTGGTCTGTGTGGTGGAAACGGTGGGGGACCTGTGGGCGCTTGAGCGTGCCGGGGTCCACAGGGGTGTTTATCAGGTTCTGGGGGGTACGTTGTCCCCGCTGGCCGGGGTCGGGCCGGAAGACCTGAATGTTTCTGCCCTGCTGACCCGCCTGCATGAAGGGAGCGTGCGCGAGGTTATTCTGGCGCTCGGGGCCACGGTGGAGGGGGCAAGCACCATGCACTGGCTTATGGACCGGCTGGAAACTTACGAGGGTCTGACCATCAGCCGTGTGGCGCAGGGTGTGCCCATGGGTGGCGCACTGGATGTGCTTGATGACGGCACACTGGCCGCAGCCCTTGGCGCACGCCGCCCTGCCTGACAACCCACGCAAACAGATCGAGGAAAACACCATCATGCCCGTGGACATGCTGCCGATCAGCCCGGCCATACCGCGCCGCGCTCTGGTGAGCGGAGGTGGCGCACGCCTTGGCCGCGCCATAGTGCTGGCTCTTGCGCAGGCCGGGTTTGACGTGGCCATCCATTACCGCAGCAACAGGGCCGAGGCGGAAGAGACAGCACATGCAGTGCGCGCGCTGGGGCGCTCGGCATGTGTGCTTCAGGCCGACCTGATGCGTGAGGAGCAGGTGCAGGCCCTGTATGGGCAGGCCACACAGGCTCTTGGCGGTCCTTTGGGCGTTCTGGTCAACAATGCCTCCACTTTTGAGCGTGATGAGTGGGACGATGCCTCGCTCGAGAGCTGGATGATGCACATGAAGCCCAACCTGCGTGCGCCCTTTGTGCTGATGCAGGCCTTTGCCAAAGGGCTGCCGCAGGGGGCGCAGGGTATGGTGCTGAACATGCTGGACGAGCGGGTGTGGTCACTCACCCCCCATTTTGTCAGCTATACCGTATCCAAAACGGCATTGTGGACGCTTACGCAGAGCATGGCGCTGGCTCTTGCCCCCAAGGGGATCAGGGTTAACGCCATTGGCCCCGGCCCTGCCCTGCCCAGCCCCCGGCAGACACAGGAGCAGTTTGCGCGCCAGTGCGCTTCCGTACCGCTGGCGCATGGCACAACCCCTGAGGAAGTCGCCCGCGCAGCCCTTGCCCTTTTGGCCCTGCCCTCCGTTACCGGGCAGATGCTGGCGCTCGATGGTGGGCAGCATCTGCAATGGTCTCCGGCCCCATTGGCCGGACATGCCGTGGAAGAATAAAAGAATGGCCGTTTTTGCTCCATGGGCGGACCAGCCGCCGCTGCGTTGCCTGTTTTTGAAGAATATGGTGCTCGACGCCCATATTGGCGTGTTCCCCCATGAGCAGGGTGTTACCCAGCGCATCCGGGTTTCGGTCCATTTTGGTGTGGATGACCGTACGGACCTTGAGGTCGGGCCGGATGACCTGAGCCGTACCGTCTCGTACGAGCGGGTTGTCCAGCTTGTGCATCGTATTGTGCGCGAGGGGCATGTGCGGCTGGTGGAAACGTTGGCCGAGCGCATTGCCTCGGGCGTTCTGGCCGATGACCGCGTGCGGGTTGTGCGCGTGCGCATAGAAAAACTGGATGTGTTTGAGGAAATCGAGGCCGTAGGTGTGGAAATAGAGCGCCGCCCCGCCAGCGCCTGAACGCTGCGGGCGCACCAGACGCGTAATTCAGATATAAAAAAACCCCCGCAGGCAGGCCCGCGGGGGTTTTTTTAGTCGTCTGACACGATGGTGGCCAGCACCCCCGAAGGGATCAGGATTCGTGGTCTTCCGAATCCGTGCTGACATCGATGTCTGAGCTGATGTCGTCGTCGTCATCATCCAGATCAGCGGTGTCTTCCATCACATCATCATCGTCCGTATCGTCATCGGTATCGATATCGATGTCTTCATCGGTTTTCTTGATGGGGGCAGCACTCGCCGGAACGGGGGGACAGGCTGTCAGAGTTGCGGCGCAGGCGCGGCACCAGAGCAGGCTGTTCCGTTCCGCATTTTGGGCAAATGGCGGGTGCGCGGTTCAGGTCATAAAAACGGGCACCACAGGACACGCAGACGCGTTTGGTGCCGAGATCGGGCTGGGACATCTTGCTACCTGTCAATCCTGAGCAGATATTGGGGCCAACGCCCCGGAACACGAACGAACCCCGAACAGCAACGCAACGCTGAAGCGGGACTCGAACCAGACTGTTAAGGCGATGCCCAATGCCACTGTGTTTCGGGTCCTGTCAAACCCGGAGTTTGCTTTGGGGTGCATTTTCTGCCCCGCCCCCTCTCTTTTTCTACCCCAACCCGGATTGACTTGCGGGCCATCCCGCCGGAATGAAAAGGGCATGACACACGCATCCTCCCCCTCCGCCCGTCCGCTGCGGGTCACGCGCGCGCAGGCTCCTCTTTCCGGTTCCATCCGTGTGCCGGGTGACAAATCCATCAGCCACCGTGCGCTCATGTTTGCCTCCCTCGCGCGGGGGGAAACACATATCACCGGGCTTTTGGAGGGCGAGGACGTGCTGCGCACCGCAGCGGCCATGCGCGCCCTGGGGGCCGATGTTACGCAGAATGCGCCGGGGGACTGGCGCGTGAGCGGGCTGGGCATTGGCAAGCTGCGTGAACCAGCAGATGTGCTGGATATGGGCAACTCCGGCACGGCGGCACGCCTGTTGTCTGGCATTCTGGCCAGCCACGGCATGGTGTCGGTCATGACGGGGGACGCCAGCCTGCGCCGCAGACCCATGAAGCGCGTTATGGACCGCTGGCAGGCACAGGGGCCACATTTATGGCGCGTGAGGGTGGGCGCCTGCCCATGGCCATTGCAGGGCTGGCCGAGCCCAGACCGCTGGACTACCGCCTGCCCGTGGCCTCGGCGCAGGTCAAATCCGCCGTATTGCTGGCCGGGTTGAACGCACAGGGGCAGACTCGGGTGGAAGAGCCCGTGGCAACCCGTGACCATACCGAAAACATGCTCCGCCATTTTGGCGCGCACGTTAAGGTGCAGGAAACCCCACAGGGGGGGCGGGTTATTGTGCTGCAAGGCCGCCCCGACCTGGTTGCGCGCGATGTGGTGGTGCCGGGGGACCCGTCCTCCGCCGCCTTCCCCATTGTGGCGGCCCTGCTGGTGCCCGGTGCGGATATTGTAATTTCTACCGTAGGGCTGAACCCCCTGCGCACAGGGCTGTTCATCACCTTGCAGGAAATGGGGGCACAGCTTGAGGTCACCAACGTCCGGACCGAAGGGGGCGAACTGGTGGGGGACCTGCATGTGCGTGCGTCCAGCCTCAAGGGCGTGACCGTGCCAGCAGACCGCGCGCCATCCATGATTGATGAATACCCCATTCTGGCCGTGGCGGCGGCGTATGCCTCTGGCGTGTCGCGCTTTTGCGGGGTGGAGGAACTGCGGGTGAAGGAGAGCGACCGGCTGGCCGCGACCGTGGCTTTGCTGGAAAATAACGGTGTTAAAACAGCGGTCGAGGGGGATGATCTGGTCGTCTATGGCACGGACAACGCCATTCCCGGCGGCGGTGTGGTCCAGACCCACATGGACCACCGGCTGGCCATGAGTGCATCCGTGCTGGGGCTGGTTGCCCAGAACCCGGTGGAGATTGATGATACCGCCTTCATAGACACCAGCTTTCCCGGTTATTTGCAGTTGATGAACAGCCTTGGCGCGGGGTTTGCACTGTGATGCGGGGCGGACCGGTTATTGCTGTGGATGGCCCGGCAGCGGCAGGCAAGGGCACGCTGGCCCGCAGGCTGGCCGAAGCACTGGGCCTGCCGTATCTGGACACGGGGCTGCTCTACCGTGCAGTCGGGCGGCTGGCGCTGGACGCTGGGCAGGACCCTGCCCAGCCTGCCGAAAAATTTGCTCAGGCCCTGACCCCAGCGGACATGCAGCGCAAGGACCTGCGCACGCCAGATGTGGCTCTGGCGGCCAGCAAGGTGGCGGCCCAGCCTGCGGTGCGGGCGGCTTTGGTGGACACACAACGCCGTTTTGCCGCCGAGCAGGGCGCTGTGCTGGACGGGCGCGATATTGGCACGGCCATTTTCCCCGATGCGGATGTCAAGCTGTTCATCACGCATCCCCCGCAACGCGGGCGTTGCGGCGCTTTTTGCAAAACGGGGGGGATGCCACCGCAGCAGACGCACAAAGCTGCTGCGTGATATGGAAGAAGCCCTGAGCGCGCGTGACAAGGCGGACGCCAGCCGGGATTCCGCCCCCATGTGCGTAGCGGATGACGCGCATGTGATCGAGACCGATACGCTGGATGCGCAGGCTGTTCTGGCCGAAGCCTTACGCTTTGCGCGTGAACGACTCGTGGCCTCCCGCGCCTGAGCGCAGGTGGCGGGCCAAGGGGGCTGGGGTGCAGTTGCGCATTTTTTGCCCCCCATTTGCGCCCTGTACTGCTCTTTGAGTTGACAAACAGGGTTCAGGTGGTCTCTGTGCAAACAGAAATCCGCCCCTGATGGTGGGTTTTTCTTGATAACACCCGGGTCTGACCAACAGGTCGGAGGGCGCTGGTGCCCATCCGTTCCGTCAGGCAAGCCGTGCCGCAGTTTGCGGGGCGCAGGAACAGTCTGCAAGCGTGTTGCTGGCGGGCTCAGGATTTACGGTACCACATGGCTTCAGCCACCACCCAGACCACGGATCACTTCCGTGGCGAAGATTTTGCCACCCTTCTTGACGAGACCCTCGGCCGCGATTCCGGCTTTGACGGGTCCGTTGTTCGCGGTCGCGTTGTCCGCCTGACGGACGACTACGCAATTGTTGACGTCGGCCTGAAGAGCGAAGGCCGCGTCTCCCTGCGTGAATTCGCACCGCCGGGTGTCAAGCCCGAAGTGCAGCCGGGCGATGTGATCGAACTGTACGTCGAGCGTTACGAAGACCGCGACGGCAGCATCGTTCTCTCCCGCGAAAAAGCACGCCGTGAAGAAGCATGGACCAGCCTCGAAAAAGCTTTCGAAGCCAACCAGCGCGTCAACGGCACCATCTATGGCCGCGTCAAGGGTGGCTTTACGGTTGATCTGGGCGGCGCCATGGCGTTCCTTCCCGGCAGCCAGGTGGACATCCGCCCCGTGCGTGACGTCGGCCCGCTGATGGGCGTGCCCCAGCCCTTCCAGATCCTGAAGATGGACCGTGCACGTGGCAACATTGTTGTCTCCCGTCGTGCCGTTCTGGAAGAAACACGCGCAGAACAGCGCAGCGAACTGATTCAGGGCCTGACCGAAGGCATGATCCTGGACGGCGTTGTCAAGAACATCACCGACTACGGTGCGTTCGTTGATCTGGGCGGCGTTGACGGCCTGCTGCATGTGACCGATATCGCATGGAAGCGCATCAACCACCCCTCCGAAGCACTGCAGATCGGTCAGCCGGTACGCGTGCAGGTGATCCGCTTCAACCCCGACACGCAGCGTATCTCCCTCGGCATGAAGCAGCTTGAAGCTGATCCGTGGGAAAATGTTGCACTCAAGTACCCGCCGGGCGCTCGCTTTACGGGCCGCGTGACCAACATTACCGATTACGGCGCATTTGTTGAGCTGGAACCGGGCGTTGAAGGTCTGGTGCACGTTTCCGAAATGTCCTGGACGAAAAAGAACGTCCACCCCGGCAAAATCGTTGCGACCTCTCAGGAAGTGGACGTGATGGTTCTGGATGTGGACAGCTCCAAGCGCCGCATCTCTCTGGGTCTCAAGCAGGTTCAGCGCAACCCTTGGGAACAGTTCGCCGAAGAGCACAAGGTTGGCTCCACGGTAGAAGGCGAAATCCGCAACATTACGGAATTCGGCCTGTTCATCGGCTTGTCTGCGGACATCGACGGCATGGTTCACATGTCCGACCTGTCTTGGGACGAAGCTGGCGAAGAAGCCATGAAGAACTACGAAAAGGGCCAGGTTGTAAAAGCCAAGGTTCTGGACGTGGACGTGGAAAAAGAACGTATCTCCCTTGGCATCAAGCAGCTTCAGGAAGATCCGGCAGCTGACGCTCTGGCCAGCATCCAGAAGGGCACGATCGTAACCTGCATCGTGACCGCTGTGCAGACCAACGGCATTGAAGTGAAGGTTGACGACGTTCTGAGCGGCTTTATCCGTCGTGCGGAACTGGCTCGTGACAAGGCCGAACAGCGCCCCGAACGCTTCGCTGTTGGCGAACGCGTGGACGCCAAGGTTGTGTCCGTTGACCGTACCTCCCGCAAAGTTGCCCTGACGATTAAGGGCCGCGAAGTGGAAGAAGACAAGCAGGCTATCAACGAATACGGCTCCGCAGACAGCGGCGCATCGCTCGGTGATATTCTGGGTGCGGCGATCCGTCGTCGTAACACCGAAGACTGAGCATAAAAAACCGGGGTGGTTTGGGCCATCCCGGTTTGGCAAAGCTTTTTTGCCATGCACAAAAATAGCGCCCCTTTGTGGGCGCTATTTTTTATGGGGTGTGCCTTTAGTCCAGACAGGCTTTTCGGAAGGCGGCAAACGCCCGTGCGCGGTGGCTGATGGCGTTTTTCTCCGCATCTGTCATTTCGGCAAAGCTGCGGGTTTCGTTCTCGGGGGCAAAAATCGGGTCGTAACCGTGCCCGTTGTCGCCACGGGGTGGCCAGACGATCTGCCCGTCAATCCGTCCTTCAAAGCTGAGGGTCCGCCCATCGGGGTAGGCAAGGCAGAGCACGCACACAAACCATGCCTCGCGCTCATCCTGACCAATGCCTTCCTCAATACGGGCCATGGCGGCAGCAAAATCCTTGTTGGGGCCAGCCCAGCGGGCGGAGTAAATGCCCGGAGCCCCCCCAAGGGCGCTAACGCACAGCCCTGAATCATCAGCCAGTGCAGGCAGGTTGGCCGCTTTGGCCGCCGCCAGTGCCTTGATGGCGGCATTGCCAGCAAAAGTTGTGGCTGTCTCCTCCGGTTCGGGCAGGTTCAGCTCCCCTGCGGACAGCACGGTAATGCCAAATTCCGCCATAAGGGTGGAGAACTCGGCCAGCTTGCCCGCATTGTGGGTGGCAAGCACCAGCCGGTCGCCGGAGTGTAGGGTGGGGTGGGTCATGTTGTGGGTTGCTCTGCTGTATGGATGGCGTTCAACTGGGCGGCAAACAGTTCCCCTGCACCTTGGCGGGCAAGGGAGAACAGGGTGTTAAAGGCGTCCTCGGCAAAGGGGGTTCCTTCTGCCGTGGCCTGAATTTCCACAATACGGTGGTCGGCGCTGAGCACAAAATTGGTGTCGGCCAGTGCTGTGCTGTCTTCGGCATAATCAAGGTCCAGCACGGCTCCAGCACTGGTCAACCCGCAGGAGACAGCGGCAACCTGCCCGCTCAGCGGCATGCGCGGGAGCACACGGTTGGCCACCAGCTTGCCAAGGGCCAGACGTAGCGCCACCCATGCGCCGGTAATGGAGGCGCAGCGCGTGCCACCATCGGCGTTGAGCACGTCGCAATCCAGTGTAATGCAAAGCTCGCCCATGGCCTTCAGGTCAGTTACGGCGCGGAGCGAGCGACCGATCAGGCGCTGGATTTCCTGCGTGCGGCCGGACTGTTTGCCTTTTGCGGCCTCGCGGTTGCCACGGGCATGGGTGGCGCGGGGCAGCATACCGTATTCCGCCGTAACCCACCCGCTCCCCTTGCCGCGTAGGAAGGGGGGCACGCGATTTTCCACGCTGGCGGTGCACAGGACCTCCGTATTGCCAATGCGGATAAGGCTGAGCCTTCCGCATGGCGGGAAAAACCGGTCTCGATAACAATGGGGCGCATCTGCCCGGCCTGTCGGCCTGATGGACGCATGGCGGCGGCTCCTGACAAAACAATGACAAAGGGTTGTGCCTGCACATAAAATGCTTTTGGCAGGAGTAAAACCGGCAATAAGCCATTATAATCACGCATCAGACCGCACAAAGGAGCCTGATAGCCATGAAGCGTGGCCTGTTGCCAGCCCAAGCGATGCTACCCCCCGAACTGGATGGGCGCTCTGCGAACATCCTGCGCGAGATTGTGGAGGAATACATGGCCAGTGGCGAGCCGGTGGGCTCGCGCACCCTCTCACGCAGGCTGGGGCAGCCGCTCTCTCCGGCGACCATACGCAATGTCATGGTGTCCCTGACCGAGGCGGGCCTTCTGTTTTCCCCCCATACATCGGCAGGCCGCCTGCCGACCGAAAAAGGGTTGCGCCTGTTTGTGGATGGGCTGCTCCAGTTCGGTGCGCTGTCTGAGGATGAGCAGAAGGTCATTGGTCATTCGCTGGAAGCGCGCGGGCGCTCCTTGCAGGATACGCTGACCGAAGCCTCCTCCTACTGGCCGGGATGTCCGATGCCGCCGGGCTGGTGGTGGCCCCCAAAGGGGAAGGTGGGATCAAGCACATAGAATTCGTGGCGCTGGGCGGTCATCGTGCGCTGGTTGTGCTGGTTGGGGCGGATGGGCATGTGGAAAACCGGGTGATCGAAATTCCATCCGGCACTCCCCCGTCTGCATTGGTGGAGGCAGCCAATTACCTGAATGCCCGTGCCATGGGGGCCTCCCTGCCCGACCTGCGCCAGCGTGTGGGGGCGGAAATGGGTGAGAACCGCACGGTCCTGAACAGCCTGACCGCCGAGGTGGTGGAGAGCGGTCTGGCCATCTGGAACACGGAGCGCGGAGAGAGTGGTGGCACGTTGATCGTGCGTGGCCAGTCGCGCCTGCTGGCCGATGTGGACGGGCAGGAACGTCTGGTAGCCATACAGACCCTGTTTGACCGGCTGGAAGCGCAGGAGACCATGCTGCGCCTGCTGGAGCTGGTTGAAAGTTCGGAGGGTGTGCGTATTTTTATCGGGGCCGAAAGCGGGCTGTTTGGGGCCACGGGCATGTCCGTTGTCATGGCCCCCGCCCGCAATGAGGCCAACAGGATTGTCGGGGCCATTGGTGTTATTGGTCCAACACGCATCAATTACGGGCGTGTTGTGCCGGTGGTGGACTATACGGCCCGTATTCTGGGCGAACTGCTGGGTTAGCCAGACATGCAGATGTTGGGACAGAAGTCGGAATTCCGCCACGATTATGCACACAATGACGATGGTAAGGAGACGACAGGATATGGGAATGGTAAAGGACCGGTATGACAAGCACTCCGCCTTCTGGTGACCCGGATTCCTCCCCCCGGCATGGCCGGGACAACGCACGGTCCTTTTTGTTGAGCCGGCCCCGCTTCCGCCAGTGGCGCATGCTGCTTGGCACGGCTGCGGCCGTGCTACTTGTGGGCAGTGCCGGTGGGGCTGTGGTGGTGTGGTCGCAATACCAGAGTATTGTGGCCGATCTGCCAACGGTGGATGGCCTGCGCTCTTACCAGCCGCCGGTCATGAGTCGACTATACGCAGCAGATGACCAGCTTGTGGCCGAACTGGCGGATGAGCGGCGGGTGTTTGTACCCTCCAACGCCATTCCCGATCGGGTAAAAAGCGCGTTTATCGCCGCGGAGGACCAGAAGTTCTGGACCCATAAGGGTGTGGACCCTGCCGCCATTATCCGCGCGGGGCTGACCGACCTGACGCGTGGCAAGGGCCGCAGGCCCATTGGCGCTTCCACCATTACCCAGCAGGTTGCTCGCGTTATGCTGCTGGGTAGCAATGCTGTTTCTTTCAAACGCAAGGCCAAGGAAGCATTTCTGGCCATGCGCATAGAGCAGGTGCTGCCCAAGGAAAAAATTCTCGAAATCTATCTGAACGAAATTTATCTGGGCAACGGTGCTTACGGCATTGGCGCCGCGGCACAGACGTATTTCAACAAACCTCTGGACCAGCTTGATAATGCGGAGGCTGCTTTTCTGGCCGCCCTGCCCAAGTCCCCCACCAATTATAACCCTGCCCGTTTCCCCGATGCCGCACGCGGCCGGCGTAACTGGGTGCTGGAGCGCATGGCCGATATTGGGGCCATTACACAGGCCGATGCACGGCTGGCTGAGGCCGAGGCCCTTGTCACCACCAGTTTTTCCCGCCCCGGTCCTGCTCCCGGCTCGGAATGGTTTGCCGAGGAAGTGCGGCGTGAACTGCTGGAAAAATATGGTCAGGACACGACCATGCAGGGCGGGCTGGATGTGCATACCAGTCTGGACCTGCCTCTCCAGCGTGCGGCCCAGACCATTTTGCAGCAGGGTCTTATGGCGTATGACCGCCAGCACCGTGGCTGGCATGGCCCGGTCACGCACCTGTCCACCCCCATCCCTCTGACACAGGAGGAGTGGGTGCGCGCCCTGCGCACGGTCAGTGCGCCTGCGGGCATGCTGGACCAGTGGCGTCTGGCTATTGTGCTTGATGGCAATAAGGGGCAGGTCGGCTGGCTGGAAGGGAGCGTGGTCCGCCGCAACGCCATGCAGGGGGGAGAGCCGCATACAGGGCAGATCCAGCCCAAGGATATGTCATGGGTCCGCCGCTCACGGCCTTTGCGCACGGGTGATATTGTCATGGTGGAACCCCAGACCGGGCAGTCCACTGTTGCTCTGATGCAGATCCCGGTGGTCGAAGGGGCCATTGTGACCATGAATGCCCGCACGGGGCGAGTGCTTGCTCTGGTCGGGGGCTGGTCTTTTCAGGCGTCGCAGTTTGACCGGGCGACACAGGCCCTGCGCCAGCCGGGGTCGTCTTTTAAGCCATTTGTTTATCTACAGGCTATGGAACAGGGCATATCGCCCTCGCAGGAGTTTGACGACTCGCCCGTGTCCTATGGCACATGGCATCCCAATAACTACGAAAAAGACTTCTGGGGTCCCACGTCCCTGCATGACGCACTGCGGGAGTCGCGCAACCTTGTCACCATCCGTCTGGCTGCTCATCTGGGTATGAACACGGTAGCCGATACGGCGATCAAGCTGGGGTTGGTGGAAAGCATGCCCCACGTGCTGCCTGCCGCACTGGGAGCTGTGGAGACAACAGTCCTTAAGGAGGCAGGTGCCTATGCGGCCCTTGCTGCCGGAGGGCGCAGGATTACCCCCACCCTGATTGACGATGTGCAGGACCGGGACGGCCACGTGATCTGGCGGCCCACAACAGGGCTCTCTTTGGCATCTGCTGCATCTCTGTCCAATGCGGCAGGGTCCGCTACTGCATCGGTCGGGGTGGACGCAGTACATCCTGACGCCCCAACAGGGCTGACCAGCGCGGCAACGCCGCCCACAGCAGCGTCATCCGCCCAGCCCGCCGTTGTGGTGCTAACGCCCGATGACCTGCCCGCTTTGCGCGATGACCGGCCTGTTGCCGCATCCGAGCAGAGTGCGTTCCAGATCACGACCATGCTGCAAGATGTTATCCGTCGCGGCACGGGTGTGCGTGCGGGTGAGGGCATAGACGTGCCCGTAGCGGGCAAGACCGGCACCAGCCAGAATTTTAACGATGCATGGTTCGCAGGGTACACGCCAGAGCTGGTCACGGTCGTCTGGGTCGGGTTTGATACACCCCAGTCCCTTGGACGGAACGAGACAGGGGGCGCAATTGCAGGCCCGCTGTGGAACAAGGTGATGAAGGCAGCACTCAAGGACCAGCCAAAGCTGGACTTTGCCGCCCCCGATGGCATCATGCTGGTCAGTTACGATACAGGGCGTGGCGTGGCGATAGACGCGTTCAAGGACGGCCAGCTCCCCGGTGTCAGTGCTAATCTGCTGAGCAATGTGGACGCCCAGCAGCTCAGTGCCGCCGACACAGGGGCCGAAAACATGCCGGATTCGGAAAGTGATATGGCAGCCAGCACCAATGGTGCCACGCCACCCGGTGGTGCTGGAGCCAGCCCGGCGGGTGGGGGCAGTGCTCCTGCTCCCGCACCTTCTGGGGGTGACATTGGCATGGGCGGCCTTTATTGAGGGCCGCACAGAACACAATCAGACGATAATGTCTGGCAGGTAAATGGAGAACAGGCCCGATGTCCGCCGAGACAGAAGCCCTTAATGAACAGATCAAGCAGTCCGTAGCGCTGCTGAGGAGGCATCTTTAACTGGGATGTCGCAGAAGCCCGCCTTGCGGAACTGAACAACCAGGCAGAAGACCCAGACCTGTGGAACAACCCTGAAGCTGCGCAGAAAATGATGCGCGAGCGTACGCTTCTGGCCAACCAGATTGAGGGCGTGCAGGCGTTGGAAACCAACGTAAGCGATACGTCTGAACTGATTGAGATGGCCGAAGCCGAAGGCGACGCCGATCTGGTGGCCGAGGGCATGGCCAGCCTGCGCGCTCTGGCAGAGGAAGCCAAACGGCGTGAGATTGAAAGCCTGCTCTCCGGGGAGGCGGACAGCAACGACTGTTACCTGGAAGTCAACGCAGGGGCAGGTGGCACGGAGGCGCAAGACTGGGCCGAAATGATGCTGCGCATGTACACCCGCTGGGCAGAGGCGCATAATTATAAGGTGACGCTGATTGAAAGCTCGGAAGGGGAACAGGCCGGGCTTAAATCCGCGACCATTCTGGTCTCCGGCCCCAATGCTTATGGCTGGCTGAAAACCGAGGCAGGCGTGCACCGCCTTGTCCGCATCTCTCCCTTTGATGCGGCAGCCCGGCGGCAGACATCCTTTGCATCGGTCTGGGTTTATCCGGTGATTGATGATTCAATTGAAATTGAAATCAATGATGCTGACCTGAAGGTGGACACATTCCGGGCCTCTGGCGCGGGTGGGCAGCACGTTAACAAAACGGATTCCGCTATCCGTATTACCCATATTCCCACCGGCATTGTGGTGGCGTGCCAGACGGACCGCTCGCAGCACAGGAACCGTGCTACGGCCATGCAGATGCTGCGTGCGCGTATGTACGAGGCCGAGTTGCAGCGGCGCGAGGCCGCCGCTGCCGAGGCCGAGGCGGCCAAGACCGATATTGGCTGGGGGCATCAGATCCGCTCGTATGTTCTGGCCCCTTATCAGATGGTCAAGGACCTGCGCACCAGTGTTGAAACCGGTAACCCTGATGCCGTGCTGGATGGGGAGCTGGATGCGTTCATGGCTGCGGCTTTGGCCATGCGTGTTGGTGCCACCCGTTCGGAAGCCAGTGCGACCGCGCAGTAATGGCATGTTAGAGCGCTGCGCCAGCTATGGGCGGGCGAGAGGAAAAGGCGGGCTTCAGGCCCGCCTTTTTTCTTTTGTGCAAGGGGGTTAGGTTCCTAAAGTTTATATGCAAACTTTTCTCAGATAAGTCGCTTGACATCTGCCGTGCCAGATTGCCCAATCAACACAATAGATAACAAGACAGACCGTCAGGGCTGCCATTCTGGTTGCCGGGACCAGATGTGATTTGAGTGTTTTCATAACTGGAAAAGGAACAGAGCCTGTCTGTTCTGGCAGTTTGAAGGGAGGAAGGGCCAAAATGAGTAACCCTGAGCAGCAGCCAGGTTCGGCAAACTATGTCTTTCGGGCAAGTGCTGCTGTCGGTGTGATTGTATTCCTGCTCGTGCTTTTACTGCACGTGCTGGGCATATGGGGTCTGATTTCTGGGATGGGGAAGGGTGAGAGCGCGCCGCCCCGCCAAGCCACCATCAGACG
>NZ_BAJU01000013.1 GCF_000613865.1 Acetobacter okinawensis JCM 25146
CCCGCCAGCAACACCACAACCCGCCCCGGCCAGTGCCCCCGCCAGCGCACAGGCACCCGCACCACCCAGCATACCAGCTGGCACTGACGCAACCAGCACCACCCAGCCGGGCAATAGTGCACCACCACCTGTGCCCACGCCGCAACCACAGGCAGATACTCCTGCCCCGCCCCCGGCACCTGTGGTGGACATGTCGCTCGTGCATTCGGTCATTACCACGGCACTGGAATTTCTGGGGCCACGCACCTTGAGCCGCATAGCAGCCGGGACTTTACCCTATGGGGGCTGGGGTGCCTGAGCGCTCTGGACCCGACGCTGACCTTCGATTCCCGTGGAGCGAGCATTCAGTTGCTCGCAGGCCCGCAGCCCCTGCTCTCCCGCCCGGCTCCCCCGGCCGACAGCACGGAAGAGTGGGCCAGACTGGCCACCGATTTTTTAGAAGCCGCACGCGCCCATTCCGCTGCCGTACGCTCAGCCGGGCGTGATGATCTGTTGCAGGCTTTTTTTGACGAGCTGTTCAATCATCTGGACCCCTATTCGCGCTATATCGGCCCCTCATCCGCCAGCACCGACCGAGAAGCCCGGACCGGGGGCGAGGCAGATGCCGGCATTACGCTTGCCCAGAGTGGGCGCTACGTTGTGGTCTCCGCCATTAACGCCAATGGCCCTGCCTGGACCTCTGAAATTGATACAGGTGACCGGATTATCGCCGTTAACAACCAGTTGACGGCGGGCCAGTCAGCCGCAACCGTAACTGACTGGCTCCGTGGCCCAGAGGATAGCGCCCTTATCCTGCGCCTGCTCTCACCGGGGCGGCGGCGGGCGCATACGGTTACCCTGCGGCGCACCAAGGTGCCGCCGGAGACGGTGTTCGCCTTTGCCAGCGGGCCGATTGTTGTTCTCAAAGTCACCGCTTTTTCCTCCGACACGGCGGAGGAGATGAGCCAGTATCTGGATCAGGCCACGCAGGACAAAAACCTCCGCGGCCTTATTATTGACCTGCGCGGCAACCGGGGTGGTGTGCTGCAACAGGCAGTTACTGCCGCAGCCCTGCTGCTTGACCACGGCGTGGCCGCCGTAACCAGCGGACGGGACCCGCAGTCCAACCATATCTGGGCCGTACAGGGCGGGGACATGACCAACGGCCTGCCCATTGCAGTCCTTGTGGATGGCCGTACCGCCAGTGCGGCCGAAATTCTGGCAGCCGCTCTGGCTGACCACAGGCGCGCAGTTGTGATTGGCAGCGAAACACTGGGCAAAGGGCTGGTGCAGACCGTGGCCCAACTCCCTGATGAGGGCGAACTGTTTGTCACATGGAGCCGTGTGATAGCCCCGCTGCACTGGCCCTTGCAGGGGCTAGGCGTCATGCCCCAGATCTGCACCAGTCTGGGGGAGGCCGATACAAACCACGCCCTGCACATGCTCGCCACTGGCAAGCTGGCCAATCAGGCAGCCATTACCGCCTCCCGCGCGGCACGCTACCCGCTCACGGTCCCCAGTATTCTGGCCATTCGCAAGGCATGCCCTGCGGCCTTGGGCAATGACCGGGATGTCAGCGTTGCGCGTGAGCTTATTAACCACCCCGCGTGGTACAAAACCGCCACGACCGCCATACCCGACGACGTGGCCTCCGTCCCGCAGGTATCTGCCGCACCATGAGTTCGGACACACCCCCACGCCTGCGCACCGATCTTGTTGCCCGCGCCCTGCTGCGCCAGTCCGGACTGGATGGACGCTCGGCCATGCTGCTGCGCAAGGGGGACCCCGATGCCGGGGGAATTCTGGTTGTGCTGGCCGGGCGCAACGGGGAGGGCATTGTTCTCTCCCAGACCCGTACGGATGCGGGAGAACCCGCCTGGCGGCGCGGAACAGGCACAGACCCGGTCCCCCCGGACCAGATACAGACCTACATTGACCGCCAGCTCAAATACGACCCTGACTTGTGGGTACTTGAAATTGAAACCACGGACTTCAGCCCTCCGTTTGAAGCAATACTGATCTGACAAGAAAGGCAGGTATTGTGGCTTAACCCACACGCCTGCGGTATTTATGACGCATAAAATCCATATCTTTGGGAAAACTCTGGCTTCTGCCTGTTGCGTCATACACAACTTTACAGCAAAGAAGGCAGGCATGTGTGCCCTCGTACCATCAGACGCCATACGTGATGTATCGCACAACCTTTGCCACAGCAGGGAGAAGACCATGAAGCCGCGCCAGATACTGCTTGCGCAAACGCTGCTTTCTGCGCCGCTTGCGGCTGGCCTCCTGCTGTCCGCCGTTATCGCGCACGCGCAGCCTGTTCAGGGCCTGTATATTGCCGGAGAAGGCGGTGCATCCCTTAATCAGGACCAGCGGGTCAAAAGCTCGGCCAACTTCCCCGATGGCCGGGACCGCTGGAAGACAGGCGCTGTGGGAATCGGCTCTGTCGGCTGGGGGCTTGGCAATGGTTTCCGTGTTGAAGTCGAAGGCGACTACCGCAACATGGGGTATAACCGCCTTGTGACCAACACCATGACCACAAAAGGGGATGGCCGACGCCAGACCTATGGCGTGATGGTCAATGCCCTGTTTGATCTGGATATCGGCAAGCCATGGCTTTTCCCCTATTTTGGGGCGGGTGTCGGCTATGGCTGGACATCCACCACCGCCTCTCTGGTCGGGCATAATGCAGCGGGTGGCACCACAACGCAGCGTATGGGTGGTACGTACGGCAACGCGACCTATCAGGGTATCTTTGGTCTGTCCTTCCCCGTTCCCTGGGTTGTTGGTCTGTCCGCCACAGCGGAATACCGATTCTGGACCATGTTTGGCCCGCAGTCCCATGGTGTGACCTCCACCGGGGACATTGGCGGCACCACAGCGGCCGTTGCAGGCGTGTCCTCCACCATGAGCGGCACCCACAAGACCGTAACAGACTTCAACCATTCCATGATGCTGGGTCTGCGCTACGAGTTCAATCCGGCACCGCCCCCGCCTCCCCCGGTTACCAATACCGTTGCCCCTGCCCCGCAGGCCGCACGCAGCTATCTGGTGTTCTTTGACTGGGACAAGGCTGACCTGACCGACAGGGCGCGCTCGATTGTCAATGAGGCGGCACAGGCCGCAGCCCATGTAGCGCTGACCCGCATTACCGTTTCGGGCTACACGGACAGTTCCTCCGCCCATCCTGGCCAAAAGGCAGGGGAAGAGTATAACATGAAGCTCTCCCTCCGCCGCGCAACGGTGGTGAAGGCCGAGTTGATGCGTGATGGCATTGCAGGCTCCACCATTGATATTCATGGTTATGGGGAAACACACCCGCTGGTGCAGACGGCCCCGAACACCAAGGAAGCCCAGAATCGACGGGTGGAAATTATCTTCCGCTAACTGGCAGCTTTTCAGCCTGCCCAAAAAAGCCCGCCCTTTGGAGGCGGGCTTTTTTATGCGCGGCAAACTCCTGCGGGTAAGCTGCCTTACAAACCGGAGAAAAGAGAGGTGGACAGGTAACGCTCTGCAAAAGACGGAGCGATGGCCACAATAGTCTTGCCTGTATTTTCTTTTTTCTTGGCCAGTTGCAATGCTGCATGCAGTGCCGCCCCAGAAGAAATACCAACAGGAATACCATCTATCCGCGCGCAGCGTCTGGCTGCAGCAATGGCCTCGCGCTCAGAGACGGTCAGAACCCCATCCAGAGATTTGACATGCAGGGTTGCGGGGCAAAAGCCCGGACCAATACCCTGAATACCATGGGGGCCGGGTTCATCCCCGTTCAGAATCGCGCTTTCAGCCGGTTCCACACCAAAGACCTGTATGCCCTTACCGCGGGGTTTGAGCGATTCTGCAATGCCCGTAGCGGTACCACCAGTCCCCACACCTGCAACAACAATATCGACCTTTCCTGCGGTATCTGCCCAGATTTCCTCCGCGGTGGTCGCGGCATGCACGGCCGGGTTGGCCGGGTTGTCAAACTGGTCGGGCATCCACGCATCCGGTGTTTCCGCCAGAATTTCGTTCGCGCGGGCAATGGCACCTGCCATGCCAAGGCGTGCGGGGGTCAGTTCCACCTGTGCATCCATCAGCCGCACCATGCGCCGCCGTTCAATGGATGCGCCCTCTGGCATGGTCACAATCAACCTGTAACCACGTGCGGCGGCAACAAATGCAAGAGAAATACCGGTATTGCCCGATGTTGGTTCCACCAGCAGGGTGCGCCCGGGTACAATCTTCCCCTTACGTTCGGCATCAAGCACCATGGCCGTGCCGATTCGGTCCTTGACCGAGCCGAGGGGGTTGAAGAACTCAAGCTTGAGCAGCACGCGGCTTTTCAGTTTATCTTCCTGCATGATACGCGGCAGGGCGACCAGAGGCGTTCCACCCACCACATTCAAAACCGAGTCGTAAACTCTCCCACGAGGCGCTGCAAAGCCGTATTCCTCGTTATCGTGCGTTGTTGATGGCATTTGGTCCCTACCTGAACTGTTTATATGTTCAACTGCCTTATAATACGAATTTCCAACGTAGATAAACAGGCATTCCCCTGCTATAAAGCACTCAACACAGCAAGGCTGGCACAGCATGGGCCAGACCGTAAGCCAAGCAGGAAGGACTTCGTGCATGATTCTCCGCCGTGACAGGGCAATGACCGCTGTTCTCATCATGCTGGACGTGGCTTTCCATGCCGGGCGCTCCAATGCAGTCAGTGCGGCAGATATTGCCGAGCGGTCCGGTCTGGCCCGCCGGGGGATTGAACCGCTCCTGCAGGCACTCTCGCGCTCAGGGTTGCTGGAAAGTATTCGTGGCCCCCGTGGTGGTTACCGGCTGGGCCGCCCACGGCGTGATGTGTCCCTGATCAATATTATTGAAGCCGTTCTCAATGACGACCCCGAGAGCAGTGATGGCCCACAGGGACCACTCTTCCATAAAGTCATCGAACCCTGTTGGGGTGGGTTTGACACAAAACTGACCGAACAGATGCGCCAGACCACACTGGACGAACTGGTCCGTCAAGCTGAGGAAGCCGGGCTCAAGCGCCCGCAGAGCGAACCCATTACCTTTTCCATCTGAGTATCTGCCACGCTGCTCCAGCCGGTCTGGAGCAGGCAAAAAAGAGCGGTACCGTGACATACGGTGCCGCTCTTTTTTATAAAACTGTCTGACCTGCTCAGTTCTTGCTGGTCTTGGCCGAGCGAGAGGTCCGCTTGGTAGTGGCTTTCTTTTCCGGTGCTGTGGGAACGGGAGCCGTAACAGCAGGGCGCGGAATATACACGCCTGTGGCATCTACCTGCGCGGTAACGGTCAGGCGGGTACGCTGCTGGCCGGGACCGGGGATAAGAATAACCGTAAACTTGTCCTGCCCGGCATAACCGAGTGTAGGCGTGTAGGTTACGTGCGTATCGTTATCCAGCGAGTAGAGGAACGCCTTGCCATGCTCGGGAGCGGGCGCCACTCCAAAGGACAGGAAAGGCTTGCCATCGGGCTGGGAGACAAGCACCTCGCACAGACCGTCGTCAGAGCGGACCGTCATGGTGGTGGAAAGTTGGCCGTCGGCCTCTTTCTTGATGGGGGTTGTGCTGCACACGGCAGACTTTTTGAGATACCCAAACGGATTGGGAGATCCGACATGGACAGGGCCCACGGTTGTCGCGCAGCCGGCAAGCATGCCAGCAGTTAGCGTCAGCCCGGCAATTCCTCGTAAGCGCACTCCACAGCTCCGCTTCATTCCTGTTAATACAACCATCAACCCGGTGCGTTCCATTCTGTAGCCACCCACGGGCACAACCCGCGCAACACGCTACAGGACCGCATGGGTCGTCCCTGCCTTTAAATCATCCCGTCGCAGGAAGAAAGAGGTACCGGTCGCACCTTTTGGCACCCCTGCCTCTCTGTTTCCAGACAGGTCGGGGCAAAAACAAGATTTTGCCACAACACAACTCCACGATCAGCGAGGAGGAAATGGCCATGTATGCATAATACGGCCATGTGCCCCCCTCCCCGGAAATGACGGTATGACAAATTAGGCCGTTCCTTTCCTGCACGAATAGGCTATTGCGTTCAGCAGCATCTGTCGGAGGTCCTACCGTATGTTCCTTTCCCGTCTTCTTGCCGCGGGTGTTCTTACCGCGGGCATTCTGCATGGTTCCGTTACTTTTGCCGCAAGTCCGTGCGGCCACTCCCCCGCGCATGAAGCCTTCAACGTGCAGGGGCTCAAAAGCGAGTTGATGGTAACCGCTCTCTCGTGCAGCGCGCAGGACCGCTACAATGCGTTTGTAGCCAAGTTCCGCACCGTGCTGCTCAACGAGGAAGACAAGCTGAATGGCTACTTCCGCTCCACCTTTGGCCGGAGCGCACAGCGTGAGCATGATGACTACATCACCCAGCTCGCCAATGTGCAGTCCGAGCGTGGCCTGCAATCAGGCACCATCTTCTGCCAGCAGCGCATGGCCATGTTTGATGAGGTCAATGCACTGGATACCGGGGAAGACCTCTCCAATTACTCCGATGCCAAGGACGTTACCCAGCCTGCATCGTTTGAAAGCTGCGCAGCCCCCACCACCACACGCGCACCAGTCCGCCGTCGGGCAGCCCACAAAGGCGCGTAATGACAGGCGACCACAGGCGGCATGCCGGGCTTTTAACGCTCAGGCCGCCTCTGGTGCTTGACGAATCAACGCCAAAGCGGGACAGACTTCCCGCATGAGCGATCTGTTTTCCGCCCCCACACCGCCCCGCAAACCCGCCAGCACAGCACCCCGCCCAAAAGGGCAGGAGCCAGAGGCGTATGACGCCAGCGCCATTGAGGTGCTGGAAGGGCTGGAACCAGTCCGCCGCAGACCGGGGATGTATATTGGCGGAACAGATGAAGGTGCCCTGCACCATCTGGCCGCTGAAATTCTTGATAATGCAATGGATGAGGCCGTGGCGGGCCACGCCAACACCATTGACGTGCATCTGGCCCCCGGCAACCGGCTTGCCATACGCGACAACGGGCGGGGGATTCCCGTAGACCCGCATCCGCGTTTTCCCGACCGTTCAGCGCTGGAAGTCATCCTGACGACCCTGCATGCAGGCGGCAAGTTTTCGGGCAAGGCCTATGCGACCTCGGGCGGTCTGCATGGCGTGGTTCATCCGTGGTCAATGCACTCTCTTCTCGCATGGATGTGGAAATCGCGCGTGACCGCACCTTGTGGCAGCAGTCCTACGAGCGGGGCAAACCTGTAACCGCACTAGAAAAAGCGGGAGCTGCCCCAAACAGGCGCGGCACGCAGATTACCTTCCAGCCCGACCCGGAAATTTTTGGCACGCATGTTTTTGTGCCCGCCCGCCTGTACAAGCTATGCCGCTCCAAAGCTTTTCTGTTCCGTGGGGTCACTATCCGCTGGTCCTGCGACTCCTCCCTGATCAAGGCAGGGGATGACACGCCAGCAGAAGCTGTTCTGCACTTCCCCGGTGGGCTGGCCGACAGTCTGGCTGATGAACTTGGCCCCAATGCCCCCCTGCTGACCCCCTTCTGGTCTGGGGAAGCCCCACTGCCCCCTCAGGCGGACGGGACGGATAACGGCAAGGTGGAATGGGCTGTCGCTTTTTTGGAGAGCGGCCCGGCATCGCTGATCTCCTACTGCAATACTATTCCGACTCCACTTGGCGGCACGCATGAGACCGGGTTCCGCAATGCGCTACTCAAGGGGTTACGCGCATGGGGGGACCAGCGGTCGATAAAAAAAGCGGCCAGCATTACCGCCGAGGACATTCTGGGCATGATTGCCGCCCGCCTGTCCGCCTTTATCCGTGACCCTCAGTTTCAGGGCCAGACAAAAGAAAAACTGACAACAGCAGAAGCCAGCAAGCTGCTCGAAACCGCCTTGCGGGACCGCTTTGACCACTGGCTTGCCCAAAACCCACCACAGGCAGATTCGCTGCTCAGCTTTGCCATTGACCGGGCGGAAGAACGTCTGCGGCGCCGCGAACTCAAGGACACACCGCGCAAAAGTGCCACCCGCCGCCTGCGCCTGCCCGGCAAGCTGACTGACTGCACAAAAGAACACGCCCCCGACACCGAAATTTTTCTGGTGGAAGGGGACTCGGCTGGCGGGTCTGCCAAACAGGCCCGCAACCGCGAAACACAGGCCGTGCTCCCCCTACGCGGCAAGATTCTGAACGTGGCCAGTGCCACAACGGAAAAGCTGCGCGCCAATCAGGAACTCCGTGATCTGATTGAAGCACTGGGCTGCGGGTCGGGTGAGCGATTCGACCTGACCAAGCTGCGTTATGGCCGCGTCATTATCATGACCGACGCAGACGTGGATGGGGCGCATATTGCATCGCTCCTCATGACGTTTTTCTACCGCGAACTCCCCGAGCTTATTCGCAACGGGCATCTGTATCTGGCGCAGCCTCCCCTGTACCGCCTGACACAGGGCGCGCACAGCGTGTACGCCATGGACGATGCCGACCGCGAACGCAAAATGACCGCCCTGAGCAAAAAACGCGGCAAAATTGACGTTTCCCGCTTTAAAGGGTTGGGGGAAATGCCCCCGGCGGACCTGAAGGAAACCACAATGGACCCGCGCAGCCGCACCCTGCTGCGCGTTATTGCCCCGCCAGAAGACCGGCTGAGCACGCGCGAGCGGGTGGAAAGTCTGATGGGTCGCAAACCCGAACTCCGGTTTGCCTTTATTCAGGAACATGCCCGCTCGGTTGATGAACTGCTGGATATCTGACCCATCAGCCTATAGCCTTCGGTTCCGCCACATACAGGGCCATAAAGTGAGCCGTTCATGAGCACTGCTGTTTTTTCGGCACGGGAGCGTTTTACAGCACTCGTGCAGGTTGTAGGTGGCATGCTCTGCCTGCAATTTGGCTCATCCTACGCCAAAATGCTGTTCCCCACTTTTGGGGCTGCGGGCATGGTGGGGCTGCGCACCTTTTTTGCCGCCATTATGCTCATGCTGTTCTTTCGCTCATGGCACAGCCTGTCACGCAGGGTGCTCTGGCTGGTTCTGCCTTATGGGCTGTCGCTGGCGGCGATGAACTATTTTTTCTACCTCTCGCTGGGGCGGTTGCCATTGGGCACAACCGTGGCACTCGAATTTACCGGCCCGCTGGTCCTGTCCTTTATCCATACCCGCCGCTGGACCGATGTGGTGTGGACAAGCCTGACCGTGCTGGGGCTTGTGCTGCTGCTGCGCCCCGAATCTGCTGTACGGCCAGACCCCATTGGCATTGTCTTTGCCCTGCTGGCAGCCCTGTGCTGGGCGCTGTATATTGTTTTTGCACGCAATATTGCCGGTAAACTCCCATCCGGGCAGGCATGTTCGCTTGGTATGCTGTGCGGGGGAGCTGCTGTTTTTATGCCCTGCACCATTCCTGCCCTTTGGGTGGGCATACAGACCCCGCTGCTGCTGGGTGTGAGCGTTATTGTTGCACTCTGCTCGTCCGCCCTGCCCTACACGCTGGAAATGCAGGCGATGCAAAAGCTCTCGGCCCGTGAATTTGGCGTGCTGTGCAGCTGGAACCCGTTTCCGCCTCACTAGCAGGCGCAATACTGCTGCATGAGGCACCGTCTCTTATGCGTTTGTGCGGTATTTTATGTGTTGTTCTGGCGTCTGTGGGTACCGTGCTTATGCCCCAACGGACCAAAGCCACAGCACCCGACGGACCAGCCCTTCCCGAGTAGTAACGCGGACTTGCCCCGATACGCTACCATTACCTGCTGGCCAGATGCAGCACCGTGTCATGCACGGAAGAAGAGGCCACGTTGACCATGCCGCCGTGCACGGCCTGCATAATCATGGGGTCAAAAAGCCGGGTGAAAGTACCCGGGTGCACGCCCATCCACACAGTTACCACGGCCAACGGCGCAAGAACGGCAAGTTCCCCCACGGTCAGGTCACGGAGCAGGCCTACTGTGCCGCGCACACTGCCGAACAGAACGCGCCGATAAAGCGAGAGCATGTAAACCGCGCCCATAATCATGGTGCCACCAGCCAGCAGCGCCACCCATATGGACACGTGCACCGCCCCCATAAGCACCAGCAACTCACCCACAAAGGCCCCCGTACCCGGCAGCCCCACATTGGCCATGGTGAACAGCATGGCCAGCAGAGCCAGCACTGGCATTTGCCGCGCAACCCCACCCAGTGCATCAATATCGCGCGTTTCCGCCCGCCATGCCACAGCCGCCACACAGAAGAACAGGGCAGCGATCACCACACCGTGGGAGAGCATCTGAAAGATGGCCCCATCAATCCCCTCGGCTGTAAGTGTAAACAGCCCCACCGCAATCATGCCCATGTGAGAGAAAGAGGAATAGGCGATAAGGCGCTTCATATCCGTCTGGGCAAAGGCCACAAAGGCTGCGTACAGAATGGCCACAACACCCAGTGCCAGCACATAGGGAGCAAATGTACGCACTGCATCGGGGAACATGAGCACCCCAAAACGCAGCAACCCGTAAGCTCCTGTTTTGGACAGAACGCCCGACAACATGGCCGAGGCGGGAGTTGGGGCCTCCGTATAAGCATCGGGCAACCAGGCGTGGAGCGGAAAAAGCGGGAGTTTGACGCCAAAAGCCAGCAGAAAGGCCAAAAGCAGCCAGCCCTGCAACGAGTGGGAAAAACCAGCATGCATTAACGCGGGAATGTCAGTCGTGCCCGCATGCAGCCACATAGTAATCAGCCCGACCAGCATGAACAGCGAGCCGCCAAAGGTAAACAGGAAGAACTGCAACGATGCCCAGACCCGCCGGCTGCCCCCCCATATACCAATCATCAGGCTGCCCGGAATAAGCGTTGCCTCGTAAAAGACGTAAAACAGCACCAGATCCTGCGCGGAGAACAGGCCAAACAGGGCAGTTTCAAGCAGCAGCATGGCCGCCACAAAATCCCGCCCCTGTGTTTGCACACTGCGCCAGCCCGCCCCCAACGCCAGTGGCGTAAGGAAGGCCGTCAGCAGAATAAAGACCAGACTGATCCCATCCACCCCGGTATGGTAAGAAATACCGTAGTCGGACAACCAGTTCAGCCGCGTTTCAAATTGCAGGCCGGGCTGGTTGGGGTCAAAACCGACCCACATCAACACGCTCAACCCAAATGTCAGGAGCGTTGTCCACAGCCCCAGCCAGCGGGCAGTGCGGTCCCGCTCCGGCCCTTGACCGGGGCAGAGAAAGGCCGCAACCGCGCCTGCAAGAGGAAGATAGGTTACCAGCGAAAGCAGGATTGGCTGCACGGCTTCTCACCATCCGGGTTTAATGACACTTTTTTAAGAGTGCGCCTTTTTACCGCATGAGGCCAGCAGGGGGTTGTTCACGTTCCGCCGATCACACGCTTTGCCGCGCGGAAGCGCCTAGCGCCGGCCAAACAATTTTTCGAGATCATTGCGGCTGAGCCGTAGCCATGTGGGCCGTCCATGCGAGCAGGTACCGGCTCGCGGCGTCGCCTCCATCTGGCGGAGCAGGGCGTTCATTTCCTCCGGCGTCAGGCGTCTTCCCGCCCGAATACTGCCGTGGCAGGCCATGCGCGCGATCACCGCATCCAGCTTGCCATCAAGGGACGCCATTTCGTCCGGAGCGCCGTTTTCATCCGCCTCCAGCTCATCGGCCAGATCGCGCAGCAGACTGACGGCATCACTCCTGCCCAGCATGGCAGGCAGGGCCCGGACCAGAATGGAGCCTCCACCAAACTCCTCTATTTCCACACCCAGCTTTTCCAGCATGGGCTGGCGCGCCAGCAGCAGGTCCTGCTGTACACGGGGCAGTTCCACCACATCTGGCACAAGCAGACGCTGGGCCTGCACCCGCCCGCCCAGATACTGCTCCCGCAGCCGCTCATGTGTCAGCCGCTCATGGGCTGCATGCTGGTCAACCAGCACCAGTGCGCCATCTGCCGCCACGGCCAGAATATACGTATCCAGCACCTGCGCCACGGCTGCACCCAACGGATGGTCCGGCCCACTGTCCGCCGCCTGCCCCGGCACCTGCTGAGCGTCTCTGCCAAACGCGCTGATGTCCTGCTCACTCATGGAAGGAAAAGACATGGCGGGAGATACGGGGGGGAGGGTTCTGGCGGCCGGTGTATCCCCAAACATCAGCCTCGGCTCAGCCATGCCAGAGACCTGCGTAGCAGATGGATAGGCCGGAGCAGGCGTGGGAGCACCCTGCCCCTGCTCCGGCGGGTACCAGATGCGGCTTGCCCGCGGTGCGGAGGACAGGACAGGGCGCACACCCGCAACACCCGCCCCATGCTCCAGCGCGCGCTGGAGTGTACCAATCACAAGGGAGCGCACAGCCGCTTCATCCGCAAAGCGCAGTTCGGTTTTGGCCGGATGTACGTTCACATCCACCTGTTCTGGCGGCACACTGAGCATAAGGGCCACAACGGGGTGGCGACCGGGTTCTATCACCCGGCGATACGCCACGCGCACAGCGGTTTTAAGCACCGGGTCCACCACAGGTCGGCCATTGACCAGCATGAACTGCCCATTGGCGGTAGAACGGTGGACCGATGGCGGGCAGATAAAGCCGCTCAGGGTCATGCCATCGCGCACGCCGTCAACGCTTAAAAAACCATCTGCCTCGCTTGCATCCAGCAGGGCAGCGGCACGCGCAGCCATGTCCTGTGCTGGCAGGTCCAGTACCTCGCGCCCATCCAGCACAAAGCGGAAGGCAGTCTGGGGTACGGCCAGAGCCAGACGGCGCACAACGCTTTCCACGTGGCGGCCTTCCACCCGGGCACTTTTTAAAAATTTGCGGCGTGCTGGCGTGGCAAAAAACAGGTCTTCCACCACAACACTGGTACCAAACGCCCCGGCCACAGGTTCGGGCGGGTAGGTTTTGCCTCCCTCAACCCGGATGCGCCATGCCCCGCTTTCCCCCCTTGGGCGGGAGGTAATGCTCAGGCGTGCCGCTGCCCCGATAGAAGGCAGCGCCTCCCCCCGAAAGCCCAGAGTGTTGATATGCACCAGCGTTTCGTCCCCCAGCTTGGAGGTACAATGCCGCTCGACCGCCAAAGTCAGATCATCGGGGGCCATGCCCACACCATCGTCGGTCACGATCATGCGTTCCACACCGCCCCCATCGAGCGAGATGTCCAGCCGGCGGGCTCCGGCGTCTATGGCGTTTTCTATCAGTTCCTTGACCGCAGCGGCGGGGCGCTCGATCACTTCACCCGCAGCAATGCGGTTGACAATAACCTCCGGCAGCCGCCTTACATGCGGCTGCACGGGAACATCCCCCGACATACTCACCTGATCAGACCGGTCTGACATGGTCAGACCCGTATCCTACTTCTTTTTGGGGTGCTGGGTGGGGGTCACACCCTTGGTGGGGGGAGCGCCGAGGGCTGCATTGGTCTTGAGCCGACGATTTTCCTCGTCCGCATTCACAACGCCTCCGGCCTTGCCACCTTTCCAGAACATCAACTGTTCCACAAAACCCGACCCTGCGGCACCGAGTTCGCCCTGATCGGGTTCATCCGCCGCTGCCGTTGCCTCGTTCACCAGAATGGTCTGGCCTTCGCTGGTGTCCCCATTGGTGCCACGCAGGGCCACATCGGGGGAGAGGGTTTCGAGTGCCTGCAGGCGCTCGCTCTCATCCTGCCTGCGGTCATCGCCCTTGCCGGGCTTAACCAGTTCGTCCGAAGGGGGCATGGACAACGGTGCACGGGTTGTGACCGTGTATTCGTCAGGCATGCTCCGTTCAAGGCCGAATGCCTGTGCGGCCTCATGCCCGGAGCAGCCGCTCAGCATCATGCAGCCGCCTACCAGCAGCACCGGAGAAATCAGGGTCGAAACACGGCGCACTATCATCTGCCTTCCACTCATCCTGAAAACCGCGCGCTCTGGCGCGGGCTGCCTTATGCCTAAGATGTCTGCTGCCCATCGGACAGAAAGTTCTGCAACAGCAACACACAGACCGCACACACTATAGCGGAGTCTGCGACGTTGAATACATACCAAGACCACCCGAAAGCATGTGCGTGCAAAAAATCTACCACAGCCCCATAGCGCACACGGTCAATAACGTTGCCTATGGCGCCGCCGGTCACGGCCCCCACACATGCTGCCGTCAGCTTGCTGGGTGTGCGGGCCATCCACACAAGCAGACAACACGCTACTACCATTGCCACGACGGAAAACACAATCCGCCCTGCCCCACCAAGCCCGCCAAACATGCCAAATGTCACGGCATGGTTCCAGACCATGGTAAAGTTGAGGAAGGGCAGCACAGCCACGGAGCCCCGCGCAGGCAGGTCCAGCCCATATAAAATCCAGAACTTGCTGAGCTGGTCAGCGCTCAGCACAAGCATCAGCACCAGCAGGCCAATGCCTGCTGGGCGGAGCATAAACGGCCTGCTCACGCGCCCGCCTGTGCGGACACACTGGCAAAGCCGCTCTGGGCCACCACATCCGCACAGCGCGGACACACACCGGGGTATGCTGGATTCGACCCGGTTTCGGGCAGGACTTTCCAGCAGCGGGCGCATTTTTCGCCCTCTGCCACCCGGACCACGGGAGCCCCATGCAGGTCTCCCCCTTCATCCCCATCCACATAAATGGAGGAGGACGTGGGGTCGATCACCACCTCAACATGGGAGACAATGGCCAGTTCGCCCCAGTTCACACCCGCAAAAATGCTGGCTTCTTCTTCCGAGAAGGTCAGTTCGACCTGCGCCTGAAGCGAGGAGCCAATGGTGCCCGCACGGCGCGCACCCTCAATCTCGGTTGTGATAATGCGGCGGACGGAACGGATACGCGCCCAGCGTTCGTCCAGATCGGTATCGGTCCATTCCGCTGGCAGGTCGAAGAAGGCCTGCTCATGCACGCTGGCCTGCTCGCCAAACCGCGCTGCCCATGCCTCTTCCGCCGTAAAGACCAGCACCGGGGCCAACCATGTGCTCAGGCAACGGTGCAGCACATCCAGCACCGTACGCACAGCACGGCGCGTGGGGCTGGACGGTGCATCGCAGTACAGCGCGTCCTTACGGATATCAAAGTAGAAAGCAGACAGATCGGTAGTGCAGAAGCCGTGCAGCGCGGGGTAAACACCAACCCACTCATGCGTTTCCACCGCGCGGGCCACAAGCCCGCCCAGTTCGCTCAGGCGGTGCAGTACCCAGCGTTCCAGCTCGGGCAGTTCGGCATAGGGAACCACCTCGGCATCGGTAAAGCCGTCCAGCCCACCCAGCAGCCAGCGCAGCGTGTTGCGCAGGCGGCGGTAGAGTTCACCCTGCTGCTTGAGAATTTCCTTGCCAATCCGCAGGTCATCATTGGTGTCGGAGTTCATGACCCACAGGCGCAGAACATCTGCCCCCATGCTGTCGTTTACGTCCTGCGGGGCAATCACGTTGCCCAGGGACTTGGACATCTTGCGCCCCTGCTCGTCCAGCACAAAGCCATTGGTGACCACGGCCTTGAAAGGCGAGACACCACGTGTGCCAACACTTTCCAGCAAGGAGGACTGGAACCAGCCACGGTGCTGGTCCGAACCTTCCAGATACAGATCAGCGGGGAAGCTCAACCCCGGACGCCCAAGAACAAAGGCGTGGGTTGACCCGCTCTCGAACCAGACGTCCACAATATCGAACACCTGCTCATAATCATCCGGGTTACGCCCCTCACCCAGAAAGCGCGATGGCTCGGAGGTGTACCATGCATCGGCCCCTTCGGAGCGGAACGCATCCACCACACGCTGCATGACGGCGGGGTCACGCAGCACTTCACCCGTGCGTTTTTCCACGAACACAGCAATAGGCACGCCCCATGCACGCTGGCGGCTGATGCACCAGTCTGGGCGGGTGCGGATCATGGAAGTCAGGCGGTTGCGGGCCTGTGCGGGCACAAAGGTCACGTTATCCAGCGCCTTGAGCGCGTTCTCACGCAGCGCGTTTTCCCCATCCATGCGGATGAACCATTGCGGGGTAGCGCGGTAGATGATCGGCGCGCGCGAACGCCATGAATGCGGGTAGGAGTGCACAATCTGCCCCCGGCCCACAAGCCCTGCGGGGGCCGTACCCGCAGCATTGGCCCGCTCCATCACGCTGGCAAGGGTCGTGCAGACCACATCGGCCGCCTTGAACACATGCACGCCTGCAAACCCGGGAACCCACGGCGCGTATGTGCCATCATCCAGCACCGTTTCGGGCACATCCACGCCATTGGCGCGGCAGAGCATGAAGTCATCCTCACCATGAGCGGGGGCCTGATGCACAAGGCCGGTCCCGGCATCGGTGGTCACAAATTCGCCCGCCAGCATAGGCACGTCAAAATCATACCCCGCCCCCCGCAGCGGATGGGCGCAGACAGCCCCCGCCAGCGCACTACCGGGCAGGGTGTAGAGAATATGATGCGCGCTGACATGCGCCTCGGAGCAGAAAGACTCGACAAGTGCTTCAGCCACCAGAACCCGCGCACCGGGTTCGAGCATCGCGCCCTCACGCGTTTCGTCCACCCGCAGGACCACGTAGGTGATCTCCGGCCCATATGCCAGTGCGCGGTTGCCCGGAATGGTCCACGGCGTTGTGGTCCAGATCACGACAGACACATCGGCCAGCGCATGCGCTGGTGTGGGGTCCTTGACGACGGGAAAAGCGACCAGAATGGTGGTGGAGGTGTGGTCGTGATATTCGATTTCCGCCTCGGCCAGCGCGGTTTTTTCAACCGGGCTCCACATGACCGGGCGCAGGCCACGGTACAGCTTGCCATTGAGCAGGAACCGGCCAATTTCTTCCGCAATAGCCGCCTCGGAGGAAAAATCCATGGTGGCGTAGCGGTTCTGCCATTCCGCCTGAACGCCCAGACGCTGGAACTCCTCCATCTGGATGTTCAGCCAGTTGCCTGCATAGCTGCGGCACTCCGCACGGAACTCCAGAACGGGAACGGAATCCTTGTCCCGCTTGGCCTTGCGGTACCCTTCCTCCACCTTCCATTCAATCGGCAGGCCGTGGCAGTCCCAGCCCGGCACGTAACGCACCGCATACCCCGCCATACGGTGGGCACGGTTGATAACGTCCTTGTTGATCTTGTTGAGCGCATGACCAATGTGCAGGTGCCCGTTAGCGTAGGGCGGGCCATCATGCAGGGTAAAGACCGGGCGGCCCTGTGCCTGCTGCTTCAACCGCTCATCCAGCCCGCCTGCACGCCATTTTTCAAGCCATTTTGGCTCCTGCTGGGGCAGGTTGCCCCGCATGGGAAACGTGGTCCGTGGCAGAAACACCGTATCGCGATACTGATCGGCCAGGGATGTCTTGTCGGGTTCGCTGCTCGATGAGGTCATGGGAGGCTAAGATCACTTCGGTTCGGGTTCATGGCATATGGAGTTTTACCCCCACGCCACCTTGGTCGTTACTGTCTTATCAAAAAGGAAAAGCTCAGGGTCAAGCGCCAAACCGGGCTGCCGGGTTCAACCCCGCCCTGCCTGCCCCTTCCTGATCAGTGAGATGCAGGGGATGCGGCCAGCGCCTGACGCGCCAGTGCGGCATCCAGCGTAATCTGGTTTTTTAATGCATCCAGCCCGTCAAACCGCTTTTCCTCACGCAGCAGGGTGTGCAGGCAGACCGAGAGTTCCTGGCCGTACAGGTCCCCTTCAAAGTCAAACAGATGCGCCTCCAGCCTGCTTTGCTGCCCATCATTTATGGTAGGGCGGCGGCCTATGTTGGCAACACCGATATGGCTGCGCCCATCTGGCAGGCGGATTGTCACCGCATACACACCGCGCGCAGGCTCAAGGTGGCGGCCAAGTGGTATATTGGCCGTGGGGAAGCCAAGCAGCCTGCCGCGCTTGTCCCCATGCTGCACAACGCCACGGATGCACCATGGCCGCCCCAGTTCACCCGCGGCCTCGCCCGGGTAGCCATCTTGGAGCAGTCGGCGGATACGGGAGGAGGAAAAAGGCCCGCCCTCATCTGCCAGAGCCTGCACGGCGGTAAACCCCATGCCAAGCTGGCGGGTACGCTCGGCCAAAAACCCGACATGCCCACCACGCCGGTGCCCAAAGGCAAAATCCGGACCACAGCCAACATGGCGCAGGTGCAGAGCGCTATGGAGCACATCATCCACAAACTGTTCGGCAGTCAGTTCGGAAAAAGCCCTGTCAAACCCGATCTGGAACACATGGCGCACACCCAGCGCACGCAGGGCCTCCAGCCGCTCGGTGCACAGGGTCAGCCTGAATGGCGGGTCCTGCGGACGAAAAAGCTCACGTGGGTGCGGCTCAAAGGTGACAACAGCAGGCGGCAGGTCTGGACGGGCGGCAAACACAGAGCGCAGCAGATG
The DNA here is from genome assembly GCF_000613865.1 of Acetobacter okinawensis JCM 25146. GTDB lineage: Bacteria > Pseudomonadota > Alphaproteobacteria > Acetobacterales > Acetobacteraceae > Acetobacter > Acetobacter okinawensis. Next base: position 18,247 of record NZ_BAJU01000013.1, read on the forward strand.
CGCATGCCCCAGATGCACACCATCAAAATTGCCCAGTGCGGCAGCGCAGCCGTGGGCCGCTGCGGGAATATCCCGCCAGTTGGTGTGCAGGCTGATCGTCATTGCCCCATTACGCTCCTTCGGGCAGGCCAAACAGGCGGGCAGCCTGCGGCAGGGAGGCCACAACCCGGTGGCGGACACCACAGACCGTACCATCCTCCGGCCGGGCAATCTGGCAGACCTGCAAGCCAGCCTGCTCCGCTGCCTCCAGTTCGGCAACAACATCGGACAGGAACAGCACATCCGCTGCAACCCAGCCTGCCTGCTGCACAATAGCCCGGTAGCTCGCGCTCTCTCTTTTACCACCGACCTTCAGGTCAAAAAACGCGCTGAACAGGGGCGTGACATCCCCCTGCTCGGTATAACCATAAATCAGCTTCTGCGCCGCTTCCGAGCCGGAGGAATAGACAGCCAGAGTGAGCCCGGCGGCTTTCCATGCCTGCAAGGTGGGCACCACATCGGCATATAAATCCGCCACCAGTTCGCCCTGACGGTAGCCCTGCTCCCAGCAAAGCCCCTGCAGGCTTTTGAGCGGCGCAACCTTGGCGTCCGTGTCCATCCAGCGCTCCAGCTGTTCGGCTGCTGGTACGCCGGGGGCCAGTTGCGCCGTTTCCGCCAGAGCCTGCACAACCACCGGATTATCATGCTGCTGCACCAGCAGTGCAGGCAGATGCGCGCGCGCATAGGGGAAGAGCACCTTGTGCACAAAGGCGACTGGCAGCGTTGTGCCCTCAATATCCAGCAGCACCACACGTGGCGTGGCTGGGCCCGTATTCTGCGTCATGGTCGTATCTTCGCCTAGCTGGGAAAGGAGGGGAACTGGCGGGCAATATCCGCCCCCGTGTACTGCGCCACCCAACCTTCCTTGTGGGTGAATATGCGCAGCGTCACCATATCGGGCGTGGGGCCTGCATCAAACCAGTGCTTATACCCTTCGGGCACGGAAATCAGGTCACCCTGCGTGCATTCCACGTCATACACCCGGTCGTTGATGTGCATGATGAAGTGACCACCCCCATGCACAAAAAACCGTACCTCGTCTTCACTATGCGTGTGTTCGGACAGGAACTTGCTGCGCAGGGCCTCCTTGTTGGGGGTCTGGGCATTAACGCGCAGCACATCGGCCGAACCTGCCCCAGTCTCGCCCATCAGCTTGTCCAGCCATGGGCGGTAGGTTGCCAGAACTGTCGCCTCGTCTGCCTCTTTGGGAGGGGGCTGTACATCGTCCCACCGCTCAAAGCGGATGCCAAAAGGGGCCAGTGCTTCCGCAATTTCGGCGGCATCATGCGTCTGTAACAGGGGGGTGCCGGGGCGGGTATCCTCAAACACACTCAGGCTGCTCATATGCCCAGCTTCCTTCTCTCCAGAACACAGGCCAGCAGGAACTCCAGCCCTTCCAGCCGGGCAAGGGCTGCGGCCATGTTCTTGCCCCACACATACACACCATGGCCACGAATAATGTAACCTGCGGGCATGTCGGCAAAGTGCGGCTCAACCTCACGCGCCAGACGGGCAATGTCCTGATCGTTGGCAAAAAGCGGCACACGCACGCTGGCGTCATGCGTGGTCTGGCCCTCAAACACCTTCTGGACTTCGTAGTCCTGCAACGTGAGTGCTGGCGAAGGTTCCGTCATGGACAGAACGGTGGACGCCACGGAGTGGCCGTGCAGCACAGCCCCGACATCGGGCAACAAACGGTAAACCTGACAGTGCAGCAGGGTTTCTGCACTCGGTTTGTTTTGCGGCTGGTGGGGCTGGCCTGCCAGATCCACGGTAATAACGTCCGCCTCGGTCAAAAACCCCTTGTGGCAGCCCGAGCGGGTAATGGCGATGCGCCCGTCTGGCAGCCGGCAACTGATGTTACCAGCCGTGGCGGGCACCCAGCCGCGCGCATCCATCCGCTGTCCGGCGTGGACAATATCCTGCGCGCCGCGGACAAAATCCGTGGTGGCGTTATCCGTCATAATGGTGATGGCCTTCCCCGGCGGTGGTCAGTGCTGGACCGGCTTGTCCGCCGGAGCGGTGGTCCGCTCGGCGGTGGAAGCCGGAGGAGGAGCAATGTGGGCAGAGCCCGCACGCGGGGAGGTGTCGTCCATCGGCTCGTCATCAGCCATATGTTTTTTGAAGGATTTTATGCCCTTGGCCATATCCCCCATGATGGTGCTGATCTTGCCGCCACCACCAAACAACACCAGCACGACCACCAGAACAATAAGCCAGTGCCAGATGCTCAAGCTGCCCATTCCACTCTTCCTTAACCTTGCGGCGCGCGTGATGCGGCCAGTCTGCATGACCTGAATTTGCTGTTTTACATGAGGCGAACACGCCGGGATGCAAGTCTTTCCTTTTCAGCCGCGCCCAAACCGCCTTTTCAGCTATTTCCCGGTGCGTAGGGCTCTATAAACCCGTAGGTCGAATAAACCGTCTTGCCAAACGCATGGACGGGCGACCACCACACCCGCACCCGCGTCCAGTCATTACTGGGGGAGACATCCTGCACCGGGGCGTGGCGTGTAACCTCCCCGGGCTCCCAGTTGGCATGGTCTACCAGCACCAGACGGCTGCTACGCACTTCCCTGACAACAGAGACATGCCCAGAAGGCAAACGGTGTGAAGAGCGGAAGACAAGCACATCCCCCTCCCTTGGGCTGGCCGCACGCGCATACTGCCCACGCGCCTGCCACCACCATGTTGCGGCATCTCCCCGCAGGTTGATGGCCGAATGCGCACGGGCGTAGGGCGCGCACTGCACGGCTCCATGCCAGCTACCATGCCCGCTACCCGAACCCGCGCAGGCCGACAGCAGCAACGGAAGAACAAGGCAGAAGCGCCCGCCTTTCACGACTCGGCCCTCAAACGATCCATCCACGCCTCCGCTTCCTCAGCCTGCATGTCCAGCACACGTTGGGCTACGTCACGCGCAAAGCCTGCACGCGCAAGAACCCCCAGCGCCCGGTGCCGCGCGGCCATGGCTGCGGCCTCGTCCTCATGATCCATCATGTCGGCAGGGGCAAAAGGGCCGAGCCTGCGTTTGCGCGCCAGCACCAGAGCCGCACAGACCTCCCGCTCTGCGGGGCCGAGCGTGCCTACCGCTGTCTCCAGCGCCTCATCCCGCACGGTGGAGGCCACACCTTTTGCTGCCAGATGCGCATCCACAGCACGCCCCGAGCGCCCCGAGCGCACAAGCCTGCGCACACGTGAGCGGGCGAATACCGCGTCATCCACCGCGCCAAGGCGCACCATGTCATCCACAATGCCTGTAACAACAGGGCGCAGTTCCGCCGCATGTTCGGCCACGGCCTCCGCACAGTCGCCTGCGCGCTGGGCCTTTTGTGCCCAGCGGGCTACCCGGCGCAGCAGAACCTGCTCAAGCCCCTGCCGGGTCGTGCCAAAACGGGCCAGATGCGCCAAAGCCGCCTCCCGCAGGGTGGAACGCTGCGGCGGCGGGCAGGTAAAGGAAAGGGGCACGGTCTTGTCCATGGGAACGAATACTATGCCATGTTGCCCCTCCACACCACTACGCCTCCACACTTTAAAGTTCAGAACCGCATATGAGGTATGCAAATTGCTCAATGCAGAAGTTTGACACCCACAACATGAACGCGGCATTATACCCAGATGCGCAACGGGCCGCCCGCTCCACCCTTTTACGGTAGCGGGCGTTTTTTTGTTTTGCTCTGCTCCAGACTCCCTCATTCAGGTTTGATAACCACCAACGTAAAGACCAGATTCCATGATTCCTCCCCTGATGCCGACCTATAAGCGTGCCGATCTCGCCTTTGAGCGGGGCGAAGGCTCTTGGCTGTACGCATCGGACGGGCGACGATTCCTGGATTTTGCAGCAGGCATTGCCACCTGCTCCGTTGGCCATGCCCACCCCCATTTGGTGGAAACCATAAGCCAGCAGGCCGGGCGGGTCATGCATGTCTCAAACCTGTTCCGTATTCCGCAGGCGGAAAAACTGGCCGAGCGGCTTGTCGCCAACAGCTTTGCCGATAGCGTGTTCTTCTGCAATTCCGGCGCGGAAGCCAACGAAGGCATGGTCAAAATGGCCCGCCGTGCGCAAATGCTGGCAGGCCACCCCGAACGGACCGAAATTATCTGCATGGACGGTGCGTTCCATGGCCGTACGCTGGCCATGCTCTCCGCCACGGGCAACCCGAAGTATCTGGAAGGCTTTGGCACGCCGGTAGGCGACTTCGTGCATGTGCCTTTTAATGACATTGAGGCCGTAAAGGCCGCCATAACCCCACGTACCGCAGCCGTTATGCTTGAACCCGTGCAGGGCGAAAGCGGCATTAAATGCGCCAGCGTGGACTACCTGCGCGCCCTGCGCGCCCTGTGCGACCAGACCGGCGTACTGCTCGCCCTTGACGAGGTGCAGAGTGGTGTTGGCCGCACCGGCCGCCTGTTTGCCCACCAGTGGGCAGGTATTACCCCCGATGTCATGAGTACGGCCAAAGGGCTGGGCGGGGGGTTCCCCATCGGGGCCATTCTGGCGACCGAGACCGTGGCCCAGGCCATGACCGCAGGCACGCATGGCACCACCTTTGGCGGGAACCCGCTGGCCTGTGCTGCCGCCAATGCCGTGCTGGACGTGCTGCTGGCTCCGGGCTTTATGGACCAGATATGCACCCGTGCTGCATTGCTGGACACACTGCTTGACAGCCTTGTAGCCGATGCACCGGATATTTTTGCGCAGCGCCGTGGCCTTGGCCTGCTTATTGGCCTGCGCTGCGTCCCTGCCGTGGGGGATGTGCAGGCCGCAGCCCAGCAAGCCGGGCTCCTGTGCGTTACAGCGGGGGACAACGTGTTGCGCCTTGTCCCGCCCCTGACCGTAACGGAAGAAGACTGCCGCAAGGCCGTGGCCATGCTGGTGCAGGCGGTAACAGCCCTGCGCGGCACACCTGATAACAAAAACAAGCCCGTGCTGGAGACAACCCCATGAGTGCTGCCCTTTCCACCTCCTCCATAACACCGGTGCAGACGGGTCTTCGCCATTTTCTTGACCTCCGGGACCTGGACGGGGCAACCCTGCGGCAGATTCTGGACGTTGCCAGCAGCATGAAGCGGATGCAGCAGAACCGCCGCTTTCCGCTGCACCCACGCCAGCCACTGGCCGGGCGGCAGCTTGGGCTTATTCTGTCCAAGCCCTCCACGCGCACACGCGTCTCCTTTGAAGTGGGCATGCGCCAGCTTGGGGGCGACGCCGTGGTGCTCAGCCCGCAGGACATGCAGATCGGGCGGGGGGAAACTCTGGCCGATACGGCACGTGTGCTCTCACGCTTTGTGGACGCTATTGTGCTGCGCACAGGCAACACCACAAACCTGCACGAACTCGCACGCTGGAGCACAAGCCCGGTTATCAACGGCCTGACCCCGCACTCCCACCCCGTGCAGATTCTGGCCGATATCATGACATTTGAGGAGCACCGCGGCCCCGTGCGTGGCCGCACCTTTGCGTGGACGGGGGACGGCAACAACGTGCTGGTCTCGCTCATTGAAGGGGCAGTGCGCTTTGGCTTTACCCTCCGGGCGGCGACACCTGCAAAAATGAAACCCCCGCAGGACGTGCTCGACTGGGCAAAGCAGGAAGGCGGCAATGTGGAGTGGATGGAAGACCCCCGCGCAGCCGTAGAAAAAGCAGACTGCATTGTTACCGACACATGGGTCAGCATGTCCGACTCACACGAGGAGGCTGCATCGCGCATGGCACGGCTTGAGCCTTACCGTGTGGATGCAGGGCTTATGGCCCTTGCCGCCCCCGATGCCCTGTTCATGCACTGCCTGCCTGCCATATTGGGGAGGAAGTCACGCAGGATGTGTTTGAAGGCCCCCATTCCGTTGTGTTTGACGAAGCCGAAAACCGCCTGCACGCCCAAAAGGGTATTCTGGCATGGACAATGGGAGGGACGAACTGGACCTCCTTTGGCAAGGAATAAGCCGATGACCAACGTGCAAAAAGGCGCCATCCCCACCACTACGGAAGAAACCCCGTCGGTTCCCGGCTGGGTGGAACCCGCACTGGATGACATTCTGGCGACACTCCCCATTGAGCGCGAGAAGCTGGCACCGCTGCGCGCCTCTTATCTGGACTGTCTGGCCGGGTGTGGTCGTGCGGAAGATCTGGACATGGAGCACGATGCCTGCCGTAAGGGCCTGCTCCGCGCCCTGACAGACACTCTGGACCTTGCCCCCGCCGCAGCCCGCACCCTTGAGCAGCAGCTTGAAAAGCTTGAGCTGGATATTTCCGCTCAGGTCTGACCTGATTTTGTTTTTGGCAGGATAGAACGTTTTTATGGAAAAACCGGCTTTTCTCGACCGCGACCGCCCCGATGTGCCCGGTCTGGTGGTTCCGGGCGGTGTAACGCCCTTCTATCTGGCAGGGCGTCCCGTGCGCGGGCGGCTGATCCGCACAGGCATACTGGCGGACGCCATGCTCACCCGCCATGACAACCCGGCACAGGTCACAGCCCTTGCTGGCAAGGCGCTCGCCCTTGTTGCGGCCTTGGCCTCAGCCCTTAAATTTCAGGGTTCCTTCTCCTTGCAAATCAAGGGGGACGGCCCCGTTTCCATGCTGGTGGCGGACTGCACACATGATGGTGCTCTGCGCTTTTATGCCCGCAAGGACGATGCAGCACTGGATAGCCTGCTGGCCAGCAACCCCGCGCCCACCGACCGCGAACTGCTGGGAAATGGTTATCTTGCCCTGACCGTTGATCAGGGGGCGGACATGGAGCGCCATCAGGGCATTGTGGAAATTGCTGGCGATGACCTGTCCGCCATGGCCACACATTACTTTGCCACCAGCGAACAACATGCCTGCTGGATTATGCTGGCCTGTACCCTGACCGATGCGGGCTGGCGCTCCGGTGCACTGGTGCTTGAACGCATTGCCGGGGCAGGTGGACTGGCTGATACAGAACTGAGCACCCCCGACGACGCAGCACATGATGACAGCGCATGGGAAACTGCAACCATTCTGGCCACGACACTCACCATAGCCGAACTGCTTGATGACAGCCTGCCAGCCCCCCAGCTGCTGCACCGCCTGTTCCACGAGGAAGACCTGCATGTCAGCCAGTCCCGCGCACTGGCCTTTGGCTGCCGCTGCTCACGCGCACGGCTGGTGGACGTGCTCCAGCGCTTCCCCGAGGATGATCTGGACCACATGTGCGTGAGTAACGACACAATCGTCATGACATGCGAGTTCTGTAACAAGGACTTTCATTTCCCGCGCAAGGATATTGCCTCGGCCATGGGCTGAGGCACTCCTGCCTGCCACATGGTTGACGCCCCACCTGCCCCGGAGCAGATTGGCGGGGCCATAAAATACCCCTGCACAGGCGCTGTGCGGGATCGTTACAAGTCGGCTGCAAAGAGGTTGTGCCATGATGCTGTTCCCCCGTATGCGTCTTTCTCATCTGGTGACGTCCCTTGTTCTGCCCGTAGCCCTTGCAGGGTGCGCGGGGCAGCCACAGCCAACCCAGTTTGCACCGCTGAACTATGACTATCTGGGCAAAATCCACCTCAATGTTGCAACGCTGGATATTGTGGACAATTCCGTAACCAACCCCGAACCGGGCGATATTGGCTACAAATCCCCCTCCCCGCCCGACCACACCCTGCGGCAGATGGCATCGGACAGGCTGGTCGCGGTAGGGAACACCGCAGCAGCAACCACAGCCCATTTTGTTATTGACCGGGCGTTTATCCTCCACCAGCCCGGCGGCACGCTGGACGGGCAGATGGACATTCATCTGGACCTGCTCAACCCCGAGGGCAAGCGCGTGGCCACGGCCTCCGCCCAGGCAACCCAGACCCTGCACCCTGACCCGTCGCAGGATGTGGAAAGCCCGGCCAATCTGTACGAAATTACAAAAGACATGATGCAGACCATCAATGTCGAATTCGAGTACCAGATCCGTCATTCCCTGAACAAATGGCTGGTGGATGCCGGTGGCACCCCCATGAACAATGCCATCCAGACCCAGTCCCTGACTGGCACGCCCGATGCCCAACCAGCCGCGGCCACAACATCGGATGCAAGCGGCCTGAGCACCCCCTCCGGCACCACTGCTGCCAGCAGCGCAGGAACAACAGCCGCAACTACTGTGGAACCTGCCAGCACGGAAGCATCCAGCACCAGCGCACCGACCGCCGCATCCACTGCGCAGGATAGTGAACTCAGTGCCATCTTCCCCGCTGGAATGGATGATAGCACCACGCAGGCACCAACCAAGAAAACCCTCTCCCCCAAAGCCGGTTTTCTCACCCTCCCGTCCAGCACAAAAGCAACGCACTAACTCCCGTTTTACTCCGCCTCCGGCCCTGACACAGGGCATGTGAGGCGGGCCCAGGCATTGCAGCGTGCCCGTGGCAGCGCCATAAAAGGCGTCATGACGCCACAGCCCATTCCCACCGACCCTGATCAGATTGCCGATGGCCTGCCGGTCAAGGAGATTCTACCACAGCTGCGCGCAGTTCTGGCGGTGGAACCAACACCCCAGCGCCCTGCCAGCGCCATAGTTGTCGCCCCACCGGGGGCAGGCAAAACCACCTCTATCCCGCCCGTTCTTGCCGCCTGCACATGGCGTGGGGAGAGCGGGCGGATTATTATGCTAGAACCCCGCAGGCTGGCTGCCCGGGCTGCCGCGCAGCGCATTGCAGCCCTTATGGGCGAGGAGGTCGGCGGGTTTGCAGGCTACCGCACACGCATAGACAGCGCCGTATCGGCCCGGACACGCATAGAGGTGCTGACAGAAGGCCTGTTCCTGCGCCGCCTGCTGGGGGACCCCATGCTGGAGGACGTGGCCTGCGTTATTCTGGACGAGGTTCACGAGCGCTCGCTTGAAGCCGATCTGGCTCTTGCCTTCTGTCTGGACCTACAACGCACCCTGCGGCCGGACCTGCGGCTTGTCGCCATGTCTGCCACAGCCGAGACCGAGCGGCTGGCCAGCCTGATGAACGCACCCGTCCTGACCAGCGAGGGCCGCATGTTTGCGCTGGAGGTGCACCACGCCAAAAAAGACATCCCCACCCTGCGTGACATTGCACCAGCTACCGCTGCGGGTATTCGGCTCGCACTGGCAGAAACACAGGGCGACATTCTGGCCTTTTTACCCGGCACGGGTGAAATCAGGCGCACCGCCCAGTTGCTGGATGGGATAGCGGCCACGGTCCTGCCTTTGCATGGCGAGTTGCACCCGGCAGAACAGGCCCGCGTGCTCCGCCCGGCAGACGCTGGCGAGCGGCGGGTTATTCTGGCCACCTCCATTGCGGAAACATCGCTCACCGTACCGGGGGTACGTGTGGTCGTGGACTGCGGGTACCGCCGCGCCCCCCAGTTTGATGCCGGTGCCGGGCTTTCGCGGTTGGATACGCTGCGCATTTCCAAGGCAGCAGCACGCCAGCGCGCAGGCCGTGCCGGGCGCGAGGCTCCGGGAACGGCCTACTGCTTGTGGAGCGCGAACACGCAACGCGCCATGCCACAGCATGATCGCCCCGAAATTTAGAGGCTGATCTGGCGGATTACGTTCTGGCTACAGCCCTGTGGGCCGACACTGTGGGGAGCACCGACCCCCTGCCCCTGCCAGACCAGCCCCCCGGCAGCGCACTGGCCGCAGCGCGGAAACTGCTCGAACACCTTGGAGCGCTTGACAGCGCGGGAGACATTACCCCGCTTGGCAAACAGATGGCCCACCTTGGCACACACCCGCGCCTTGCCGCCATGTTACTGGCCGCACGCACAGCGGAGGAAGCCGCACTGGCCGCAGACATGGCCGCCCTGCTGGAAGAGCGCGACCCCCTGCGGCCACGCCACAGCGCACAGGGCCGTCCCCCGGTAACGCCCCCTGCCGATATTGGGCTAAGGCTGGACCTGATCGCGGGAGAGGATCACCCGGATGCAGACCGGGCCGCACTCAGCCGCATAAGACTGGCGGCCAAGCGCTTTCGTTCCCGGCTGAATGTTCCCCAGCACCTGCGTGCACAGGGGAATGCTGCGGCCCTGCTGGCGGCTGGCTTTCCCGACCGTATTGCCCTGTGCCGGGGCGAGCCGGGCAGTTACCGGCTGGCTAACGGCAGCAACGCACGCCTGAAACGAGATGACACACTCGCCACCCGCCGCCTGCTGGCCGTAGCCGGGCTGCACCTGCGCACAGCAGCCGAAATCCGGCTGGCTGCCCCGCTGGACCTGAACGACCTACCCCCCGCCCTACTGGCACGCACACATGAGCAGGTGGAAACCACGCTAGACCCTGTCTCGGGCAATATTCTTGCACGCAGGCGCACACGCATTGGCTGCCTTGTGCTCAAGGACCGGACCGAAAAGGTCAAACCAGAGGAAGCCGCATCTCTCCTTTTGCTCCATGCGCGCGACGCGATGGAAAGCGCCTTGAACTGGACAGACGCCGTAAAGCAGTTGCAGGCCCGCGTTGCACTGGCCCGCAGCATATCCGCCCCCACCATACCCCATACCGGCGCAGTGGAAGAGACACAGGCATGGCCCGATTTTTCCTCCCCCGCGCTGGCTGCGCGTGTGACGAGTGGCTGGCCCCCTACATGGCAGGCTGCACCTCTGTTGCCACCCTCAAGGCTCTGGACTGCCATGCCCTTTTACGTAACCTGCTGACCTACAGCCAATACCAATGGCTGGAGAGCCAGTTGCCGACCCATCTCCCCTTCCCCGGTGGTCGCGCGGAGGTGGATTATACCCAGCCCGTGCCCGTAGCCTCTGCCCGCGCACAGGTGTTTTATGGCACGGAGCGCACGCCATTACTGGCAGGCGGGCAGGTGCACTGCGGCTGGCACTCCTTTCCCCCGCCGGGCGGCCACAGGCCATTACGGCAGATTTGGGCGGGTTCTGGCAGGGAGGATGGGCGGACATGCGTCGGGACATGCGCGGTCGCTACCCCCGCCATGACTGGCCGGAAAACCCTGCCCTTGCCCCTGCCAAACCACGCTCGCGCCCCGGTTAGGCGGGCCCGCCATACAGTCCCGCACAGACGACAGGCAGGTTTGCCATGCCCGTCGTCTGTGCTCCTATGTTGGACGACTTGCCGCAGGGTTTTAGCCACGCCAAAGACTTAAAAAGCACGCCCAAACGCACCCCTGCACAGCACAAGGTTGCACAAGCCCGCCAAACATGGCCTAAAGTTTATATGCTTGGCTCCATGGCACCACATTTGATGAACAGATTGCTCCACGGCCTGCCCTCTATGGCGCTGGCCTACCTGTGCTGTGCGCCGCTCTACGGCACGGGTGCCGCATGGGCCGATACGCCTTCCTCCTCCACCCCGGCAGCACCCCTTGTTACAACCGGACCAGTCAGCTTTGCCCCACTTGTGCGCAAGGTTGTTCCTGCCGTGGTCAATATTGCCGTTACACGTGATGATTCTGCGGCCGACAGCCACCATAGACTGCCATCCTCGGTCAAAGGCACACCACTGGAGCGGCGCTACCGCGAGCGCATGCGCCATCATGGGGATGAACTGCTGGAAGCAGGGTCAGGTTTTTTAATCGATCCCAGCGGCGTTATTGTGACCAATGGTCACGTCGTGGAGGATGCGGACACCATTACCGTGTCCCTTGCCAGCGGGAAGGAGTTTACCGCAACACTGGTGGGCATGGACCCGCTGACTGATATTGCGGTTATCAAGATCATCAGCCCCAGCCCCTGCCCTATGTGGAATGGGGGGACAGCAGACAGGTGCAGGTGGGCGACTGGATCATGGCGGCAGGCAACCCGTTTGGTCTGGGCTCATCCGTGACGGCTGGCATTGTGTCTGCCCGCGGGCGCGATATTGGTGCGAGCCCATTTGATGATTTTCTGCAACTTGATGCGCCTATAAACCCCGGCAACTCCGGCGGCCCAACCTTTAACCTTGCCGGGCAGGTTGTGGCTCTTAACACCGCCATTGTCTCCCCCACCGGAGGTCGGTGGGGCTGGGATTTTCCATTCCGTCCGAAATTGTCATCCCCATTGTGGAGACCCTGCGCCAGACCGGGCACATAGACCGGGGTTGGCTGGGTGCGACATTGGACGACATTACCCTCCATAACGGCGCAAAAGTCACCGAGGTAGACCGTGACAGCCCGGCAGCCCGTGGTGGGCTGCGCAAGGGAGACATTATTACCATGCTGAACGGGGAGCATGTGTATACCGCCCGCGCCATGATCCGCTCCATAGCCGCAGCCAAACCTGGGAGTGAGGCCACACTGGCCATCCTGCGCAACACGCACCCCCAGACGCTAAGCATACACGTGGGCCTCCGCCCCCTGTCCGAGGATGGGGGCTTCCATTAAGGTCGACGCAATAACGGGTACAAGGCCTAGCCTTAAGACTGAGGCTTGTGCCATAACCAGCACTCAGCCGCAGACGACAGATTGCACGAACACACTGGCATATGGGATCCGTGCTTCTGCTCAAATCATGGCCAGTGGCTCCTTGCGCCGGGGGGGAGCAAAAGCGCCGTCCAGTTCCGCCAAATCCTGCGCACTGAGCACAAGTTCCTGCGCGGCCAGATTAAGCCGCATGTGCGCAACCGTTCCCGCCTTGGGAATGGCCAGCATATTGGGCTGGCGCAACACCCAGGCCAGCGCCACCTGTGCGGGCGTTGCCACCCCCAACGATGTGGTATGGCGCGCCGCCACCCGCCCCAGCACCGGGTTGTGGAGCAGCGCACCACCCTGACCAATGGGAGAATAAGCCATGCTTACAACCCGGCGCTGCCTGTCTGCGGTGAGCAGGTCATACTCCACGCCCCGATGCTCCAGACTGTAGAGTATCTGATTGGCCACGCATTCACCGGGGTGGATGCAGCGCTCAAGGTCGCGCATGTCATCGGTATCAAAATTGGAGACTCCCCAGTAGCGGATCAGCCCCTCCTGCTGGAGGGTGCGGAAGGCCTCCACCGTCTCGCTCAGCGGTACGTTGCCACGCCAGTGCAGCAGATACAGGTCCAGCCTGTCTGTTCCCAAATGCCGGAGTGACTGGCGGCAGCTCTGTGCAACCCCCTTGGCCGATGCATTGCTGGGCAGAACCTTGCTGACCAGAAAAACCTGTTTACGCAGGGGGGCTATGGCCTCCCCCACCAGATGTTCCGAGCGGCCATTGCCGTACATTTCCGCTGTGTCCAGCACCTGCACACCCTGCTCCACGGCGTAGCGCAGGCTTGCTATCTCCTCCTCCCTGCGGGCTGTGGAATCGCCCATGTTCCATGTGCCCACGCCCAGTGCTGGCAGGCATGTTCCATCTGGCAGGGATATGGTTCTGGTCATGACCGTTTTAACTCCTTGTGTCCTTGCACCATCAGACAGCATAAAACAGGCCTGCTCCCTGCTTTGTTCCACCTCAGGGCAAAACTGTTATGGTTGATATATGACCCAGATCGGCTTTTACCACCTGACCCGCACCAGCCTGAGCGAAGCCCTGCCACAGTTGCTGACCCGCACGCTGGACAGTGGGCAAAAGGCTGTGGTCTGGTGTGCCGACAAACCCTTGCTGGAAGAACTGGACAAAACACTCTGGCAGGTTGCAACGCCCAGATGGCTCCCCCATGGCAGTGCGGGCATAGCCTGCCCCGACCTGCAACCTGTCTGGCTCAGTACCGGGGAGGATTGCCCCAACGAGGCCCGCTTTCTTTTTCTGACGCAGAACAGGCAGTGCACGGACCCCACCCGTTTTGAGCGGATATTCGATCTGTTTGACGGGCATGATGAGACCGCCGTAGCCGCTGCGCGGGAGCGGTGGGCACAGGCACACAAAGCCGGGCACGAGTTGGCCTACTGGCGGCAGGAGGACAGGGGCTGGAAGCGCGCCCGCTAGCCCCGGCAATAAAAGCAGAATAAAAAATGCCTGGCCGAACAACCGGGCAGGCAAAGGTCTGGCCGGGCGTCAGCCCTGCTCAAACCCGTTACGCACAAACCGGTCAAGCAGACGTACGCCAAAGCCGGTAGCGCCTTTGGGCTGACCATTCTTGGCCTTGGAGGCCCATGCAACCCCGGCAATGTCCAGATGTGCCCATGCGGTTTCACCCACAAACCGCTTGAGGAACTGTGCCGCAGTAATGGAACCGCCAGCACGACCACCGCTGATGTTCTGCATATCTGCGATATCAGACTTCAGCAGGGCGTCATATTCCTTGCCCAAGGGCATGCGCCACAGTTTTTCCCCTGTAAACGCCCCGGCATCGGCCAACCCCACGGCCAGCGCATCATCATTGGAGAACAGACCCGCATATTCGTGGCCAAGACCCACAATAATGGCCCCCGTCAAGGTTGCCAGATCGACCATAAGCCGGGGGGCAAAACGGTCACGCGCATACCAGAGCACATCTGCCAGAACCAGACGACCTTCGGCATCCGTGTTCAGCACCTCAATAGTCTGGCCAGAGGCACTGCGCACCACATCCCCCGGACGCTGGGCCGTGCCGGAGACCATGTTCTCGACCAGACCCACCACACCAACAGCGTTAACCGCAGCCTTGCGCAATGCAAGTGACGCCATAAGCCCGGTTACCGTTGCGGCCCCGGCCATGTCCCACTTCATGTCTTCCATGCCAGCGGCGGGTTTGATGGAGATACCACCCGAATCAAAGGTGACGCCCTTGCCAATAAAGGCAATCGGGGCGTCCCCTTCCTTGCCGCCGTTCCAGCGCATGACAACCGTGCGCGGTTCGTTGGCACTCCCCTGTGCCACACCCAGCAGCGCACCAAAGCCCAGCGCAGTCATGGCAGCGCGGTCCAGCACCTCAACCTCGACCCCATGGGCGCGCAGGGTTGTCGCCCGCTCGGCAAATTCAACCGGGGACAGTACATTGGCTGGCTCGCTTACAAGGTCGCGCGTCAGCACAACGCCGCGCGCAACGGCCAGCAGGGAGGGCCAAACCTCCTGCGCCTCGGCACTGTGCGCGCTCAGCACGCTCAGTTCGGCCAGAGCACGCTTTTTATCGTCCTTGTCCTCGGTCTGGTACAGGCCAAAATGATAAGCCCCCAGAACAGCACCCAGCGCGACATGTGCCGCAAGCACGCCGGACAGTGCACCTACGGCCAGCGCAGCCTTGGGAGCCCGCCCCAGCAGGGACGCGGCAAGTCCGCCTGCCTTTTCGGCCGCCCATGCATCCACGTCGTCCGCCTTGCCGATCCCGACAAGCACAATGCGCTCAAAACTATCCGATGGAGCGAGCACAACACAGCTTGTGCCATCCTTGCCCTTAAACCCCTCGGCCTTGGCGGCACGGCCAAGTGCACCATGTGTTGCCGCGTCAAACGCCTGAAAAGCCGCAGACTGCGCGTCTCCTTCGGGCACCAGAATAGCCAGCGCGCCAGCCGTGGGCTGTGTGTGGGTGGAAAATGAAATCTGTAGCATGGTTCTGACCGATCTCCCTGAAAACCACATCTTTTCTGCCTAAGTCCCCCACCCCGTCTTGGCAATAGCCACGCCCCCTGAGCGACCCGATTGCATGATAAACACCAACACCGCACCAGCAGGGCATGACGGCGGCCCCAAGCTGGCGTATGCTAGGCGCATGAGCACCTTTGCAGATACAGACCTGCTGGCCCTTGCCGCCAGACTGGCCAACGAAGCCGCCGAAATCATCCGCACCATTCGCGCGCGGGGGTTTGAGACTGTGACCAAAACCGACTCCTCCCCCGTAACGGAGGCGGACCACGCAGCGGAAGCGCATATTCTGCGGGGCCTGCGTGCGGCCACACCCGACATTCCCGTTATTGCGGAAGAAGAAGTGGCTGCGGGCCTGCAAGCCTACGCAACCCCGGCCTACTGGCTGGTCGACCCGCTGGACGGCACGCGTGAGTTTGCGGCAGGACGTGACGACTTTACCGTTAATATCGGGCTTGTGCGCAATGGCCGCGCGGCACTGGGGGCTATGGCCCTGCCCGCCTACCACCAGCTTTACACCGGGGGCGTGGGCCTTGGTGCATACCGCGAGGACAAAAACGGCGTGCAGGCCATTCATGTCCGCACGGCCCCGCAGGAAGGGCTGAGTGTTCTGGCATCCCGCCATCATGCGGATGACACACGTCTGGCCGAATACCTGAACAGCAAAAAAATTGCACATCTGGCAACATCGGTTCAGCCGTAAAATTTGCCCGTGTGGCAGAAGGGCTGGTCGATCTGTACCCCCGCCTCGGCCCGACCATGGAGTGGGATACAGCCGCCCCGCAGGCCATTGTAGAAGCCGCTGGCGGACACATTACACTGCTGGACGGGACGCCCCTTGTTTATGGTAAAACGGGCTGGAAAAATCCGCCATTTGTCTGTACCGGAACACTATGACCAGCGCAGTCCACCCGTAGCCCCTTTACGCAGGGTTTGCCTGTTGCCAAAACATTGCCTGCCCCACCGATCGGCCTACGGATTGCACCCTGTTGCCATGAGAAGACCATGACCAGACGTCTGGATGCCACTCCAAGCGGCATTGCCGCAGCCGCCAGCATTCTCCGTGCTGGGGGCCTTGTGGCGTTTGGCACGGAAACAGTTTACGGCTTGGAGCAGATGCAAGTCAGCCGCAGGCCGTTGCCCGTATTTTCGAGGCCAAGAACCGGCCCCGCTTCAACCCGCTTATCAGCCACTTTGCCCATGCACAGGCCGCTTTTACGCAGGTTGTGCCCAATGCCATGGCCCACAGGCTGGCGCAGGCATTCTGGCCGGGTCCACTCACACTCATCCTGCCCCGCGCACCGGCATGCTGCATCAGCGATCTGGCAGCAGATGGTCTTTCCAGCCTTGCGGTGCGCGTACCCGCCAATGCTACGGCCCGTGCATTGCTGGAGCAGGTGGACCGTCCCATAGCCGCACCCTCAGCCAACCGCTCGGGCCGCATCAGCCCGGTAGATGCCGCCCATGTGCTGGAGGAGCTGGAAGGCCGCATAGACGCAGTGCTGGACAGTGGCCCCTGCATGGTCGGGGTGGAAAGTACTGTGGTGGACCTGACCGACCCACAGGCCCCCTGTCTGCTCCGGCCCGGTGGTGTGACGCTGGAAGAGTTGCAGGCCATCTGCCCCCATATCCGCCTGCCGCAGACCAGCAGTGATGTGCTCCCCCATTCTCCCGGTCGCCTGATCTCGCATTACGCCCCCCATCTGCCAGTACGACTCAACGCCCTGCACGCACAGGCGGACGAGGCCCTGCTGGCATTTGGTGCCCCCCGCCCCACCGAGGCACCTCTGGTGTGGAACCTGAGTGAAAATGGCAATCTGGAAGAGGCCGCGGCCAGACTGTTTACTGGCCTACGCACATTGGACCATCAGGGCCGGGCTCTTGGGCTGGAGCGGATTGCCGTCAGCCCCATACCCCAGCATGGTCTGGGCCGCGCCATACAGGACCGCCTGAACCGTGCCGCCGCCCCCCGCCCGCAAGACGGCGTGGAAGACGCCGCACCATGAGCGAGATTGACCCCAAAGAACTCAAGATCCTGTCAGACATTCTGGCTCTGGTGCTTGAAGACCATCCCGGCCAGTCGGATACGGCCCTGCAGGCCCTGCGCAACCGGGCGCGCAAGAACAGTACAACCGGCGGCGCACTCAAAAACCTGTTCCAGACCATTGCGGTCAACCCTTCGAAGGCCCGCACCACAACCCGCCAGACTGGTACGCGCGCTTCGGCCAGCAAGTCCAAAACAACGGACATGCCAGACCAATACCGCGTACAACTGCGCGAAATGGCCGACAGCATTACCCGGCTGGACCGCAACCTGCGGGTTGCCCACTCGCAGAATGAAACACTGAAATCCGAACTCTACCTGACCCAGAAGTCGCGCGCCGAACTCCAGACCCATCTGGCGACGCTTCAGTCCAGCAAGCGCCAGAAAAAACCGCTCACCATTGTCATCAGCCTGCTTGTCGGCCTGCTGGTAGGGGTTGCGGGCTCACAGGCGGTTCATGCCCTGTGGCCAACGCCCATTCCCGCCCATACCCTGGCCGATAACATCCGCTACCTTTACTGAAGGGCGGAGCAGACTGCCCTCCCCTTGTCTTTTGTGCTTTTGCAGGGAAAACCAGAGCCATGACACAAAACGCCCCTTCCCCCGCCCCTACATGATGCGCTGGTGCAGATCCTTGGCCCATCAGGCGTACTGACCGACCCGGCGGATACGGAAGCGTTCTGCGTGGACTGGCGCGCCCTCTACCACGGCAGATGTGCGGCTGTCCTGCGCCCGGCCAATACAGCGGAATGTGCACAGGCCGTTGCCCTGTGCCATGCGCATAAGGTGCCCATGGTGCCGCAGGGGGGTAACACCAGCATGGTTGGGGGGGCCACCCCGGATTCGAGCGGGCTTGCCGTTGTTATTTCCACCACCCGCATGAACCAGATCCACAGCATTGACCATGCGGACCTGACCATGACTGTGGATGCAGGGGTCACCCTTAAAGCCGCACAGGATGCCGCAAGTGCACAGGGGCTTTTGCTCCCGCTTTCCATCTCGTCCGAAGGTTCGGCCGACATTGGCGGCATTCTGGCCACCAACGCAGGCGGCAACAACACCGTGCGCTACGGCAATGCGCGTGAGCTGGCCCTTGGGCTGGAAGCAGTTCTGCCCGACGGCAGTGTACTTGATCTGATGCGCAAGCTGCGCAAGGACAATACAGGCTATGCCCTGCGCCAGTTGCTGGTCGGCTCGGAGGGGACGCTGGGCCTGATTACGCAGGCCGTTATCCAGCTCCAGCCTGCCCCCCGCTCGCGCGAGACTGCGCTATGCGCGGTAGAAAACCCGCAGGGCGCGCTCAATCTGTTTGCCGCATTCCGCAAGCAGGACCCATCCGCTATTCATGCGTTCGAGTTCATGTCCGGCACGTCCATGGCATTGGTCAACAGCCTAATTGATGGTGCCAGCCTACCGCTGGAAGCCCCGGCCCCCGCCTATGTTCTGGTGGAACTGGCTAGCCCCCGCGCGGATGACAGCCTGCGCAGCCTTATGGAAGATATTCTGGGCAGCGCACTGGAAGACGGCTTGGTAACAGACGCCGTACTGGCTGAGAGTGAAAGCCAGCGCCAGAGCCTGTGGATGATCCGTGAGGAACACGCCGAAGCCCAGAAACGTGCTGGAGCATCGGTCAAAAACGATGTTTCCGTCCCACTGGCTGCCATACCGGAGTTTATTGCAGATGCCACCAAGGCCTGCGAGGCGCTGATTCCGGGTATTCGGGTGGCACCCTTTGGCCATATTGGTGATGGCAATATTCACTTCAATCTTGTGCAGCCCGAAGGAGCCGACCCAGCCGCGTTTTTGGCACAGGACCATGCCATGATGGATACGGTAGCAGCCATTGTGCGCAAACTGGGTGGGTCTTTTTCGGCCGAGCATGGCGTGGGGCAGCTCAAAACCTACATGATGCCGTCCTGGCGGGGTGGGGCCGAACTACAGACCATGCGCCAGATTAAAGCCGCCATTGACCCGCAGAACCTGATGAACCCGGGCAAGGTGCTTCCGCCCGCCTGAGCACACCATGGCACTGGCCGGGCGCAGTTAACTGCGTCCGGCCAGACCAGCCTGCATCTGGAACAATACTGCCCAAATACAGATGCGGGGTTTATTATCCGCGAGCAGAAAATGCCAAAGTTGGACGCCAAAAACACAGTATTTGCAAAATAAACGCTGGCAGGACAATAAGCCCCGGGTCCCACCCGGCCATAATTATGGCAAGGCCGGTCAGAATGGGGGCCACAACCCGCTCTACCCGCGCCCCGTTAGGTGTGTTGCAGGCCAGAACGGAGCATACCCCCCCAACGCCCAGCAATACTGCCGCCATAATGGCGTAAAGCGGGTAGCCACCCGCTTGTGGTGCCAGACCATCCTGCACACTGGAGAGGGTAGAAAGGTCGGAGGACCAGCCTGCCAGCCCGAACAGAAAGCTGAATGGCAACACAAGTACGCCAAACACATCCCGCAGCAGGCCAACAAAGCCCATGACCACCGGTGGCAGGAGCATGCATGCCACCCCAACCACGACATCCAGAACCAGAAAGGCAAGTGCGGGTGTTGCGGTTTTACCGATCATGTGCGGGATCCCCAAGCCATACGTTCTGGGGGCTCAGTCTTTCCACCATTTAACGGGCTGGGGTTCTGCCTCGGCGGCAGCATCCTCAACCACGTCCAGTTCCTTGCGGGGGCGACCACGGGGTTTGGCTTCCAGCTGGCGGCGCAGGTCTGCCACTTCTGCTTCCAGCGCCTCCATCTGGCGGCGGCCAGCGCGGATTTCGCGCCCGGCCTGAGCCAGCTCCGCCTCACGCTCGGCCAACTTGCCCTTCTGTTCGGCAATCAGCGCATCTGCGTGGCCAATGCGGGTGGTCAACCCACGCTGGGCAGCCTGAAGGTCAGCCAACTGGCGCTCGCTGTCTTCCACCTTCAGTTTTTCTTCTGCCAGATGGCGGCGCAGGCGGGTAAGCTCGCTATTGTCCTCTTCATTAAAATGCACAGCGCGGGAGGATCCTGCCACACGCGGCAGGGCCACGGTGCGTGGTGTTGTGCGTGCAAGC
The DNA here is from genome assembly GCF_000613865.1 of Acetobacter okinawensis JCM 25146. GTDB lineage: Bacteria > Pseudomonadota > Alphaproteobacteria > Acetobacterales > Acetobacteraceae > Acetobacter > Acetobacter okinawensis. The sequence continues at coordinate 38,786 of NZ_BAJU01000013.1, forward strand.
GAGTGTTTTTCCACCTGCACTTCTCCGTCCCGCACAAAGCGACGGCGCTTGTTATTGGCGTTTTCGGCTGTAGTACGAGGCTGAGGCGCAGGGGCGGGCTGGCGGGAACGGGCAGAATGTCCAAGGCGCTCAAGAGCGTTGCGCATGGAGCTTCTTCAAGCCCTTCCTCATTATCCCTGTCTGCTACGGGGGAAGACAGAAAAGATGATGTATTCATGAATTCAGATGTCACGTTTCAGATATTTTATGGTCTGTTTAAAAGCTGCCAGAAAACCAAGTGTGTTTTTATACATCGGGGCAAAACAGATGCTAGGCAAATGCTTTACAACCAGACGACAGAATAAAAACAGAGATATGGCCGCAGCACCGGCAGCAGGGTATTTTACACATTACCGTAACAGGCAATGTCTGCTGTAGCTATAGATACCACACGCCCCCCCTTTTTCCAAGGGGTTGTGTGGGTTTTGGCTATTTTTCGCCTTTTGGCACGGGTTGCCACACAACATCGCTCTGACCATCATGGTTGAAGTGACGGGCCAGCACAAAAAAGTAATCAGATAATCTGTTCAGTATTTTAAGCAGAACAGGGTTCACCCGCTCCTGCCGTGACAGGGCCACCATGCGGCGCTCGGCCCTGCGGACCTGCGTGCGGGTCAGGTGCGCCCATGCCGCAGCCACGGAACCACCGGGCAACACAAACCCCGCAAGCGGTGACTGGCGGCTCCTGAGCTCCTCCAGCCTGCTCTCAATCACCAGCAGGGCAGCCTCTTCCACGCGGTGTGCGCGTTCGGCCATGGGGCCATCCTCTGGCAGGCAGATATCCGCCCCCATATCGAACAGCAGGTTCTGCACCATGGTCAACTGGTGCACCACGTCATCCCCGGCTGGCGTGTGGGCCTGCACAAGCCCTACAAGGGCATTGATCTCATCAAGTGTTCCAAGTACCTCCACACGGGCCTGATCCTTGGCAACGCGCGTACCATCCCCAAGAGATGTCTGCCCGCCATCCCCGCCACGCGTGACAACTTTATCAATCCGTATGCTCATACCCCGAATCCCCCCGGCTCTGGATTACCTGATGCAAACGCACCATGGCTCCCGGCGTTTCCAGCACTAAAATTGAAGCACCAGCCGTCTGCACTATTCCCGTTTGCAGCAGACGCGCCTATACACGCCATTATGCTGACTGGACCTTTTCTTACACGTCTGTGGCGGATCTGTGGTGCGCTTCTTATTGCCACGGGAACTATTATGGGCGCTTTGACCGCACATCTGCCAGACCCCCACTTTGCCGAAGGCGGGCGGGTCATGGCACGCAGCGCCATGGACATGCAGATGTGGCAGGGCATTGCCCTGCTTGCCCTTGGTCTGGGGTTGCGCGAGCGCACCAGCCGCCTGCTGCTTCTGGGCGGCTGCGGGGCGCTGGTAGGGACCATCATGTTCTGTGCGGGCGTCTACAACACGGCCTTTACTGGCATCCACGGTAGCCATATTGCCCCTATTGGCGGCAGCATACTCATTCTTTCGTGGCTGGTTCTGGCTGCGGGCTGGGTGCTCCGGGCATGAGCACCTCCATACAGGGCGCATGGCTTGCCGCAGACGGGCTAAAGCACGTCCTGCAAGAAGATCTGCTGCTCCGTGGTGTGGAAATTATGGACTGGCATGGCATGCTGGCCCTTTCCACCCAACGCCCTGTCTATTCCCCATGGGCGCTGGACATATGGACCGCGCCACAACGTGCGGGCATTACCTCCATCCGCAATGCGTCGGACACGCTGCGCGCCATCCAGCGGAACTGGAGCCTGTATGCGGCGGACAACTTCCGCCGGGCCGGGCTGATCGTGCAAAAGCTGCCCCCGGTCAAAGCGGCTCCTCTGGTGTTCCCTACCCCGGCACCGACCAGTCCGCTGGGGGCATGGACCCTGCTAGACACATCTACCCTGCTGTTCTCAGCCACCAAAACCAGTCCGTTTGTCAATGGCGCGCCCGAGTTTGTGGAAAACCGGACAGACCCTCCCTCCCGCGCTTACCTTAAACTGTGGGAGGCCTGCACCCGTCTGGGCCGGTGGCCCGTGGCAGGGGAGCGATGCTACGATCTGGGGGCCACACCGGGCGGCTGGACATGGGCGCTGGCAAGCCTTGGTGCAGAGGTCACTGCATTTGACCGTGCGCCCCTTGCTCCATCAGTTGCCGCCATGCCCGGTGTCAGCTTTGAACAAGCCAGCGCGTTTGGGCTGGACCCCAAGCTGCTCCCTGCGGCTGACTGGGTTTTTTCCGATATTATTGCCTACCCCCAGCGCCTGCTACGCCTGACCCGTGCATGGATTGAGGCAGGACAGACCAAAAACATTGTGCTGACAGTCAAATTCCAAGGCGAAACCGACCACGAAACCGTAGCAGCTTTTGAGGCCATACCCGGTGGGGCACTGGCCCACCTGGCCCACAACAAGCACGAACTGACGTTTTTCTGGTCGCAGGAGGCTGCCCTTCAGGGCGTATCTCCCTTACCTAGCACCATATTATCCTAAACCTTGCGGGGGGGAGGTGGGACCACTCGGCAACTTCTACCTGCGGTTGTGCCTGCGCCGTAGCAGGCGCTCGGTGCCATGCACCACCAGAACCGCAAGCACAAAACACACGACGATCATGACAATGGAGACTGTCTGCTGCGCCTGCGCCTGCCCGTTAGAGGCCAGAAAGCGCAGTACATCGCCCCCTACGTGTCCTCCGGTCATGGCATCCAGTCGGGGAAGAAAGCCCAGAATCCACCGTAGCAGCAGAACCAGCAGGGCACTCAGCCTACTGTCGCTCCTGTTTTGAGCAAGGTCAGGCGGATGCTACCATCATTCTGTGCCATGGCCGTTTAACGCCAGCCGTGGGCTTGCTCGCCCATATGCGCCTGATGCTCCCGCACGGAGGACTTAAGGTCAGGCACATCCTGCGCTGCCAGCGTGTCCACATAGGTGTTGTTCTTCCACACCCATCGATCCGACCCATCGACCAGAATATCCCTGTACCCTCCGTGGCTTGTGGGCAGTAACTCCACAGGCCCGCTGACAGAATCCAGCACCTTGGTCCATGCACCACCACGCTGGAGGTACACATCGGTGGAGCAGCCTGCGGAGCCGCACAGGCTGGCAGCCTGCACCTGAACAAAAAGCCCCGTGTTCTTGCCATTGGTCGACAGTGGAGCAGACCCCACCAGCACCAGAGGTTTGTCGTTATGCCGGGCAGCGGCGGCCAGATCGTCCGCATTCAACTCCCGTGCGGCACTGTCCAGCGTGCTACCGCGCTGGTCCGTCAGGGCAACGACCTCCCCCCGCCCGTGCGCCGCAGATTTTGCACCATGCGCCCCCGCATGAGCGGAAACACCGCTGGACAGGGCAGACAACCCCGCCAACACGCAATACAACCCCACACGATGCTTCAAGCGCACATTCCCTGTGTTTTATCCGAACCAGACGTTCCAAACTGGAGTAGACCCCAAGCATGTCCGAACAGACAAGCCCAAATAACCCCCAGCACCCCAAGCCCGGCCTGTACCGCCATTACAAGGGAGGACTGTACACACTCCTGTGCGTAGGACGCCACAGCGAGACAGAGGAATGGCTGGTTACCTACAGGTGCGACGCTCAGGGAACCTACTGGGTACGCCCCCTGAGCATGTGGCAGCAATGTGTAGATGGCACACCGCGCTTTGCTTTTGTCAGCACACCCTTACCCGGGCAGGATAACTAGGCACGGGCGCGCAGGCACAGGCCAACGCGCCACAACGCCCCCATACTCAGGCCTGAGCAGCCACCTGAGCAATAATGTCCTCCACAATATCTGGGTCAGACAAGGTGGAAAGATCACCCAGATTGCTCAGGTCGTGCGCTGCAATCTTGCGCAGCAGACGGCGGACAATTTTGCCAGAGCGGGTTTTGGGCAGGTCACGCACAACGTAAATCTGCTCGGGCACCGCATAGCGGCCCACGCCTTCGGCAATGGCGCGGCGCACCGCAGCAGGGTCCAGACTCCCCTCGGTACGGGGCACCACGAACACAACCAGCCCCTGCCCCTTCAGGTCATGCGGCACGCCAACGGCTGCACTTTCCACCACCTCTGCATCCGTTGCCACGGCATCTTCTATTTCCGCCGTGCCAATACGGTGGCCGGAGACATTGACCACGTCATCCACGCGGCCAGTAATCCAGAAATACCCGTCCGCCTCCCGGCGTGCGCCATCCCCCGAGAAGTAACGGCCCGGGCATGTCGTAAAATAGGTCTGACGGAAACGCTCATGGTCGCGCCACAAGGTCATGGCCTGACCGGGCCATGAGCGGGCCATGCACAAAAGACCATCGCCTGCGCCTTCGACCACTGTCTGGCTCTGGGCATCCACCAGCACGGCATCAACCCCCGGCAATGGCAGGCCCGCAGCACCCGGTCGGCCCGGGACCTGTCCGGCGCTGGCCGTGAGCATGACGCCGCCTGTTTCGGTCTGCCACCATGTATCCACTACAGGGCAGCAGGCCTTGCCCACCTCATCATGGAACCACTGCCACGCTTCAGGCTGATTGGCTCTCCCACAGTACCCAGCACCCGCAGGCTGCTCAGCGAGCGGCTGCGCACCACGTCCGCATCCTCACGCATGGCCGCACGCACCACGGTGGGAGAGGTGTAAAAAACACTCACATTGTTACGGTCGATTACATCCCACCAGCGGCCCGGCTGGGGCCATGAGGGCAGACCCTCGTAGATCAGGATTGTCGCGCCATTACACAGCGGGCCGTACACAACATAAGTGTGCCCGGTAATCCAGCTTGTATCCGCCGTGCACCAGAACACATCCCCCGGCTGGGCAGCAAACACCAGCTCATGCGTATAGGACGCCCAGACCAGATACCCGCCTGTGCTATGCACAACGCCTTTGGGCCGCCCCGTACTGCCAGAGGTGTACATCAGGAACAACGGGTCGCACGCATCCATGACCTCGGGCGGGCAGTCGGGTATTTCCATAGCTACCTCAGCAGCGTAGGACAGGTCCCGACCCGGCTGCATGGGAACATCCGTGCCGGTTACAGGCACCACCAGCACATGCCGCACATGGCTGGACTCCCCGCAGGCCAGCAGTGCCTCGTCCATGGTCACCTTGCTGGGAATGGCCTTGGCGCCACGGCGGGCCACATCTGCCGTAATCACCACAACAGCACCACTGTCCACCAGCCGCTCGGCCAGCCCCTCGGCCGAAAAGCCGCCAAACAGCACAACATGGATTGCGCCAATACGCGCGCAGGCCAGCATGGAGACCACACCCTCCGCCACCATGGGCAGATGGATGGCCACGCGGTCGCCCCTGCCCACACCCAGCCTGCGCAGCGTATTGGCCAGACGGCAGACCTGAGCGTGCAGTTCGCGGTAAGTCAGGACCAGCCTTTGCCCATCCTCCTGCCCTTCCCAGATCAGGGCGGGTTTGTCGGGCTGGGTCAGAACGTGCCGGTCAAGGCAGTTCTGGGCAACATTGAGCTGCCCATCCTCATACCATGCAACACGCACATCCCCCCCAAAATCGGAGCGGGAGGCGTGGGAAGGCGCTTTATGCCAGACCAGTCGGCGCGCCTGCGACAGCCAGAAAGCTTCCGGGTCACGTTGCGCGCGCTGCACTTGCTCAACATAGCGATCGGAGACGCCTGTCTCCATTGTGCAGGGAACACTGTTTTCCACTTGGACTGGTCCTTTCATTTACGTTCTTATTTTGCACCCGAACCAGATGGTCTTTGACCATATCGCGCGGCCCGAGGAAAGGTGCGTCCATCTCCCCCATGCACAAATGTGCCAGATCGCGCATAAAAAAAGGCTGGTCACGTACGTGACCAGCCTTTTCCATGATGCCGTTTTACGCCTCAGCCTTAAATCCGGTCGGCGCGGAAATAAGGGCCAGCCTCTGTATTACAGAGCAGCCTTGGCACGTTCCAGAACAGCCTTGCAGGTCTTCTGGCGCAGCGGCAGGGTTGCCATTGCCACGGTGTACGTATGGTCGTTCACACGAATCTGGCCAGCAGAACCGATGGCATAGAACATGTTGCCGTCAGCACCATCGGAGACCGCGTTGGTCTTCTTGTTGTATTCCTGCAACGTGCGGAAGGCATCGTCATAATCAGGGACGTATTCATTCTGCACGCAGTAGTTCAGCAGACCTGCATTTTCCTTCGGGTCAACGGAGGCCACATACCCCGATGGGTCCACGGTGGAGAGAAGAGACGTATCTCCCCCGCGAATAACCGGCATATTGAGGGTCTGGTCCTCGGCATGAGCAAGTACGGGCACGGATGCCAGCACGGACGTGGTAAGGGCTAGCGCCGACAGGGCACGCACGGCAAACAGTTTCATTCAGAATCTCCCAAACGGAATATGCGCCAAACTGCCCCGTAACCCCCGCAAAGATCAAGCAGCCCCCACGCGCACAAAAAACATGGCAGACCACAGCCTTGTCCATATGGGGGAATAGAAGGACTGTCATAACAAAAACACACCAACGTAACCGCACGCCAACATGCCCCCCAACACGCCTGTGCAAACAGACTGCAAACGCCCGCACAGCCAGCACCGTACAAACATAGGGTGTTGAAACATTACGATATTATCTTTGTCTTCTGTAACTCCAGCCACCCGCCCTACCGTGCGCATGGAGCCCCCGCCCCCAGCTTTACAGCCCTGTTCCAGCAGACCCGCACAGCCGTTTACAGGCACCATCACTTACGCCGGACATGGATTTGCATCCCCCTGCCCTCCCGCAATCACGATCAGGTGATATAACGCTACACACCGCTCTGGCCCATGCGCAGCCCTCTGCAAGCGGGCCACAAACAGGCTGGCCGATTGAACAGTTGGGCCTTCCATCCTATAACAACCTTAACGAGTCCGTAACAATTTAAGCGGGAGCTTATGACCAACATGCTACCTGCCAGCCTTTTTATGAGTGTTGAGACCGCGCCACACGGCACCGCGTCGGAAAATATCTGTACCGCCCTGCGCAAGGCTATTCTGGAAGACCTGTTGCCTGCGGGGCGCGCCCTGCCTCAGTCAGAACTTGCTGCGGGGTTTGGGGTCAGCATCATTCCCGTGCGTGAGGCGCTGAAGCACCTGGAGGCGGAAGGGCTGGTCGCGTTCATGCCCAACAAGGGCGCGCTGGTGATCGGGCTGGATGAAGCCGATATTCTGGAATACTCCCAGATCCGCGCAATGCTGGAGGAGCAGGCCGCAGCCGAAGGGGTGCGCAACATGAGCCGCGTGGACTTTGCCCGTGTGGAAGACGCCTACGAGGCCTTTGTAGCAGGCGTGGAAGGACCACAGGGGATGGTCCGCTCCGGAGCGCTCAACCGTGCTTTCCACCATTCCATTTACGCGGCGGCCTCCCGCCCCCGCCTGCTGGAAATGATCGCCGACCTGAACACCAGACTGGACCGCTACATACGCGGCCATCTGATTATTGAAGGCCGCGCGGAGATAACCCACGACGAGCACAAGGCTATTCTGGACGCCTGCCGCAACCGTGATGCCGACCTGTGTGCACGCCTGACCCGTGTACATATTTTGGAAGCATCCAGAATCTCGGTCGAGGTCTTCCGACGCAGGCACGCTGGCCTGACTGTCTGCTAAGCATTTTCAGCGCTTAAAAAACCATAATTTACAGGGGCTTACTCAAGGGCGTTCCATCGCACGGCTGATATTATAATATATGTTGTTGCAAATCGTATATTATCGTGTCAGAGCGAAAAAATCATTATGAAGCCAAAACCAACCTGCATGAACGCAGGACCATGGTTTGGCGGCTGATCCGGATGAACAACGCCATGTCCTCCACCAATACATTTGCTCCTGACTTCGCATCCCGTACCCCGCTGCGCAAAGCCATTATCCAAGCCATCCGCCGCCCCGAGCAGACATGCATGGACGCTCTGGCCCCCGCCGCCACCCTGAGCCCAGCACAGGACCGTGCCGTGGCGGACATGGCCACCCAACTGGCCCAGACCCTGCGCAACCAGCGCAACCCCGGACTGGTGGAAACACTGGTGCAGGAATTTGCCCTGTCCTCCGCCGAGGGTGTGGCACTCATGTGTCTGGCAGAAGCCCTGCTGCGTATTCCCGACATGGCAACCCGCGATGCGCTTATTCAGGACAAGATCGGGGAGAGTGACTGGCTTGCCCACGCCGGGCGGGGCAAACCACTGTTTGCCAACGCCGCTGCATGGGGGCTGGCCCTGACAGGCCGTGTTGTCGCCGAACATAATGACAAAACCCTGAGTGGCGCCCTTATGGGTTTTGTGGAACGGAGCACCCGCCCCGTTATCCGCAAGGCAGTCGATGCGGCCATGCGCCTGATGGGCGAACAGTTCGTGCTGGGCCAGACCATTGAGCAGGCCCGCAAGAACAGCAAAAAGCTCGAAGATATCGGCTTTTCCTATTCCTACGACATGCTGGGCGAGGCCGCCTACACCGCAGCAGACGCCCAGCGTTACCGGCAGGACTATATTAACGCCATTAACGTGATCGGCCGCAGCGCTCAGGGGGCCAATGTTTACGAGCGGCCCGGCATTTCCATCAAGCTTTCCGCCCTGCACCCACGCTACGCCCGCGCCCAGCATGCACGGGTTATGGGCGAGTTGCTGCCCATTGTGCAAGAACTCACCCTGCTGGCCCGCCAGTATGACATTGGCATTAACATTGACGCCGAAGAAAGCGAGCGCCTTGACCTGTCACTCGACCTGCTGGAGGCCCTGTGCGCCACACCGGGGCTGGAAGGCTGGAACGGCATTGGCTTTGTTGTGCAGGCTTACGGCAAACGCGCCCCGTTTGTGCTGGATTACATTATTGACCTCGCACGGCGCACAAGCCGCCGCATTATGGTCCGCCTTGTAAAAGGCGCTTACTGGGATAGCGAAATTAAAAAGGCGCAGGTTGAGGGCATGACGGATTATCCCGTTTATACCCGCAAGTGCCACACGGATATCAGCTACATTGCCTGTGCCCGTAAACTGCTGGACGCACGGGATGTGATTTTTCCACAGTTTGCCACGCATAATGCGCGCACCCTCTCCACCATCTACACGCTGGCAGGGCAGGAATACGAGATCGGGTCTTACGAATTCCAGTGCCTGCATGGCATGGGCGAGCCCCTGTACCGTCAGGTCGTCGGGGCAGACAAGTTCAACCGCCCCGCACGCATTTACGCACCTGTTGGCACGCATGAAACCCTGCTGGCCTATCTGGTGCGCCGCCTGCTGGAAAACGGCGCCAACTCATCCTTTGTCAACCAGATCGGGGATAATGCCATTGCCATTTCCTCGCTGATTGAAAACCCCGTAACATCGGCCCAACGCTACACGCCTTTTGGTGCACCCCATACCGAAATCCGCAAGCCGCTTGACCTGTTTGCACCAGAACGCCAGAACTCCGCCGGGCTTGATCTGGCCGATGACAGTGTTCTGGACTCTCTGGCCGCGGGCATGGCCTCCGCACCACAACAGTGGACGGCTGCCCCCATTGTTCCGGGCGCACCAGTGCAGAGCACGGCACGCCCGGTCACCAACCCTGCCGACCGGCGTGATGTGGTTGGCCACGTGACCTACGCAACACCCGAGACCGTAACACTGGCGGCAGAGCAAGCGCAGCAGGGGCAGCCAGACTGGGCCAGCACCTCCCCCGCCGCACGGGCGGACTGCCTGCTCCGCGCCGCCGACCTGCTGGAAGAACGCCACCCCGCCCTTATGGCCCTGATCTGCCGCGAGGCGGGCAAATCCCTGCCCAATGCCGTGGCCGAAATCCGCGAGGCTGTGGACTTCCTGCGCTATTACGCAGCCACCATCCGCCGCGACTTTACCAACACCACCCACATCCCCCTTGGTGTTGTGGCGTGTATCAGCCCGTGGAACTTCCCGCTCGCCATCTTTATCGGCCAGATTGCCGCAGCACTGGCCGCAGGCAACGCGGTTATTGCCAAGCCGGCGGAAGAAACACCCCTGATCGCAGCCGTAGCCGTCAACATCCTGCATGAAGCGGGCGTGCCCGCCACCGCGCTGCACCTGCTACCCGGCGAGGGCGATGTGGGGGCAGCTCTGGTTGGTGATGCGCGAATTATGGGGGTCATGTTTACCGGTTCCACAGCCGTGGCCCAGCTTATCAACCGCCAGCTCCAGGACCGCCGGACAGCTACGGGCCAGCCAGTCCCCTTTGTGGCCGAAACCGGGGGGCAGAACGCCATGATCGTGGATTCGTCCGCGCTGGCTGAACAGGTTGTGGCCGATGTGCTGGCCTCGGCTTTTGATAGTGCAGGCCAGCGCTGCTCCGCACTACGCATCCTATGCGTGCAGGATGATTGCGCAGACCATGTTCTGGCCATGCTCCGTGGGGCCATGGCCGAGCTGCGGCTGGGCAACCCGTCCATACTGGCAACTGATGTGGGCCCGGTTATCACCCCCGAGGCAGCGGCTGGCATTACAGCGCATATTCAGGCATTCCGTAGCAAAAATGCGCCGGTGCATGCCCTGCCTCTGCCAGACAGCTGCGCCAACGGCAGCTTTGTGCCGCCAACGCTGATTGAGGTCATGTCCATTCAGGAGGTCGGGCAGGAGGTGTTTGGCCCGGTCCTGCATGTTCTGCGCTATCCGCGTGCGCAACTGGCCACAGTGCTGAAGGATATTAACGCAACCGGCTACGGCCTGACCTTTGGCCTGCACACACGTCTGGACACCACCGTACAGAACGTTCTGGAGCATGTGCATGCTGGCAACCTGTATGTGAACCGCAACACCATTGGCGCGGTTGTGGGCGTGCAGCCCTTTGGCGGGCGTGGCCTGTCTGGCACAGGACCAAAGGCTGGTGGCCCGCTTATTCTGCGCCGCCTCCTAGCGCAGGTGCCGCCGCTGGCACAGATTGTACGGGGCAGCACTCCACTGGCCATGGCAGGCTGGACCGACTGGCTGCGCACACAGGGCGAGAGCGAGGCCGCCCAACGCGCCCATACCCTTGCCAGCCAGCCGGTTGTCAACGGGCAGATCACCCTGCCCGGCCCGGTTGGTGAGCAGAACCTGTACAGGCTGGGTGCCCGTGGCACCGTGCTGTGCATGGCCCAGACCAAGTCTGGCCTGTATGACCAGATTTCGCTCGCGCTGGCAGGGGGCAACACTGCGGCCATTATGGCCGACGCCACACTCCTTGCCGCCATTGCCAGCCTGCCCGCATCCATCGGGCAGTTTGTCCGCCCTGTCTCCTCAGCCCAGTCCGTTGCGTGCAGCATTCTCCTGAGTGAGGAGGACAACAGCGCATTTTGCGCAACACGTGCTCTACTCAGCACCGGGAACGGCCCCATTGTATCGGCCTATATTACGGGCAGTGGCCTGCCTTCGATTGAGGCGGTGCTGGAGGAGCAGTCACGCAGCATCAACACAACCGCGGCAGGCGGCAACGCCAGCCTGATGACCCTGAACTGACAGGGCGCATAAACCCTGTTACTGGCCCGGCCTTCCGCCGGGCCTTTTTTGTTCGACCCTGCATGCCCATGTTCTGGGCATGGAGCATGGCACCATCCAATTAAGATCATTTTTCCGTGACCATGCAGAGTGTTACAACACCAGACGGACACTATGGCGTAAGCCGCAGGTCCATTTTCCACCCCTTGTTCTCAGGAGATACAATGACAACCGCGCGGGGCATGATGCCAAACTGGTCATCGCCATTTTGCTTGTAACCATGGCCATGGGCATGCTGGACGCCATTTCTCTGCTGCATCTCAAGATTTTTGCAGGCTACATGACCGCCACCATTATTCTGATGGCTGTCAACATCGCTACTTCCCAAGCCATTGTGCTGTCGGGGCTTGAGGCAATTGGTTTTTACTTTCTGGGCGCCATGGTCGGGGGGCGGCTTGTGCGCCGCCAGCGCAGCATACGAGCCACCGTGGGCGATATTCTGCTGGGCGTAGGCGCCATGGTTGGCATTGCCGCATGGATCTGGTCAGCCAATATTCCGGGCGACATTTATGTTACCCTTGCCCTGCTGTCCTGCGCCATGGGGTTGCAGACATCAGCCACACGGCACGCCAAACTGCCCGACATGGTTCTGCCCGCCGCGACAATGGTACTGCATGGGCTAGCCCACAACAGCTCTGCTGCCGGGGGGAGCAGTTCGGGTACCCTGCGCCGCGTCGCTGCCATTTTCAGCCTATTTGCGGGTGCTGCCATTGGCACGCTGGTTTCCAGCAGGAGTGTCTCGCTTGGTATTGCTCTGGCGGGAGGCACCATTGTTGTTGCAGGCGGCCTGCTGCTCCTGCGCAAACACCCACTGGCCTTCCATCTGGACCGAATGAGCATCCCCTGATGCATTGGCTGTAAGCAGACCTGAACATACAAACCAAAAAGGCCCGCCAGAATCTGGCGGGCCTTTTTGGATGCGTAAGGTGTTACAAATAATCAGGCCTGTCGTTTATTCTGCGCCGCAAAATAGGAGGCCATGGCATAGCAGACAACCGAGGTGCCTAATGTGGCCAGCGCGGTCATACGCTCTGCCGGGTTGATCAGCATGGCAACAAACACCAGCACCACACCCGCAAGGGTTGCGTAATTGCACAGCGGGAAAAGGAACAGCGTGTAGTTGTCTTTTTCCGTTCCATTGCGGCGGGCTGCAAAGCGGGTTGTGATGTAGGCCGTTACAATCAGGCTGTAGATCAGCAGGATAACCCCACCACTACAGCTGAGCAGAAAAGCAAAAATGGTCTGCGGTGCCAGAATGGACGAAAACGCGACCAGCGTACCCGCCACGCTGCTGACCGTAATGGCCATACGGGGGGCCGCACTGGCCGAGCGACGGGTCAGGAAGGCAGGAGCATCCCCCTGTGTGGCAAGTTCAGTCAGCACGCGTGAGGTGATGTACATCGCAGAGTTCAGGCACGACAGAATGGCGCTCAGCACCACAATGCGCATCATCATACCCGCACCGGGAATGCCCATTGTATCCATGGCCGTGACAAAAGGAGAGCGACCGGCAACAATGCTGCTCCACGGCACCACAAGCAGAATCATGGCGACAGAAGCCAGATAGAACAGGGTCACGCGTGTGCCAAGGCTACGCGTAACACGCGCAACGTTCTTGTCCGGCTCGGGGGATTCCCCGGCTGCTACCGTTGCAATTTCGGACCCCATCATGGTGAACAGAATGGTGGGAATAATGGAAAGAACCGCCACAATACCATGCGGCATCAGCCCGCCATGGCCAATCAGGTTGTGCCACACGGGCACACCGGGGCCGAACGCATGCACCACATACAGCGCACCAATGGCCACAAACGCCAGAATGCTGAAAACCTTGATGGCAGAAAGCCAGAACTCGCACTCACCAAACACGCGCGGGGCGGCAAAATTGACCAGCTTGAGCAGCGCGATCAATCCAATGGACAAAACCCATATGGGCAGGTGAATCCAGTCCTGTAGCAAAATTGCACCGGCTATTGCCTCGCTGCCCAGCACCACAACCCAGAAGAACCAGTAAAGCCAACCCGAGGTAAAGCCCAGCCTGTCCCCATGTGCTGCACGGATATATTCCACAAATGAGCCACGACCGGGGTCCGCCACCACCATTTCGCCCAGCATGCGCATGACCAGAATAACCAGTAGCCCCACCAGCAAAAATGCCAGCAAAACCGCAGGCCCCGTGGCCTGAATGGCAGCCCCGCTCCCCACAAACAGCCCTGCGCCAATTGTCCCGCCCAGTGCGATCATTGCGATGTGTCGGCTACGCAGACCTGTCGCGGGTTTAACAACAGACTTGGTGTTCGGCTCGGCCATGGAGAGGTCCTTTATTCTTGTTGGCTCGGTGCATTCTTAACTCAAGAGGAACAAACTGGGAAATGCCCCCTAGAAATGCTTGTAAAAATAAGCTTCGATCACCCCGGCGTGGTGGCTGATGTTTGGCATGGGCTGATCCCCCGGCACCCCGGCCTTGGACAGCGCCCGACCGGCAGGTCCGGCAAAGGCCGCCCCCCCGGCAAGGGCTGCAGATGTGTTTTCATCCAACGTGTATTCAACGGAGGCATCCAGCTCGTCCGAGACATGGCGGCCGGTGTTCTTCAACCCCATGCCCGAGGCATGGATGAGGGACAGGTCATAAAAATGCAGACCCAGCTTGAGCGAATCCTTCCGGCGGAACAGATGCACGGGGGGGATGACCGTCAGATCAATCTGGTGGTCCTCAAGGTCTGACAGGGGGGCAAGGTACATGCCCACAATTTCGCCCGGCCAGTAGCCACCATAGGTGTAGCGTTTGCCGTCATACAAAAAGAACGTGTCGTAGTTATGCTTGACGCCGCCCTCGGCATTGCTGCCACCACCAAAGCGGGTGTACCGGTAAAAAAGGTGCGGCGTCCACGGCAGCGTGGAAAACGTGTACCCCGGCTCAAAATACATACCAAAAGCCGAAACACCCGTGTACCCATTGCCGGGATGGCTGTTCTGTTCCGAAACAAAATTGCCATAGAACGTAAAGTTCTTGGAAATACCCAATGCCTTGACCGGCACCAGCGTACCGCCCCAGCTCAGGGCAGCCACATTCATGCCGTCACGGTCCGCACGGGTTGAATAGTTATAATGGGCCGATGTATCGGCGTCGCGCACATGAAAATAGGTGAGCGTCACATAGGCAGCACGGTCGGCATAAACAGAAGCACCATGCCCGCCCGATTTATTGACAAACCACGTTACGTCAAACCCGACAAAACTGGTTTTGGGCCGGTCGTAACCACGGTCAATGCTGTTGTCCGCATTGCTTTCCAGCATAAACACATCCGCGCGGACGGGGTCCCCCTCCAGCTTGATGACACCGGGACCAGAAAAGGCAAAGCGTGGCGCGTACCACCATGCCCCACGCTCCCCGGCGCTATACGTGCCTTTACCGATCAGGAAGCCGTCATCCACCGCAAAGGCCTGCCGTCCGCCCTGTACGGTGAGCACCTGATGCCTCCCCACCAGACTGACCGGCACCCGGACACCCGCATAAGCCTCCTCCAGATAAACTGAGCGCGGCGTGCCAGATGTTTGCGAGACCTGCTGCGCATCCCCATCCCCAAGGGTCGTTGCCCCGATTGCCGAGGCACTGCCAATTACGTCAAACCCCCAGCCGGTCTGCCACTCGCCCTTGAGCATGGGCTTGGCATACAACTCGCCATAGGTGGTGTTTGCGTGCCGCGTGTACCCACCCGATGGATGGGCGGTATAGGACCGCCCCCAAAGTTGGTGTTGGGGAGATGAAACGCAGCGCCGCCAATATCCAGCCCGCTCTGAATCTTGACCCCACTGACGGAGATCAGAGTCTGCTCCGCTCTGGCTGGCAGGATCTCCCCCGCTGTGCCTAGCAGCAGGGAACAGACCCCGAACCTGAAGGCACCAGAAACCCGCCCCCCGACATGAGCAGACAAACGATCCCCTACCTTACGTCCCGTACCGGAACGCTGCATCCGGCGTATGGGGTTACAGAACAGTCCATTGTGATTTTTGGTTTTTTTTAGCAGACCATTCACGCTCAGAAGCACTCCCCTCCAAAATAAGCTATAGAGCCTGCGCTCCCCACAGTGGGAATGGAGCAATTATTTATAATGATTGCATTATATTATAATATGTTCAAGATGATATAATGAAAAATATGCCTGCCAGACTTTTGTGTATTCTTTAAATTATATTATTATACAGGCAAGTAATTATTGAATTTCATATCATTTCTTTTCCGTTTTTGACTGAAAAAAGGATTAAATGTACCGAAATCGAAATAATATACACGACAATAAATTACACCCTTTTGGGCATACAAAGCCAACCGTGCCCACACGGATACATTGCCCCCACACGCCCCAGCATATTTATTACGGTTTCAGCACAGAACCCGGAGCAAATGGCGAGCAGATATACATGCGGCATGCCAGAGCGGCGCAGCAAAAGCATGATTTTGCTATAAAGGGGAAAACGCATGGAGCGGATGAGGGGAATCGAACCCCCGTATGCAGCTTGGGAAGCTGCCGTTCTACCATTGAACTACATCCGCATAGCGCGTGGGCGGCTTATAGCGCGCCCCCGCCCTGCGTGCAATGCCTTACCGGCAGAGCTGGCAATTATTCCGCCTCCACATCCGGGCCAACCAGATCGGAAATATGGCCAAGCTCCCGCAGGCTCATGCCCTCGGGGGGGCGTGAGCGCGCGTTGCCACGTGCTATGCGGCGCGGCAGAACGGCCTGCGTAAAGCCGAGCTTGGCGGCCTCCTTGAGCCGCGCATCCGCCTGCGCAACCTGCCGGACCTCGCCCGACAGGCCCACTTCGCCAAAATACACCTCGCCGGGACTGGTCGGCACCCCGGTGGCCGCAGAAACCAAAGCCGCCGCCACCGCCAGATCAGCCGCAGGCTCGGCCACTTTAAGCCCACCCGCCACATTCAGATACACATCCATGCCAGAGAGCTTGACCCCGCACCGGGTCTCCAGCACCGCCAGCAGCATGGCCAGCCGCCCTGTATCCCACCCCACCACAGCCCGGCGGGGCGCGCCATCTCCCCCTTTGGGGGCCAGCAAGGCCTGCACTTCCAGCAAGACGGGGCGTGTCCCCTCCAGCCCTGCAAATACGGCAGAGCCCGCTATGTTGCCCCGCCTCTCGGCCAAAAACAGGGCGGAAGGGTTGCTCACCTCCTCCAGCCCACGGTCGGTCATGGCAAACACCCCAATTTCGTCCGTGGCGCCATAACGGTTTTTGGCAGCCCGCAGAATGCGGAACTGATGGCCCCGATCCCCTTCAAAATACATGACCGCATCCACCATGTGCTCCAGCACACGTGGGCCAGCCAATGCGCCCTCCTTGGTCACATGCCCGACCAGAATAAGGCTGAATCCGCGCCGCTTGGCAGCCCGGATCAGCTCAAACGCGCAGGCCCGCACCTGCGAGACCGTGCCGGGCGCACTGTCCACCGTCTCAAGCCACATGGTCTGGATGGAATCGATCACAACAACTTTTACGTCTGGTTCGGCCTCCAGCGTTGCCACAATATCCGCAACATTAATGGAGGCTGCCAGATCAAGGCTGTTCTCCACCACACCCAGCCGCATGGCGCGCAACCGAATCTGGTCCACCGCCTCTTCGCCTGAAATATAGAGAACCCGCTCCCCCTTGCCCGCCAGACGGCTGGCTGCCTGTAACAGCAGGGTGGATTTGCCAATACCGGGGTCCCCCCCCACCAGCACGACCGAGGCTGGCACCAGCCCCCCACCCAGCACGCGGTCCAGCTCTGCAATGCCTGTTCCCGTGCGTGGCGGCAGTTCCACCTTGCCCCCCAGCCCATGCAACTGCACCCGCCGCCCCTTGCCTGAGCGGGTTGTGGCGGAAGACGCGGCAAGGGGTTCCACTGCCATTTCCTCCAGCGTGTTCCATTCCTGGCAGGCATCGCACTGGCCCGCCCATTTGGCATGGACAGCCCCGCAGGCTCTGCACACATACTGGCGGGAGGTTTTTTTGGCCACGGACATTCCCCTGTTCCTGCCTTGCTGGAAGCCCATAAATGGAATAAAACAAGAACAAACTCAAGACCGACCCAGACCGCCCCACAGCGCTGGAACACTCCATTAAAGCAGACAGAACAAAACCATGCTTTGACGAACCCCGCCTGAACGGGTTACGGCTCACACCACAGCAGACCCAGACCACACACAACAGGAACAGACAGCCCGAACCCATGGATATGGTGCTTGATCTTGTGGCCCGCATAGGCCGCGCCACACTCTCGCTCATCCGCAGTGCGGGCGCTCTGTCGCTGTTCGCCCTTGCCGGGTTGTCCCACATCATGCGGCCACCGTTCTATGGGCGTGTGTTCATCCGCACGTTTATGGAGACAGGGTTCTTCTCCCTGCCGGTCGTGGCCCTTACGGCCCTGTTTTCTGGCGGGGTTATTGCGCTGCAATCCTATACGGGTTTTGCGCAGTACCATGCCCAGAGCGCCATTGCAGGTATTGTGGTGCTGGCCGTGACCCGCGAACTGGGGCCAGTGCTGGCGGGGCTTATGGTCGCCGGTCGTGTCGGGGCTGCCATGGCGGCACAGATTGGCACCATGCGCGTGACCGACCAGATTGACGCGCTGAGCACCCTCTCCACCAATCCCATGAAGTATCTGGTCGCCCCCCGCCTTCTGGCGGCATAATCGCCCTGCCCCTGCTTGTGCTGGTAGCAGACGTACTGGGAGTTGCGGGGGGCTTTACGGTTGCTGTGGTCAAGCTCGGTTTTTCATCCACGGCCTATATTACGGCGACAATGAACTCCGTTAAGGTCATGGACGTCACGGTCGGGCTGGTCAAAGCTGCCCTGTTCGGGTTCCTGATCGCGCTGATGGGCTGCTATTACGGCTACAACAGCAAAGGCGGGGCCGAGGGCGTGGGCTCGGCCACCACATCGGCCGTGGTGGTGGCGTCCATTCTGCTGCTTGCCTTTGACTACCTGATTACCGACCTGTTTTTCTCACAATGAGTGCCGCAGCCATGGACCAGAGCATGACCAGTGCTCCCCCCAAGATCCGCATCCGCGACCTGCACAAATCCTTCGGGGATAAAAAGGTGCTCGACGGCATTTCGCTTGATGTGCCCAAGGGAACGTCGTTTGTCATTATTGGCGGTTCGGGCTCGGGCAAATCCGTCCTGCTGCGCTGTATTCTGGGGTTGATGACCCCGGATTCTGGCTCTATCGAAATTGATGGCGAGGATGTTCTGGCAGCCTCCGCCAAGCGGCGTGACCAGCTCCGCAGCGAAATTGGCATGCTGTTCCAGAACGGCGCACTGTTTGACAGCCTGCCAGTCTGGGAAAACGTGACCTTCGGCCTGCTCGCACTCAACAAGCTGACCCGCACTACAGCGCGCGCCAAGGCAGGGGCCATTCTGGAGCAGGTGGGACTGGCCCCATCCGTGGGAGACCTGTTCCCCTCCGAGCTCTCGGGCGGTATGCAAAAGCGCGTGGGGCTTGCGCGCGCCATTGCCGCCCAGCCCAACATCCTGTTTTTTGATGAACCCACAACCGGGCTGGACCCGATTATGGGAGCCGTGATTGATGGCTGATTGTGGACTGCGTTAAAAAACTGGGCTCTACGGCCATAGCCATTACGCACGACATGGCCTCCGCACAGCGGATCGGGGATGAGGCCGCCATGCTCTACAAAGGCAGGCTGGTCTGGCAGGGTGCTGCCGCATCGCTGATGCACAGCGGGAACGATTACGTGGACCAGTTTACCCATGGCCGCCGCGAAGGCCCGATTACCATGGAATTAAGGCGTTAAAGGCCGCAATCCGCCTAATTCTCTTGCCCGCAACAGGCACGGATGAGATAGAAACACGATGGTCCATACTGTGGAGAAAAACACACAATGAAACGTGCGGTTCTGCTGCTGACATGCGCACTTGGGCTTTCCGCCTGCGGAATGTTCCACCACCCGCCGCGCCACCTGACCAAACCCGCACAGTGGGAGCCTCTGGGCTACCATGACCACCTGAGCAGCAACGAAAACTAATACCCCCATCGGGGTAATACATGCACAGGCCTCCGGCATTGCTGCTGTTTTAAATCCAGCAATGCCAACTGCTGCGCCGCATTTTAAAGACCGATAAACTTTTCCCACAGTATAGCGCCATGGTATGAAGCACACTGGCTTTATACCATGGTGGCACGCAACCCGTGCCCCACCATAACCGTATTAAGCTGTTGTATTCCCTCCCACGGCGCAAGGTTGCCTGATGCTTCGTATGCCTGCTCGCGTATTATGTGTGCTCTCGCTCTTTTTCTTTTCCATTCCCCTACTGGCAGAGCCGGGCACGGCACAGACCACGGAGCAGCCCAGAGCGGCCCTGAATGCGGGCAACGTCTCCTCCCCGCTGATTATCAGCGCGCAGGATATTGTCTCTGACAAAACACTTGATGATATCGGGGCAGAAATACGCTCCATCTACAAAAGTGGTGTGGCTGAACATGCCGGGCAGAGCGCCATTGACCTGAGCACACTGCTCCAGCGCGCCGCGGCCGTTTCCACCCGGACTGACAAGCTTATGGCGCGCATCAAGCCTTATCAGGATGTGTACCAGAGCTTTGTGGACATTCTGGGCAAGCCCCCCACCAAGGACGACCCGCCCGAAGTTGCTTCCATTACCGAACAGCGCGAAAGCCTGAACAGGCGGCAAAAAGATATTTCCGCCCGCATGACACGGCTGAAGCTTTATCAGGTGGAAGCGCAGCAGCTGGTTAACGAACTGCGCCAGCATGACAGCGCAATCCAGCAGGCAACGCTGTGGCAGCAGTTGCCCTCCCCACTGGGGATCAACTTCTGGTCCCAGTTCATTCAGGCCGCACCACAGGACGGCCGCAGGCTGCACGCTCTTGGAGCGGAAACACTGGCCATGCTGGCCGTTGCCATGACTGGCAAGCGCATTTTTATCACATTCGCCGGTCTATGTGGCTCCGTGCTGTTGCTGGTCGGGTGGCTGTGTGCGCGCAAACCTATCCGCCTGCTGACAACCCGCTTTTTGCCACAGGGGCGCATACGCCCCATTGCTGCAACAGTCGTGTGTGGGCTTGTGAGTGTGCTGGCCTGCGCCATTTCGTTTCAGGTTTTTTGGAACACGCTGGCTTTTGACAACCTCGCCGTAGGGGATGATCTGGACCAGCTTGCCAGCATGGTGGCAACACAGGCCCCCCTGTGCGGACTGGTGCTGGAGCTTGGCTTCTGTTTTCTCAGCCGCAACGCGGAATGGCGCATTTTCAGCATGTCGGACGATCTGGCGCGCAACCTGCGCCTGTTCCCATCATGGTTGGCCATTGCCATGATCGTGCGTGGAATCCTACGTTATGTGGATACGCAGAGCGGCCTCTCCCTGCTGAGTGTGCAGTTGATGGATGGGCTTTATACTCTGGCGGTCAGCCCGCTGCTGTTTGCCATCCCGCGCAAGCTGCGCCTGACTGCGGCACAGGATGAGGATGCGGAACAGGCCGGCACCGAGCAGACACCCCCTCTTGCACAGTTCCTGCGCAGTCTGGCCATGGGCATTTCCATTATCTGCTGGATTGCGGTTCTGACGGGTTACATCCCCCTTGCCTACACGCTTATCTCGTGGGTGAGTGTTATGGCCCTGAGCATGACAACGCTTTTGCTGCTGTCCATGCTTGTTACGGCTGCCGGGGGCGCATTATTTGCCTCACGCGCGCCTCTGGGCCGCCATCTGGTGGAGCTGGGGCTACCACCGCGGCTGATTAACCAGGCCAGTATTCTTATCCCCGGTCTGGTCAATGTTCTTTTGCTGGCGGTGGCATATGCCGTGGCCACATCGGGCGCTAATTTTGACCCACCCCAGATATGGCAGCAACTCTACTCCCTGTTCCACGGCACGGAGGACAGTAATACCTCTTCCGTCTCGCTTGACGCCATTTTGCTGTGCATTGCCCTCCCTCTTGTTGGGTATCAGGCGATTAAAATTGTAAAGTCATGGTTCCAGCAAAGGTTTTTCCCCGCAACGTCGCTGGATATCGGGGCGCAGGCCTCCATCCTGAGCATACTGGGTTATGCCGCATGGATCCTGATCGGACTGGCCATGGTTGCAGCCCTTGGGGTGACACTCAAAAGCATGACATGGGTTGTCAGCGCCCTGTCCGTGGGGATCGGCTTTGGCCTGCAATCCATTGTGCAGAACTTTGTCTCGGGCATTATTCTTATGGCCGAACGCCCCGTATCGGTCGGGGATGTGGTGACCATTGCAGGCGTGACCGGCAAGGTGGAACGCATTAGCGTACGCTCCACAGACATACGGCTCGATGATAAATCGACCATGATTGTCCCGAACTCGCAGTTCATTACATCGGCGGTCAAAAACGCAACACGGGCGCAAAAACCCGGTGTTTTTACCGTGGAACTGGACCTGCCCTTTGCCTCGGACCTGAACAAGGCCAGCAGCGTGGTCATTGCTACCTTAAGCGCGTGCGAGGATACGGACCCGGACAGCCCCCCCACCGTGAGCATGACATCGGTTGCCGATGCTCCGCCGTGCTGACCGGCTCGGCCAAGGCGCGCGATGGGGTGGAAATCAAAACGGCTCGCAGCAGCGCGCTTTTTGCAATCTGGCAGGCGTTTCAGGAAAACGAAATTCCCGTCACCTTCCGCCAGACCGTGCGCGCACCGTAAGCCCCACCCCGGAATACACGTTACTGCTCGTGGATATTGTCCAGATCAGCAAAGCGCGTGTATTCCCCTTCAAAGAACAGGTTGATGGTGCCGGTTGGCCCATGACGCTGCTTTTCCAGAATAAGTTCGGCCTTGTTGTGGACCAGCCCCATCTTGCGCTGCCACTCGTCCATGGCCACTGAGTATTTGTCCATGGAATCGTAGGCTGTTTCCTTGGGCATACGCTGTTGCAGGTAGTATTCGTCACGATAGACGAACATGACCGCATCCGCGTCCTGCTCAATGGAGCCTGATTCACGCAAGTCGGAGAGCATGGGCCGCTTGTCCTCACGGCTTTCCACCTGACGTGAAAGCTGGGAAAGGGCAATAACCGGCACTTCCAGTTCCTTGGCAATGGCCTTGAGGCCCTGCGTAATCATGGAAATTTCCAGCACGCGGCTTTCCGGGCGTGTGCCAACAGAAGGCCGCATGAGTTGCAGGTAGTCCACCACAATCAGGCTCAGCCCCTGTGTACGCTTGAGCCTGCGGCACCGGGTACGCATGGCCGAGAGCGAGATAGCGGGCGTATCATCAATCAGCAGTGGCAGGCGGGCCAGTTCGTGGCTGACCCTTACAAAGCGGTCAAACTCCTTTTGCCCGATGTCCCCCCGTCGGATCCGCTCGCCCGAGACTTCTGCCTGTTCGGACAAAATACGGGTTGCCAACTGCTCGGCCGACATTTCGAGCGAGAAAATAGCAACAGACCCATTGGGTTTGCCTCCTTTTTCCTCTGCCTCGTCCATAATGGCGCGCGCAGCCGAGAACGCAATTTTGGTAGCCAGCGCCGTTTTGCCCATGGCCGGGCGCCCTGCCAGAATAAGCAGATCGGATGGGTGCAGCCCCCCGGTCTTTTTATCCAGATCCCGCAGCCCCGATGTCAGGCCCGTGACGTGCCCTGCACTCTGGAAGGCAAGAGCCGCAACATTCAGCGCCCCGGTCAGCGCTTTGTTAAAGGCGACAAAATCCCCGTCCTTGCCTTTTTCGGTCGCCAGTCTGAACAGGGCTTCTTCCCCCGCTTCAATCTGGTCCGGGCCGGACAGGTCACCTGTCGCGCCAAAGGCGTTGTTAACAACGGTCTCGCCAATATCAATCAACTGGCGGCGGATCCACGCATCATGGATCGCGCGCCCGTAATCCCCTGCGTTGATAATCCCGACCATGGATGTCAGCAGTTTGGCCAGATAGGCCATGCCGCCCACGCTATCGAGCATGCCCGAGTTTTCCAGCTCCGCGCGCATGGTCACCGGGTCGGCCAGCTGGCCGTTTTCCACCCTGCGGGCAATAGCCGCATAAAGCTGGCCATTCACCCGGTTGGCAAAATGCTCACCCGCCAGAAAGTCGGATACGCGGTCATACGCACGGTTGTTGGTCAGCAAGGCCCCAAGCAGAGCCTGTTCGGCCTCAATATTGGCCGGGGGCTGGCGCAGGGTTAAACCCAGCAGGCCATCTTCTTTTGGTTTGTCGGTCTGTGTTGTCATGCTCACATCATGGGCCTGTTACGGGGGCGGGGCTGGCGCATGGCCAACGTGCAGGCTGGGGCTGCGGTTTAGCTGGCATCAAAAGTCGCTACAAAGTCGGCAAGGCCGGTCTGCCTGCGCGTTAACAGCCGTGCCGCCACCAGAACGGAGCGTGCCTCGGTAACTGCCCTGTCCAGCTCGGTGTTGACAATAACAGTATCAAACTCCTGCCAGTGCGAAATTTCATCACGTGCCGCGGCCATGCGGCGGGCAATTTCGTCCGGGTGGTCGGAACCACGGCCCGTTAGCCGACGTTCAAGCTCTTCAAGGGATGGGGGGAGCACAAACAGGCCGACCACATCATCCGGCAGGGCCTCGCGTATCTGCCTGTGGCCTTGCCAGTCTATGTCGAACACCATGTCATGCCCTGCAGTAAGCGCCTGCTCCACTGGCGCACGGGGCGTGCCATAGCCACGGCCAAATACAATGGCCCACTCCAGCAGCTCGCCCGCCTGCGCCATGGCCTCAAACTGTTCCATGGTCCGAAAGTAATAATGCACGCCTTCCTTTTCCCCCGGTCGGGGCTGGCGTGTGGTGACGGAAACAGAATGTTTGAGTTTTGTGTCCGATGCGCGCAGCGCATTGGCAATGGTAGATTTGCCAGCACCCGATGGGGCGGAAATAACAAGGCATACACCCCGCCGTGTTGCGTGCCCCGGATGAGCCGTTCCATTGTGCGCCATGCTGCTCTTTCACACCCTGTCTGTTCAAACTGACGATCTTGCCCCTTCATGCCAGAAGCGGCCATGCTGCGCCACCGCGCTTTATGTCAAAGGAAGGCGGACACCACCATGAAACACGACAGCATTCTTATTACCGGTGCATCCTCCGGCTTAGGGCGCGCACTGGCCCAGACTCTGGCCCGCCCGGGCCGCAAACTGTGGCTTGGCGGGCGCAATGCCGCCCGGCTGGAGGAAACCGCACGCCACTGCATTAGCCAAGGTGCAGCGGTGGAGCTCAAGCTCTGTGATGTCACGCACACTGCGGCCATGGCAGAGTGGGTGCAGGGCACGGGTGGTCTGGACATGGTTCTGGCCTGTGCAGGCATTACCGGCGGCACCCGCAACCCCTTGCACCCCGACCACCCCGCTGCCGAGCCGGAACCCCAGATACGCCGGATTTTTGCAACAGACCTGCACGGTGTGCTCAACACCGTGCTCCCCGCACTGGAACTGATGGAACGCCAGCCCCGCGCCGCAGATGGCATGCGGGGGCGGATTTGCGCCATTTCCTCCGTGGCGGGGCTTGTCTCCTTCCCCGGAACTCCCTCCTACAGTGCGGCCAAGGCGGCTGTGGACCGCTTTATGGTGGCAACCGGGGGCAATGCCAAAAAAGCGGGTATTCTGCTCAGTTCGGTTGTTTGCGGTTTTATTGATACGCCCATGGTGGCACGCAACGCCTTCCCCATGCCCGGCCTGACAGACGTGCAGAGCGCCAGCCGCAGGATCCTGCGCGGACTGGCCCGCAATGAGCGGCGCATTACCTTTCCGCTCTGGCTGGCTGCTGGCTCGCGGCTGATGGACATGTTGCCCATCAGACTGGCCGAAGCCTATTATACCCACCAACCCGCCGGAGCTGCTGGCAGTATGCCCGAACCAGACCTGACTTAACCCTCCATTTGCAGAAAGCCCCCGACATGACGCAGGCCCCCGCCCCCCGCGCGCATGCCATGATGGAAGACATGTCCGCCGCAGCCGTACGCGAGCCCGTACCCACACGGCTGAAAACCATGAAAATGGACCGCGTGTTCTGGAGCCATTTTGCCCCCAATCTGGGCCCGGGGGGCTGGGTTACGGGAGCACTTCTGGTCAGCATGGGGCTGGATTTTAAAACAGGGGTAGCGGCTGTTATTCTGGGCAACCTGATTGGAGCACTGCCCGTAGCCCTTGCCGCAGCCATTGGTCCGGCCACCGGGTTGACGCAAATGGAGGCATCGCGCCGTGCGCTGGGACAAAAGGGGCTGCGCCTGCCGGCATTCCTGAACTGGATTTATTGCGTGGGGTGGGATGCGGTGAACAACGTACCCGCTGCCACCGCCCTTATTGCCCTGCTATTTGCAGGTGGCATACAAACCCCGTTCTGGGCAGCACTGGGTGTGCTGGCTGGTGTGCAGATGCTGGCCTCTATCTACGGCCACCATGTGGTGCAGGCCTTGCAGAAATATCTTGGAGCGTTCCTGCTGCTGGCCTTTGCGCTGATCGGCATTGTTTTTGCCATACGCGGTCAGGCCCCCCTTGCCACGCACCACCCCGTGGGGGTGAGCACCTTCTTGCTTGCTGTGGGGGTTCTGGTCAGCTTCAACCTCTCATGGGCGTCGTATTCATCGGATTACACGCGTTACCTGCCTGCCACTTCCAGCCCCACAAAAGTGGTGCTGCTTGCGCTGGCAGGCCTGCTGGCCTCGGCCATTCCCTTCCAGATTCTGGGGCTGATTTCCGCCGGGAGTGTGGTGGACGCCTCCCCCACAGCAGTTATTGCATCGCTCCAGCAGACACTGGGGCCATTGGGTACATTTGCCCTTGGGGCCATTGCGCTGTCGTCCATTACCGGCAACTCGTTCAATGACAACACGGCAAGCTACAGCCTGATTTCCGCCGGGTTCCATATACCTCGCGTGGCTGCCGCAATCCTGACTGCAACACTGGGCTACGGGCTGGCCGTTGCCGGGGCGGGGCAGTACACCACCTTTTACACAGACTATCTGATGCTCACCATGTACTGGATTGCGCCGTGGACAGGCATTGTGCTGGCGGACTGGTACTGCACCACGCATACCCCACGCCCCACACCTGCGGGGTGGACACGCGGTGCAAGCATATTCACCATAACCACCGCGCTGACCATTGGCTTGTTCTCCACCAGCAGCGTGTACACCGGCCCCATTGCCCGCTGGCTGGGGGGAGCCGACATTGGCTATTATGTTGGCTTTTTTGTTGCCGCAGGCTGTTACGCTGCGGGCATACCGCGCCGCACCAGTTCATAAAGCCCCAGAGCCGCCGCTACGGACACGTTCAGGCTTTCCATCTCTCCGGGCATGTAAAGACCTGCAATTTCATCACAGCTTTCCCGCGTCAGGCGGCGCAGGCCGCGCCCCTCCGCCCCCAGCACAAGCGCAACACGCCGCCCGTCAAAGCCAGCACCGTTCAGGATTGTCCCCCCGGCATCCAGCCCTACGGTCCAGCACCCGGCCTTCTGAAGCATTTCTATGGCGCGGGAGAGATTGACCTCGCGCACAAAAGGCACTGTCTCCAACGCCCCGGATGCAGCCTTGGCCAGCACGGCGGTTTCTTCCGGCGCGTTGCGGTCCTGCACCACAATGCAGGCCGCCCCAAAGGCTGCGGCAGAACGCAGGATGGCCCCAACATTGCGTGGGTCTGTCACCTGATCCAGCACCAGCACAGGGCCGGGGCGCTCCAGCGCCTCTTCCAGCGAGAGGGAGGGCAGAATATGTGCCAGCATGGCCACGCCCTGATGCACAGCATCCGGGCCAAGCAGGTCATCCAGCCGCGCACGCTGCACCAGCTCGGGGGCAACCCGCAGGCTCTTCCCACCCGCACGGGCGGCTTCCTCCAGCGCGGGGTGTTCTGCCTCGGTCACCAGCAGACGTTCATACAC
>NZ_BAJU01000012.1 GCF_000613865.1 Acetobacter okinawensis JCM 25146
GGGCGGTGGCAGGGGCATTCCGGCTCAGCCCGGCCAGCCGCAGCAGGGCATTGTCCGGCGCACCTGCGGCCAGCAGTCTTATAAACCTGTCGCAGGTGTAACCTTCGGGCAGAATACGGGCCAGAACACCTGCCTGCTCCATAAGGCGCACAATGGCGGCAACATTCGGCCCTGCCAGAATCCGCCGCAGTTCCATCCACACCCGCTCGACCGACAGGCCATCCAGCAAAGCCACGCCACGGGTTATGGCGTCGAGCGCCTGCGGGTCTGGCTCCCCCTGCCCATAGCGCCCATAAAACCGGAAAAAACGCAGGATACGCAGAGCATCCTCATGAATACGCAGGGCAGGATCGCCCACAAAGCGGACACGCCCTGCCGCCAGATCAGCCTGCCCTGCAAAATAGTCATACAGAACCCCCGCCTGATCGCATGACATGGCGTTGATGGTGAAGTCCCGCCGCATTGCGTCTTCGCGCCAGTCCTGCGTCCAGCGCACAACGGCATGCCTGCCGTCTGTTTTTTCATCACACCGGAGGGTGGTAATCTCGTAGGGCGCGCCATCCAGCACGGCGGTTACGGTGCCATGTTGCAGCCCGGTTGCAACCACATGCACCCCATGCGCGCGCAGGTTCTGCATGACCTGCTCGGGTGGTTCGGGCGTTGCCAGATCAATATCGGCTATCGGGCGCTGCGCCAGCAAGTCACGCACAACGCCGCCCACAAGACGCATGGCAGGCAGTACCGACCACAGCAGCGCAAGCGCAGCCTGCTGGCGCGGTTCAAGCTGGCTGATGAGCGGCTTATCCGCCACAACCGTCCACCACCATACGCGCGATGGGAAAGAAGCTGCCACAGCTCCACACCCCCATGCAGGGCACACCCTGACAGGCCCCCGGCTCTGCCAGAGCTGCCAGCTCGTACCACACAGCGCGCGACAGGCGTGCCTCCAGCGGGTATGCACCCTCCCTGCGCGGATGGTCAGATAAGGGGGGCATCCCTCGGGGCAGGCTTCGGGGGGAATATCCCACACAGTCCGAATCGGATGTTCGGCATCTGCGACCACCAACTCGTCCATATTCGTGCGAAAACTCAGGCGCTGCGTGCGCCCCATGCCGCTCCAGTCCAGCTCCACCGCCAGAAAAGGCACGTCCTCTACCTCAATAAGTCCGCTCTCAAAGGGGGTGCGCAGCAGGTAAGCCCCCTGTGCGTTCCGCGTCAGCAGGGAGCCAAACAGGCAGGACATGGCCTTACGCCTGATCTCTGACCCACGGTAAAGCCATGTGCCATCCCGCCTGATCAAAAAAGGCAGACGCCTGTTTTCCGCTCCCTCAGGGGTATCGGTCCCATGCTTATCGTGGCACGAAAGGCCTTGCACACTGGCTGCCTGTTCACCTTTCACTGACTCACCATCCTGTTAATACGTGTCCTTGTGTTGTGCACAATGATATAGGGAGCTTACCCCGCTTGATGTAAGCCCTGCATGTAATTCAGACTGGATCCATGACCACATCAGACGCACCGTTTCCGGCACAACAGCCCTCCTCCCCCCAGAAGTGCGGGAGGCAGATCGTATCTGTGAACGGCTTGCCGCCGTCCAGCAGGAAATTTCAACCCTCATTTTCGGGCAGGAGCAGATTATCCGCCAGACCCTGACCACCGTTCTGGCTGGTGGCCATGCCCTGCTTGTCGGGGCTCCGGGTCTGGGCAAAACATTGCTGGTCAACACCCTTGGCACCGTACTGGGGCTGAACGCACGGCGCGTTCAGTTCACCCCCGACCTGATGCCCTCCGACATTACTGGCAGCGAGATTCTGGACGAGGATGCCAACGGGCACCGCAGCTTCCGCTTTGTGCACGGCCCCGTGTTCACCCAACTGCTGATGGCGGATGAAATCAACCGGGCCAGCCCACGCACCCAGTCCGCCCTGTTGCAGGCCATGCAGGAACACCACGTAACCGTTGCCGGGGTGGAATATCCGCTGCCCCAACCCTTCCACGTGCTGGCGACCCAGAACCCCATGGAGCAGGAGGGCACCTACCCCCTGCCCGAAGCGCAGCTTGACCGCTTCATGCTCCAGATTGCCCTGACCTTCCCCGATGCCGCGTCCGAACGTGCCATGCTGCTGGCCACAACCGGCGCACAGACGCAGCAGGCCAGGCAGGTCATGGACGCACAGACGCTCATGCTCGCACAGGCGCTGGTCCGCCGCATGCCGGTGGGTGAAAAAGTGGTGGATTCCATTCTCCACCTCGTCCGCTCGGCCCGCCCCCAGAGCACGCCCGACGCCACCTTGCGTGAGCAGATTGCATGGGGCCCCGGCCCACGTGCTGCACAAACGCTCATGCTGGCCAGCCGTGCACGTGCGCTGCTCGATGGCAGGCTCTCCCCCGGACTGGATGACGTCGCCGCACTGGCACGCCCCGTACTGGCCCACCGCATGGCGCTGACCTTTGCCGCACGGGCCGAAGGCGTGACAACGGAAGATATTGTGGCCCGGCTGGTCAAGACGCTGGGCTGACCCCGTGAGCCGCTCCAGACTGTTGCCAAACACCCTGTTGCGCTGGTTTTACGGCGTGGAAAAACCCGCAGCCGGTGGACCACGCACGACAGGGAGCGCCACAACCAGCCCACCAGTGGCCACAGCGGACGTAGCCTGTGCGGCACAGGCTCTGGCCACGCGTATGCCCGACCTGCTGCTCCATGCCAGCCAGATGGCCACAACACTGGCATCCGGCCTGCACCCACAGCGCCGTGCGGGATGGGGGGATACATTCTGGCAGTACCGCCCTGCACAGCCGGGTGAACCCGCCAACCGCATTGACTGGCGGCAGTCCGCCCGCACCACCCGCGCCCATGTGCGCGAAACCGAGGCAGAAGCCGCGCAGACAATCCTGCTCTGGTGTGACCTTTCAGGCTCCATGCAGTGCGCTCTGCCAAGGCCCTGCCCGGCAAGCTTGACCGTGCCATCCTCCTGCTACTGGGCATGGCCGCCCTGCTGCTGCGCAATGGGGAGCGGGTTCAGCTCCTGTCCCCCGCAGATTGTGCCCCTACCCCCGGCACCTTCGGCTCTGGAGCGGCTGGCCCTTGGGCTTTGCGGGCTGGCTACCAGCAGTCCCGCCCAACCTGCTGCCCTGCCCACCCCGGCCCTTCATGCCCCGACACGCCCGCCTGCTGCTTGCCAGCGACCTGCTCTGCCCTGATGCGGCACTGGATGACTGCCTGCGCCAGTTGGCAGCCCATCCCGTCCGCACCCATGTGCTCCACATCAGTGACCCGGCGGAGAACACACTCCCTTATTCCGGCCGCACCGAGTTTTCTGGTCTGGAGGACGAACCCACGCTGGAACTGCCGCATGTGCAGAGCCTGCGGGCCGACTACACAAATCTGGTAACCGCCCGCGCCCGGTGGCTTGAACAGACCATAGGCCGGACTGGCCACACGCTCACCCGCCACCAGACCGATATGGCACCACTCCCCACGCTGCTGGCGCTCCACGCCAGATGAGCCAACGCGTATGATCTTCCAGTTCCCTCTGCTGCTCTCTGCCCTGCTTTGCCTGCCATTGGTGTGGTGGCTGCTCCGCGCAACGCCACCACGCGCGCGCCAGCAGGTTTTTCCCCCCGTTACCGTCCTGTCCCGGCTACACCCGAAGGAGACGGAAGCCGCACGCTCCCCACCATGGCTGCTGTTACTCCGCCTTCTGGTCGCAGGCTTGCTTATTGTGGGGTTTGCACGCCCCTTCATTCCCGGCAGCCATAATGGGGCTGTGGCCAGCGGTTCTGTTCTGCTGGTCATGGATGATGGCATGTGGAGTGCACAAGACTGGACCGAACGCCTGAATGCGGCACAATCCATTGTGGACGATGCCGAGCGTACAAAGTCCAGCCTGCTTGTGCTGACCACCGCCCCTCAGGCGGAAGCTCCGTCCACTGCACCAGAACTTCAGCCCGCCGCTGTTGTGCGGCAGATGCTCAACAGCCTCCACCCCAGCCCCTGGCCTGTAGACCGGGCACGTGCAGCCCGGCAGCTTGAGCACCTGCCCCAAACACCTTTCGCCCGTGTGGTGTATCTGGCAGACGGCATAGCCCAAGGCGATGGGGACAGCTTTGCCAAAGCTCTGCGCGCACATGGCACGGTGCAGGAAATCCGCTTTGCACCACAGAACAGCATGGCGCTGGCCCCCAGCACCCCGGCGGCGGAAGGGGGAGCACTGGCGCGTCTGTTACTTCTGCCCTCCCCCCAGCCACGCCTTGTGCATGTTGCTGCCCGCACAACGGATGGTGGCACACTTGCCGTTGTGCCCGTGCCGCTTGCCGCCAGCGCCACACAGGCGGATGTGCAGATCAACCTGCCCATAGCCGTGCGCAACCGCATAGACACGCTGAATGTTCAGGGCGTGGCAAGTGCCGCCACCACCGTGCTGCTGGACGAAAACACGCGCCTGCGCCCCGTTGGCCTGCTATCCAGCGGCGGGGCAGACACACCGCTGATCGGCTCCATTTTCTACCTCCGCCGCGCACTTGCTCCGCTGTCCGACCTGCATGAGGGAACGCTGGATGCCTTGCTGGCCCGCCCTCTATCCGTACTGATTGCACCAGATGGAACTCTGGCCGGAGCACAAAGCCAGAAAACCGTACAGGACTGGATAAAAAACGGTGGCATGCTCATCCGCTTTGCAGGACCCGCCCTAGCAGGCAGCCAGCGTGATGCGGATACCAGCGCCCCCACGCCACAGGATGCAACGCGGGACCTTTTGCCCGTTCCCCTGCTTGATGGTGCCCGCCAGCTTGGCGGCTCCATGACATGGGGCACCCCACAGCATCTGGCACCGTTTGAGCAGACATCCCCATTCCGCGGCCTGAGCATTCCGGCTGATGTCACAGTCTCCCGTCAGGTGCTGGCCAGTCCTTCGGCAGACCTGGGCGCGCATGTCTGGGCGCGGCTGGCCGATGGCACACCACTTGTCACCCATATGGAACTGGGGCGTGGTGAGGTTGTTCTGTTCCATGTCAGCAGCACGGCAGACTGGTCAAACCTGCCACTGTCGGGCCTGTTTGTTGCCATGCTCCAACGCCTGACCGAACACGCCAACGGGTTGAGCACCCCAGCCGACACAACGCTGCTGGCCCCTGCCATAACGCTGGATGGCGAGGGCATGGCGGGGCCGCCCCCTCCCACCGCGCGTGCCATACAGGGTACGGCACTGGCCGGCACCGTAGTCTCTCCCATCCATCCGCCGGGCCTGTATGGTCCCCCGGACGGGCGCCGGGCCCTTAACGCTGCAGCTGGCATGCAGGGCCTGCAAGCAGCACAGCCAGTGGGTACCCTGACGGATGCATCCGGCCAGAGGCCGGACCTGCCTCTTGGGCGTTACTGCCTGCTGGGGTCTGTTCTTCTTGCTCTGCTGGACGGTGTGCTTGTCGGGCTTATGCGTACGGGCAGGCTTGTTGCTCCACGCAGGGCAGCCACCCTGCTTGCGCTGCTCGGCGCACTGTACGCAACCCCTTCCACCGCCCAAACGCAGGATGCCACGACGCAGGCACATGTGCCCGCAGCCGCATTGGAAACCCGGCTGGGCTATATTGTAAGCGGGCATGAGGATGTAGACGAAGCCTCCCGCGCGGGGTTGCAGGGCCTGTCCGACTTTGTAAACGCCCGCACCTCCGCCGTCATGGGCCACCCCGATGGCGTGCACCCCGGCACGGATGACCTGACTTACTACCCCCTGCTGTACTGGCCTATTACCGCGGACGCCACCACCACACCCGCCATGACAGCAGCGCTCAACACCTTTATGGCCCATGGCGGCATCCTGCTGATAGACACGCAAGGACAGGACGGCACAAACAGCACCGATGCAACCTTTGCCGCCGATGCCCCCGGCACCACAGCAGCCCTGCGCCGGGTTACGGCTGGTCTGGTCATTCCCCCTCTGGTGGTCATGACCGACCACCATCTGCTGGCCCACACTTTTTACCTTCTGCATGACTTTCCCGGCCGATATGCAGGGCAGCCTATATGGGTCGCCAAGGAAGGAGACGCGGAGAATGATGATGTCAGCCCGGTCATTATCGGCTCGGCGGACTGGGCGCATGCATGGGCAGTAGATAACGCAGGCAATACACCTTTTGCCGTTATTCCCGGCGGCAGCGACCAGCGCCTGCAAGCCTACAGGTTTGGGCTGAACACCGTGATCTACGCCCTGACGGGCAGCTACAAGGCAGATCAGGTGCATGTTCCCATGCTGCTCAAACGGCTGGAGGACAAACCATGAGCGCCCTCTTTACCACCATTGGCTTTGCCCCCCTGCTGCCCCTATGGCTGCTGGCCATACTGGGCCTTGGGGCTGTAGCCCTGTGCGGATGGGGGCTGCTTAGCCGGAGCCGTGGCGCTGTCCTGCGCCTGTGTGCAACAGGTGTGGTGCTGCTGTGGCTTGCCGGACCACAGCGTTACCATGAGCAGCGGCGCAGCCTACCGCAGACCGCCCTGCTGGTGGTGGACCAGTCTGCCTCCATGTCTCTTGG
Organism: Acetobacter okinawensis JCM 25146; assembly: GCF_000613865.1. Taxonomy (GTDB): domain Bacteria; phylum Pseudomonadota; class Alphaproteobacteria; order Acetobacterales; family Acetobacteraceae; genus Acetobacter; species Acetobacter okinawensis. The sequence goes on from NZ_BAJU01000012.1 coordinate 6,526, forward strand.
CCAGCGCGCAGCAATTGCACGGCAGGCCGCCGATGTACTGGCCCAGAGCAAGGTTGCGGGGCTGGACATACGCACCGTAACCGTGCGCAGCAACGCACATGACGGCACAAACCTGTTTGACGCACTGGAGCAGGCGGCAGCAGACATTCCCCCCGCCCGCTTTGCTGGCGCCATGATGGTAACGGACGGCCAGATTACGGACGTGCCAGCAACAGTGCCCGAGCGCCTGCGCCCCATGCAGGACAATGGCAGCAGAACGCTCCTGCCCCTGCACATCCTGCTGAGTGCACACGGAGAGGAAAAAGACCGCAAGCTGAGCATTCTGCAAGCCCCGCCCTACGCCATAGCAGGCCAGACCGCCAAACTGCGCGTACAGGTTGATGACATGGGGCCGGGCACACAGGCTGGCACCCCCGTGGACCTGAGCATACGGGTGAATGGGGAAGAGACCCGGCACATTTCGCTCCTGAGTGGCACTGCGCAGGACATCACCATCCCCGTCACACAGCCGGGGCCTTTGCTTGTCAGCCTGTCCGCCTCCCCTTTGGAGGGAGAGACATCGCAGTTAAACAACCAGACCGTGGCCCATATTACCGGCATACGGGACAGGTTGAAGGTTCTGCTGATTTCCGGCACCCCCAATCAGGGAGAGCGGGTGTGGCGCAGGCTGCTCAAGGCTGACCCTTCGGTTGACCTGATCCACTTTACCATTCTGCGTCCCCCCGAAAAGGACGACGGCACCCCGCTGTCTGATCTGGCACTCATCGCCTTTCCCGTGCGCGAACTGTTCCAAGAAAAGATCAACCAGTTTGACCTGATTATTCTTGATGGCTTTGAAAACAGGCACATCCTTCCACATAGTTATCTGGAAAACATAGCCAGCTTCGTACGGCAGGGGGGCGGGCTACTGCTGACTGCCGGACCCGAATTTATTGGCCCCGGCTCCTTGCAGGACACGCCCGTGGGTGACGTTCTGCCAGCCCACGTTACTCCGGGGCAGGACAGCGTGCTTGTCAGCCGCTTCCGCCCGACCCTGACCGACACCGGGCGCAGGCACCCGGTTACGGCCTCGCTCCCCGGTGCGCCAAAAGCCGGGGCGGACCTGAACAGCCCTGAGTCCGTTCCCGGCCTGTGGGGGCCATGGTACCGCGCCCTCCATCCTGACAGCACACATGGTGAGGTGCTGATGAACGGCCCCGACAACAGCCCCCTGCTGGTGCTGGACCGGGTGGAAAAAGGGCGGATCGCCCTCCTGCTCTCCGACCAGATATGGCTTTGGTCACGCGGGGAGGATGGAGGCGGCCCTCAGGCCGAGCTGCTCCGCCGTATCTCGCACTGGTTGATGAAGGAACCGGAACTGGAGGAAGAGCAGCTGAGCGCCGGCATAGCCGATGGTACGCTGAGCATAACCCGCCACAGTGTTGGCACGCCTGCCCCGGCCTCTGTCACGCTGACAGCACCATCAGGGCAAAGCAGCACCGTTGCCCTGCATGCTGGCGAGGACGAGGGAACACAGACAGCGCACGTACCCGCAACAGAATCCGGCATCTGGCGCATTAGCGATGGTACCCACACAACCTACGCCGCCCCCGAGCAGGACAACACGCATGAAATGACGGACCTGCGCGCCACGGCAAGCCGAGTGGCCGATATGGCTGACAAAACCGGAGGCGGTGTGTTCTGGCTGGGTGACGCACCATCCAGCATGCATGTCCCTACCCTTCGGCTCGCCAGCTCTGGCGCGCTGCACGGGGCAGACTGGCTGGCTTTTGCCAAGAGGGACGCGCATCTGGTTACCGGCAGAACGCCCATACCACTGCTCCCCGCCCCACTTGCCATGGCGCTTGCACTCATACTGCTGTTTGCCGCCTGGTGGCGTGAAGGCCGAACCCGATAGGCAGGGCCGTCTTTTCCCCTTCCATGGGGTGTGATAGGCTGTAGACTACCTGTATTGATGGACAGACAATGACCCGTTTTCCACGCCTTGTTTCATCCGCTCTGCTCTTCAGCAGCCTTACCCTGCTTGTGGTGGTTCCGGCTTTTGCTGATGAGGCCGAAGATCAGGCCGCCGCATCGGAATCCGCTGAAAAGGCGGAAAGCGCCAAGGCCGCCAAACGCGCAGCCCCACCCACCGCCATTCCCGGTGCGGAAGGTGGGGATGATGAAGCAGGTGAAGGCGGGGGGCACCCCAACAAGGATATTGAGCCCACGGTCGCACTGTTTGAAGCCATAAACCGGGGAAGTGTGTCCTCCGCGCGTGATGCCATCAACCGTGGCGCGGACCTGAACGGGCACAACATTCTGGGCCAAACCCCACTGGACATGTCCATCGACCTGAACCGCAACCCGATTACCTTCCTGCTTTTATCCCTGCGCAATTCCGGCAACACACCGGGTAATGACAGTGTGGGCACAGTCAGCACCTCTGGCCTGCACGTCAGCAGCGGCAGTGCGGATATTGAGGACGACACACAAAGCAAAGCGCATGACCCGCGCTATGACCATACTGGGGGAGCCGCGCAGCCTTCCATCGGCTTTCTGGGTTTTGGCGGCAGCTAAGGCACTTTACGCCAGATACAATAACGGGGGCCACAAGCCCCCGTTCAATCGTCTGCTCTATATTATAATACCTTACTGGCTGGCAGTTGCCGCCAGACTTTCCTGCCGCAGCACATCAAGCGGCAGCAGAACCCCTTCTCGCTCAAAGTGCCAGAACGTCCAGCCATTGCATGAAGGGGCATTGGTCAACATGGCACCCATTTTATGGATTGAACCACGCTTGGCGCCACTGACCAGTGTGCCATCGGCTGCAACAGTTGCCTGAATCCGCTGTTTTTTATCGCTCAGGACCGTACCAGCCACAAGCGCGCCCTGCTCAACCAGACTACCAAAGGGAAGTTTGGGGGCTTCACGCTTGTCCTGCGTTGTCTGTATGGCGTCATCATCAAGCGGCACCTCACGCGCAACGCGGGCCATGGCGGCCTCCACGTAGTCAGGGTGGCGTTCAATGCCCACAAAGTGGCGACGCAAACGGCGGGCCATGGCCGCTGTTGTCCCCGAACCGGAGAACGGGTCCAGCACAACGTCATTCACCGTAGTGGAAGCCAGCAGCACACGGTGGAGCAGGCTCTCTGGCTTTTGGGTGGGGTGGAGCTTCAGCCCATGCTCATTACGCAGCCGCTCATTACCCGTGCACAGCGGCAGGTACCAGTCCGAGCGCATCTGCACATCATCATTCAGCGCCTTCATAGCCTGATAGTTGAAGCGGTAGCGGCTATCCTGACTGCGGGCAGCCCAGATGAGTGTTTCGTGCGCATTGGTAAAACGCCGCCCACGGAAGTTGGGCATCGGGTTGGATTTGCGCCAGACCACATCGTTCAAAATCCAGAACCCCAGATCCTGCAAAATGGCACCAAGACGGAAAATGTTGTGGTACGAGCCAATGACCCAGATTGTGCCGTCCTTGTGCAGCAGGCGGCGGGCCTCGCTCAGCCATTCACGCGTGAAGCGGTCATATTCCTGCAGGTCAGAAAACTTGTCCCAGTCATCATCCACGCCATCGACAACGCTGTCATCCGGGCGACGGAGTTCCCCACGCAGCTGGAGGTTGTATGGCGGGTCAGCAAAAATGCAGTCCACAGAGCCCGAAGGCAGGGTGCGCATGGTCTCCACACATTCGCCACGCAGGATCTGGTCCAGTGGGAGGTCCATGGAAAGTGCTTTTGCGCCGCTCATGCCCGCATCTCCGTTTTCGAATGTTCCATCTGTCGGCGCACTGTGCCGAATGTTTTTCTGTGGTGCGGGGTCACACCAGCGTGCAGCAGGGCCTGACGGTGCACCGCCGTGCCGTAGCCTGCATTTTTTTCCCATCCATAGTCGGGCCAGCGCATATCCAGCCGCGCCATAATGCGGTCACGCACCACCTTGGCCATAATGGAGGCCGCGGCAATGGACAGGCTGATCCCGTCTCCACCAACAATGGCCTGCGCACTGCACCCGAAATCTGGAATTTTGTTACCGTCAACCAGCACATGGTCCGGCCTGACCGGCAGACGCGCCACCGCGCGCTGCATGGCAAGGTGTGACGCATGGTAAATGTTGATACGGTCAATTTCCGCCGTGGAGGCGGCTCCCACGCCAATGGCCACACCGCACATGGGGCAGGCGCTCGGCTATGGACTCACGCACAGCGGGTTTTAATTTTTTGGAATCATCAATAATGGCGGCAAGGTCGGCAGGCACGCCGCAGGCAAACACCACGGCGGCAGCCACAACCGGACCGGCAAGCGGGCCACGGCCCACTTCATCCACTCCGGCGACCAGGCCGCCATGCTGCTGTTCGTGCCTGAAATCCGGCATTGCATCCCTTCCCTGCCGCTTGAAACGACTCGGTTAAAATTACCGAGTCGCAGCAATTGCGACTCCGTAGGGAAGGAGAAGCATTTTTTTACCCGGGTGCGCAAGAGTCCCGGTCAAATGATTTTTCAGGAACGGCTACGACGGGGGAAGAAAAGCCAGCCGAGGAGCACCCCCACAACCGAAACAATTCCCAATGAAAGCAAAGGCTTATCGCGCACAAAGGTGACCGCCTTTTCTACAGCGCTTTCACCTTCCTCATACAGGTCGGCAAAATCTTCCTGCGCATGCCCTGCGAACTGATCGAACTTTCCCTCAAGCTGAAGGCCGATGTCACCCGTCAGACCGCCAGCGGCATCCTTGACATGTCCCTGAACGTCCCTGACTTTGGCTTCAATCTTGTTTTCGATAGTGTCGATTTTATCTTTAGCCATGACGACTTTCTCCTTTTCTGAACCGTTTTGTAACGGTCCGCGCATGAGAGCGACCGGAGATCTGCACGATCGCCTGTTGCATCAGACCGCAAAAACGCGTCTCTGACTAGGCATGCCTTCTCCGACCTCCACACAACTGACCGCACTCATTGTTGGTTCCATGTTTTTTATGGAACAGCTTGATGGCACCATTCTGGCAACCGCCCTGCCAGCCATTGCTCACAGCCTGCACGTGGATACGGTCGCCACATCCGTTGCCTTGACATCCTACATTATCGGACTGGCTATTTTCATTCCCGCATCGGGCGCATTGGCGGACCGCCTGGGCAGCCGTACACTGCTTATGCTGGCAATCTGCATTTTTGTGGGCAGCTCCATTTTCTGCGGCACCGCACACTCCCTGCTCTTCCTTGCCATCATGCGCACAATTCAGGGCATTGGGGGAGCACTCATGGTACCTGTGGGCCGTCTTGCGGTTATCCGCAGCACCCCCACGGACCAGCTTGTCCGCACCATGACGTGGATGATGCTGCCAGCAACCCTTGGCCCGCTGCTGGGGCCTGTGGTGGGGGGGTACATCACCACATGGCTGACATGGCGGTGGAACTTCTACCTCAATATCCCCGTGGGCCTGCTCGGACTGTTCCTGACCTACCGCTTTATCCCCGAAGTGCGCGAGCCAAGCCCTCCGCCATTTGACCTCAAGGGGCTTCTGCTTGCGGGTGGCGGGCTGGCGGTCCTGTCCATTTTTGCCGAACTGTTCAGCCACGGTACGGGCTCGCCCGCACTGGTTGCGGGCTTTCTGGGCGTGGGGCTGGCCCTGCTTGGCGTGTACGCCTACCACGCGGGGCGTACACCCTTCCCCTTGCTGGACCTGCGGCTGATGCGTTTTCAGACCTTCCGCATCTCCGTGTTCGGGGGAGCTGCCTCACGCATTGCTGTGGGCTCCCTGCCTTTTCTGCTCCCCTCCTTTCTCCAGATCGGGGCTGGGCTGAGTGCGGCACAGAGCGGGCTTGTCACATTTGTCGCCCCCCTTGGGGCTATTGCCATGCGCCCCTTTGTACCCGCGCTGCTCAAGCGCTGGGGCTTTCGCACCATTCTTATGGCCAACGGCTCCTCCGCCGCACTGGTTTTTGCCATGATCGCGGCATTCCGCCCCACCTACCCGCTCTGGCTGCTCTCTCTTGTGCTCACACTGGCGGGGGCTGCGCAGTCGCTCCAGTTTTCGGCTTATAACACAGTGGCTTATGCGGATATTCCTGCTGATAGGATGAGTGCGGCCACCAGCCTGTACTCCACCATGCAGCAGATCATGCTCTCCGCCGGTATCTGCATCGCAGCGGGCACACTGACACTTTTAAGCAAGCTGCACCACAACACCCCTGCAAACATGACGGATTTTGCGCTGGGGTTTGTTGTGACCGGGGTTATCTCCCTACTTGCCGTCCCCCTGTGCGCCACACTTTCGCCTTCAGCCGGGGCCAACATGAGCGGGAACCACCGCTAACTGCGCGGATTTAACGCACAGATTACATGAAGAAATGTTATTTTACACACGGCTCCAATGAGGAGGCTTGCACTTGTGCGCAGAGTTCCGCACAGTTGATTCCCACAAAACAGGGTGCCCCTATGCACAGCGTTCCCCTGCATTTTCTGACGCAACTTAGGTTAACGAATAGCGCACCTCATGGACGATAATTCTCCGCCCTCGACCGCCCCTTCCAAACCGCGTTCCTCCAGAAAACGCCTGCTCCTGACAGGGGGCGCACTGGTGGCCGCCTGCATTCTGGGCTTTGCTTTTCTGCGCCCGCATGCAAGCCACAAGACGCGCCATAGCGCAGCTGATGCCAGCCAGAATCAGCCCGTAGCCGTGCAGACAGTCCATGCAGCAACATGCCCGTGGAACTGACTGAACTGGGTACGGTTGTGCCCATAACCAATGTAACCGTGCAAACTCGTGTGGAAGGTTATCTGGCGCAGGTGCTGTTTACGGAAGGGCAGCATGTGCACAAAGGTGACCTGCTCGCCCTGATCGACCCCCGCCCCTATCAGGTACAACTGGAACAGTACGAAGGTCAGCTTGCACAGGCCAAGGCCCAGCTTGAGCAGGCCCGCGTGGACAACGGACGGTACCAGCGCCTGATAAAGCAGGACAGTATTGACGCCAAAACCGCCCGTGACCAGCAGTTTACGGTCCAGCAGCTGGAAGGCACGGTCAAGGCCGATCAGGCACTGGTGGATAACCAGAAGCTGCAACTGATTTATTGCCACATCATTGCCCCTGTGGATGGGCGCATTGGCATCCGCGCCGTCGATCAGGGTAACTATGTAACTGCAGGCCAGTCCGGTGGACTGGCAATATTAACCCAGATGCAGCCGATCTCGGTCATTTTCACACTGCCGCAGGACCAGTTGCCAGAAGTCTTCTCGCAGTTGCAGGCACACAAGGCCCTGTCTGTTTCGGCCTGGAACAGTTCCAACACGCAAAAAATCGCGGACGGCACGGTCAGCGCACTGGATAGCCAGATAGACACAGCCACTGGCACCGTACGCCTGCGCGCCATTTTTCCCAATGAGGACGAACACCTCTTCCCCAACCAGTTTGTCAATGCGCGCCTGCTGGTCAAAACACTGGACCACGTGCTGCTCCTGCCCACAACGGCTGTGCAGACCGGCCCCTCCGGCCTGTTTGTCTATGTTGTAAAGGATGATGACACGGTGAGCGTACAGCCCGTAACCACGGGCATTTCCAACGGTACACTCAGCGTTGTCACCTCCGGGTTAAAGGAAGGGGACCGGGTGGTGACTGACGGCACAGACCATTTGCGGGCTGGCATCAAGGTCAGTATCCCCGCTGCGGCTTCCTCCCACACACCGGACCATGCCGCACCGTGAACCCATCTGCCATTTTCATTCGTAGGCCCGTTGCAACCACGTTGCTGATGCTGGCCATTTTTATGGCCGGGTTGCTGGGCTATCATTTTCTGCCCATTTCCGCCCTGCCGCAGGTTGATTACCCCACCATTACGGTGGAAACATTCTACCCCGGCGCTGGCCCGGATGTTATGGCGACCTCGGTCACGGCACCGCTGGAAACCCAGTTGGGCCAGATGCCCGGTCTGGACCAGATGACATCCCGCTCCTCTGGCGGGGCATCGGTCATTACCTTGCGGTTTGACCTCTCCATGTCCATGGACGTGGCGGAGCAGGAGGTGCAGGCCGCCATCAATCAGGCCAACTCCCTGCTGCCAACCGACCTGCCCGCTCCCCCGGTTTATGCCAAGGTCAACCCGGCGGACACACCCGTGCTGACACTGGGCATTACCTCCGCCACCATCCCCCTGCCGGAGGTGGAAGATTATGTGGATACAAGGCTTGCCCAAAAAATCAGCCAGATCTCGGGCGTAGGGCTTGTCACGCTCTCAGGCGGGAACCGCAAGGCCTACCGGGTGCGGGTCAATGTTCCCAAGCTGACGTCCTACGGTATTGACCTTGATACGCTGCGCACCACAATTGGCAATGTCAACGTCAACTCCCCCACGGGTACGTTTGACGGTGCGCAACGCTCGGCCACACTGCGGGTGGATGGCCAGATTACCAGCCCCGAAATGCTGCTTAATCAGGTTATCGCCTACCAGAGCAGCGGACCCGTGCGCATACGTGACGTGGCCAGCGTGGTGATCGGCCCGGAAAACACCCAGCTTGCCGCATGGTCCAACCAGACCCCGGCCCTGATCATGAACGTGCAGCGCCAGCCCGGTGCCAATGTTATTGCCGTGGTGGACAATGTTAAGGCCACCCTGCCCACCTGCGCCAGACCCTGCCGCCGGGAATTGACATTGTCCCCCTGACTGATCGCACAACAACCATACGCTCCTCCGTGGCGGATGTGCAGTTCGAGCTGTTCCTTGCACTTGTGCTGGTTGTGGCTGTTATTTTTGTATTCCTGCGCAATATCCCTGCCACCATTATTCCCAGCCTGTCCGTGCCACTCTCCATTATCGGCACGCTGGCCATCATGTATCTGCTGGACTTCTCGCTCGACAATCTGTCGCTCATGGCCCTGACCATCGCCACCGGCTTTGTGGTGGACGATGCCATTGTGATGATCGAGAATATTTCGCGCTATGTGGAAGCGGGCGAGGACCGCATGAGCGCCGCACTCAAAGGTGCAGGGGAAATTGGCTTTACCATTATCTCCCTGACCATATCGCTCATTGCGGTGCTGATCCCGCTTTTGTTCATGAGTGATGTGGTGGGCCGCCTGTTCCATGAATTTGCACTGACGCTGGCATCCACCATTATCCTGTCTGCCGTAGTGTCCCTGACACTCGTACCCATGATGTGTGCGCGTATTCTCTCCGAACGCCCGCATGACGCAGGGGCTGCGGCAACACCGTTCCTGCGCTGGTCTGCCCGGATGGAAACCGCAACCGAACGACTGATTGCCGCCTACGACCGCATGCTTGACGTGGTGCTGCAATGGCGCAAGCTTACTCTGGGCGTCGCTGTTGGCACACTGGTGCTCACCGGTGTTCTGGGCTGGTATATTCCCAAGGGGTTTTTCCCCGTGCAGGATACGGGGGTTATTCAGGGTATTTCTGTTGCCGCGCAGTCGATCTCGTTCGAGAGCATGAAGGTGCATCAGCAGGAACTGGCCAGCGTTATTCTCAAGGACCCGGATGTGGCCTCTCTCTCCTCCTTTGTCGGGGTGGACGGGCAGAATGCAACGCTCAACCAGGGCCGCTTCCTTATCAACCTCAAGGAGCATGACAGCCGCTCCTCCTCCGCTACCGAAATTGCCGCACGGCTGGAGCAGGAGACCGCGCAGGTTACTGGCATAAAGCTCTACCTCCAGCCTGTGCAGGACCTCTCGCTCGACACCACGGTCTCTGCAACGCAATACCAGTTTTTGCTGGAAAACCCGGATTATAACGCCTTCAAGGTCTGGGTTCCCAAGCTGATCGAGCGCTTGCAGCGTGAGCCCGCTCTGGCCGATGTGACATCGGACCTTCAGGCCGAGGGGCTGGTCGCACGCGTAACACTCGACCGCGCCACAGGGGCACGCTACTCAGTCACCCCCCAGACGGTAGATAACGTGCTGTATGACAGCTTTGGCCAGCGCCAGATTTCCACCATCTATACGCAGTCCAACCAGTACCGCGTTATTCTGGAGGCTGATCCGCGCTTTCAGTCCAACCTGTCTTCGCTCAACCAGCTTTACCTGCCCGGCATCAGCGGTAATGCGGGGGAGAGCACGTCCGGCCCCACACGTTCGCCCACCTCCGGGCTGGTGCCACTGCCTGCCGTGACCAAAGTCACACAGGAGACAGCCCCCCTGCTGTTGACCCATTTTGGCCAGTTCCCGGCCACGACCATTTCCTTCAACCTTGCGCCCGGCTATGCTTGGGAGATGCCACGGCCGCCATCCGCCGTGCGGAGCAGGACATTCACCTCCCCTCCGCTTTCCAGACCTCGTTTCAGGGCACAGCCGCAGCATTCGAGGGCTCGCTCAGCAATGAGCTGTTTCTGGTCGCAGCGGCCATTATTGCCGTCTATATTGTGCTGGGCATCCTGTATGAGAGCTTCATCCACCCTGTGACCATTCTCTCCACCTTGCCATCAGCCGCCATTGGCGCGCTACTGACCCTGATGGTGGCAGGTGTTAATCTGGACATCATGGGCATTATCGGCATTGTGCTGCTGATTGGCATTGTCAAGAAAAACGCCATCATGATGATCGACTTCGCACTGGAGGCGGAGCGCGAACATGGGATGGACAGCCTGCGCTCCATCCGCACAGCGGCCACATTGCGCTTTCGCCCCATTCTCATGACCACTCTTGCCGCCATGCTGGGGGCTGTACCCATGGTGCTCTCACACGGAACAGGCTCTGAACTGCGCTACCCGCTGGGGCTGGCCATTATTGGCGGGCTTGCCCTCTCCCAGTTGCTGACGCTGTTTACAACCCCGGTCATTTACCTGACGCTGGATACATGGGCGCAAAAATGGAGCAGATTGCGCCATGCCAGCACAGGCTCGCCCCCTAACGGGCAAGCCGTGCCGTGAACATCAGCCGGATTTTTATTGACCGGCCTGTCGCCACCATTCTGCTGAGTGTAGCCCTGTTCCTTGGGGGACTTCTGGGTTACCGCGGCCTGCCGGTAGCCGACCTGCCCAATGTGGATTTTCCGGTCATTCAGGTTCAGGCCCGGCAGGCCGGTGGCTCCCCGGAGGAAATTGCAAGCGCTGTTGCCGCCCCGCTGGAGCGGCATCTGGCCAGATTGCCGATGTTACAGAAATGACATCCCAGTCAACCGAGAACAGCACGCGCATTACGCTCCAGTTTGCCCTCTCGCGCGATATTAACGGCGCTGCGCGCGATGTGGAGGCCGCCCTGCAAGCCGCCCACGCGGACATGCCCTCCTCCTTGCGGCAGAACCCCAGCTACCGCAAAGCCAACCCCAATGGCGCGCCCATCCTTATCCTGACCCTGACGTCAGACACCCACACCCGCCCCCAACTCTATGACTACGCAACCAATGTGCTGGTACAGCACCTGTCCGCCATACAGGGTGTGGGTCAGGTCGAAATCAGCGGGAGTGCGCTGCCTGCCATCCGGGCGGAAATAAACCCGCTCCCCCTTTTCAAATACGGGATCGGGTTTGAGGACGTGCGCGCAGCCCTTGCCTCCGCCAATGCCCACACACCCAAAGGCATTATTGACCAGAATGGCACGCGTTACACATTGGACACGAACGATCAGGTGCGCACCGCGCAGGACTACCGCGACCTGATTATTGCATGGCGCAAAAACCGCCCCGTACGGCTGGCTGATGTGGCGCAGGTACAAGATAGCGTGGAAGACCTGCGCAATGCGGGGTACTACAATGGTCAGGCCTCCGTCATTGCCGTTGTGTTCCCCCAGGCTGGGGCCAACGTGATTCACACGGTAGACCAGATCAATGCCGAAATGCCCATGCTCAAGTCCGCACTCCCCGGCGGGGTGGCACTGCATGTAGGGCTGGACAGGTCACTGACCATCCGCGCAGCCCTGACAGATACGCAGCTGACATTGCTGATCTCGGTCGTGCTGGTGGTGCTGGTGGTGCTGCTCTTCCTGCACTCATGGCGCATGACGCTCATACCCGCCGTGGTAGTGCCCACCTCCATTGTGGCGACTTTTGGCGTCATGCGCCTGCTTGGCTTTTCGCTCGACAACATGTCACTCATGGCGCTTACGGTTTCCACCGGCTTTGTGGTGGATGACGCCATTGTGGTCATGGAAAATATTGCCCGCTACATTGAGCAGGGCCTCACCCCACGGGATGCGGCCATAAAAGGCAGTAGTGAGGTCGCCTTTACGGTTATTTCCATCTCCATTTCCCTGATTGCCGTCTTTTTACCCATTCTGCTTATGGGCGGGCTTGCGGGCCGTCTGTTCCATGAGTTTGCCATGACGGTCTCCATCACCATTCTTATCTCCATGGTGCTCTCCCTGACGCTTACACCCATGATGGCGGCCTACCTGCTGGCCCCCCATGGCACGAGCCAGCACACCGCAAGCTCCAGCGGCTGATGCGCCACGCCATTGCTGCCATAACCCTTTTTCTGGACCGCATGCAGTCAGGCTACGCCCGCTCGCTTGACATTGCCCTGCGTTACCACAAGACCGTGCTGCTCAGCCTGCCCTGCACACTGGCCCTTATAGCCGCCCTGTTCATGCTCATGCCCAAGGGGTTTTTTCCGGTAGAAGACACCGGCATGCTTATGGGGCACCTTCAGGGGGACCAGTCAGTCTCCTTTGGGGCATTGGCCAAAAAACTGACCAATGTGCAGAATATTCTCATGCACGACCGGGACGTGGAGAGTGTGTCTTCCTTTATCGGTGGCCGTGGCTCCTCCAACGAGGCAGGGCTGTTCTTGCAGCTCAAGGACAAATCCCTACGCAATGACACACCAACTGATCTGATCGCCCGCGTTAACCGCAAGCTGCGCAATCTGGTCGGGGCCAGTTTTTTTCTTATGCAGCCCGGTGCCATCCGTGCTGGCGCCCGACAGAGCAATGCCGCCTACCAGTACACGCTGGAGGGAGAAAACTCCTCCGAGCTATACGAATGGACAGACCGCCTGCTTGCAGAGCTGCGCCGCCACCCTGAGCTGACCTCCCTCTCCTCCGATGTTCAGCTTGGTGGTTCTGCCATCAGCACCGAAATCGACCGCGATACCTCCGCCCGTGTCAGCATCACCCCTCAGCTTCTCTCCAACACGCTCTACGATGCATTTGGCCAGCGCGCTGCCTCCGTGATCTATAACCGGCTGAACCAGTACCGCGTGATCATGGAAGCCGACCCCAAAAACTGGTCAGACCCCCAAAGCCTGATGCAGGTATGGGTCAGTGTGGCCGGTGGCTCTGCTGGTGGGGGCACCAAGTCAAACACTGTTCGAGTCCGCGACACGTCCAGCACGGGTGCCACCAGCAGCACGGCAACCACCCAGAGTTCGCTGTCTTTTAAAAACCAGATTGCCAATGCTCTGGCCGGGGGAGCCGGGGCCTCCAACGGTTCGGCTGTCAGCACCGCATCCGAGGCCATGGTCCCGCTGACCCTGATTACCCGTCTGGTGCCTAGCCGCACACCGCTGTCAGTCAACCATCAGGGGCTGGCAGTTGCGGCAACGCTCTCGTTCAATCTGGCCAAGGGTGTATCTCTGGGAACGGCCACGCAGATCATCAATACGGCACAGGTCACCCTGCATATGCCCAACACCATTCACGGCAGCTTTGCGGGTAATGCCGCCCAGTTCCAAAAAGCTGTCAATGATGAACCGCTGCTTATTCTGGCAGCTCTTGTGGCGGTCTATATTACGCTGGGTGTGCTGTACGAAAGCTACGTACACCCGCTGACCATTCTCTCCACCCTGCCCTCGGCCGGGGTGGGCGCACTGCTGGCCCTGCAACTGGCAGGGGAGGAGTTTTCCCTCATTGCCCTGATCGGGGTGATCCTGCTGATTGGCATTGTTAAAAAAAATGCCATCATGCTGGTCGATTTTGCCATTATGGCCGAGCGCGAACAGGGCATGAGCCCCCATGACGCCATTCGCACCGCCTGCCTGCTCCGCTTCCGCCCGATTATGATGACATCGGTCGCAGCCGCCCTTGGTGCCGCCCCCCTTATGGTCGCCAACGGTTATGGTGCGGAGTTACGGCACCCGCTGGGCATTGCCATTGTTGGCGGGCTTATCGTCAGTCAGGCGCTTACGCTTTATACAACTCCTGTTATTTATCTGATGTTCGATAGATGGCAGGCACGTGCTGGTTCCTTTATTCGCTCGTTTCCGTTTTTCCGCAGTTTCAGGCAGGATAGCTGAATGCCTTCTTCCCGCTCTTCCCGTTCCCGTAACCTGTCCTTGCTGCTGGCCCCTGTTATTCTGACAGGCTGTATGGTCGGGCCTAACTACAAGGCACCAACTCCCATTATTTCGCCTGGCTTCAAGGAACTGCGCCCGGCCGTTGGGTGGCAATACACAGCTCCAGGCATGGCCAGCCTGCCCAAAGGCACATGGTGGACACTCTACAACGACCCCGTGCTGAACAGCCTTGAGGCACAGGTGGATATCAACAACCAGAACATCATTCAGTACGAGGCACGCTACCGTAACGCCCGCGCCACCATTAATGCCGTAAGGGCGCAACTCTACCCCACACTCAGCGGAGCACTCTCGTTCAACCGCCAGAGTTCTGGCCGTGGGTCGCGCTCGAGTGGCACCATTATCAACTACGGGAGCGATGGCAGCTCAAGCACATCCTCCACGCCCTCCAACACGACCGAAAACACCTATGCCATGGGGCCTACCGCGTCGTGGGATCTGGATTTGTGGGGCAAGATCCGCCGCCAGATACAGGCACAGGTGACCGAGGCTCAGGCCTCTGCCGCAGATCTGGCCAATGCCCGCCTGTCCTATCAGGCGCAGTTGGCCACGGCCTACTTCAACCTAAGGTATCAGGACAGTCTATACGACCTGTTGAACAAAAACGTGGCGTTTTATGAGCGGTCCTACCAGATTACCAAAAACCAGTATGATGCCGGCACAGCAGACCCGACCACCCTGCTACAGGCCCGCACACAACTCGAACAGACCCGCGCGCAAACCACCGCGACCGGCATAGCCCGCGCGCAGTATGAGCATGCGATTGCCGTTCTTGTCGGCAAGGCTCCTGCGGACCTGTCCATCCCGCATGGAACTCTGCCACGCGCCATTCCGGCCATTCCGGTTATGGTGCCAGCCACCCTGCTCCAACGCCGCCCGGACATTGCGGCAGCAGAGCGCCGGATGGAAGAATACAACGCACAGATCGGTGCGGCCATGGCCGCCTTTTACCCTGACGTAAAGCTCACAGCGAGCTACTCCTATAGTGGGGACCCTGTTGGCGCTCTTGTGCAGGTCGCAAACCGGATATGGAGCCTTGGTGCGTCAGCCACGGAAACATTGTTCGAAGGGGGAGCCCGTACCGCTGCGGTCCGTGAGGCAGATACCAACTATGATGCCTACGTAGCCACCTACCGCCAGACCGTTCTGACCGCTCTGCAAGGCGTGGAAGACCAACTCTCCAACCTGCGTATTCTGGCCGATCAGGCAGAGCAGCAGCACGTTGCGCTGGAGGCCGCAAACAAGGCGGTTACAGTCGCATTCAACCAGTATATGGCTGGCACCCAGATTTACACGACCGTTATTACCGCCGAGGTCACTGCCCTGTCCAACGCCGAGACGGCTCTGCAAATCCAGCAGAGCCGCATTCTGGATTCCGTCAGTCTGGTTCAGGCACTTGGCGGTGGGTGGGATGCATCCGAACTGCCCAGCAAAGGGTCCATGCAAACGGACAACCCGTTCCTGCCCTCTTTTATACAGAAGAACAAAAACTGACCCCATTCTGCCAAGTCTGGGTAGTGCCCAACAAAAAACCTCCGGAGCCATTGCCCCGGAGGTTTTTTTATACCCGACAAATAAGAGTGTGCAGTTACTTAAGAACGGCACGGCCCGCCAGAAGGGCCACGACCAGAAACACCACAAACAGCATAATGGCTATAAAGAACAGGATTTTAGCCATTCCGGCTGAAGCAGAGGCAATGCCGCCAAAACCAAACAGCCCTGCAACAAGTGAAACAACCAGAAAAAACAGCGCCAGTCTCAGCATATCGCACTCCCTTATATTTTCACTCCGGTCAAAGCTCGAACTGCTTTAAACCAGTTTACTTTCTGCGACGCAGAAAAATTCCGAACACCAACCCTAGAAAACCTGCCGCAGCCACAGCGAACAGGGGCTGGTCAATAACAACATCACGCAATGCTTCGGCTGCGGCACTCCGCTTGCCGGGATTCAAGGCGTCATAACTGGGCAACTTGCCAAACAGGCCATCCGCACCATCGCTCAGATTGCCAATGCCGTCCTCAAGACCGTAATCCGCCTTGCTCTCATCACTCATATGAGGATGTCCTCCATACTGGATTAAGGGATAACGTGCGTTGCCCCCATAAAGATGCCTATGTGAACGATTTTTACGCGCAAGACTAGATTTCAGCCGAGCGCCAGTAGGCTTCCCCGCCCGGATCTGGCTCCCCTGCAATCATGGCGCGCAGGCGGGCAGCATATGTGCGAAAAGCGGGTGTGTCCGGATTACGCTCTGGCATGTCCAGTATAATTTCCCCCGTAATGCCCGCAGGTGGGCCACCTGCCAACACCACAACACGGGTCGCCAGCCGGAGAGCCTCTTCAATGTCATGCGTAACAAAGAGGACGGTTTTATGCGTCTGCTGCCATATCCGCTGCAACTCCTCCTGCAGGCTTGTACGGGTAATGGGGTCCAGAGCCCCAAAGGGTTCGTCCATAAGCAGCAGGTCTGGGGCAACTGTCAGCGCACGAGCAACGCCTACACGCTGCCGCTGACCACCAGACAGACGGCGGGGCAGCCTGTCTGCCGCGTCCTCCAGCCCGACAAGACGCAGGGCTTCCTGCGCTCGTGCTTTTTTTTCACTCTTGTTCAGGTGCAGGCCTTCCAGCCCGAACATGACATTGCCCAGCACTGAGCGCCAGGGCAGCAGCCGCGCATCCTGAAAAACCATGGCCCGACTACGCCGTGTAGCATGCGCCTTGCCCGAGGCAGGTGCACAGGCAGCTCCACCTGTCTGCCCCTCTGTTGGGTGCATCAGCCCCATAAGCACCCTAAGCAGGGTCGATTTACCCACCCCTGACGGCCCCAGCAGGGCAACAAACTCCCCACGGGCCAAAGTCAGGCTGACGTGGCGCAGAACAAAGTGTTCCCCCCCATCATGCGACAGACCCACATCCTGTAAGGAAGCAACCACATCTGCCTGACTTATGGCTGCCATCTGAGAACCCATTTGCGCACAAATCCAAAAAGAAAATCGGTAATGGCATACAGCATGGCCATGGTCAGCATGTACACTACCACCACGTCTGTTGCCAAAAGGCTGGAGGCCTGCATCATGCGCGCTCCTATACCCGGCACGCCAAACAGCTCTGCCGCCACAACGGACATCCACCCCTGCCCCAGACCAGTGCGCAGGCCGGCCATAATACCCGGAGCCGATGCAGGCAGCACAATCTTGAACAGCCGCCCCACAAAACTACCATGCCCAAAGGCCGAAGCCAGTTCATACAGTTCAGGGTCCACGCTTTTTACAGCGCTATGGGCGGCATAAAAATTGATCCAGAAGACTGATATGGCAATAACAAAGGTTGCCCCGGCGGTGCTCAGTCCAAACCACAAAATGGCAAAAGGAACCCACGCCAGACCAGGCACCGGCCGCAAAAGACGGACAATCCCTTCCAGCAGACCATCAAGCAGGTCCAGCATACCGCATAGGATGCCAAGCCCTGCCCCCAGCACCGAACCTATAAACAGGCCCAGCAGATAATGGTGCAGACTGTCCAGAATGGCCTGCTGCCAAAAACCGCCACGCACCTCATCCAGCCATG
Organism: Acetobacter okinawensis JCM 25146; assembly: GCF_000613865.1. Lineage (GTDB taxonomy): Bacteria > Pseudomonadota > Alphaproteobacteria > Acetobacterales > Acetobacteraceae > Acetobacter > Acetobacter okinawensis. Next base: position 24,313 of record NZ_BAJU01000012.1, read on the forward strand.
CCGGACCCAGTGCCGACGGCGCTGGCACCATGCCAGAAGGCAGCAGCCCAGACTGGACTGCTGCCTCCCACAAACCAAAGAACAGAACAAGCCCTGCCAGCCCAAGCCCCAGGCGGACAGACCCAGACAGTTTTCTACTCACTGCTGAGCCTGCTGCCACAGACCCGTGTCAAACAGATCCCCAACGGTTCAGCCTTGCGTAACAGGCCCTGAGACACTTCAAATTCCTGCAATTGCTTAACACTTTCGACAATACGCGCCGGATCGCTGACAAAACGGGAGGCCGACTGTTCCAACGCTGTTTTCATAACATCGTCATTCAGCATACCACCACCCAGCGCTTTTTGCACAAATGGCACAGCATCATCAGGGTGCTGTGCCAGCAGTGTTGTCGCACGGACGAACAGCGTTGTCAGCGTGGCAGCCCATGCCTTGTGCTCGGGCGCATCCGGTTTGACAATTGCCAGCACGGAACCGGGCTGGTCTGGCATCATATCATGCCCGGACGCCAGAATACGTGCGTCTGGCAGACGGGTTCTAACAACCGTCAGGGCAGGTTCACGCAGGACTGCGCCGTCCACAGCACCTGCGAGAAATGCCTGCTGTGCTGCATCAATATCAACCCCCACAATGGAGGCAACAGTGTTGACCTGCTCAAACCCAAGCTGCTTTTGCAGCCAGTAGCGCAGTAGCGTATCCGGCACCGACCCCGCAGGTTGTGCTGCCAGACGCGGAAGCCGCTTCTGATCCTGCTTGAAGCGGGCAAAAATCGCCTTGACCGCATCGGGCGTTGGCCCTGATGCCGAACCGGGCTTAATTCCATCAGCCAGAGCACCACGGGCAATAACGGACAGTTCCTCAATAGAGGCGGTGGCGACAACCTTTACGTCCACGCCATGTGCACGTGCCTGCAACAATGGCAGCACGCCCGCCACATAACCATCAATCCGGCCCGAAACCAGAGCCTGAATAGCCTGTGGACCAGATGTAAAGCGCACAAGCTGCACATCTAGCCCTGCCTGTTTGGCCCAGCCCTCTCCATCGATGACAAAGAGTGCGGATGAGCCAGAACGGGAATATACCCAATACGAATACTCTCCGCCGCCTGAGACGGACTGGCAATCCAGCCAAATGCCACGGCAGTGAGCGTTAACATTTTTAACAACGCACGTTTCATGACCATATCGCTTTCACTCAAATAAAATATCAAACAAGATAGTGGATATATTCACCACTTTGTCAATCACGCACCACAGCGTAGGAAATGTTTTTATCCCGCGCCATTCATCCCACTAATAGACCTGCGCAACATAAAAAAAGCTGGCTCCAGAGGGCCAGCTTTTTCCATTTCGGCTTATAAAGCGAAAATTAAGCAGCAAGATCCTGCTTATCTTCCACTTCCGGGCGCGGACCACTGTCCTGCCCTTTTGCGCTCACGTCGCGGTCGATCAGTTCGATCACTGCCATCTGAGCCGCATCGCCGTAGCGTACGCCAGCGCGCAGAACGCGGGTGTAACCACCGTTGCGTGCCTTGTAGCGTTCAGCCACAGCAGCAAACAGCTTTTTGACAATCACATCGTCACGCAGCACGGCAAAAGCCTGCCGACGTGCGTGCAGATCGCCACGCTTGCCAAGGGTGATCAGCTTTTCAACAAACGGGCGCAGTTCCTTCGCTTTGGGAAGCGTGGTGGTGATCTGCTCATGCTTGATAAGAGCCACGGCCATGTTGCGAAACATGGCTGCACGGTGAGAAGAGGTAACGCCGAGCTTTCTGCCGGCAATCCGGTGACGCATGGTTCAGTTCCTAGTATCGAGAAAAGTCAGATCAAAACGGCTCATCAAGCCGCTTTGCCAACTCTTCAATATTTTCCGGCGGCCATGCCGGGACATTCATACCCAAGGACAGCCCCATGGAGGTCAGGACTTCCTTAATTTCGTTCAGGGATTTACGGCCAAAGTTCGGTGTGCGCAGCATTTCCTGCTCACTCTTCTGAACCAGATCCCCGATGTAGATGATATTGTCGTTCTTCAGGCAGTTAGCGCTACGAACAGACAATTCAAGCTCATCCACCTTGCGCAGCAAATTACGGTTGAACGGCAGATCATCCTCAGGCTCTTCAGCCTGCACAGGACGCGGCTCATCAAAGTTGATGAACAGCTGCAGCTGATCCTGCAGAATGCGCGCAGCAAGTGCCACTGCATCTTCAGGGGTTACCGCACCGTTTGTTTCAACCGTCAGCAGCAGCTTGTCATAGTCGGTGACCTGACCAACGCGGGTCGGTTCCACCTTGTAAGACACACGCTTGACGGGCGAATAGATTGCATCAACCGGGATCAGGCCGATCGGCGCATCTTCCGGACGGTTAGCCGCCGCAGGAACATAGCCTTTTCCGGTGTTGACAATAAATTCCATGCCCAGCTTAACGCCGTCATCAAGCGTGCAGATGACCAGGTCCGGGTTCATGATTTCAATATCATGACCGGTCTGGATCTGGCTTGCGCGCACTTCGCCCGGGCCGGTGGCCGTCAGCACCATACGCTTCGGCCCTTCACCGTGCATGCGCAACGCCAGCTGCTTGATGTTCAGGACGATGTCAGTGACATCTTCCCGCACACCGGCAACAGACGAAAACTCGTGCAGAACGCCGTCAATCTGAACCGCCGTGACCGCAGCACCTTGAAGTGAGGACAGCAGAACCCGACGCAGCGCGTTACCGAGCGTCATACCAAAACCGCGTTCCAGCGGCTCAGCCACTACGGTTGCGATACGAGCGGGCTCCACTCCGGATTCAACTTCAAGCTTTTCGGGCTTGATCAGAGATTGCCAGTTTTTCTGAAGGACCAATGGACCGGCCTTTCAATAGGAAAAACCACTGCTTTCACAGCGATTTCTCTGAAGTGGACACAACAAATGGAAAGATGGCTTGCTCGCAGGCCACCTCTCCGCTCGTAAGCTCAGACGCGGCGACGCTTGCGCGGGCGGCAACCGTTGTGCGGGACAGGTGTCATATCACGGATAGAAGTAATCGTGAAACCAACAGCCTGCAGGGCACGCAGTGCGCTTTCACGCCCCGACCCAGGACCGGAAACTTCGATTTCCAGCGTTTCCATGCCGTGTTCGCGGGCCTTGCGACCTGCGTCTTCAGCCGCAACCTGCGCCGCATACGGCGTGGATTTCCGCGAGCCCTTAAAGCCCTGCGCACCAGCAGACGACCAGGAAATAGCATTCCCCTGGGCATCAGAGATGGTGATCATGGTGTTGTTGAACGTGGAGAGCACATGCGCCACGCCCGAAATAATGTTCTTACGCTCTTTTTTACGAACACGCGGTGTTGCGGCTTTCGCCATGTCTTTTCTACCTCAGTCCCTATCCAGCCTGCGCGTGCAGGCTGGCCGCCTTAGCGAATTGGATTAACGCGTTGCTTTCTTCTTACCGGCAATCGCCACTGCCTTACCCTTACGGGTACGGGCGTTGGTGTGCGTCCGCTGACCACGAACCGGCAGACCACGACGATGGCGCAGGCCGCGGTAGCAACCAAGGTCCATCAGGCGCTTAATGTTCATCGCAATTTCACGACGCAGGTCGCCTTCAACGCGATAATTGCCATCAATCAGCTCACGGAGCTTCATGATTTCATCGTCGCTGAGTTCGTTAACCCGCTTTGCTTCCGGAATTTCCAAGGACTTGCAGATTTCTGCCGCCTTAGTCGCGCCAATTCCATAAATATACTGAAGCCCGATAACAACCCGCTTGTTCGTCGGGACATTCACGCCGGCAATACGTGCCACGCCTTATACTCCTGTTCGCCCGCTTTTACAGCGAACGGCTCATAGCCCTGCTTTGACTGGGCGGATTTCACTTGGTGGCCGCGAAATATACCGACCACCGTTACAAGTCAACGAAAACTGATCACTTCTTCGTGATCGCGCCGCTATCTTCAAGCGCTGCTTCAATTTCTGCCGTCACTTCAGCAGTCGAAAGCATGCCGTTTACCTTACGCAAACGACCCGATTTTTCATAAAACGGCAGAATCGGCGCGGTAAGATTGCGGTACTCCTTCAGGCGCTCAACAACTGTCTCGCGCTTGTCGTCTGCCCGACGTTTGAACTCGTGACTCCCGCAGGCATCGCACACCCCTTCCTTTGCAGGCGGGTTGGACGCTTCGTTATAAGTCTGCCCACAGTTGGCGCAGGTGAAACGTCCGGAAATGCGATCGGCAAGAATCTCTTCATCCACGTCCAGAAAAAGCACAACATCAATGCTCTTTCCATCAACCGACAACATGGTATCCAATTCCTCGGCCTGCGCCAGAGTGCGTGGAAAACCATCCAGAATGAAGCCATTCTGGCAGTCCGGCTGGGCAATGCGGTCCTTGAGCATGGCAATAATCAGCGCATCCGGCACGAGCTTGCCCGCAACCATCAGCGCCTTAGCCTGATTACCAATCTCGGAGCCACGCGCCACTTCCGCACGCAGCATATCCCCGGTGGAAATCTGGACCAGCCCATGCCGCTCTTCCAGCAGCTTGGACTGTGTTCCTTTTCCCGCTCCCGGTGGGCCCAGAAAAATAATGTTCATCGTCTGATGATCCTCTGCTTCCTGCCGCCACGGGACTTGCGCATAAGGCCCTGATACTGGTGCGCCACAAGATGAGATTGCACCTGTGTCACTGTATCAATCGTAACCGAGACAATAATAATCAGGCTGGTCCCGCCAAAGTAGAACGGCACATTGTAACGGCTGATCAAAATCTGCGGCAGCAAGCACACCGCAACCATATAGGCCGCGCCAATGGTCGTCAGACGCGTCAGGATCTTATCGAAATACGATGCGGTAGAGGCGCCAGGCCGCACACCAGGGATAAACCCACCCTGCTTACGCAGGTTGTCTGCAGTCTCCGCCGGGTTAAAGGTCACTGCCGCATAGAAATACGAGAAGAAGACGATCATCAAGGCGTAGAAGAGCAGATACAGTGGCTGCCCCTGCCCCAACTCCTCACCCAGAAATGACAACCACCCCGGTAGGGATTTACCATTCATAAACCCGGCAAGTGTTACGGGTATCAACAGAACCGATGATGCAAAAATTGGCGGAATAACACCCGCAGTATTCACCTTGAGCGGCATATGCGTGGTGTCTCCACCAAACATGCGCTGCCCCATCTGCCGTTTAGGATACTGGATGACAACCCGACGCTGGGCCTGCTCCATAAACACGATGAACATGATGGTCAGGCCAGCCAGCACAAGGAACAGCAGCACAAAGAACGAAGACAGTGCGCCCGTGTACCCCAACTGGAAAAGGCTTACCAAAGCATGCGGTAAATTGGCGACAATCCCGGCGAAGATGATGAGCGAAATCCCATTACCCACCCCGCGTGACGTAATCTGCTCACCAAGCCACATCAGGAACATGGTGCCACCCACCAGCGCCGTAACGCAGGTCACCAGAAAAAGCGGTCCGGGGTTCACCACAGCAGCGCCGCTTTGAACATTCTCAAGCCCGATTGCGATCCCGTAAGCCTGAAAAACAGCGATCAGGACCGTAAGGTAGCGGGTGTACTGGTTAAGCTTTTTACGCCCCTGCTCACCTTCCTTCTTGAGTGCTTCAAGAGAAGGCACCGCCGTAGACATCAACTGCACAATAATTGACGCAGAGATATAGGGCATGATGTTCAATGCGAACACGGTCATACGCCCGAGAGCGCCCCCCGAGAACATATTGAACATGCCAAGAATGCCGCCCTGATGCTGCGCCAGAAGCTGCCCCATAACCGTAGCATCTACACCGGGCACGGGAATATACGTTCCCAAACGGTAAACAATCAGCGCGCCCAGCGTAAACCAGATCCGCTTCTTGAGTTCCGTCGCCTTGGCAAAGGAGCCTACGTTAAAATTGGCAGCCAGTTGTTCGGCCGCGGAAGCCATGCATCCGTCCTTTCACACAAACAGCGCCGCCACGTAACGTGGAGACGCTGGCATGATTGCCTGAAAAATATCAGGCAGCTGTTCTGATCCGGGCAAGGAAGAGAGAACAGGGTCTCCCACTGCTCTCTCCCCCGCGCAATCAGGAGGCGCTAGCTTCCACAGGCGCCGCTGCCAGCAGCTTTACGCTGCCACCAGCTTTTTCAATGGCAACCTTGGCAGAAGCAGAGACACCGGACACTTCAAAAGAAACGCTTTTGGTCAGTTCGCCTTCAGCAAGAATGCGAACGCCTGCGTACTTACCAGTCCCGACCAGACCAGCTTTCTTCAGCGCTTCTTCGGTAATGGTCACGCCGTTTTCCAGCTTACCATCAACCAACGCCTGCTCTACTGCACCCAGATTAACGGGAGCATAGACCTTGCGGAAGATGTTTTTAAAGCCCCGCTTCGGCAGACGACGATAGATCGGGAGCTGACCACCCTCAAACCCGTTGAGGGATACACCCTCACGTGCTTTCTGGCCTTTCACACCCTTACCAGACGTCTTGCCTTTGCCGGAACCAATACCGCGCCCAAGCCGCTTTTTACGGTAGCGAGCGCCTTCGTTATCACGAAGTTCGTTAAGTCTCATTTCAGTCCTCCACCTTCACCAGGTGGGCCACCTTGCGGACCATACCGCGCGTGGAAGGGGTATCTTCCAGAACCTTTTCGCGCCCGATCTTGTTCAGACCAAGCCCGATCAGGGTTTCCTGCTGACCCGGCTTACGTCCGTTTCCGGACGCAACCTGAATCACCTTGAAAGTTTTTTTCTCAGACATCTGCAGCCTCCGCACCAGCAGCCTGGTCGCGCTTGCCAAAGATTTCCGCCACTTTTTTGCCACGACGGTTTGCCACGGCACGTGGCTGGCACAACGCGTCAGGGCATCGAATGTTGCCTTGACCATGTTATGCGGGTTCCGGGTTCCCAAAGACTTGGCCACAACGTCGTTAATGCCAAGCTTTCAAACACCGCACGCATAGGACCACCAGCGATGATCCCTGTCCCGGCTTCCGCCGAGCGCAGCACAACCTTACCAGCACCAAAGTGACCAGCAACGTCATGATGAAGCGTACGCCCTTCTTTCATGGGAACGCGAATCATCCCACGCTTTGCACGCTCAGTTGCCTTGCGGATAGCTTCGGGAACTTCACGCGCCTTACCAGCACCGTAGCCCACGCGACCTTTCTGGTCACCAACCACAACCAGAGCAGCAAACGCAAAACGCCGACCACCCTTAACAACCTTTGCAACGCGATTGATGGTTACCAGCTTATCAACCAGCTCATCGCCTTCGCGTTCGCGCTCACGGCCGCCTCGACCGCCTTCTCTTGGTTCACGAGCCATTGCGTGATCCTTTCCTCAGAAGGAGAGACCGCCCTCACGGGCCGCCTCCGCCAGGGCCTTGACGCGCCCGTGATAAAGATAAGATCCCCGATCGAACACGACCTGAGACACACCAGCAGCAACAGCACGCTGGGCAACCAGCTTGCCAACTGCACAGGCGCTATCCTGCGTGGCACCATTTTTCAGGGCGTCACGCAGTTCTTTATCCAGCGTTGATGCCGCAGCAAGGGTCACGCCCTGCGCATCATCAATCACCTGAGCATAGATGTTCTTACCAGACCGGAAAACCGACAAACGAGGACGGCCACCAGCCTTGCGGCGGAGCTGAAAACGGAGGCGCGCACGCCGCCGGTTCCGCAATTCCTGCTGAGTGCTCATTATTTCTTCTTGCCTTCCTTACGGCGGATGGTTTCCGTATCGTAACGCACACCCTTACCTTTATAAGGTTCAGGCTTACGATAGCTACGGATATCCAGAGCCACCTGGCCAACACGCTGCTTATCAATCCCCTCCACCACAATCGCTGTAGGACGTGGGGTAGAAATTTTGATGCCAGCCGGAATTGGATAGATCACATCGTGAGAGAAGCCGAGGTTCATAACAAGGTTAGAACCCTGCACTGCAGCACGATAACCCGTCCCAGTAATTTCCAGGGTTTTGGAAAACCCGTCAGAAACACCTTTGACCGCACAAGCGATGAGTGCGCGTGTTGTTCCCCACATCATGCGGGCCTGAGATTCGGTACCATTCGGCTGCACAACAACCGAATTGTCCTTCACTTCAGCCGTAACATGACTGGAGATCGGCAGAGAAAGCTCACCCAGCTTGCCCTTAGCCTTAAAAACACCGTCCGCGATGGAAACTGTGACCCCTGCCGGAACTTCGACGGGATACTTGCCTACTCGTGACATTTATCCCTCCTCAGAAGACGCGGCAAAGGACTTCACCACCAACATTGGCGGCGCGGGCCTCTACATCGGACAGAACACCACGCGGTGTGGACAGGATGGAAACACCCAGACCAGCACAAACACGCGGCAATTCTTTAATTTTGGAATAAACGCGACGACCAGGGCGCGAAACGCGCTGGATTTCACGAATAACCGGTTCACCCTCCGCGTACTTCAGCTCGATGTGCAGCTGGGCAATACCCTTACGCACTTCTTCACGCTTGTAACCACGGATGTAACCTTCGCGCTGCAGAGCTTCAAGCACATTCACACGCAGGTTGGATGCCGGAGCAACGCAAGAGTTGTGACGCGCACGCTGAGCGTTGCGAATACGGGTGAGCATATCACCCAAAGGATCTGAAAGCGACATCTCGAGCCCTTACCAGCTAGCTTTTACCACTCCCGGAATCTGCCCATCGGAGGCCAGATCACGGAAAGCGATACGACACAGCTCAAACTTGCGGTAGTTACCGCGAGAACGACCTGTCAGCTTGCAACGCAGACGCACGCGTACACGGGAACCGTTACGCGGCAGTTCTGCCAGCTTGAGAGACGCATCAAACCGATCTTCCACGGGCAAAGACCGGTCCATTACAATATTCTTGAGAGCGGTACGCTTCTCATTATCCCGTGCCGCCATGCGCTTGCGTTTCGCATTACGCAGGATGGCAGATGTTTTAGCCATACAACATTACCTCCGGAACCCTTCGAAAACCTTCGACGGTTTTCCAAGATCACACAATAAAGCAGCCTGTATCATCAAGAAGGGAAGATCAAATGCCTTCAGCAAAGCTTTAGCTTCAGCATCCGTTTTCGCGCTGGTCACGAACACAACGTCCATACCGCGGACTTCGTCCACTTTGTCGTATTCGATTTCAGGGAAAACGATCTGCTCTTTCAGACCAAGGGCAAAATTGCCGCGGCCATCAAAGCCTTTTGTCGCAGGGAGACCACGGAAGTCGCGGATGCGCGGCATCGCAATCGTCACAAGACGATCGAGAAATTCGTACATCCGAGCCCGACGCAGCGTAACCTTACAGCCAATCGGGAGACCTTCACGGATTTTAAAGCCCGCGATTGCCTTCTTGGCTACCGTCTTAACCGGCTTCTGACCCGCAATAAGGGTCATTTCCGCAACGGCTGCATCCAACTTCTTCTGGTCACCAGCGGCTTCGCCAACGCCCATATTCAGGACGATTTTTTCAAGCCGCGGCACCTGCATTTCGTTGGTATAACCAAACTGCTCACGCAGCTTGGCACGAAGTTCACTCTCATAGCGCTGGTGAAGGCGCGGGAGGGAACGCCCTTCCTGATTCGCACTCATACCTGGCCTCTCAACCTTCAATCACTTCGCCAGTCGCCTTGGCAACGCGAACTTTTTTGCCGTTTTCCAGCACCCGGAAACCAACGCGTGTCGGCTTTTTGGAGGCAGGATCAACCAGCTTCAGGTTGGAGAGGTGGACAGCTGCCTCACGGGCAATAATCCCACCTTCTTCACCCATGCGACGTGCACGCTGGTGACGTTTGGCAATTGCAACACCACGCACAACAGCGCGATCTTCTGAAGGACGGACCTCCAGAACTTCACCCTGCACGCCCTTGGAAGAGCCGGTGATGACGACAACCGTATCGCCTTTTTTAATACGGGCAGCCATTACAGCACCTCCGGCGCCAGAGAGATGATCTTCATGAACTTCTTCGCACGCAGTTCACGCACAACCGGGCCAAAGATACGGGTACCGATCGGCTCCTGCTGCTTATTGATCAGCACGGCAGCGTTACGGTCGAACCGGATGGCGCTGCCATCGGGACGACGAACCGGGTAAGAGGTACGCACGATAACGGCCTGGTGAACATCGCCCTTCTTCACCTTCCCACGGGGGATGGCTTCCTTGACGGAAACGACGATCACGTCGCCGACCGAGGCAGACTTCCGCTTGGAACCGCCCAGCACCTTAATGCACTGCACCTGACGTGCACCGGAATTGTCGGCCACATCGAGGTTGGTCTCGGGATGGATCATAACCTAAAATCCTTACGTTAGGCCGACGCAGTTGCTTCCACGCCCACGGCTTCACCGTTGCGGGAAATCACGGTCCACGTCTTACGCCGTGAAATAGGCGCACATTCAACAATCCGCACGGAATCACCCGTCTTGCAGATGTTTTCTTCATCATGCGCCGCGTATTTCTTGGAGCGACGAATGAACTTTTTATATACTGGATGCATGACGCGACGATCGACAAGAACCGTAACGGTCTTGTCCATCTTGTCGCTCGTCACACGCCCGGTCAGGACGCGCCTCGGCATCGGCTACCTCTCCTCAGGCATTGGCAGCAGATGTTTTTGCACCTGCTACATTCTTTGCATTCTGCGCAGCAATTGTCTTGATGCGCGCAATTTCACGACGGACCGCACGAACACGGCTCTGCGCTTCTGTCTGCCCGGTGGCCTGCTGAAAACGCAAGTTGAGCTGTTCACGCTTAAGTTCAACCAGACGAGCTTCAAGCTCGTCTGACGTTTTAGCGCGCAAATCAGCTGGCTTTACTGCCTTTACCATCTCACGCATCTCCAATTCGGGTCACAAACTTGGTCTTGATCGGCAGCTTTGCAGCTCCCAGAGCCAGCGCTTCACGCGCCAGTTCAGGAGGAACGCCTTCAATCTCAAACAAGATGCGACCTGGCTTCACACGGGCCACCCAGAATTCAGGCGATCCCTTACCGGAGCCCATACGCACTTCTGCGGGCTTTGTCGAGACCGGAATATCCGGAAAAATACGAATCCACACACGACCCGCACGTTTCATGGCGCGGGTAATGGCACGACGGGATGCCTCAATCTGGCGTGCCGTAATACGTTCCGGCTGCAGAGCCTTGAGGCCAAACGTACCAAAGTTAAGTGTGGTACCGCTTTTTGCAAGGCCGTGAATACGGCCTTTATGGGCTTTACGGAATTTTGTCCGCTTAGGGGAAAGCATTGTTTTTTATCCTCTCCTCAGCGCTGAGGAGCCTGTTCGGCCGCCCGGCGATCCTGTGCCAACGGATCATGAGCAAGAATTTCGCCCTTGAAGATCCATACCTTCACACCGCAAGTGCCATAGGTGGTCTTCGCCGTTGCCGTGCCATAATCAATGTCAGCGCGCAGGGTGTGCAGGGGCACACGACCTTCACGATACCATTCAATACGCGCGATTTCAGCGCCACCCAGACGACCAGAGCAATTGATTCGGATACCCTGGGCACCCAGACGCATTGCAGACTGCACGGAGCGCTTCATGGCGCGACGGAAGGCCACGCGGCGTTCAAGCTGCTGGGCAATGTTTTCGGCCACCAGAGTCGCGTCGATTTCCGGCTTGCGGATTTCCACGATATTCAGCGCAACTTCGGTACCGGCCATACGGGTCAGTTCCTTGCGCAGAGCATCAATATCCTGCCCCTTTTTGCCGATAACAACACCAGGACGTGCTGCGTAAATCGTCACGCGGGGTTTTTTGGCCGGACGTTCGATGACAACGCGGGAAACACCCGCGCCTGCCAGCTTACGGCGCAGGAATGCACGAAGCTTGAGGTCTTCGTGCAGCAGACGGGAATAATCCGCGTCTGCATACCAGCGGCTGTCCCATGTGCGGTTGATGCCGAGCCGCAGCCCGATTGGATTGACTTTATGCCCCATATCTCAGGCCGCCTTCTGCTCGGAAGAAGCCGCGTCAGACACAATTGCCCGTTCGGCTACAACAATCTTCAGGTGACTGAAAAACTTTTCGACGCGTGCGGAACGACCGCGGCCACGTGCATGAAAACGACGCATGACAATGGACTTACCCACTTCGGCCGTTTTCACCACCAGCTGATCAACATCAAGCTGGTGGTTGTTTTCAGCGTTTGCGATCGCGCTTTCCAGCGTTTTCTTAACCTGCTGAGCGATACGGCGCTTGGAAAATGTCAGCGTCGCAATTGCCTGAGATGCAGGTTTATTACGGATCAGGCCTGCCACAAGGTTCAGCTTGCGGGGGCTAACCCGAATGTTACGCGTGATAGCTTGCGCTTCTGTTTCCGCGAGCGTGCGCGGATGCTTCGGCTTGCTCATCTTTGCTCTTAGCCCCGCTTAGACTTCTTGTCAGCACCATGCCCGTGAAATGTACGGGTGGGAGAAAATTCGCCAAACTTATGGCCAACCATGTTCTCCGTCACCTGCACAGGCAGGAACTTCTGACCGTTATAAACACCGAACGTCAGACCAACGAACTGCGGAAGAATCGTTGAACGACGCGACCAGATCTTGATCACTTCATTCCGACCCGATGCGCGGGATACTTCAGCCTTATTCAGCAGATACCCGTCGACGAACGGACCTTTCCAGACGGAACGTGCCATCTTCTATTGCCCCTTACTTGCCGGTCTTCCGGCGACGGATAATCAGACCGTCCGTCCGCTTGTTGACCCGAGTTTTGTAACCTTTGGTAGGCTTGCCCCATGGCGTAACTGGATGACGACCACCAGATGTGCGGCCTTCACCACCACCGTGCGGGTGGTCAACCGGGTTCATCACCACGCCGCGGTTATGCGGACGGCGACCCAGCCAACGGGAACGACCAGCCTTACCCATGTGCTGGTTCATGTTGTCCGGATTGGACACGGCACCAACGGTTGCCATGCATTCACCGCGCACAACACGCAATTCACCAGACTGCAGCTTGATCTGGGCGTAGCCCGAATCCTTACCAACCAGCTGTGCATACGTCCCTGCGGAACGGGCCAGCTTGCCGCCAGCGCCCTGCTTCAGCTCGATGTTGTGGATGATCGTGCCCACCGGAATAGCAGACAGCGGCATGGCATTGCCCGGCTTAATATCCACGCGCGCACCGGCGATGACATTGTCACCAACCTTCAGGCGCTGCGGAGCCAGAATGTATGCCAGTTCACCGTCTTCGTACTTCACCAGCGCAATAAATGCCGTGCGGTTGGGATCGTATTCAAGACGTTCCACAGTACCCAGCACGTCGAACTTACGACGCTTGAAGTCCACATAACGATAGGACTGCTTGTGACCGCCGCCACGGAAACGAGACGTGATACGGCCGTTATTGTTACGACCGCCCGACTTGTTCTTACCTTCCGTGAGCTGCTTGACCGGCTTGCCTTTCCACAGGTCAGCACGATCAATCAGAACCGTACCACGCAGGCTCGGCGTGACAGGATTAAAGTGCTTCAGTGCCATTAGTTTCTACCCTTGGTCACGCCAGCTTCGCGGTCAGGTCAATGGACTGACCTTCTGCAAGCTGAACGAACGCCTTTTTAACGTCAGAACGCTGACCCACACGCCCTTTAAAGCGCTTGGTTTTACCTTTCTGGACAAGGGTGTTGACACCAACAACCTTGACCCCGAACAGCGTTTCCACCGCAACCTTGATTTCAGGCTTGCTAGCCGTCATTGCGACCTTGAAAACAACCTGATTTTTTTCAGAAAGCGCAGTCGCCTTCTCGGTGATGACAGGCGTCCGTACGATATCGTACAGAGCTTCCCGAGAAAGACGCTCGGCTTTCTTGCGAATAGCAAGAATATTCGTCATGCCAGGCGTTCCTTCAGTCCTTCAAGGCCTGCCTGCGTGATGGCAAGCACCTCGTGGTTCAGAATGTCATAAACATTCGCGCCAATGGTCGGCAGAATGTCAATCTTCGGCAGATTGCGAGCTGCGCGTACGAAGTTTTCGTCCACAGAAGCATCAACAATCAGAGCGGAGCCCCAGCCGAGACCCTGCAGCTTTTTCGCCAGTTCGCTGGTCTTGGTCACGCCAGAAGCCGTGTCCAGAACAACCAGTTTACCTTCAGCCGCTTTCTGCGACAGAGCGGAGATCAGGCCGAGACGACGTACCTTTTTAGGCAGGTCATAGCCATGATCGCGCACAACAGGACCATGCACAACGCCACCAGTTCTGTACTGGGGAGCACGCAGGGAGCCCTGACGAGCACTACCGGTGCCTTTCTGGCGATACGGCTTTTTGGTCGTGCCGGACACTTCGCCCATGCCCTTGACCTTGTGCGTGCCAGCGCGGCGCTTTGCCAGCTGCCAGTGCACAACGCGTGCCATTACGTCCGCCCGGGGAGCTGCACCGAAAAGTTCTTCCGGAAGCGTAGCTGAACCAGCCGTGCCGTTATCAAGTGTCTTGATTTCGATTTCCATGATCTCAGGCCTCCGCCTTCACAAGTGCTGCCGGATAAGGCGCATCGCTGTGGCGGGCTTTCTTGATCGCATCACGAATGAGAACGACACCATTCTTTGCTCCCGGAACGGAGCCACGAATCATGATCAGATTCTTTTCCGGATCGACCGCTGCGATTTCCAGATTCAAGGTGGTCACGCGTTCATCGCCCAGATGACCAGCCATTTTTTTGTTCTTGAAGGTTTTGCCGGGGTCCTGGCGGTTACCGGTCGAACCATGCGAACGGTGCGAAATGGACACACCATGCGAGGCTTCAAGACCAGCAAAATTCCAGCGCTTCATGGCGCCAGCAAACCCCTTACCCTTGCTTGTCCCCGTCACGTCAACCTTCTGGCCAACAACGAAATGGGAAGCAGAAAGAGCAGCACCAACTTCCAGCGTGGCATCATCAGCCACACGGAATTCGCGCACTGTTTTCTTGGGTTCGACCTTCACGCGGGCAAAATGGCCACGGTTGGGTTTTGTTACGTTTTTCACCTTGGCATTGCCCATACCCAGCTGGACAGCTACATAGCCATCACGCTCCTGAGTACGAACGTCTACCACCTGCAGTTCATCAACATGCAGGACGGTGACAGGCACATGTGTGCCGTCTTCCTTGAACAGTCGGGACATGCCCAACTTTTTTGCGATCAATCCGGTGCGCATCGTCTGGACCTTAAAGTTTGATCTCGACATCCACGCCAGCGGCGAGGTCGAGCTTCATGAGAGCGTCCACGGTCTGCGGAGTGGGCTCAACAATATCGAGCAAACGACGATGAGTCCGAATTTCGAACTGCTCGCGGCTCTTCTTGTCAACGTGAGGAGAACGGTTAACCGTAAACCGTTCGATATGCGTCGCAGCGGGATAGGACCCCGAACCCGCGCACCCGTACGCTTCGCCGTATTCACGATCTCTTTCGTGCTGTTATCAAGCACCCGATGATCGTACGCTTTCAGGCGAATGCGGATGTTCTGGTTGTCCATCTGTTTCTTAGTCCAACACTTTACTTGTCCGGGTTATCCCGGCCGCCAAGTAAGACCCCAGCCGAATAATCGGCCGGGGCCACTCAGTCTCTAATCCCTTATCGATTACTCGATAATGGAAGCAACAACGCCTGCACCAACAGTGCGGCCACCTTCACGGATAGCGAAGCGGAGACCTTCGTCCATGGCGATCGGAGCAATCAGCTCGACTTCCATAGCGCAGTTGTCGCCGGGCATAACCATTTCCGTGCCTTCGGGCAGGTGCACAACACCCGTCACGTCAGTCGTACGGAAGTAGAACTGCGGACGATAGTTGGTGAAGAACGGCGTATGACGGCCACCTTCTTCCTTCGTCAGGATGTAGGCTTCTGCCTTGAACTTCTTATGCGGCGTGATGGAGCCGGGCTTGGCCAGAACCTGACCGCGCTCAACGTCTTCACGCTTCGTGCCACGTACCAGCGCACCGATGTTGTCGCCTGCTTCGCCGCGATCAAGCAGCTTGCGGAACATTTCAACACCCGTAACAGTGGTCTTGATGGTGTCTTTCAGGCCGACGATTTCAACTTCGTCACCCACGTTGACAACACCACGTTCCACACGACCGGTCACAACGGTGCCACGACCAGAGATGGAGAACACGTCCTCGATCGGCATCAGGAACGGACGATCAACCGGACGTTCGGGCTGCGGGATGTACGCATCAACTGCGTCCATCAGATCGCGCACGCGGTTTTCGCCAACTTCCGGATCACCATCTTCCAGAGTAACCAGAGCAGAGCCCTTGATTACAGGAATGTCGTCACCGGGGAACTGGTAGGAAGACAGAAGTTCACGAACTTCCATTTCAACCAGTTCAAGCAGCTCCGGATCGTCAACCTGGTCAACCTTGTTCAGGAAGACAACCAGAGCCGGCACACCAACCTGACGAGCAAGAAGGATGTGTTCACGGGTCTGCGGCATCGGACCGTCAGCAGCGGACACCACGAGGATGGCACCATCCATCTGCGCCGCACCGGTGATCATGTTCTTCACATAGTCAGCGTGTCCGGGGCAGTCGACGTGTGCGTAGTGACGGTTTGCGGTTTCATATTCCACGTGAGCGGTGGAAATGGTGATGCCGCGAGCGCGTTCTTCAGGGGCTGCGTCAATCATGTCGTATGCCTTGAACACAGCGCCGCCAGTCTTTGCCAGCGTCTTTGTGATGGCAGCCGTCAGAGACGTCTTACCATGGTCAACGTGACCAATGGTGCCGATGTTGCAGTGCGGTTTATTCCGCTCAAATTTAGCCTTAGCCATTGTTTACTCCATGCCCCAAAAAATGTCCGGGATGCAGTTGTTATAAGTGCCCCAATCCCTCGACAAGAGGGAAAGCGGAACTTTCACGGATTACCAGCGATAATGACTGAATGCCTTGTTGGCTTCAGCCATACGATGCGTGTCTTCACGCTTCTTCACAGCCGCACCACGATTGTTCACGGCATCCAGAAGTTCGTTGGACAGACGATCCTGCATGGTGTTTTCACCACGCTTGCGCGCAGCGTCGATGACCCAGCGAATAGCCAGAGCCTGACGACGGTCAGAACGCACTTCAACCGGAACCTGATAGGTTGCACCACCAACACGGCGGGAACGGACCTCTACAGCCGGCTTGACGTTATCCAGAGCGTTATGGAACAGCGCGATCGGATCGGACGCAGCACCATTGCGACGGGCCATGGTGTCAATCGCACCATAGACAATCTTTTCAGCTGTGGACTTCTTACCGTCGAACATCAGCGCGTTCATAAAACGCGTAATGACGACATCTCCGAACTTCGGATCGGGAAGGATCTCGCGCTTAACAGCACGATGACGGCGACTCATACCTTAACTTCCTCTTATTTCGGACGCTTGGCGCCATACAGCGAACGACGCTGACGCCGCTTGGCGATACCCTGCGTATCGAGAACACCGCGAAGGATGTGGTAACGAACACCCGGCAAATCTTTCACTCGACCGCCGCGGATAAGCACAACACTATGTTCCTGAAGGTTGTGACCTTCACCAGGAATATAGCTAACCACCTCATAGCCATTCGTCAGACGCACCTTGGCAACTTTACGCAGTGCGGAGTTAGGCTTTTTTGGTGTCGTCGTATAAACGCGGGTGCAAACGCCGCGCTTCTGGGGGCATCCCTGCAGAGCGGGCACTTTGTTCCGCTTGACTGCAGCTTACGCCCCTTGGCAATGAGCTGGTTGATGGTCGGCATGCGCCTTTCCCGATCCTTACACAGTTCGGTCGGCCAGCCGCATTTTCTGCGGCTGCCGACTTTCATTAAAAAGATCCCATCAGGTAACAACCCGAATGGGGCTATATTGGCATCCGGTTCCGCTTCCCCCCGGAAGCCAACCGCATGCTAAAACTCATACAGAGAACCTGAGTGCCTTACTCATCCACAAAGATAAGCAAAGCTGAGGGCTGCTAACTACAGCCCCCCCTAGCAGAAGTCAAGCTTTACCCCGCGATTCTCTACCCTGCTCCCGATAAACATACAAAAAAGGCCGGAGCATTTGCCCCGGCCTTTCCTTTTGTTTGGCAGCAGAGTTTATTCCGCAGCCGTACGGCTTACGCGCTGCTTGTCCTGCTCGGCCGCAATGGCCCGCAGACGCTTCATGACGCTGCCCGTTCCTGCGGGGATCAAACGTCCCACAATTACGTTTTCCTTCAGGCCCATAAGCTTGTCGACCTTACCGGCTGTTGCCGCCTCGGTCAGAACGCGCGTGGTTTCCTGGAAGGACGCAGCAGAGATGAACGACTGCGTCTGCAGGGAGGCCTTGGTAATCCCCTGCAACACAGGCATGGCCAACGCAGGCCGTTCATTCGCATTGAGGCACTTTGTGTTCTCAACATCGAACTCAAGCCGGTCAACCGTCTCGCCAATCAGGTAGGTCGTGTCACCCGGCTCCAGAATTTCGACTTTCTGGAGCATCTGACGAACGATCACCTCAATGTGCTTATCGTTGATCTTCACGCCCTGCAGACGATAGACATCCTGAATTTCATTGATCAGGTAGTCCGAGAGAGCCTCAACACCCATGACCTTCAGAATGTCGTGCGGAACGCGGGGACCATCGACCAGCGGATCACCTTTTTCCACAAAGTCACCTTCCTGAACGGAGATGTGCTTGCCTTTGGGAATCAGATATTCCTGCTCATGGCCGGACTCATCGTTTTTAACGACAATCCGACGTTTGGACTTGTAGTCCTTGCCGAATTCAACGCGCCCTTCCATTTCCGCAATAATAGCGTGGTCTTTGGGACGGCGTGCCTCAAACAGTTCCGCAACGCGTGGCAGACCACCGGTAATGTCACGCGTCTTGGAGCCTTCACGCGGCAGGCGGGCCAACACGTCACCTGCGTTCACTTCTGCACCATTTTCAATGGACAGCAGTGTTTCAGGCGACAGGAAGTAACGCGCTTCAGCCCCGTTATCCAGCTTGATCACCTCGCCATTAGCATCCTTAAGCTGCAACCGCGGACGCAGATCAACGCCCTTACCTGCCTGCTTGTAGTCAACCACGACTTTGGATGTCAGACCGGTCACTTCGTCCATACGCTCGACAAGCGTGATGGAGTCAATGAGGTCCAGATATTCGACCTTACCGGCTTTTTCGGTAATGATCGGCAGGGTGTAGGGGTCCCACTCAGCCAGCTTCTGACCGCGTGATACCGATGCACCTTCGGTGGTGAGCAGACGCGCACCATAAGGAACACGGTAGCGGAACTTTTCCGCACCCTTTTCGTCCGTCAGCAGGATTTCGCAGTTACGGGCCATGACAATTGGCACGTTCTGGCTGTTCTGCACCACGTTGCGGTTGCGGATGACAACTTTGCCATCACGCGACGCTTCGATCATGGACTGTTCTGCACCGCGCTGTGCCGCACCACCGATATGGAAGGTACGCATGGTCAGCTGGGTGCCAGGCTCACCAATGGACTGAGCTGCGATAACACCAACGGCTTCACCAATGTTAACAGGTGTGCCGCGTGCCAGATCACGCCCATAACAACGGCCGCAAACACCGACGCGGCTATCGCAGGTAAGCACGGAGCGGATGTGAACAACTTCAACACCGGACGCTTCAATACGTTCAGCATCAGCTTCATCAACCAGCCGGTTCCGCTCAGCGATCACAGCACCAGTAGTGGGGTCAACCACATCGGACGCCAGCGAACGACCAAGAATACGCTCGGACAGAGACGCAACAACTTCGCCCCCATCCATGACTGCGCGCACCGTCAGCCCACGTTCACTACCGCAGTCTTCTTCGATAATGATGCTGTCCTGCGCAACGTCCACCAGACGACGGGTCAGGTAACCGGAGTTTGCAGTTTTGAGCGCCGTATCTGCCAGCCCCTTACGTGCACCGTGGGTGGACGTAAAGTAGTCAAGGACCGAAAGCCCTTCCTTAAAGTTGGCAATAATCGGCTGTTCAATAATCTCGCCCGATGGCTTGGCCATAAGACCACGCATCCCGGCAAGCTGCTTCATCTGAGCCGGCGACCCACGAGCCCCGGAGTGCTCATCATCCACACCGAGTTGATGGGTTTACCCACTTCCTGACGGGAGATTTCCTTGGTCATGGCAGCCTGCACTTCATCCGTGCAACGCGACCATGCGTCAACCACTTTGTTGTAGCGTTCGCCAGCTGTAATCAGACCGTCCTGATACTGCTGTTCGAATTCCTTGACCTCGGTTGCCGTGCGATCAACCAGTTCCTTCTTTTCTGCCGGGATGATCATGTCATCCTTACCGAAGGAAATACCAGCTCTGGCGGCATGACGGAAACCCAGAGCCATCAGACGGTCACAGAAGATAACCGCTTCTTTCTGACCGCAGTGACGGTACACCGTGTCGATCACGTCAGACACAGCTTTTTTCGTCAGCTGGCGGTTAATCAGCGAGAACGGAACAGTTTCATGCTGGGGCAGGATCTGAGCAATCAGAACGCGTCCCGGTGTGGTCACTGCTGTTTCGTAAACACGTTTGCCATCAGCGCCGACCTTCTCAAAACGTGCACGGATCTTGTCGTGCAGTTTAAGAGCGCCAGCGTTCAGCGCATACTCAACTTCCCCGATGGAAGAGAAAGATGTGGCACCAGCTTTGACCAGTTCACCCGTCGTAGCGTCATATTCGTTACGATCGGGGGTAACTTTGAACTCAGGCGTTTCAAGGCTCAGGTAGTAAAGCCCCAGAACGATATCCTGAGAAGGCACGATGATCGGCTTGCCGTTTGCCGGGCTGAGAATGTTGTTGGTGGACATCATCAGCACGCGGGCTTCAAGCTGGGCTTCCAGCTGAGCGGCACGTGCACGGCCATCTGGTCGCCGTCAAAGTCAGCGTTAAAAGCTGTGCAGACCAGCGGGTGCAGCTGAATGGCCTTGCCTTCCACCAGCACAGGTTCAAACGCCTGAATGCCAAGGCGGTGAAGTGTTGGCGCACGGTTCAGCAGCACGGGGTGTTCGCGAATAACTTCTTCGAGAATATCCCAGACTTCCGGACGCTCTTTTTCCACCATACGCTTTGCAGCTTTGATGGTGGTGGCGTGCCCGTATTTTTCCAGTTTTGCGTAGATAAAGGGCTTGAAGAGTTCAAGCGCCATCTTCTTCGGCAGGCCGCACTGATGGAGCTTGAGTTCAGGCCCCACCACGATGACCGAACGACCGGAATAGTCAACGCGCTTACCCAGCAGGTTCTGACGGAAGCGCCCCTGCTTGCCCTTAAGCATGTCGGACAGAGATTTGAGCGGACGCTTGTTAGCACCTGTAATGGCACGACCACGACGACCGTTGTCAAACAGAGCGTCAACAGCTTCCTGCAACATGCGCTTTTCGTTACGCACAATAATATCGGGCGCGCGCAGTTCCATCAGCCGCTTGAGACGGTTGTTACGGTTGATAACCCGACGATACAGGTCGTTCAGGTCGGATGTCGCAAAGCGACCACCATCAAGCGGCACAAGCGGGCGCAGTTCCGGCGGAATGACCGGTACCAGATCCAGAATCATCCATTCCGGACGCGCGCCACTTTCGGAGAACGCTTCAACCAGTTTCAGACGCTTGACAAGCTTCTTGCGCTTGGCCTCGGACGTGGTTTCCTTGAGCGCCTGACGCAGTTCAACTTTTTCAGCATCGCACTCAATGCGTTCAAGAACCTTCTTGATCGCTTCAGCACCGATACCGACTTCAATCCCTTCCTCGCCATAATCGTCCATGGCGTCGAGATACTGTTCTTCGCTCAGGAGAGAATACTGCTTGAGGGGCGACGTGCCGGGTTCGAGAACCAGATAGTTCTCAAAATACAGAACTTTTTCAAGATCCTTGAGCGTCAGGTCGACCATAAGGCCGATGCGGCTTGGCAGGGACTTCAGGAACCAAATGTGCGCAACCGGACTTGCAAGCTGGATGTGACCCATGCGCTCACGCCGGACTTTGGCCAGCGTAACTTCAACGCCACATTTTTCGCAGATAATACCGCGGAATTTCATCCGCTTGTATTTGCCGCACAGGCATTCGTAATCCTTGATCGGGCCAAAGATCCGAGCGCAGAACAGGCCATCACGTTCAGGCTTGAACGTACGGTAGTTAATGGTCTCGGGCTTCTTGATTTCACCGAAAGACCAGGAGCGGATCTGCTCGGGAGATGCGAGCTGGATCTTGATCTGGTCAAAGGTCATTGCCTGGCCAGTCTGGCCAAGAATTTTCATGAGTTCATTCATGTGCAGAAGCCCCCAAAGGGAAATGGAGCGCTGGAGCAATAGCTCCAGCCTCCTTCTTGAAATAAGTACGGATTGTGGCGGGGAAAGTCACCGTTAGCCTGCCCCCTGCTCCAGCTCCACATTGAGACCAAGGGACTTGAGCTCCTTGATCAACACGTTGAAGCTTTCCGGAATACCGGCTTCAAAGTCATCCTGTTCACGTACGATCGCTTCATAAACCTTTGTTCGGCCGGAAACGTCATCCGACTTGACAGTCAGCATTTCCTGCAAGGTGTAGCTGCGCCATAAGCTTCAAGCGCCCACACTTCCATTTCCCCAAAGCGCTGACCACCGAACTGCGCCTTACCACCCAGCGGCTGCTGCGTGACAAGCGAGTATGGACCAATGGAACGCGCATGGATCTTGTCATCAACAAGGTGATGCAGCTTGAGCATGTAGATGTAACCAACGGTCGTCTTACGTTCGAACTGCTCGCCCGTACGCCCGTCAATCAACTGCGACTGACCCGATTTATTCACACCAGCCTTTTCCAGCATGGCTTCAATATCGGGGATGGAAGCACCATCAAACACCGGAGTGGCAATGGGCACGCCCTTGCGCAGGTTGTTGGCCAGTTCCACAAGTTCGTCGTTGTTCATGTCTGCAATGGCGTCGTCATAGACTTTCTCGCCATAGACATCTTTCAGACGATCCAGCAGGTCCTGCCGTTTTTCACCTGTACGCTGATAGTCATCCACCAGGTCACCAATGCCACGACCGATGTTGGCACAGGCCCAGCCCAGATGCGTTTCCAGAATCTGCCCGACGTTCATGCGCGATGGCACGCCAAGCGGGTTCAGCACCAGATCAACCGGGGTACCATCCTCAAGGAACGGCATGTCTTCAACAGGCACCACGCGGGAGACAACACCCTTGTTCCCGTGACGGCCAGCCATTTTATCACCCGGCTGAAGTTTGCGCTTAACGGCCACAAACACCTTGACCATCTTCATGACACCAGGTGGCAGTTCATCACCGCGCTGGAGCTTTTCCACCTTGCTTTCAAAGCGTGCCTGAATGCGGGCGATAGCCGCATCAAACTCACGCCGCAGGGTTTCCAGCTCAGCCATGACGCTGTCAGAAGCCACAACAATGTGGCGCCATGTCGCACGCGGCTGCTCGTCCAGAACTTCCTGTGTGATGACCGTACCGGAACGAATACCTTTGTAACCGGCACCTGCGGTCTGATCGAGCAGCTTTTCACGCAGACGGCTGTAGAAAGAGCGTTCCTGAATGGCGCGCTCGTCATCCCGGTCCTTGGCCAGACGTTCGATTTCTGCCCGTTCAATGGCCATCGCACGTTCATCTTTATCTACCCCACGGCGGGAGAAGACACGAACGTCAACAATGGTACCCGTTGTGCCGGGCGGCAGGCGCAGGGATGTGTCACGCACATCGGATGCTTTTTCACCAAAGATGGCGCGCAGGAGTTTTTCTTCCGGCGT
Source organism: Acetobacter okinawensis JCM 25146 (assembly GCF_000613865.1). Taxonomy (GTDB): domain Bacteria; phylum Pseudomonadota; class Alphaproteobacteria; order Acetobacterales; family Acetobacteraceae; genus Acetobacter; species Acetobacter okinawensis. Next base: position 48,001 of record NZ_BAJU01000012.1, read on the forward strand.
CATCGGACTTTCGCCCTTTGGTGTGACCTTACCGATCAGGATATCGCCAGGATTAACTTCAGCCCCGACATAAACAATACCGGCTTCATCGAGGTTGCGCAGCGCTTCCTCACCGACATTGGGGATGTCACGGGTGATTTCTTCCTGACCCAGTTTGGTGTCACGGGCCATGACTTCGAATTCCTCGATATGGATCGAGGTAAACACGTCATCCTTGGCAATCCGTTCGGAAATAAGGATGGAGTCTTCGAAGTTGTAACCATTCCAGGGCATGAACGCGACCAGCACGTTACGCCCCAGAGCCAGTTCACCCAGCTCGGTGGAGGGACCATCCGCAATAATGTCACCCACGCTGACCTGATCCCCCACATGCACCAGCGGACGCTGGTTGATGCAGGTGGACTGGTTGGAGCGGGAGTATTTGCGCAGACGGTAGATATCAACACCCTGCGTGGCACCGCTTGCGTCCGTTGAGCGCACAACAATACGGGCACCGTCGATCTGATCCACAATACCGTTACGTTTAGCGACAATGGTTGCACCGGAATCGCGGGCAACAGCGGCTTCCATGCCTGTACCCACCAACGGAGCGTCGGAACGCACCAGCGGCACAGCCTGACGCTGCATGTTCGAGCCCATGAGTGCGCGGTTCGCGTCATCGTTCTCAAGGAACGGAATAAGCGCTGCTGCAACAGAAACGAGCTGCTTGGGAGACACGTCACAGGCAGTCACTTCGGTCGGGGGAACAAGACGGAAGTCCCCGTTACGGCGGACGGAAATCAGGTCGCTTGTCAGCGCCCCTTGATCGTTCACCTTGGCGTCAGCCTGAGCAACAACCAGCTTTTCCTCTTCCATAGCGGAGAGGTATTTCCAGCCGTCCTGCAACACACCGTCCTTGACCAGACGGTAGGGTGTTTCAATAAAGCCGTATTTATTGACCTTGGCGTATGTGGCCAAAGAGTTGATCAGACCGATGTTCGGTCCTTCGGGCGTTTCAATCGGGCAGATACGGCCGTAGTGGGTCGGATGCACGTCACGGACTTCAAAGCCCGCACGCTCACGGGTCAGACCGCCCGGACCAAGCGCTGAAAGACGACGCTTGTGCGTGACTTCGGACAGCGGGTTGGTCTGGTCCATGAACTGGCTGAGCTGTGAGGAGCCAAAGAACTCACGCACGGCAGCAGCAGCAGGCTTGGCGTTGATCAGGTCATGCGGCATGACCGTATCAATATCCACCGACCCCATGCGCTCACGGATGGCACGTTCCATACGCAGCAGACCGATGCGGTACTGGTTTTCCATCAGTTCGCCCACAGAGCGAACACGACGGTTACCCAGATTATCAATATCATCGATCTGGCCGCGACCATCCTTCAGGTCACACAGAACCTTGATGGTGCGCAAAATATCGTCCTTGCGCAGCACGCGCACGGTATCTGGCACATCAATGTCCAGCCGCATGTTCATCTTTACGCGACCGACAGCGGACAGGTCATAGCGGTCTGCATCAAAGAACAGACCCTGCAGCATTGCTTCTGCTGTTTCAGCCGTTGGCGGCTCGCCGGGACGCATAACACGGTAAATGTCGATCAGCGCTTCGTCACGACCACTGTTTTTGTCAACAGTCAGCGTATTGCGTATCCACGGGCCTTTGGCGGAATCAATCGCCAGAACCGGCAGCTCGTTAATACCAGCTTCTTCCAGCGCAACCAGACGGGCTTCGGTGATTTCCTCACCAGCTTCACCGTAGATTTCGCCAGTGTTCATGTTGACCATGTCATGCGCAATAAAGCGACCGATCAGATCGACTTCACCCACCAGCACTTCACGGGTTTTTTCGGCAATCTTGCGAACAAGACGGGCCGTCAGTTTGGTTTCCGCATCTGCCACGACTTCACCGGTTTCGGCGTCCACCAGAGGTGCCAGCAGCTTGAGGCCACGGAACGAATCAGCATCGAACGGACGTGCCCAGCCTTTGGCGGACTTGGTGAAAGTCACCGTATCGTAGAAGTAGCCGAGGATTTCATTGGCATCCATGCCCTGAATATCCAGCGCATCCACATCCCCACCTTCTGCCAGCTTGGCTTTACGTGCGGCGGATGATGCAGCCCCTTCCAACGCATACAGCAGCGTGGTGACAGGCAGCTTACGCTTACGGTCAATGCGGACGTACAGCAGGTCCTTGGCATCGAATTCGAAATCGAGCCATGAACCACGATACGGAATCACGCGCGCAGCAAACAGGTATTTACCCGAAGAATGCGTCTTACCCTTATCGTGGTCAAAGAACACACCGGGGGAACGGTGCATCTGGCTGACGATCACGCGTTCGGTGCCGTTGACAATAAAGGTACCGTTATCGGTCATGAGCGGCATATCGCCCATGTAAACCGGCTGCTCCTTGATGTCGCGGATGGAGCGGGAGCCTGTGTCCTCGTCCACATCCCATACGATCAGGCGCAGAATAACCTTGAGAGGTGCAGAGAATGTGAGGCCACGCTGGATGCATTCCTCAACATCATATTTCGGGTCTTCGAATTCGTAGCTGACGAACTCCAGACGACCGCGACCTGCGAAGTCATTGATTGGGAATACAGAACGGAAAACCTCCTGCAAACCCGTGGGCACACGCGCATCAGGCGACACATTGGCCTGAAGAAACGTCTCATAAGACGCACGCTGCACATCTATCAGGTTCGGCATCGGGGCGATTTCGGGAATCCGCCCGAAACTTTTGCGAATCCGCTTCCGTCCTGTGAACGATTTGGTAATTGCGTTCATCGTCGCTCCTGCCCCGCCCTTATCTCGGACCATCAGGCTCGTGGTCTGCCGCGAGCCTGATGGTCCGACCTACTTTCGGCCAAAACCCAGACCGGATTTACCCGGCCACCTGCCCCAGATCAACCTGAAACAGGCAAACGGGCGGAGGCATACACCCCCACCCGAGAACCTCAATTCCCTTCACCCAAACCTTAACGGAGAGGGTCAAGGCAATCTTACTTAACTTCGACGGTCGCGCCGTTGTCTTCAAGAAGCTTCTTGATTTTAGCAGCTTCGTCCTTGCTGACGCCTTCCTTGACGGGCTTGGGAGCGCCTTCAACCAGGTCCTTAGCTTCTTTCAGACCCAGACCCGTGATGCCACGGATTTCCTTAATCACGTTGATCTTCTTTTCGCCAGCGGCGGCCAGAATAACCGTGAATTCGGTCTGCTCTTCAGCAGCCGGAGCAGCAGCGCCCGGAGCAGCAGCAGCAACTGCAACAGGAGCAGCAGCGGAAACGCCCCATTTTTCTTCGAGCAGCTTGGAAAGTTCAGCAGCTTCAAGAACGGTCAGAGCGGACAGTTCGTCAACAAGCTTAGCAAGATCAGCCATAGTCAGACTTCCTAATATAAACACTGGTTAGCAAAACGCAACCTCTACACAGAGGCCGCGCGTATTTCTTGTACACATCCCCAATATGGGAATGCGTGGTCAGGCAGCTTCACCCGTTTTGGCATAGGCCCCAAAAACACGAGCAAGCTGGCCAGCCGGCGCCTGAACAACACTGGCAATGCGCGTAGCGGGCGTGGAGATAAGACCCACGAGCTGTGCGCGCAGCGTGTCGAGCGACGGCAGCTCGGCCAGAGCCTTGATCCCAGCTGCATCAAGCACCTGAGAACCAAGAGAACCGCCAAGCAGCTCAAGCTTGTCATTGGTTTTGGCGAACTCAACGATCACCTTCGCCACTGATACAGGTTCGTCCGCCCACGCAAGCGCGGTCGGCCCCGTCAGCAGCGGCGCGATGCCGCTGAACTGGGTCCCATCCAGGGCGAGAGTTGCCAGCCGGTTTTTAGCAACCTTGTAGTTTGCACCCGCTGCCCGCACCTTGCGTCGCAGATCCGTCACATCAGCTACGGTTAACCCTTTATTACGGGTCACCACAACCATGGACGTTTCGGCGAACACGGCGGCCAGAGAGGCAACAAGGGCCTTCTTTTCCGTACGGTCCAAATCCCGTCTCCGTCTTGTTCCATCAGATATAAACCTGACAGAACGGGTTGCCCTTTAGGTTCTGCAACAAACAGAACCCGCTCGCCTGTCCTTGATAAACGGAATATCTGGCACTGCCGAAAAACTCTCAGCCTGCAACCAGCATCCCCGTCTTACCACGCGCCAGCCCCAGAGGAGCCGATTAAGACCAAAGCCGCGTGTGGTCTCGGACAGGTATAGAAAGCGGTAAACCGCTCCCTTATGCACCGGACCAGCCATAAAGACCAGTCCGGCAACATTCTTGCTCAGCCTGCGAAGGCGGAGACGTCCAGCTGTACACCCGGCCCCATTGTGGAGGTCAGGGCAGCTTTCTTCAGGTAGGTCCCTTTGGCGCCTGCGGGGCGGGCCTTCTGCACGGCATCAACGAATGCACGCACGTTTTCGGCCAGCTTGTCCGCACCAAAGGATACCTTGCCGACGCCAGCATGGATAATGCCGGTTTTTTCAGCACGGTATTCAACCTGCCCGGACTTGGCTGCCAGAACGGCACCCTTAACGTCCATGGTTACTGTGCCCAGCTTGGGGTTAGGCATCAGACCACGCGGGCCGAGGATCTTACCCAGACGACCCACCAGAGCCATCATATCGGGTGTTGCAATGCAGCGGTCGAAAGCGATTTCGCCAGCCTGCACCTGCTCCATCAGATCTTCTGCGCCGACAACATCTGCACCGGCTGCCTTGGCTTCTTCAGCCTTGGGGCCACGTGCAAACACGCCAACGCGCAGGGTCTTGCCCGTGCCGTTGGGCAGGGAGACAAAACCACGGACCATCTGGTCAGCATGACGGGGGTCGATGCCCAGGTTCAGAGCAATTTCAACCGTTTCGTCAAACTTTGCGGTTGCGTTGTCTTTGACGAGGGAAATGGCTTCGTCCAGAGCATAGGCCTGCCCTGCAACCACCTTGCGCGAGCCGCCGTAAGACGCTTGTTCTGTGCCATGACCTTAGCCCTCCACCACGTCAATACCCATGGAACGGGCAGACCCGACCAGCATACGCACGGCGCCATCAATATCGTTTGCGTTCATGTCCTGCTGCTTCTGGGCAGCAATTTCACGCAGCTGATCCATGGTCACCTTACCGACGGAAGCGCCCTTACCAACCGTCTGGCTGCCTTTGGAAATCTTGGCGGCCTTGAGCAGGAAGTAGGTGTTCGGCGGGGTTTTGGTGATGAAGCTGAATGTACGGTCTGCATAAGCCGTGATCACCACAGGAATCGGCATGCCAGGTTCAAGGCCCTGGGTCTTGGCATTAAATGCCTTGCAGAATTCCATGATATTCAGACCGCGCTGACCCAGAGCCGGACCAACCGGCGGTGAAGGGTTGGCTTTACCAGCGGGAATCTGAAGCTTGATGTAGCCAACAACTTTTTTGGCCATATCCGGGACTCCTCAAAAATGTACCCGGACCGCGGTTCTTAACGATTCCTGCCATACACATCCGTGCTGGCAGGTACCTCCCGCGTTCCGATCAGGAAAGGCGCGCTTACCTGTGCGCCGCACTGCTGTCAAGGGGCGCACTCACTTTTGTGCTCCCGCTCAGGTCCATGCTGGCAGGGTCACGCACGGTTGTAATACCGCCCGCAGCCGGAGCCTGCCGCAGGTTGCTGTATTGCAGCGGCTTGAACGGCATAAGTACGCTCTCGCCTTGCGGAAGCTGCTCACGCGACCATCCGCCACCCAGCGCGCGAATCAGCTCCACCCGTGCGTTTATGGCCCGTGTGGAGGCCTGCACCATGCCAATGCGTGCGTTCAGCGCCGCAACCTGCGCCACCACAACGTCCAGATAGTTGGTGAGCCCACCCGTATAGAGCGCCATGGTCATGCCCTGTGTGCGTACTGCCGCATCTACCGCGCTGGACTGCTGCTCCACCTGCACCTTGAGCCTGTTGACGCGCGTCAGCCCATCCTCCACCTCCTTGAATGCGTCCAGAACCGTGCTGCGGTACATGTCCTCTTTCTCACGGTACTGCGACCAGCTCCGTTGCAGGTCTGCGCGCCGCAACCCGCCCTGAAAAAGTGGCATGACAGCCTGCGCCCCAAACTGGTACATGGAGTTGGAAAGAGAGGCGAGGTCGAAGCCCCTGTCCATAAACCCGGTCATGGCATTGAACGTGACATGCGGATAAAAAGCCGCACGGGAGACCCCGATCGCGCGGTTAGCCTGCGCCATACGCCGCTCTGCCGCAGCAATGTCCGGCCGTCTTTCCAGCAATGTGGATGGCAGAGCAACGGGCAAGGCCCCTTGAGCAAAATTCAGCCCCTGTACCGGCGCAATATGAAACGTCGCGGGCGCCTGGTTCACCAGCGCTGCAATGGCATGCTCCATGACATCACGCTGGGTACAAATGTCCGTCTCCTGCGCCTGCGTGGTGTAAAGCTGCGCCTCCGCACGTGAGACATCCATACCCGGAGCAATGGCCCCGGCCAGACGCATATTGGTAATCTGCACGGCAGTTTTGTAGTAGCGGATGGAATCACGGTAGACCGCATCCTGCGCATCCAGCCCACGCAGAATAATGTAATCGCTCGCCAGTTCGGCCTGCAGGCTCAGACGTGCTGCGGCATAGTCGGCAGCACGCTCCTGCACATTCTGTTTGGCCATACGGGTTTTGTTACGTATGGCAGACCAGAAATCCGGCTCCCACGTGGCAGTCCCCGAATACTGCTCGGACGACATGTACATGGGACCAGTAGCACCCGCTCCACGCCACAGGCGATGAGCCGAACCTTTGTATTTTTCGCCCCCCGCCATACCGCCAACCTGTGGATAAAGCTGCGACTTGGCTTCCATGGCCAGATCACGCGCCTGAAGGAAGGCTTCGGCCTGCGCCTGAAGGTCAGGGTTAAGCCGCATGGCCTGCTCCTCCAGACCATTGAGCACCGGGTCCCCCAGAATAGTCCACCATGTGGGGCTGATCTGTGTATCCCCTCCCCCGGCTGGCTGCATAACACCACCGCCACTCCAGTTATCCGGGTACACAAAAGTTGCAGGTTTGTAGCGTGGCGCCATGTCGCACCCTGCCAGCACGGACAGAACGCATGACCCCATCATCAACCGCGAAGCAAAATGTTTGACGCGCCACCCATGATCACTCATGGCCGCCCCCCGGCTTCAGGCATTGGCCGGTTGTCTTCCGGCATGGCGCGCGTATCATTCTTGCTGCCACTAGCTGTAGAGGCTGGCGGAGTTGGCGGCACATTGTAGCCCGGTGTCCCTTTGACAATCCGGACCAGTTGCCCATCCAACAACCCGGCTGAAGGGTTATTGATAACCCGGTCGGTCTTTTTGACCCCGCGTTGCACTTCCACCGTGGTACCAAGATCGCGCCCGAGCGCTACATTGACCAGATGCACGTGGTTGCTGTCATCCACCAGCGCCACCTGCGTACCTTCCTGACGGAAGACAATCGCCCCTTCTGGCAAAATAAGCTGATCGGGGTCGGCTGGGGCGCGGAATGTGGCGGTCGCATAGGAGTTGGGCCACAGCTCCCCGCTCTTGTTGTCCAGCACCAGCTCGGTTGTGACCGTACGAGTATTGGGGTTGAACGCACTGGCGGTGGCCAGAAAGCGCGCCTTGAATGTCCGCTCAGGGTATTGCGGCACAATCAACTCCGCCTGCAGGCGGGGGGAGATAATATCCGCATAATCCTGTGGCACCGCTACAAACACACGCATGGCATGCACATCGGCCACGCTGAACAGTTCCGTGGCATTCCCGCGTGAATCCACATCACCCCGCCCGGCATTGACGTAGTCCCCCACGTCAGCCATGCGCGATGTGACAATCCCATCGAATGGAGCCACGATCTTTTTAAAACCCTCAAGGGCTGCATAACGTTCCACATCATGCAACGCGGCCTCGACCTGCGCCTTCTCCGCCTCGGCATTGGCGGCCTGCACATCCACTTCCTGCTGGGACACAGCCTGCGTGCCCTGCAGCGCCTTCCAGCGCCGCGCCGTAATCTGGGCCAGTTTGTAGCGGGCCTGAGCCACGTTGTAGTTGGCCTGCGCGGCGGCATATTGCGCATCCAGCCCCGGGGTATCAATTTCGGCCAGCACATCCCCTGCTTTTACGCGCGCGCCAAAGTCCTTGTACCACATTTTCACGTAGCCAGAGACCTGAGCGTATATGGGAGCCTGATACCACGCAGCAATATTGGCAGGCAGCGTGAGCTGCCGCTCCTCTGGTCCCTTCTGGGGGTAGATGACCTGCACCACAGGCACCGCGTCATGCGCCGTTTCACGCGCAAGCTGCACATAGGCCGAATGCCGCTGCACAAGCCCCATAATAATCAGGAACCCTGCCACGCCTGCGACAATGGCAAACCCCATTTTTCTTTTACGCGCAGCTGCCGCAGCTTTTGCCCTGGCGTCCACGCCACCCGTCTTGTCGTGTTCCGGGGTCATACGCCAGCTTCCTCTTCTTTTGTCTTCGGCACGTCTTTTTTGTTGTGCAGCATTGCGAACACGCAGGGAACAAACAGCAAGGTCGCAACCGTTGCCACCAGAAGCCCCCCCATGACCGCCTTGCCCAGCGGTGCGTTTTGCGAATTACTCAGCGACATGGGCAGCATGCCAATAATCATGGCGGATGCTGTCATCATAACAGGGCGGATACGCTCAAACCCAGCCTCCAGTGCGGCCAGAATGGCATCCCCATGCTCATCCAGCCGCTCGCGCGCAAACGCGACAACCAGAATGGCGTTGGCCGTGGCCGTACCCATGCACATGATCGCCCCGGTCAGTGCGGGAACGGACAATGTGGTGTGGGTCAAAAACAGGCTCCAGGAAATACCCGCCAGCGCACCGGGCAGTGCGGTAATGATGATGAACGGGTCCAGCCAGGACTGAAAGTTGACCACAATCAGCAGGTAAACAAGCAGGATAGACATGGCCAGCCCAGCAAGTAGCTGCACATAGGCACTGTTCATGGTCACCGCCTGCCCGCGCACCATAAGCGATGCGCCACGCGGCAGATCGGGGCGCATTTCGTCCACGATCCGCTCCACCTCGCGTGAGACCGTGCCCAGATCAATCCCCTCGTTTGAAGCATAGATGTCAAACACGGGCATGATGTTGTAGTGCGCAACCTCGGCAGGTGTGCCGACCTGTTCGATCTGGCTCAGCCCCCCCAGAATCTGCGGGGTCTGCCCGCTGGGGTTACCATCCCCCTTATCAATCGGTGTGATCTCCAGATCATTCATGGTCTGGAGGAACGATGCGGGGGTCTGGATGTCGATCAGATGCGACACCCCGGTTTTTGTATCCAGCCAGTAAACCTGCCCGACCTGCGAACTACCGGAGAGGGAGACCAGCACGTTATCGGCCACATCTGCCTCGCGGATACCCGTGCCGAGAGCGTACATCCTGCGTGCATTCACGCGCAGGGTTGGCGTGGTCATGGGTTCCTGCACCGAAATATCGGTCAGGCCCGTTACGTGCCGCAGTCTCTCGGCAATACGGTTGGCAAAGCGGAAGTTGGCAGGCAGGTCACGCCCGACAACCTGCACATCAATCGGGGATGGCAAGCCGAAATTAAGGATCTTGGCGGTCAGATCCCCCGGCAGGAAGGAGAACTGGGTACCGGGGAATTTCTCGTTCAGGTTCTGGCGTAGCAGGTGGCGGTATTGTGCAACAGGTGCGGCCTGATCCTTGAGCGAGATGGTAATATCGCAATCCTGTGTCCCCACCGTTGGCGTGGAATATAGGCCATGTTGAGCGGGCTGAACGCCAGACCGCAGTTATTGACGATCCCTTCCACCTGACCGGGGAGCGTGCGCTCGACCTCCGCATCCACCAGTTGAGAAATCTTGCCCGCCTCTTCCAGCCGCGTCCCAACCGGTGCGCGCATGTGCAGGGCGATCACATCCGAATTAACCTCGGGGAAGAAGTTCTGCCCGACAAAAAACAGCAGCCCCAAAGACCCGAAGGAGCACAGCACAAACACCGGAATAAACGTGCCGCGCACCTCAATCAGGTACCCCAGCAGGGCATGGTAGCGGTGGCGGAAGGTCTCAAACCCCCGCTCGAAGGAACGCTGGAAGCGACCAAAAACCGTTTTGGGCTCCTGCGGTCCGTGGGCATGAGCCGCCACCTGTGCTGCCAGCATGTATTTGGCCATGGTCGGCACAAGTGTGCGCGAGAGGATGAACGAAGCCAGCATGGCAAAAATAATGGCTTCAGCCATGGGCATGAACAGCCAGCCAGCAACGCCTGTCAGCTGGAACAGGGGCATCCACACAATGCAGATACACAGGGTGGACACAAAGGTTGGAATAACAATCTGGTTGGCCGCATCCACAATGGCCGTCTCCAGATCCTTCTCCATCTCCAGATGTGCATCAATATTCTCGATCATGACCGTGGCGTCATCGACCAGAATACCAACAGCCAGCGCAAGCCCACCAAGGGTCATGACGTTAATGGTCTGCCCGGCCCAGCCCAGCCCGATGATAGAGCACAGCATGGCCAGAGGGATGGAGGTGGCAATAATAACTGTGGAGCGCCACGAGCCGAGGAAGAGCAGCACAACAAGCCCTGTCAGAATGGCAGCGGTTATCATTTCGCGCACCACGTCCTCCACGGACTCTTTAACAAAGGTCGAGGCGTCATTGAGCACGCGAATGCTCACACCGGGCGGCAATGTCTGCACAATGCCGGGCAGGAGCTTTTTGATCCCCGCCACCACATCCAGCGTCGAGGCGTCCCCGCTCTTCATGACCACAATCAGAACACCCTGCTGACCTTTGACCAGCACAAGGTTGGTCTGGGGTGGCCCACCCTGATGCACCCATGCCACGTCACGCAGGCGGACAACCGCGTGACCGACCTGTTTGATGGGAATGTCGTTCAGCTCATCCAGCTCGCGCGGGGCGGCATTGGTCTGCACCATCCAGTCAAACGGGCCGATACGCTGGTCCCCCGCAGGCAGCACAATGTTCTGGCTGTTCAGTGCGCGTGAGACATCAACCGGGGAGAGGCTGTGCGCCAGCAGCTTGACCGGGTCCAGGTCCACCATGACGTTACCTGGCTTGCCTCCATACGGGTTGGGAATGGCCGCCCCCGCAACAGACACCAGCGCAGGCCGGATAAGGTTGGACGACATGTCATAAATCTCGGACGCCGTCATGGAGGTGGAGGCGACCTGCAACGTAATGACCGGCACGGAGGATGCGTCATACGCCAGCACAAGCGGAGGGGTAGAGCCTGTGGGCATCTGCTTGATCACGGTCTGCGAGACTGAGGTGATCTGCGTCTGGGCCACAGATGTATTTGTGCCGGGCTGGAAAAAGATTTTGACAATCCCGCGCCCGTAATAGGACTGGCTCTCAATGTGTTCGATATTATTGACGGTCGCGGTCAGTGCACGCTCGTAATAATAGACCACACGACCAGACATATCCTCCGGCATAAGCCCGGTGTACTGCCAGATGACAGCCACAACCGGAATACGGATACTTGGGAAGACGTCCGTGGGAGTGGAAAAAATGCCCTTAATTCCAAAAACCAGAATCAGGATCGACAGCACAACAAAAGTGTACGGTTTTTTGAGTGCTATTATAACAATCTGGTTCATGCGCCTTGTCCCCGCCTAACAACGGGTCCGGCAATCAGTCTGGAAATGGTTGTCATTTTGCCAGTAGATACCCGCACATCCTTCTCCCGCTTGTGACATTATCTTTACAAACCATAGCTCTAGCCCGGCGTCAGAACCGGAAAAGCGATGCTGAAGCACGTACCCCTGCCATCTGGGCCGCTTTCTATCCTCACCTGCGCATCATGCAGGTGCGCAATGGCGCAAACAAGGCTTAACCCCAGACCACTGCCGGGCACATGCCGGCTTTTGTCCGAACGATAGAAGCGCGAGAGCACGCTCTGCCGTTCCTCCGGGGCAATACCCGTACCCGTATCTGTGACGACCAGCATGACCGCATCATCTTTTTGTTGCACATCCAATACAATACTCCCCCCTTCAGGGGTAAATTTGATGGCGTTGTCAACCAGATTGGCCAGAAGTTCGATCAAAAGATGCCGGTCACCCCACACAGGCCCCTCCGCTGCGGAGGGAAGTGCCTGTAATTTTTTATCTTCCATTTCGGCAATGGGTTCGTACAGATCGAACACATCATCCATCAACTCGCGCAGCCTGACCTGAGCAAAACCCGCCATACGGCGGCTGTTCTCGATCTCTGCAATCCGGAGCAGGGCGGTAATAATGCCTAGGCACTGGTCCAGATCATCCACCGCCCGGCTTATGGCGGCCTCAAGCTGCTCCGGGTTGCGCTCGCCCGACTGGGCGCGCTCAAGCTTTGCCCGCATGCGCGAGAGCGGGGTGCGCAGGTCATGCGCAATATCGTTACCCACAGCGCGCATGCCATCCATCAGATGTTCCAGCCGGTCGAGCATGCGGTTCACGCTCCCGGCCAGTCGCTCCAGATCATCCCGTTCCTTGTTGGCGGGCAGACGTTCATGAATATCCCCCGCCATAATGCGGTCTATGGCCTCGTGCATTTCCTTCACGCGGGAGAGTGCGCGGTGACTGAGCGCCACCCCCAAGAACAGCGCGAACAGGAAAGTCGGCACCGCCGCGACCAGCATGGCGTGACGGAGCATCAGCTTTTGCTCCGCCAGCAGATGAAAACTCCGCCCCAGCACCAGAATGGTATGGTCTGGCAGGGTTACGGCCAGCAGGCGCAGAGGGTAGGCGGCCCCTTCCTCGGGGTAAATATCGATGTTGTGCGGCTTGCCGTCCGCCTTGAGCCCACGTGGCCATGTATGCAGGTCACCCGCAATCAGCGCATGTCCTGCATCAAACAGCCCCGCACTGTTGATAATCAGCCGCAGGTCATCCGTCGCACGACGGCGGATAACATATTCCAGATGTTCGGGAGACATCTGGGCCAACAGTTCCGCCTCCCCTTGCAGCAGTTCGGTGGAGCGGCGGGATTCCACCGCCTCCATCTGGGCATAAACCAGACCAAACTGCATCAGCATGACACCGGCCATGGCCGCCAGCGCCATAAGAGTGATCCTGAATGTGGCTGTCCGGAAAACCTCAGTCAGAAACACGCAGCTGGAACCCTGTACCGCGAATGCTCTGGATCAAGGGTTCCTCCCCCGGCGCATCAACCTTCCTGCGCAGTTTGCCTATGTGCACGTCAACAAGGTTGGTGCGCGGGATAAAGCGGTATTGCCAGACATCTTCCAGCAACATTGAACGGGTCAAAACCTGACCGGGCCTGCGCATGAGGTATTCGAGCAGCCGGAACTCACGCGGCAGCAGATCAACCTCGCGCCCATCACGCCAGACGCGGCGCTCGATCAGGTCCATTTCCAGCGGGCCAGCGCTCAGTTTGGTATTGCGCGTATCATCCGGTCGCCTGAGCAGGGCCTCAATACGGGCGACCAGTTCCTCCATGGCAAAAGGCTTGGTCAGGTAGTCATCCCCCCCAGCCTTAAGCCCCGTTACGCGGTCATCCACCGCAGACAGGGCTGAGAGAACCAGAACAGGGATGCGAATCCCCTGCTGGCGCATGGTTTCTATAACTGACAGGCCATCACACCCGGGTAAAAGCCGGTCTACCACCATCACATCGGCCTCTCCCTTCAGGGCCGCATCAAGCCCGGCATTGCCGGTTTCCTCATGATGGACGTTAAAGCCGCGACCGGTCAGCTCGCCCACAATTTCCTCGGCAATCCTGCCGTCATCTTCGACAAGGAGAACCGTCCGCCCTGCCAGAAAAGGGGGAAGTGTGTCGTCTTCAGCCATGACTGTCCTCTCACTCATACTCTATTGTGTTGCAGCCCCGTCCTTCACATGGCCACTAAATTCAATTTCAGACTCTTCGCCCTCATCTTCCGCAGCAACCGGATTATCCAGTTCCTTCAACCTGCGTGTGACCACTCTGGTCCGCCGTCTGGCCTCTTCAATGGAGAAGGACATAGCCTGCGCATTGCGCGCGAGCTTGTCCAGCACTGCATCCATTTTCAGCATTTCCTGCCGCGTGGCGCCCAGCAGCCGGGCAATGCTCTCTGTCCGCTCTTCCAGCGCAAGGGTCACATAACCCAGATGAATCGTGCGGAGCATGGCGGGCATAAGCGCAGGCCCCATGACCATGACCCGGAACTGCCGCCCCACATCATCAATCAACCCCGGAATGCGGGCTACCTCCGTATAAAGCCCGTCGGTTGGCAGATACAGCACGGCAAACTCCACCGTTGCAGGAGGCTGTATATATTTGGTGGCAATTTTACGTGCTTCAACCCGCACGGTGTTTTCCAGCGATTTGCGGGCGGCCTTTTCCCCCACCACATCGCCTTCCTCTGCTGCGTTCAGCAGTTTTTCATACGCTTCGGTCGGGAACTTGCTATCCACCGGCATAAGCGGCGGGGTCTGGGTTTTGACCGGCATGCGTATGGCAAACTCCACCACATCGTTCCCCGGCCCAAGCCTGACATTACTCTCATACGTCCCCGGTGGCAGCACATCGTCCAAAATGGCGCGGAGCTGCGCCTCCCCCCAGCCCCCACGGGTTTTAACATTGCTGAACAGCCGCTTGAGGTCACTGATCTGGGCAGTCATGGCGCGGACCTCGCCCATGGCCTTCTGCATGGCGGTAAACTGCTCCAGCACCCGCTGAAACGACGAGTGCATCTGCCGCTCGACTGCTTCGTGCAGCTGCTCGGTTACGGCGTGGCGGATGGCGGACAACTGCTGTGCAGACGCCTCCGCCATGTTGCGCAAAGCCTCGGACTGGGCGGCGCGGGCCTCCGCCTGCTCGCGCCCAAGGCTGCCGGACAGGCTGCCGAGCTGCTCGGCCAGTTCCGCACGCATGCGCTCTAGCCGCTCGCCGAATGCACGCTCCATGTTGTTGATGACGGTCCTCTGGGCAGACGAATCAGCCCGCGCGGTCGCAGCCTCACGCTCCATCATCACGTACAGCCGCGCCAGCATATCGCTATCCGCACCTGTCGCGGGCGGCCTGCGCAGCACACAGGCCAGAACCACCCCCAGCAAAAGAGCCGCAAGTGCCACACCTACAAGAACAATTACAGAACCCATGCCCTGTTGTGTCTTATGTTCCTGCCAAGGGCAAGCACCCCCCACGCCTGTTTTTGAACAAAAAACCGGGTTGGCACGCAACATCTCTCATGACGCGCACGTAATGACAGGCGTGGCATGGTAATGATACTACCCTTGTCCACGGTGCCTTGTTCACCACCACAACAAAAAGCCCAGGAACGGAGAGCACAGCTTGAACACGGCACAACGCATTCGCGGTATTCTGGCAGGATCCGCCGGAAACCTGCTCGAATATTTTGACTGGTACGTCTATTCCTCCTTCACCATCTATTTTGCCCATGCGTTTTTTCCTCACGGCAGCCCTACGGCGGAACTGCTTAATGCCGCAGCGGTGTTTGCCGTGGGTTTTTTCATGCGGCCTATTGGTGGGTGGCTGCTGGGCATGGCGGCGGACCGCTACGGACGGCGCAAGGCGCTGACCTTTTCTGTTCTGGCTATGTGTTTTGGTTCATTGGCTATTGCCCTATGCCCTACATACGAACAGATCGGGGTTGTCGCACCAGTTATTCTTGTGCTCGCACGGCTGGTGCAGGGCCTGAGCCTTGGGGGAGAATACGGTGCATCGGCCACCTATCTGGCCGAAGTTTCTACCCCGCAGCACCGGGGCTTCTGGTCCGGTTTTCTCTACGTCACGCTGGTCATGGGGCAGTTGCTGGCGCTATGCGTGCTGCTGGTCATGCAATACGTGTTTTTAACCCCCGAGCAGATTGCAAACTGGGGCTGGCGCATTCCCTTCCTGATCGGGGCATGTGGCGCGGTGCTGGTGTTCTGGCTCCGCCGCCAGATGGTGGAAAGCGAAAGCTTTGAAAACACCAGCAAAAAACAGACCAAAGGTGGCGTACGCGTTATGCTCGCGCATTGGCCATCCGTCCTGCGGGTCTGTGGGTTGACCCTTGGCGGCACGGTCGCCTTTTACACCTACACCATTTATATGCAGAAATACCTTGCCAATTCCCTTGGTTTTTCCAAAGAGACGGCAACCCTTATCTCTGCTGCCAGCCTGTTTGTGTTCGCCGCCATGCAGCCTCTGTTTGGTGCACTTTCCGACCGGGTCGGTCGCAAACCGCTGCTGCTGTTTTTTGGTATTGGCGCAAGCCTTGGCACCATACCGCTGCTTAATGCGCTCTCCCACGCCACATCGGGCTGGGTGGCATTCGGGCTGATCGTAGCAGCCCTGTTCGTGGCGTCAGGTTACACATCCATCAACGCCATTGTTAAGGCCGAGCTGTTCCCCACCCGCGTGCGGGCACTGGGTGTGGCCCTGCCCTATGCGCTGACCGTCTCCATTTTTGGGGGTACAACCGAATATATTGCCTTGTGGTGCAAGCATGTCGGGCATGAGGGCTGGTTTGCCTGGTATGTCTCTGCCTGTGCGCTGGCCACCCTTGCAACGGCGCTGACGCTGCCAAAAACCAGCGCCATACCCGACAGCACACCCTAAGCAAGCCTGCTGCACCATCAACAAAAGGACAGGGTGCAGCCTTTAATTTGCCACAAGCCGATCGATATTTAAGGGAGAACAAAAACATGGAGCAGCATGACACCCTGCTCCAAGGAGGCACGCATCATGCGCCGCATGACACAATTTCTGATGGCTCTGCCCGTTATTGCGGGTCTTGGTCTGGCAGCTCTGCCCTCCGCTCAGGCGCAGCCCGGACGCTGGGGTGGCGGTGGCCCCGGTTGGGGGAGAGGTGGCCCCGGCTGGGGTGGCCACCACCACCATGGTGATGGTGGCGCCATAGCTGGCGCCCTTATTGGCGGGCTGGCAGTTGGCGCATTGGCCGGGGCCGCCATGAGCGATGGCCCGCGCGGTTATGGCTACGGGTATGGTTATGCCCCACCGCCGCCGCCTCCACCTCCTCCGCCCCGTGTTTACATGGTGCCGGTTGCCCCCATGGGGCCGCCACCGGGCTACTACTATGCAGCGCCCGGCGGCTATTACTCCGGCTGGTAAACCCTACCTGTCGGGCGCTAGTCTTATACCGGCCCAGCGCCTACTCAGGACAGATCAGTCTGGTGTGCCATTCAGGGTGCTGGCCTGTGCCAGCACCGCCTCCACATGGCCGCTGACTTTGACCTTGGGCCAGATGTAAGCAATGTTCCCGCTCGCATCGATCAGGAACGTGGCGCGCTCGATACCCATATAGGTCCGGCCATACATAGATTTTTCCACCCAGACGCCATAGGCCTCGGTAACATGCCCGGCCTCGTCTGATGCCAAGGGGAATGTCAGGCCGTATTTTGTGGCAAAGGCATCCAGCTTTTTAACTGGATCGCGTGAGACGCCAATCACGCTCAACCCGGCCTTTTCAAATGCCTGCAGGGCCTCGTTGAACCCGCAGGCTTCCTTTGTGCAGCCCGGCGTATCGGCTTTGGGGTAGAAATACAGCACATAAGGTTTGTCGCTAAGGGAGGCACTCTGCACCGTACGCCCGCCGCTGGCAGGCATGCTAAAGGCGGGAGCCTTATCCCCAACTTGCAGGGGGGTATTTGTATCCATGATCTTCAACTCCATTAAAGGGAACGACCGGCCCGCGTTCAGCCTTCGGGACGTTCGGTTGACTCCGTGCGCGCAAGCGGGCCGACCAGTTTTTCAAAACAGGTGCGGACATCACGCGCCAGCAGGTTGGCGCGTTCCATCAGTTCAGGCAGGGTACGGGCCTTCATGTTCCTGAGCAGGATATTCAGGGCTGCCGGCACCATATCCGCCTCCAGTTCCTTGGGGGGGACGGGACCACAGAGCAAACGCAGCAGAGCCTGCAATCGCCGCCAGAAAAAATCTGCCTGCTTCAATAGTTTTGCATCGGCTCCATCCAGCACACTGCACCGCTCCAGCCGCCCCAGAGCCAGCCGGGTGGACGGGCTACGGGCTATGGGGTCCGCTGCGACAAGCTGAAAAATCTGGGCGATGAACTCCACCTCCATAAGCCCCCCTGCCCGGCGTTTTATGTCCCATATAGAGCTAGCAGGCAGGTCGCGCGCCAGACGCTCCCGCATGTTCCGCGCATCGGCCAGCAAGGCCGCGCGTGTGGGCGGGATTGCGCGGATGCTCCCATCCAGCACACGCCCCAGATCATGCGCCAGAGCGCGACGTAGGGACGCGGGTGCTGCTACGATCCGTGCACGGGTCAATGCCATGCACTCCCATGTCCATGCGGCCTCTGTATGGTAGCGCACAAATGCCGTGCGTGGCACAGCCACCGGCCCAGCCGCCCCTGAGGGCCGTAGCCGCATGTCCACCGCATAAAGCGGACCTTCTGGGCCGGGAGCAGTCAATGCGGCAATAAAGGCATGAGCCAGACGGGTATAATACTGCCCCACAGCCACCGACCGAGGCTGCGACAGGGCAAGCCCCGTGCCGTTATTCTGCTTTTTGCCAGGAACCTGACTGGCCTGTACGTCCTCCGGATGGTCAAACACCATAAGCAGGTCCAGATCGGAGCCGGGCATCATCTCCCGCGAGCCAGCCTTGCCCATGGCAATAACGGCCATGCCCCCGCCGGGGACGCGGCCATAACGGCGCACGTGGTCACGCTCCACCGCCTGCTTGATAACCCCCATGATCGTATCGGCCAGAAGGGTGCGCTCACGCTCGGCGTCATCCTCACTGATCCGGCCCTCCAGCAAAGCAACGGAGAGGCGGAACTCCTCACCCCGCAAGAGCGGGCGCAGGGTGGTCAGCAGTTCCTCCACATCGGCAACCTCGCCAGCCAGCATTTTCAGCCGGGCGACAACATTGCGCCCTTCCTCCGGCTCGGGGGCCAATAGCCCCTCAAGTGCGGAGGGCTTGTCTGCCAGATGGTCCGCCAGAAAGGCCGAGGCATCAAAAATACTGGCGATACGATCAATCAGTTCCGGGTTACGCTCAAAGAGCGAGAGCAATTGTACCCCTGCGTGCTGGCGCGCCAGCAGCGCGTCAAACCTGCGCAGGCAGGCCAGCGGGTTCCCACGCTGGCCAAAATTGGCCAGCAG
>NZ_BAJU01000011.1 GCF_000613865.1 Acetobacter okinawensis JCM 25146
CTCGGCCCGTGTAACCCCGACAACCGGGCACCCCACACCCACGGCATAGCCCGCAGCCGCAGCGCAGGACGCCCGCAGGCCAGTAAACGACCCCGGCCCCACAACAACAGCCACCAGATCGGGCGCAGTCCCCTGCGCGCGCGACCAGCCTGCCTGCTGCAAAGCCTCTGCCGCCAGCAGGCTAACCCCTTCTGCTGCCTGTTTACCTGCCTCCCGCTGGAGGGTGAGAACACGCAGCCCGTCCCAGGCATGGACAACACAGGCTGCCGTGCCGCACGCGCTATCGCCCGCCGGGCTGCCGTCAATAACCAGAATACGCTGTGCCACTAATCGATAATCCGGCAGGCCTGTTCAAACTCAAGCCGTGGAGCGCGCTCGGGCAAATCCGCAAAGTCTCCATACCCGAGGCAGAGCAAAAAGTTGGCGCGCCAGCCCTGCTCGACCAAAAAGGCGTCCTCCACCATAGACTGGTCAAACCCTGAAACCGGCAGCACGTCCAGCCCAAGTGCGCGGGCGGCCATAATCATGTACGCACCTTGCAAGGTGCCGTTGCGAAACGCGGTTTCTTCCGACAGGCCAACATCTGCGGCAAACCATGCCCGCAGTTCTTCCCCCGGACTAAGCTTTGGAAGCTGCTCGAAAAAGAGCGGGTCATGGGCCACAATGGCAATAACCGGAGCGCCCATAACCCGGTTGACATTCCCTGCGGACAGGGCAGGGCGCAGCTTTTCACGCGCGGCGGAACCAACAAGAAAAACCACACGCACAGGGCAGCAGTTGCCAGAGGTCGGGCCCATACGCACCAGATCATATATCTGGCGCAGCAGTTCCTCCTCTACAGGGCGGGTAGTCCAGCGCAGGGGGGTACGCGCCTTTGTAAACAGCAGATCTAACCCACTTGCGTCCAACATGTTCCGTCCTGCCTCCAACTGCGCCGGATTACTGTGGCGCGCTCCCTTCTTTAAGCCAAGACTTCCCCCCCGAAAAGAGCATGCTCTGGTTGCGTGGTTATGCTCAGTCCACCTGCTCGACCGAGACAACCTCCGGCACATAGTGCTTGAGCATGTTTTCCACCCCATGCTTGAGCGTTGCGCGCGAGGACGGGCAACCAGAGCAGGCACCCTGCATGGTCAGGCGCACAATGCCGTTACGGTAGCCGCGAAAAACAATATCGCCGCCATCCCCCGCCACCGCCGGACGTACGCGCGTGTCCAGCAGTTCCTTGATCTGGACGACAATCTCCGCATCCTCTGGCGCAATCTCGTCCTCATGAACGGCAACGCCTTCCGCTACAACCGGCAGGCCCGCCACAAAATGATCCATCAGCGTGGACAGCACCAACGGACGCAGTTCTTCCCAGTCCGCGCTGTCGGCCTTGGTAACAGAGACAAAGTCATTCCCAAGAAAAACGCGCGCAACGCCGGGCAAGGCAAACAGCGCATCGGCCAGCACCGAACGCCCCGCTACGGCATCGGCATCAATAAAATCTATGGTTCCTGCATCGCCCACCACGGCCTGACCGGGCAGGAACTTGAGTGTTGCGGGGTTGGGAGTACCTTCGGTTTCTATGAACATGGCGGAAGTGTCCGATCTGTAGGGTAGCGTATGTCTCTGCATTCAGTTGGCACCAGAATGAGGACAGAACAAGTTCTGTATGAAAATTTTCGTGCAGAAAATGCCTGCTCCCGTGCAAAATCTGGCGGTTTTATGCGGCGGGCACCTGCTCCACGCACAAAGCTGCCATGTTGGGAGCAGCTTTGGCCTCATCCTCAACCCGCCATGCTCCCGCCTTGCAACTGGCCAAAACGGGCCCGTAGCGCGGGATCATGCGCGTAGATATACAGCCCCCTGACAGCGCGCGTCATAAGCACATTGATCGCATTGAGCATAATCCGCTCCATGGTCTGCTCCGGCTGGGCAAGGCCTTTGCGGCCAGCAAAGGCCGCGCTGTCCTCGTACCGGGTCGGGTCCAGCACAAGGGTGTCGGCCTGTGCATCATACCGCACTGACGGGCCTAGCAGCAGCCCCACATAGTTCAGGTCAAACCCCTGCACGGTATAGACGGACCCAACCTCGTCTATTGTATCGGCCCGCTCGGCCCAGGGCAGGCGGGATTCCGGTTTTGCGATGTCCCACTTCAGGTGGAAGCGCCCCTCGGTTACAAAATGCTCGCGGCCATCCAGACGGTAAGGGTAATCATATGTTGCCACCATGCGGGAGAGACCAAATTCCGCATTTTTCTGGCGCACCAGATCATAGAGGTCCTGTGCATCCTCAAAAAACCTGAGATCAAAACATGGATCGTAAGGAACGGGCAGAACTGTTTTTTTGAAAAACTGCTCTATCCACTCCAAGGTCTGGACACTGGCCTGCATACGGAACTGGTTTTGAAGATGAAAGACCTGGACATGCTTTTGCGCAAGAACGGATTCCAGATCATCTTCCGTCCAGTGGCTTTTAAACTTGAGCACCTGTTTGTCATCAAAAACAATCACGACAACCCGAGCACATTTAAGAATTTCTTCAAGATGATTGTCCTGCACAAACCTGTTGTATTTATCAGCTTTTGTTAAAAGCAGATGCGCCTCATCCACCAGAACAATATCCGCGACCTGCCCAGTTTTGTGCATGGTATTGATAAAACTTGTTGGCCTTTCATAATCCTTCTTTTTTACGTAACGGGATTTTTCCGCGATATTGCGGTAAAGCTTCATCATTTCCGGGTGATTGACCAGAAGGTAGTTTTTTGTCCCCGATAACGCATTGGGCTGAGATTTTTCTCGGGACAGTTTTTGTAATTCATTAAATATCTTATTGATAACAATACTCTTTCCGGTCCCTGCATCTCCTTTTATCACAAAAACTGCATGACCAGATGCAACATTGTCCTGACAGAACTGCAAAACACGTTCACACAATGCCATCTGTTCATCAGAAAGTGTGCGGTTGGGCGAGAGCTTCTGCAACGCCTGATTATTGTTCCCGTCCGCCATGCCACGCTCCCATAACGCAATAAAAAAGCCTTTCCCCTATTATGGGGAAAGGCTTTTCAGCAGTCCATAAACCCTGTGTTTTTCTAGCGCAGGATACCTGTATGCCCAATGGAGTAACGGCCAGGCTGAGGCCATACGGTCAGCCCATGCGGCTCCTGCCCGACCGGAATGCTGATCATGCTCCCGTCATCCGTGTTGATACGATAGACAACATCATCAAAACGGCCAGACAGCCACAGGGCCTTACCATCCGCACTGACATTGCCCATGTCGGGGCTACCACCACCGGGAATAGGCCATGTCGCCACAACCTTATTGGTTGCAAAATCAATAACCGAAACCCCACCACCCTTGCTGTGGGGGCGACCATGAATCAGGTGGGAACCCCGGTTGGCAACATACATTTTGGTACCATCGCGGCTGGGATACAGCCCATGAGCCCCAAGACCTGTAGGAATAAAGCCAATCTCACGGAACGTGTCCCCATCGACCAGAAACACGCCGTCGGCCATCATGTCGGCCACATAAAAGGTCTTGCCATTGGGGGAGACCAGAATGTCCTGCGGCATACCGCCACTGGACAGTTTGAGGTACCCCAGTACCTTTTTGTTCACCATATCCACCTTGACCAGATGGCCGCCAAATTCACATGTGAAAATGGCGTAACGCCCATCTATGGAAAAATCGGCATGATTGACGCCCTTGCACTCCGGCACATCAATAGACTGCTGCAACTGCATACTGTGCGGGTCACGGAAGTCCAGACGTTTACGGGCTTCGGCCACCACAATGGCGGATTTGCCATCGGGCGTGAAATACATGTTGTACGGGTCATCCACCGCAATGGACGGGCCGGGACGTGCCGTACGCGGGTCAATCGGGGTCAGGCTGCCATGAATGGTACCTTCGGCATTATTGGTCACCCACAGGGTGCGCAAATCCCATGAAGGCACAACATGCTGGGGGCTTTTACCAACCGAAAAACGGTCCACCACTTTGTTGGTTGCCGGGTCAATTACATCCACATCATTGGAGCGCAGGTTGGGAACATATACCCGCGCAGGATCCTGCGCGACGTCGGGCGCAATGTGCGTGGCCCCTGTTTCGCTGTACAAATTATCAGGGTTGGCCACCGCGGGCATACCGGGAATGGTCTGCACGCCAGATGCCGCAGAAGCCACAGGCGGGACTACACCCGTAGCCGACGGTGCACCAACATCCTGCGCCCAACCGGCCACACTGCCAGCGCTCATGCCTGCAATGGCAACCGCTGCAACCAGATACTGCTTAAAACCCATAACCCAGACCCCTCTGTGCCTGTTATCATTCGAGACCTTGATGAGGCTTCGCATTTACCACGCGGGGTAAATAACGTCTATTCGGCTGTGGTTAAAATCTTCCATTTATTATTATGGCAAAAATTATTTTAAGTATTTATTTGTTCCGTGCATCATCAATGGCCTTAACCGCTGCATTCACCTGCATAGCCAAGCCCGGTTGCCCCAGTGTGGATGTGGCACGCCGCGGGTCTCCCCCATAAATACCCTGCGCACTGGTCGGGTTAGGGGCATGGCGCAGAGCCTCCTCCCGCACCATGGAAGGGTCAACCGCGAGCATAAGTGATGTATCTCCTATATCGGCATGCTGGCCGACATCCAGCCTGTACCCGTTCTGCCGCAACCACTCACTATACTGGTGGGGCAGTACATCATAATAATCGCGCACATACAGCACGCGCGCCCCGGTCGCCTGCCATTTTACCGTAAGCTGGGCCGCCAGTTTTTCCAGCTCCTTCTGGTAACCGCCATGATCACCAATCAGCACAACCAGCCTGAACCCCTGCACCCGAAAACTCTCTGCAATGGAGGAGAGCATTTTTGCAAATACGTCAGGTGGTAACGTAATGGTACCGGGAAAACGCATATGCGATGTACGGGGAGCTGTTCCGCCCTCCGGCACGTAAGCCACGACAGGAGCCACCAGTGTTTTGCCTGACTGATGAGCTATTTTTTCTGCCTGATACAGAACCCGGCTGTTATGCTTGCCAACAGCTATGTATGGACCACTCTGCTCCGTACCCCCCACAGGCACAATAATGGTTGTAAAACCACATGATATATCCTGTGCAATTTCTGTCCATGTCAGTTTTTCAAACAGAACGCTTTTGGGTAATTGCAGGCACTGTGCCTGCGCAGGCAGGGGGGATAGTACAGCTACCCCCAAAAATAGACTAAAAATAAAGCATTTTTTCATGATTTTTGTACCAGAAGGGGCGCAAGAAACTGACCCGTATAGCTTTTTTTACATGCGGCAATCGCTTCGGGCGTACCCTCCGCCACAATGGTGCCTCCACCATCGCCCCCTTCCGGTCCAACATCTATAATCCAGTCAGCGGTCTTGATCACTTCCAGGTTGTGCTCAATAACAATGACCGTATTCCCCTGGTCCACAAGGGTATGCAAAACTTCCAAAAGTTTTCTAACGTCTTCTGTATGTAACCCGGTTGTGGGTTCGTCCAGAATATAGACGGTCCTGCCCGTTGCCCTACGTGCCAGTTCCTTGGAGAGCTTGATGCGTTGCGCCTCCCCACCAGAGAGCGTGGTGGCCTGCTGCCCCAACGCCACATAGCCCAGACCCACTTTTTGCAAAATTGCCAGTCGGTCACGTATCCGGTTCTGGGCAGAAAAAAGTGGGTAGGCTTCATCCACGCTCATGGCCAGAACATCTGCTATGGTTTTGCCCCTGAAGCGAATATCCAGTGTCTCACGGTTATAGCGCGCACCTTTACAGGCATCGCAGGTCACAAACACATCGGGGAGAAAGTGCATTTCTATTTTAAGCACACCATCGCCCTGACAGGCCTCGCACCGCCCCCCTTTGACATTGAAGGAGAAGCGTCCTGCCTTGTAGCCACGTGCCTTGCTCTCTGGCAGTTCTGCAAACCAGTCGCGGATCGGGGTAAACAGGTCTGTGTAGGTTGCGGGGTTGGATCGGGGTGTACGACCGATGGGGGATTGATCAATATCGATAATCTTGTCGAGCTGCTCCATACCTTTTATTTTTTTGTATGGCTCGGGAGAGGTCGCAGCCCCCATAAGCTGGCGCGAGAGCGCCTTGTAGAGCGTGTCAATCACCAGTGTGGATTTGCCACTGCCTGAAACACCAGTCACGCACGTAAATGTACCAAGGGGAAAATGGGCCGTCACGTCCTTGAGGTTATGGCCAGAAGCCCCCTCCACGGTCAGCATCCGTTTTTTGTTCACGGGCCTGCGCTGCTGGGGGACCTCAATCCGCTTGCGGCCTGAAAGGTAAGCCCCTGTCAGACTATCCGGATTTTTGGCAACCTGCTCAGGTGTTCCCTGAGCACAACCTGCCCACCATTCACACCCGCGGCTGGCCCCATGTCCACCAGCCAGTCGGCACTCCTTATCGCATCTTCATCATGTTCAACAACAATAAGAGTATTACCAAGGTTTTTTAAACGATCCAGTGTTCCCAACAACCGTTCGTTATCGCGCTGGTGCAGGCCAATGGAGGGTTCATCCAGCACATAAAGTACACCTGTAAGGCCCGAACCAATCTGGCTGGCCAGACGAATGCGCTGGCTTTCTCCCCCCGACAGTAGCCGACCCGCGGGAGAGGGTCAGGTAATCCAGCCCTACATCATCCAGAAATTTCAGCCGGTCAAGAATTTCACGCAATATACGCCGGGCAATTTCCGCACGCTGGGGGGTAAGGGTAGGCATAACCGTGTCAAACCAGTCCAGCGCATGACCAATAGACAGGTCACTGGCCTGTGCAATGGTTTTGTCCGCCACCCGCACAGACAGGGCCTCCGGACGCAGGCGCGCACCATGGCAGACATGGCAGAATTTTTCTGACTGGTAGCGGGAAAGTTCTTCCTTGACCCAAACACTATCCGTATTGGCGAGTCTTTTTTGCAGGCTGGTCAGCACCCCTTCAAACGGACGTTCGACCACATAGCTTTTTTTGCCATCCTGATAGGTAAAACTTATGTTCTCCTCAACACCATACAGGATTCCGGTCTGGGCCTCCTGCGGTAGGTCACGCCATGGTGTGGTCATGCTGACACCAAAATGCTGTGTCAGACTTTCCAGCGTTTGCTCAAGCAAGGGTGATTTTGCATCTTTCCATGGTGCAATGGCCCCTTTTGCAAGAGAGAGGGTAATATCAGGCACAACCAGAACGGGGTTAAAATACGTCTCTACCCCCAGACCATCACACGCGGGGCAAGCGCCTTGGGGGGCATTGAAGGAAAACAGGCGCGGTTCTATCTCCTCCAGTGTAAAACCACTGACAGGGCAGGAAAAATGTGAAGAAAACACAAGTTTTTCAGGCTCTCGTGTTTCGTCCTTCAGCACTTCCTCGGCATAGACAATGCCCTCGCTCAGGGCCAATGCGGTTTCAAAACTGTCAGCCAGGCGGGTTTGTACATCAGGTTTAACCACCACCCGATCCACAACCACCTCGACCGTATGGCGCAGTTTGCGGTTAAGGCTGGGAACATCTGCAATGTCATACAGCGTGCCGTCCACCCGCACACGGGTAAACCCCTTGCGCTGAAGCTCAGCCAGTTCCTTACGGTATTCGCCCTTACGGTCGCGGATCACGGGGGAGAGCAGCATAAGCCGCGTCCCCTCGGCCATGGCCATAATGCGGTCAACCATCTGGGTGACTGTCTGCGCCTCAATCGGCAGGCCGGTTGCGGGGGAATAGGGTACACCCGCCCGCGCCCAGAGCAGGCGCATGTAGTCATAAATTTCCGTTACCGTGCCAACCGTGGAGCGTGGATTTTTGGATGTTGTCTTCTGTTCGATGGAAATGGCGGGGGACAGACCTTCTATGGAGTCCACATCCGGTTTGCCCATGAGCTCCAGAAACTGGCGGGCGTAGGCGGACAGGCTCTCCACGTAGCGGCGCTGCCCCTCGGCATAAATGGTATCAAACGCCAAGGACGATTTGCCCGAGCCTGAAAGCCCGGTCACAACCGTCAGCCGGTCACGGGGAATATCGATATCAATATTTTTCAGGTTGTGCACACGTGCCCCACGCACCCGAATGCTGTGCTGACCGGGAAGACCTGATTTTGCCATGGAGAGCTCTCTGCCACCGTTCCTGTTTTGTCCTCTATTATGGCGCTTTAATCCGCTCCTATGCAATCCATGAAACACACCAAAACCCCGGGCCATGCAAAATGCCCAGTTCCGCCATTCTGGCCATTGCGCTTGCAAACATGATTGACCATTTACTCACACAAGTATGTACTGTGGCCAAAAGCACGGCAGGCGCCATTTTGCCTGCGTGACAGAAATTTGAGGAACAAAACCAGATGGAGCATCTGATCGGTCAGCCCGCCCCGGCGGCGCACAACAGCTTTGGTGGCTCAGATGCTGCACCAATCATTACCGATGGCACACAGGCCAGCTTTATGCATGACGTCATGGACGCCAGCCGGGAAGTGCCTGTTCTGGTGGACTTCTGGGCGGAATGGTGTGGCCCGTGCAAGCAGTTGACCCCCATTTTGGAAAAAGTTGTAACCGCCGCCAAAGGCAAGGTCCGGCTAGTTAAAATCGATATCGAGGCCAACCGCGCACTGGCAGGCCAACTGGCACAGGCGGGCCTGCCGCTCCAGTCCATTCCACTGGTGGCTGCCTTCTGGAAAGGGCAGATTCTGGATGTGTTCCAAGGAGCACTCCCCGAAAGCGAAGTGAAGAAGTTTGTAGAAACCCTGCTCAAGGCCAGCGGTGGCGGCACCCTGCCAGCCACCGAACAACTCCACGAAGCCGATGTGGCCATGGAAACCGGACAGCCCGCTCAGGCAGCCGCCATGTATTCTGCCGTCATTGGTGAAGAACCCGAAAACCCCAAAGCCTGGGCAGCTGATCCGCGCCATGCTGGCCTTGGATGATGAAGAGGCCGCAGATGCTGCTCTGGCCGATGTCCCTGCAAAAATTATTGATAGCCCCGAAGTAGCCGGAGCGCGCGCAGCCCTTGAACTGAAAAAGGAAGGCCGTCAGGCTGCTCAGGCCATGGAGGGTATTCGCGCACGGCTTGATGCCAACCCCGAGGATTATGACGCCCGCTGCGAACTGGCCACGGCCCTGAACGCCGCAGGACAGCGTGAAGAAGCCGCAGGCGAGCTGCTCCACATCATCAAAGCGGACCGGGAATGGAAAGACGGCGCAGCCCGCCAGCAGCTCCTGCGCTTTTTTGAAGCATGGGGGAACGAGGACCCGGCAACGCTTCTGTCCCGCCGCCGTCTTTCCTCCCTTCTGTTTTCCTGACCCTTGCCCCGCTCGACTCTCCCTTTTGTCGAGGATGATGTTCCCCGCCGCATTCCGCGGCTGGGGGACATGACCTTGGCTGATATTCCGCCAGAAATCGGGCTTTTCCCACTCAGCGGTGTACTGCTGCTGCCCCGGGGCAAGCTGCCACTCAATGTGTTTGAGCCACGCTACATTGCCCTTGTGGAAGATGCTCTGGCATCGCACAGGCTGATCGGCTGATCCAGCCCCGCTGGCAGGAAGATGAGGACGAGGAAAACGAGGCCCCGCCCCTTTACTCCATTGGCTGCCTTGGTCGCCTGACTTCCATGACCGAGCGGGCCGATGGCACCTACGCCATGACCCTGACCGGCCTGCTCCGCTTCCGCCTGCTCCGCGAGACGGGGTTACGCCGTGGCTACCGGGTTGCGCGGATAGATGTCTCCTCCTTTGCGGGAGACCTGAACGAAATTCCGTCCGAACCGTTTGACCGCGCCCAGCTTTTGCACTCGCTCAAGCTTTATTTTCAAAAAAAAGGGCTGAGTGCGCGCTGGTCCTTGATAGAACAGATGGATGACAGCCTGCTTCTGGTCACTTTACCCATGATCTGTCCTTTCCCTCCGGCGGAAAAACAGGCATTGCTGGATGCAGAAAATCTGACAGACCGTGTGCGGGTCCTGCAAACACTGCTAGACCTGTCCGGCCCTGAGCAGGAAGGCCCTCCTTCCTGATGATATGATGTGGGAACCGTTTTATGTCCGATACAGCACCACTTGACCCGCGCCTTTTGTCCATGCTGGTTTGCCCGGTAACCAAAGGACCGCTGGTTTTTAATGCCCAAACCAACGAACTGGTCAGCGAAAAAGCGGGGCTGGCCTTCCCCATTCTTGATGGCATTCCCGTTATGCTGCCAGATGAAGCGCGCCGTATTGAAGGCTGACTGACGTTTTTTCCCTCTGCCTCGGACATGCCCATGCTTTTGGGAAAAAAACAGCACATATCTTGGTAGCCTGCTCCTGCTTGCTCCTCTCCTAGCAGGCTGCATCATCTGATTGAGGGAGACAATATTGATCTCCCTCCCGAACGACCCGGTCGCTTTTTGCCCGAGGCCGCACAGGCCGAGGCGCGAGCAGCACAAAGAGATGTTGAACGGCAGGAAAAACTGGAAGCCGCACAGGAAGCGGCAGGCATAAAAAAGCCTGACACCCCACCCAAGCCCGAAGACCATTACGAAGTGCTGCCCCCCATGTATGATGGCGGAGGCTCCGCAGGCCCCATGCGCACGGATAACGGGCATACCATTACGCCACAGGCACAGGCTGTTTATGGCAAACAGGACGACAGCCAACTCCAGAAAACCAAATAAGAGGAGCTTTTACTCCTCAGCATCATGCTGGTCGGATGTTCTGCGCCGCAGAATATTGCCTATTGCCATGCCGACCACCCCCGTCATCATCCCCACTGCTGTTGGAATGGCCCCTCCACCGGGGAGCAGACCAACCAGCACGCTGCTGAGTGAACCAAAGCTGAACTGCATGGTCCCCAGCAGGGCAGAAGCACTGCCAGCATGGTGCCCATGCCGGGAAAAAGACATGACCGTGCCATTGGGGCCAATAAACCTAATGCGCCAGTTATGCTCACAATAAAGCCACAGGTCAGCCATGGGTGGGCTGCCCCCACCACACCGGCAAGCGCCAGAGCCACAAAAACACACCCAATGGCAAAGGCCCACAGAATGGCACCTTCAAGTAGCGCGGGCATAGGCACCCGGTGTATCAGCCATCCGTTGATCTGGGTGCCCAGAATAAAGGAGGCCGCATTGGCACCAAAGAAAATACCAAATGCGCCAGGCGAAAAATGCAATGTCTGTTCAAACAGGACAGGAGCACTGCCCAGATAGGCAAACATGACAAAAGTAGAAAAAGTCGTAATCAGCGCATTGGAAAAAAAGACAGGTTCACACAGGATATTCTGGTAACGCCAGAGTATTTCCACCGGGCGGAAGCGGATGCGTTTTGCAACTGCCAGCGTATCGGGCAGCATAACCAGAACACCCACAATGGCCGCCACAGCGTAGAGCGTACCAATCCAGAATATCCATCTCCAGTCACCAATTTTTAAAACAAGACTCCCCAGACCCGGGGCCAGAACAGGCATGACACCAAAGACCAGTGTCAGTTGCGCCATAATATGGCCGCCCTTTTTGCCAGTTGCGACATCACGCACAATTGCACGTGGAATAACCGCACTGGCCGACCCGCCAAAAGCACCAATAAACCGGAACAGGCAGAACAGGTGATAGTTACTGGCCAGCGCGCACCCGGCAGAAGCCAGAGCATAAACTCCAAGCCCCACAAGAAGCGGCCCCTTACGCCCGAACCTGTCTGATAGGGGGCCTTGGGAAAACTGACCAAAGGCCAAGCCTAAAAACCACGCACCCAACGTAAACTGTACAGAACCAGCCCCTCCTCCCAGATCCTGCTCAACATCAGGGAAAGCAGGCAGGTACATATCCGTTGCCAACGGGCCAATGGCTGTAACCAGACCCAGAAGAAAAATAAGCCGGAATGGAAAAGGGGATATGGGTGCCGCGGAGGAAACTGTCATCTCATGGATTACCGGAGGAAGAATGCGTTACTCTTCCCCCGCCATCCGGTTTTTGTCCACCACCAAAAACCGGGCACCTCCCGTTCGTTTAACGTATCTTATAAAAAAAGGCTGCCGGTTATTCCCGGCAGCCCTGTAAGGTTTTTTACCCTTCCTTACCACCCTGTGGTGCTTCGGGCGGAGGGGGCATCTTACCGCCACATGCCGGCGGCGGGCCCGGCGGATGATCAGGCTGTTCGGCAATCTGCTTGAGCTGCTTGGGGGTCAGGATATCGTGTATCTGGGTTTCAACCTGCAATCTGTGCAGGGCATGCTGGGTCTGCAAGGCACTGATCTGCTGTTCCAGATCCTGCAACTTGGCCTGATCCACCGGCCCCGGCGTTGTCAGAACCGTGCGAATCTGGCTTTGCAGGGCATGGGTCTGCTCCATACCAGCTTTGGGGTCTTCGGGCTTGTTGGCATCGAATACCGCCTTGATCTTCTTTTTCTGCTCGGAGGTCAGCTTGATCCCGTCCAGTTTGAAGATATGCCCACCAGGCCCCGGCCCATGGTGCATACACCCACATTCAGGCGGCGGAGGGGGAGGGGCACCAACCGTGGAACCAGCCTCAGCAGCCCGGGCACCAGACCCGGAAAAAGCCGCAAGACCCATAACCAGTGTTGTTGCCAGCAAAGCTTTTTTCATCATTTAGCCTTCACATCATCAATATCAAGTGCAAAGCGACACCTGCCCTGCCTGATATTGGACTGTGGCACCCGGGTATGTCTGAAAAAAGGCAACATCTGTAAAAATACGCGGCAAGACAGTTTACGCCTGCTTGCAAACACTCTTGCCCTTGCAGATAGACAGACAGGGCATCTGGTTTTCTCAGGCAGACAGTTTGGCAGGGCCTTCTCAGGCGTGACCTAACTAAAACCTGTTACTCGCCTTGGAAAACAACAACTCTCCCCCATAGCATGATAGGAGAATGATATTTTGCAATGGAGAGTTTAAAGAGGACTAATGCGTCCAAACTCTCACAAAAACATTTATTTTTCAGAGGCTTAGGAAGAAGAACTGGTGGAGCCAAGCGGAATCGAACCGCCGACCTCTTGAATGCCATTCAAGCGCTCTCCCAACTGAGCTATGGCCCCACTGTTCTGTCACACATTCGCAAGTCCTGTTTTGCAACAGCTGCTCTGTGTGTGTTGAGCCTCTTACAACCTCCTCAAAATGCTGACAACCCCTAATTTTCAATCTTGCAGCACTTTCAGGTCTCTCAAGGCAGCAACAAGGGGGAGAAGCGGCAAACCCTGAATGGAAAAGGCATCTCCTTCTATGGCCGCAAACAATTGTATGCCCGGGCCCTCCAGCCGGTAAGAGCCAACTGAGCCAAGGCAGGCCGCCCCTTCCAGACTTAAATAGTGCTCTACAAACTCAAGGGAGAACATGCGCATGGTCAGTCTGGGGCTGCTCACATGGTGCCAGAGAATCTGCCCATTAAAACACAGGACCACGGCGGTATGCAGACTATGCGTTTTGCCCCTGAGCTGGAGCAGTTGCTGGCGTGCCCCTTCCAGCCCCTCCGGCTTGTCGTACCATACCCCTTCGCAACTGAGCATCTGGTCTGCCCCGATCACAATCGTATCCGGCTTTTGAACCGACTGTGCTTTTGCCTCTGCAAGGCGGAGCGCTACAGCATCGGCTGACCAGTTCTGCTGGCGCCCCATCTGCTTGAGAGGGGTCTCATCCACCGAGGAGGCTTCAACATCAAAGACCAGTCCCGCATTTTCCAGAATACGCCGCCTGGCAGCAGAACCACTGGCCAAAAGCAGTTTGTCTGCTCTGTTCTGTATTAGAGTCGGCATTAGTACTAAATCGGTCACGGAAGCGAGTCTCTTTCAGGTACTGGTTGAAAATGGGGCTGTGAGTACTATCCTGAGTACCGGGGTACATGTGGATTGTACGGAGTTCAGAACATGGCCTTACCGAGTACCGGGCACAACATGCAACTTCCGTGAACCGGTGAGTTGTACACAGGGGTCTTGGAATGTTTTCTGGATAACCTCAAAAACCCTTTATTTTGCAAGGGTCTTGAAACTGTACACACTGTGGGAAACATGGGGTACATTTTTGGAATGCCGGGTACCCCGTTATCAACAGTACCCTCATATCTCATCAAACCTTTTTCTTTCTTTTTTTATAGGAAGAGGGGCGTGGACAGCGCGGACAAAGACGTGCAGGACTTCTGCTCATGACAACGCAAACACATATTCCCCCCGCCAAACGCCTGCTCAGAACTCTGAACGGAGAGGCACTGTGGCCCCCTCCGATGTGGTTGATGAGGCAGGCTGGCAGGTTTTTGCCTGAATTCCGCGCCATGCGGGCACAGGCAGATTTTCTGACCCGTTGCATGACCCCGGATATTGCAACCGAGTTGACCCTACAGCCTATCCGCCGTTTTGGCATGGATGGAGCTATCCTGTTCTCTGATATTCTGATCCTGCCCTGGGCTATGGGTCAGTCCTTGGAGTTTGTGGAAGGGACTGGCCCTGTTCTGGGTGCCATTCGCTCCGAACAGGACCTGAAAGCCCTTGATCCTGCAAGGATAGCCGAAGCAACAGCCCCTGTGCTTGAAACCCTTACGCGCCTGCGCAAAGCTGTAGATGGACCAGACAGCATTGGTGCGGCCAAACCGGGGGCAACAACATTGCTTGGCTTTACCGGAGCGCCCTTTACCGTGGCCTGTTACATGGTGGAAGGTCGTGGGTCGCGCGAGTTTTCTGTAACGCGGAACATGGCTTTTTCTGAACCAGCGCTTTTTGACAGGCTTATGGCCCTGCTGACCGAGACAACGGCGACCTATCTGTGCGCCCAGATTGAAGCAGGGGCTGAGGCCGTCATGTTGTTTGATTCATGGGCCGGGCTTCTGCCTCCTTCGGAATTTCGCCGTCTTGTTATCCAGCCCAGCCGACAGATTGTGCAGACAATCAAGGCCCGTTATCCGCATGTGCGGGTTGTAGGCTTCCCCCGTTTGGCCGGGGTTATGGCTGCAGAATATGCGCGTGATACGGGGGTTGATGTTCTTGCCCTGGATACCGGAGCAGACATGGCTGCTGTGCGCAACATGGTGCCGCAGACACTGGGTTTGCAGGGGAATCTGGACCCGCTAGCGGTTCTGGCTGGCGGTGAAGCCATGCGGCGTGAAGCCCTGCATGTGCGTGAAGCCGGTCGTGGTCGTGCGCATGTGTTTAACCTCGGACATGGCGTTCTGCCACAGACACCTGTTGAACATGTGGCTGACCTTGTGCGGACCGTGCGGGAAACAGCCTGATGACCCAAGCCCTCTCACAGGTTTTTCGCGGACCACTCAAACTGGTCATTTTTGACTGCGATGGTGTACTGGTTGATAGCGAGGAAACCTGTTGCCGCCTGTGTGCACAGGCGGCGCGGGAGGCTGGGTGGAATGTACCGGACCATCTGGCTGTACAGACGTTTTCTGGCATGTCTTTGGCGACCATCCAGCCCCTGATTGAGCATAACGCAGGCAAAACGCTCGGTCCGCAATGGGAGCCAGTAATGCAGCAGCGTTTTGTCGCCGCCATGAAAGAGGGGGTTGAGCCTGTTGCGGGTGTGCATGCTATGCTCGATTTTGTGCAAAAGCTCGGTATTCCCGTAAGGGTTGCATCCAATTCTTCCTGCGAGGAAATGGATGTAAAATTTGAAAAAACCAGTCTTTCCCCTTATTTTGACGGGCGTATCCATTCGGCGCGGGATATGGGTGTGCCCAAACCCCGACCCGATGTGTACCTTAAAGCTGCAGAAGCAGAAGGCGTTCTTCCCTGCGAATGTGTGGTGCTTGAAGACAGTGACCCCGGTGCAAAGGCTGCTGTTGAAGCCGGGATGGCTTGCGTGATGCTCCGCGCAGCGGACAAGCCAATACCTGATTGGGAAGGTATGGAAAAAATCAATAACCTTTCTGATTTTGCAGATATCGTTTCCAAACTGGTCAAGGTCACACCCTAATGGTTTTTGACATGCTGCTCCCATGGGTCAGGTGGTTTGTTGCTTTCCATATCATGTCTGTCATGGCGTGGATGGCGGGGTTGTTTTATTTGCCAAGACTGTTCGTTTATCACTGTCAGGTTGCTGTGGGCTCGGCGGAAAGCGCACGGTTTAAAATTATGGAACGTCGGCTGATCAAGGCAATTATGGTGCCTGCTATGTGTTCCAGTCTATTGTTTGGGACTTTGCTGGTTTTAACACCAGGTTCGGTCGACTGGAGCGCTGGCTGGTGGCACCTTAAATTGCTGTCGGTTGTGCTTATGTTTGCGTTTCAGGGGGTTTGTGGCCGGTGGTATAGGGGGTTTGCACAGGATAATAACCAGCATTCCGAAAAATTTTACAGAATAGCCAATGAAGTGCCGACTGTTCTGATGATGGTTATTGTGATTATGGTTGTTGTCAGACCGTTTTAGAAAAAGCATGATTGTAAGTCAGTATTTTTATTTTTCTGTTACAGAGAGGCCATAATCGCATAGACCTGCGACACATATTTGCCTTTTATGTAAAACATTGTAGCCTTATGAGCAGGTTATAAAAAACGGCAAAATATGGATTATTTTTTGCCCATATGTTTGAATTGCTGAAATTTATAAAAACCAGAACATCAGGGAGAAGACGTTATATGTCCTTAACCGCACATTCCGTGGCTGTGTTTTGTGGCTCCCGTATGGGGGATAAACCTGTTTACCGTCAGGTGGCTGAAGAGGTCGGCAAAACATTGGCTGAAAAAAAAATCCGTCTGATTTACGGTGGTGGTGCCAATGGGCTGATGGGTGTGGTCGCAGATTCCGTTATCAAATCCGGTGGGGCTGTTACGGGGGTTATTCCTGAATTTTTAAAAACCCGTGAACGTATGCACGATCAGGTATCCGAACTGATTGTTACGGATTCCATGCATGTGCGGAAGCAGATCATGTTTGCAAGGGCCGATGCATTCTGGATTCTTCCCGGTGGATTTGGTACTTTTGATGAGACAATGGAAATCCTGACATGGAAGCAGCTGGGCCAGCACAAAAAACCTATTCTGGTGATTAACGTGGATGGCTGGGCAGATGCCATGATTGCCATGCTGGATGTGGCGGTCAGTCAGGGGTTTGCCTCAGCCGAGGCACGGGCTCTGATCCGGGTTGTCCCCGATGTAGCGGCAGCTCTGGACTGCTCCATTCAGGCCGATCAGGTGAATGATCTGCCGGTGTCCGCCCTGTAGGTAAAAAGGACTTATGCATTTCCTCTCTTGCTTATATGGCGGGAGAGATGTATAGCGCATTCAGCCATTACGGAGTGTAGCTCAGCCTGGTAGAGCACTGTGTTCGGGACGCAGGGGCCGGAGGTTCGAATCCTCTCACTCCGACCATGGCTTTTTTCCCGGATTGTTTAAGATAACGCTGGCAGTATTTGTTCTCAATGAACACTGCATAATGCCGCATCAGATGATTCTGGCCCGCATTGCAGCTGCCATAAGGCTTTATGGCTCTTAATAAACCAACTCCATGCCCCAGCCATACCGAGAGATGAACAAAACCCCCCACGTCCATTAAAGGAGCGTGAGGGGTATAGCAGATGATGCCGTGCTTTTAAGGTTCAGGCTTGTTTGGCAACCGTATGATACGGGGTGTCCATTGCGGTATTGGCGGCAAAAAGACCTGCGTGTGCGTCATGCACCTGCCCGACCAGAAGACTTTCCCAGCGACGCATGTCGGCTTGCCGGTCTTTTTGGATACCCTGATTGAGTTCCTCAAACTGCAAGGCGGCAAACGTGCCCAGAACAATGCTGGAAATAAAAGCTGCACTGGCAACCAGCCCGGGGAGCGACAGGGCATAGTCGGACCACTGCTTGGATTCAGGTAGGGACTGCCACAGAAAATGAGAAAGGGCGGAATTGTCGGTAAAATCCTGCCAGTGCACGGCGAGCCCTGCATGGAAAACCGAAAACTTGAGTCCGCACGTTACAAAAATAAAAGTGGAGCAGATCGCAAGGCTCAGAGCCGCGAGCCAGAGAGAGA
This sequence comes from Acetobacter okinawensis JCM 25146, assembly GCF_000613865.1. Lineage (GTDB taxonomy): Bacteria > Pseudomonadota > Alphaproteobacteria > Acetobacterales > Acetobacteraceae > Acetobacter > Acetobacter okinawensis. The sequence goes on from NZ_BAJU01000011.1 coordinate 17,933, forward strand.
CAAATGTTGCTTTTTTCCATGCCATGTGTCCGGCCTCCTAATTTTGGGTTTGTTAGGGGGCAAAAGCGGAACGGTGTGGTGAGTGCACCTCGCTTTCTCCATTGTTTAAACGGTATATCAGGTATTCATAATATGCAAGGTGAATCGTGCAAACCTGACAGTTTTGCGGCATTGGATAAAGTGATCCAGCCTATGCTGGACAGTGCGGCCCGGCATACCCATTTTTAGACCATGATTTTCCTGTCTGCTAACCAAACAGGCAAGAGCGAGGACCTTAAGATAATGCAGACGAGCCAGATAAAAAAAGCCGTGTGGGCCATGTTGCTGGCCGCTGGCACAACGCTTTCTTTTCATCCTGCTCATGCCCAGCGTGGTGGTGGCCATTTTGGTGGTGGTCCGTGGGGCGGTGGTCACTTTGGCGGACCTGGTGGAGGATGGCATGGTGGCGGTCCCGGCGGTTGGGGCGGTGGCCCATGGGGCTGGGGAGGCGGCTATGGTTGGGGTTGGGGCTACCCCTATGCCTATGGAGCTACGGTGGTTATGGCGGCTGGGGTCCGTATTGGGGGAATTCTTACTGGAACCCCTATTGGGCCGGTTGGGGCTGGGGGTGGTCCATGCCTTATGCCTATGGTGGCATGACATACGCACAGAGTTATTCCGGGTCTTATCCGCCGCAGTATACTTCGGCCCCACCGCCATCACCTGTGCCCGAAGGGCCTGCGGTACAGCAGGGAGTAGGGCAGAGCAATTACGCTCCGCCATCCTATTACGCCAGCCCGAATTATGGGCAATATCCGGCCACACCAAATGAGGAACCACCACCGCAGACGATGCAGGGAAGTGATGGAACCGCGATGTTTAATTGTAAAACAGGCTATTTTTACAATAACCTGACTCAAAACTGCGATAAGCGATAACTGACAGGCGCTGGCAACAGCTCGTAAAGAGTGGTGTCAGCGGTCCTGTGCCTGTTGAGGGGAAAGCTGCACACCTTCGAGTTCAAGCAGCCATATTTTATCGTCCACGCCGCCATCACCAGAATAGCCACCTATGCCGTTGCGGGCGAGCACGCGGTGGCAGGGAATAAGAATGGGTATGGGGTTGCGTCCCACAGCCTGCCCTACGGACTGGGGGCTCCCGCCCACTTTTTGTGCCAGTTCGCCGTATGTGGCGGTTGTTCCTGTAGGAATGCCTTGTAAAAAGGCCCATATCTTTTTCTGGTAAGTTGTACCATAAGGTTCCAGCGGAAAAGGGAATGCGCCTAGCGCGGTCGGGTCATCAAACCACTGGTCCAGCCAGTCACGCGCCTGCGTGAGCAGGGGTGTTTCGGTCTGGTCCCGCCCCCAGCCCCAATCGAGAGAAATAATTTTTCCATCCTCTTCAGACAGGGTAAGCGGTCCTAGAGGGGAGTGCAGGGAAAGCTGGGGCATGTTGTCCACTTTCTGGATATAGAGCAGCCGGTCGGCACGGAACAGGCAGGGGAGCACACGTCAGGGAAGGGCGCGTGACCCATATGTCTGCTTTTATCATCTTTTAAATCTACGTTTGCAGACAAAACTGCATTAAAACACTTTGGTGCATCACGCAAAACAGTAAGGAACAGACCGCAGTGGGGTATCAGGGGGAAGACATTATTTTTGCTCTTTCTACAGGGGTGGAGCGTGCGGCCATTGCTGTGATGCGCGTGAGCGGCAAAGGCAGTGCGGACCTGCTGGCAAAACTCTGTGGCCCGCTGCCTCCCCCGCGCAAGGCCGTTCTGCGGCGCGTGTGGCAACAGGCCGATGTGCAGGACACCTTGTTGGACGAAGCTCTTGTCCTGTGGTTCCCCGGGCCAAAAAGCTACACGGGGGAAGACGGGTTTGAACTGCACCTCCACGCAGGGCCTGCCGTTATTCAGGCTGTTGCTCACGCTCTTGTTCTGGGAGGGGCGCGCCCAGCAGAACCGGGCGAGTTTACGCGCAGGGCCTTTACCAACAACCGGATGGATCTGGTTGAGGCCGAAGGGGTGGCAGACCTTGTTGCGGCCGAAACCGAAAGCCAGCGTAAGCAGGCTCTGGCTCAGGCAGATGGTGCATTAAGCCGCGTTTATGCAGGATGGGCCGAGCAGCTTAAAAAACTTCTGGCATTCCAGGAAGCGTTGATCGACTTCCCGGATGAGGATATCCCCCCCGAAGTGGAGGCTGAAATCCGCGCGGGTATTGCCCAGCTTGTGGAACAGATGCAACGCCATATTCAGGATGGCAAGCGGGGGGAACGTATCCGCCGGGGTGTAGTTTTTGCCATTGCTGGCCCCCCCAATGCGGGCAAGTCCAGCCTGTTGAACTGGCTAGCCGAACGTGATGCCGCCATTGTTTCTCCTATTGCTGGCACCACACGGGATGCGCTGGAGATTGTAGGGAGTCTGGCCGGGATCAAGGTCACATTCGTGGATACGGCAGGCCTGCGCGATACCGAGGATGCTATTGAGGCCGAGGGGGTAAAGCGCGCATTGTTTCACGTGAAACAGGCAGACTGTGTGGTGCAGATGTTTGCCGCAACGCAGGTGCCGCAAAGTGTTTTCCCCGGTGCTCTTCTGGTAGGGAACAAGCTTGACTTGGCCCCTCTTCCAGCCGAGGTAGAGGGGGTGGCGGTTATTCCGGTCAGCCTGAAAAACTCTCAGGGGCTGGATGCACTGCGCCAGATTCTGGAGCACAAGGTGCAGGCACTCACGGCGTCTTCTACCGGTATGCCGTTGCTGACCCGTGCGCGCCATAGTGCCGGCGTGCAGGATGCGTGCAACAGCCTGCAAAGAGCGCTTGAGCAGGACTGGCCGGAAGTGCGGGGTGAGGAACTGCGGCTGGCCATGCGCGCCTTGGGGCGGTTGACCGGGCACGTAGGGGTGGAAGAACTGCTGGACGCCATTTTCGGGCAGTTCTGTATTGGTAAATAAAGGTTGTGATGCAGGGTTTATGGGTATGACGGTGTCTTATGATGTGATTGTCGTTGGCGGTGGCCATGCAGGGTGCGAGGCCGCCGCCGCCGCCGCGCGCTGCGGTGCCAGAACGCTCCTGCTCACACATAACAAAAAGACGGTTGGCGCCATGTCCTGCAACCCGGCCATTGGTGGTATTGGCAAGGGGCATCTGGTGCGTGAGATCGATGCGCTGGATGGGCTTATGGGCCGTGCGGCAGATCAGGCGGGTATTCACTTCAAGCTGCTTAACCGCTCCAAGGGGCCAGCGGTGCAGGGGCCACGCGCACAGGCAGACCGCATGTTATATCGGCAGGCCATTCAGGACCTGCTGGCCCAGACTCCGGGGCTGGATATTGTGGAAGGGGCCGTTGCCGACCTGCTGTGCCAGAGCAATGGGCAGGTCAGTGGCGTCGTCTGCGAAGATGGCAGGCAATGGCAGGCCGGGGCTGTTGTGCTGACAACCGGTACCTTCCTAGATGGGGTCATCCATATTGGCCACACGTCAAAACCGGCCGGACGTATTGGGGAGCAGCCCGCCATTGCGCTGGCGCAACGCCTGCGCAGCATGGCCCTGCGCATGGGGCGGCTCAAAACCGGTACACCGGCACGGCTTGAACGCAAGAGCATAAACTGGAGCGCTTTGGCGGAGGACAGGGGTGACGTTGTGCCTGAACCCTTCAGCCGCATGACGCAGACCATTACCAACCCGCAGATGGTCTGTGGCATCACCGCGACCACACCGGCAACGCACGATATTATCCGCGAGCACCTGCATCTTTCGGCCGTGTATGGGGGAGGTATTTCCGGTCGGGGGCCGCGCTATTGCCCCTCCATCGAAGATAAGGTCGTGCGGTTTGCAGATAAAACCAGCCACCAGATTTTTCTGGAACCCGAGGCGCTACCTGAGCACGAAGGCGGGCATCTGGTGTACCCCAATGGCATTTCCACCAGCCTGCCAGCTCATGTGCAGGACGCCATGATCCGCTCTATCCCCGGCCTCGAACATGCAGTGATCGCGCAGTATGGTTATGCTGTGGAGTACGATTATGTTGACCCGCGGGAGCTGACAACAGGGTTGGAACTGCGCCAGTGCCCCGGCCTGTTCCTTGCCGGGCAGATCAACGGGACAACAGGGTATGAGGAGGCCGGAGCACAGGGCCTGCTGGCCGGGGTCAATGCCGCCCGACGCGCTGGTGGGTTACCCTCTGTAAGTCTGGACCGGGGTAAAGCGTATATTGGTGTCATGGTGGATGACCTGACAACGCAGGGAGTGAGCGAGCCGTACCGCATGTTCACATCGCGCGCGGAATACAGGCTGACTCTACGGGCAGATAATGCCGACATGCGCCTGACCCGGCTGGGTGTGGAATGGGGGTGTGTTGGAGCGCCTCGTCAGGCCATTTTTGAGCGGGATCTGGCAGAAATTGATGCTGCAACCGAGCGTGCTGGAGCAGAGGGCTGGCAGCCACAGCAGCTTGCCAGCATGGGGATGAAGGTTGCCCAGGATGGCAGGCGGCGGACGTTGTTGGAGGTTCTGGGTTATGGTGCAGATAAGAGCGTTGTAGAGCAGGTGGCGCCATGGTTTCTGGCCGTGCCGGAGCGTGTGCGGCAGTATGTGACCACGCAGGCCCGTTATAGTGGCTACCTGACCCGCCAGAACAGGGAAATCAAGCAGCTTGAAGCCGAGACGGAAATCCGCTTCCCCGCAAAAATGGATTTTGCCAGCATCGGTGGGCTGAGTGCGGAAATGAGGGAGAGGCTGGAACAGGCCCAACCAGAAAGCTTTAGTGCTGCACAGAGAATTCCCGGAATAACGCCCTCTGCTCTTATGACTCTGCTGGCGTATTTGCGCAAAGGCCAGGAGCGTGTCCATGCTGATTGAAAATGATCATGTTTCACGTGAAACAGAAGAGCGCCTGCACGCCTATATGGCCCTGCTCCGCAAATGGAACGAGCGGATCAATCTGGTCTCCCCCAAAGATATGGATAACCTGTGGGAGAGGCACATTCTGGATAGTCTACAGCTTGTACCTTTGATAAAAGGGCGCAGGCAATTTGTTGATATGGGGTCGGGTGGTGGCTTTCCCGGTATTGTTGTCGGGATTGCAGCAGATATTCCGGGTGTGCTGATCGAATCTGATCAGCGTAAATCCGCGTTTCTGCGCGAAGCGGCCAGAGTAACCGGGGCGCGACTGAGTGTTCTGCCCTGCAGGCTGGACCGTGCAGAGGTGCGCCCGCGCCGGTTGTTACCGCCAGAGCGCTCGCCCCATTGGAGAAGTTGCTGGAATGGGCGCGTCCCTTGCTGGAGCCTGACGGTGTTGGCCTGTTTTTAAAAGGACGGCAGGCCGAGCAGGAAATTGAGGAAGCCGCACGGACATGGCGGTTTGATGTCCGGTCATGGCCAAGCAAAACAAGCCCTGATGGTGTTATTCTGGAAGTGAGTAATTTTAATCGTGCAGAAGGCTAACAAAAACAGCAAAAGCTGCTGCATCCTTGCAGTAGCAAACCAGAAGGGTGGGGTCGGCAAAACAACGACCGCCATTAATCTGGCCGCAGCTCTGGCAGCCGATGGCGCTCGTGTTGTGCTGCTGGACCTGGACCCGCAGGGTAATGCCTCTACCGGGGTGGGTGTCAGCTACGATGCCAGAAAGGGCGGAGCGTATGCGCTGCTCATGCACGAAAAATCCGCACAGGACCTGCTACAACCTACTGAGATTGATAACCTGTCCGTTATCGCGGCCAATACGGAGCTGGTAGGCGCTGAAATTGAACTGGTGGAAACGCAGGGTCGTGAATACAGGTTGCGTGAGGCACTGGAGCCACTGGCCGGGCAGACGGACTACATCATCATCGACTGCCCCCCAGCCTTGGCCTGCTGACCCTGAACGCGCTTGTGGCGGCACATGGTGTTCTAGCCCCATTGCAGTGCGAGTTCTTCGCGCTTGAAGGGCTTGGGCATCTGGTCAAAACAATTGGTCATGTGACCAAAGACATGAACCCCACCCTAAAGGTGGCTGGCATTGTGCTGACCATGTATGACAAGCGCAATAATCTGTCCGAACTGGTTGCGGCAGATGCCCGCAGCTTTTTTGGTGATGATGTGCTTGAGACCATTATCCCCCGTAATATTCGTATTTCCGAGGCACAGAGCCATGGTTTGCCGGTCATGACATATGACCCCCGTGCAACCGGGGCGACGGCCTATCAGGCGCTTGCCGCCGAAATTATGAGGAGAACGGCATGAGCGCGCCACCACGGAGCAAACCCGCAGCCCGCCCCAAACTGGGGCGGGGGCTTGCCGCATTACTGGGTGAACCCGCAGGAGTATCCTCCAACGGGCAAAGTGGTCAATCTGAACAAAAAGGGGGGTCTGTGAGCGTTCTTCCGGTTGAAGCTCTGGTTGCCGGGCCGTTCCAGCCACGGCAGGATATGGAACCTGCTGCTCTGGAGGAACTGGCCGCATCCATCCGTGAGCGTGGTATATTGCAGCCTATTCTGGTGCGCCCGGACCCGAATAAAAAAGGCCAGTACCAGATTGTTGCAGGTGAACGGCGGTGGCGCGCAGCACAGCTTGCCCAGTGCCATGAAGTACCCGTGCACGTGCGTGACCTGAGCGAAGCCGATGCCATGGCTGCTGCTCTGGTTGAAAACCTCCAACGCGCAGACCTCAACCCAGTGGAAGAGGCCGAGGGCTTTAATCGTCTGATGGATGATTACAGCCTGACGCAGGAAGACCTTGCCAAAGCCATTGGCAAATCCCGCCCCCATGTTGCCAACACGCTGCGCCTGCTCAAACTACCTGCTGGCGTGCTAGGCGCCCTTAAAAAGGGTGCTCTCTCTGCCGGCCATGCCAGAGCCTTGCTCCCGCACCCTGATGCGGTTGCGGCTGCTGCAGAAGTGATTGCCAAAGGTTTGTCCGTGCGGCAGACAGAGGCATTGGTGCAAAAGGCGCTGGAGCAGCAGGGCAACGCTCCGGTGGTCAAAGAGAAAAAAGCGAGAAATCCCGAAATCGCGGCCCTTGAGCGGGATTTAGCCAGCAAGTTGGGGCTTAAAGTTGCCGTCAATTTTGATGGGCGCAAAGGTGGTTCGCTGGAAATCCACTATAAAAGCCTTGATCAGTTGGACACAGTTCTGGCTTTGTTAAAATCCTGAATTTTCAGGCTTGTGCTTATTTAAAAGGGGTGGTAAAAGACCCCCACTTCAGCCAAATAGGCTGTAAGGGTGCATAGCTCAGTTGGTAGAGCAGCTGACTCTTAATCAGCGGGTCCAAGGTTCGAGTCCTTGTGCACCCACCAAGCTTTTCCTTAGCTTCTGGTGGTTTTAAGGTTTCAGGCTGGCAGGGTTCTCCTGCTTCCGGAGTCAATCCGGAGTCATTTGAAACCGCGTTTTCTGAGCTGGCATGGGGCAGGGTTCTTTCCAGCCACAGATTTTCTCTCTCAAAAACCTGACAGCCTTGGCCCTCCGGCTACCTGTGTGTCTTTTTGTTTCAATTTCGCGGATGCAAAAATTTGCCCATGGCGCGGTCCGGGTGCTCATGGCCGCTAGAGATTGGATACCCCCATCCCCATGACAGTCACCAGCGTTTGAAAACTTGATTTTTTTCAAACAGCCGAAAAAATCCGCGCGTGAGCCTGATGCGGTTGCGGTGCCCAAGGGCATCCCGACTTTCCGATAGCCCCCGGCCTATGAGCCAAGGTTGAGATATGCGCTTTACGCATGACCTTGGCCGCGTCACACCTTCCCGTTCTTACCACCCCTACCCAAAAAAAGGTGTATCAGGTGTAACAGGTGTATCACTCTGGATAAGTGACTGATTTACTTATCTAAAAGTGATACACCTTTTTTGTTCTGGCTGTTACACCTGCCGAAAATAGGTGTATCACTTTGAAAGCATGAATGGCTGTTTTCTGCCATTCATAGGGATATTGCCGCTCTAAATGGCTGGTTTTCCCTGCTTTTTGCCCCTTAAAATACACATTTTTCGTTATGCTTTTGGTGCATAGCTCGGCCTGTTTTAGCTCTGAAATGCTCAAAAATCGGAAAAGAAACCCGCGCGCTGCCCGCGCACACCACGCACGCCATGCCCACGGCTCACGCAGGCTCGGCTGCATCCTTGCAGCGATAAACAGAGGCCCGGCTTATACCAAGACGGCTGGCAATCTCGGTGGCGCTCATACCCTGCTCCATAAGTGCCTGCACTTCGGTGGCCTGATTGCGGGCTGTAGGCTTTCGTCCTTTATAACGTCCGTCCGCTTTAGCCTTGGCTATGCCTTCCATCTGGCGTTCCCGGCGGAGGTTTGTCTCAAACTCGGCAAACACACCCAGCATATCCAGAAAGGCTTTGCCTGCTGCTGTGCTGGTGTCAACGGGCTGTTCTGTGCAGCGCAAGGCTGCACCCTTTGCCTTGAGTTCCATCATAATGGTTTGAAGGTCAGCAATAGAGCGGGCCAGCCGGTCTATGCGTGTGACGACCAGCACATCGCCCCGCTGGAGGAAGGCAAGCAGGGTTTGCAGTTCTTTCCTGCCACTAGTGCTCGACCCTGAAACCTTTTCGGAGCGAATGACCGTGCACCCGGCTGCGGTAAGGGTCTGCTCCTGAATGGTCAGGTCTTGGTCAGTCGTGCTGACTCGCGCATATCCGTAAATGGTCATTCCGCGTCTCGTTTGTCTCAATAGGGTTTAGACTTTCTCTTTTATGTGTCTCAAAATTAAAAATCAACCCATTTGAGACGCAGAAAACCGCCAACCCACTGTCTCACAAATTTGTCTCTATGGGGTATACTTCAAAGAGACACGGCGAGTCATGCTGTGGGTGCATACCGAGCGGAAATAGACCGGAGGGGAGACAGACACGCCCCCTCCGGCCATAACTCACTCATTGCCGGTAGAGAGTGCCAGAATGTTTCCGGCCACCACATAAAGCCGAATATTGCCAGCTTGCCCCGGTGGGCGGACAGATTGCGAGAATTTGCCCTCTTTATCCGGTATCAGCACACCACGCTCGGCCAGCACCTTGGTAGCATCCCGCAGGTTCAGGCCCGCCAGAGCTTCACGCATCCCCGAGGACGTGAGCATGTAACCCCAGCCCCATTGCCCCTCTTGCGTTTTGGCCCAGCGTCTCCAGCCTGCTTGGTTCTGTGTGCGGTATCTCTCTGGTGGTGGTTTGCCTTCATCCCATGACTGGGGGAATTCTTCCGCTGTTTTGTCCACCCAATCCTGAAAGCGTGACGCACCATTGCGGGCAATGAAGTCGCGGAGTTGCTGCACGGCCTGTTCGTCTTCCCTCCGGCCGGAGGTGCCACGCGCCCGTAACCAGTCACCAAAGCATAGACTGACCAGAGCGTCTGCCGTATCGGCATCCCAGCCGGTCAGGCCAAAGGTGGTTGCCAGCTCACCGCCCACAGCAATCATGGCAAAGCGCCGGGCAACGGAACGTACCTGTCCGGAGGCGCGGGGCCAGTTTTGCAGGTATCCTGTTGCTATGGCTTCCAGACGCTCCAGCAGGCGTTCCCGTAGCGGGCGTATGCCTTCCTCCGCCATGAGGGCGGTCAGACGTTCCAGAAAGGTCCGAAAGGGTGCGCCGTAAAACTGCCCGCAGGCATTGCCCAGATAATCCGCAAACTCTCCAGCGCTATCCAGATGGTGCGTGTTCTCAAACAGGCCCATACCGGCCCCTGCATCGGCTGGCACGTCACAGTAGCGCACCTCCATGCCTGCTTTGGTGGCCCGGCCAGCCTCGGAGTTTACATCGGAAAGTGTTTTTTCGCCCGTTGACAGGAATAGCACCCGCCAGCGCGCAACAGTACGAGCAGAGCCGGTGCGACTGGCACGGACTTTGCCTTGCCCGTTGGCAAGCATGTAGCTCACATCGGCAATTTCTCGCGGGTCTAGCTGGCCTATTTCGTCCAGCGGTAGCAGGGCGTCACAACTTGCCAGCGCAACGCTTTCCAGTCCGTTGGAGGTAGAGCGCCAAGAGCGGGCATAGCCTTTGGCCCCTGCATCTGCCGTGCCACCGCATACGCTGGAGGCAACCAGCAATGCTGTGGACTTACCGGCCCGGCTGGCACCAAAGAGCGATATACCACCACCATCCAGCCCCAGCAGGCCGAGCAATGGTGCAGCGAATGAACTCGATACAGCCAGGACAAGACGACTGTTGCCCCGGCACAGCAAACCTATGTGCTGCTGCCATTCTTCCACCGTGCCAGATATGCCAAACAGATCCGTTTCCGGCTCGGCTGTTTGCAGCACTACCCGTTCGTCCATGTTGCCGTAGGTGGCATCTGGCAGCACATAGGCCCGGCCAGACGGCAGTGTATGCCAGCCAATGCGCCCGACCGACTGTGCCCGCTCTGGTGTGGAAACGCTGCTGAGCCAGTCTGCAAAGGCTGTCTTGGCTGCTGGGATGGCCGAAAGTGTAAGCCCACCGTCTGCAAGCTGGCTCCGCAGTTCGCCACAATCGCCACTGAACAGGTTACGCGGAAAAGCCTGTTCATGTTTTTGCCCGTCCCGGTCTATCCAGCCCAGCAGGATGCCCCAGCCTTTGCCATCTGGCCCGCGTGTTTCGGCTATGGCTTCAATGGGGCCGGACAGTTTCATATCATTTTTGGGGTTGTCCGCTGCTTTTCGGAACAGGCCATGAGCGTCACAGAAAAAGCGCCCGTCCTCTGTTTCTGTCCGTCTAGCGGAGGGCTTGCTCTTGGTGTCTTTATCCTTACCGCTTTTCAGTTTGATAACTTTGGCACCCGACAAAGCTGCCCGCACACCTTCACGACCTGTTCCGGCCTGTGTCTGGTTCGTTTCGGAGGACATCGTTCCAGTCTCCATGTTCGATTTCTGGCACGGCGAGCCGAACCGTGCGGCCCTGCTGTGCAAATTGGTGAAGGGCAGCTTTCAGCGCCTTACGCGCAGCCGGATTTCCGGCATCGTTATCAGCCGCCACAATAATTTCGGTAATGGTGTCAGGCAGTTTGACGGCAGCCATGTTGCTTAGGCTGACAGAGGCCAGAACACGGTATTCCGGGCAGGCGATGGCACAACTCAGGGCTGTTTCTATGCCCTCCGCCAGAATGGTCACATCACCATCCGGAGCCATGCCAAGGGCTGCACCAGAGGCACCACGCCATAGGCGGATGCACCCACCTGCAAAGCTACCCAGCACCTTTTTAGCATTTGCCAGTTCAGCTTTGCCCCATGCGCCGGAGGGTGCCTGTGCCAGCCATGTTCTGTGCACCGCAGCCATTTTCCCTGTTGGCCCAACGATTGCGGCCAGCATGGCAGGCAAAGGACGTTGCACCTCCGCACACCACACGGCGGGATGGAAGCGCAACGCACCCGGCGCACGACCAAGCAAGCGCAGGTCTATGCCACGGCCTTGCAGGTAGTGTTCGACCGGAGAGCCTGCAATGCCGGGCGCTGCGTCCTGCCACAGCCGCCGGGCCTTGGCCCTGCGCTGCTGTGCTTCCTTGTCCAGTTCAGGACTATTCAGTTTTTCTTGAACCGGAGGGCGCTGGACGGGGGCATGTGGCGCGTTGTTCGACAGCCCCAGCCATGTGTTGGCCCATGCCATTGCGTCTTTGCGGTTATGGCTAAACAGGCAGGCGGCCACAAGATCCAGAGCATCGCCACGCTCCCCACTGGAGAAGTCACACCACAGCCCCCGCCGTGCACCTGTCAGACGCACAGCAAGGCTTTGCCCCGGCTCTCCAGCTAAAGACCCTACGCGCCATTCCGCTCCGTCCTTTTTGCCATGCGGCAGCAGTTCAGGTGCTAGGCGCGTAATGTGGTCCGCCAGAAGCCGGGCCAGTTCGGAGGCGTTAGGCCGCTGCATGGTCACACCAGTCTTTGGGGAGAATGGCAACACCACCCTCCGGCTCACAGAAAGCACGGCCAGTGATTAGTTCACGGGCGGCATGATCGCGCTTGTCAGCCAGTTCCAGCAGTTCGCCCCAGCCGATCTGCTCCAACCAAAAAAGTGCCTCAGATGAACGGCTATTGCGGCATAGCGCCGCGCGCAAACGCACCAGCTGCCCGAATGGGAATAAACTCCAGTGCCGCATGTATGGGTCTGTCTTCGTCCACAAGGAGGCTTGAGAATGTGGCATCTGCCTCCAAAAGCTCAAGGACATAGCGCCAGACTGTTGCCAGCCCGGCAATGGCCATAGGCGAGGGAACAACGGCAAAATCCGTAATGCCATAAGGCCGGAGGGCTTTGATTAAGTTCGGCTGTGACATGCTTTCAGGGAGGTATCCCTCAACACCTGCCAAGAAATTGAGCAGCCTAGCAAGCAGATTAGGACCATGAGCATCATAGTCCGACCACAGCCATGTGCAGGGTGTTTCCTCATACTGCTTTGCAACCTTGGCCATTTTCACGGTCGAGAGCATGGCGCCATGCGTCCACGTTGGCAGGGCAGTTCTCATGCTGCATTCCCTTCCAGCATGATGGTGTCGAGGCGAGCAAGGAGAACCTTAAGTTTGGCAACACCTCGGTCAGTAACGACAACCTGAGAGCGTTCCTTAAGGTGGCCGTCCTCGTCACGGGTTTCGTGATATTTGTGTGTCAGGCAGCCTGCTTTGATCTTGTCGGCTTTGCCTTGCCAACGCCCGGTGCCACCAGAGCGGTATATCCAGCCCATTGCCTCCATTTTGCTGAGGAACTGGTTACGGGTTTGTCCGCATAGCTTGGCCGCGTCCGTCAGGGTATGTAGCCCGTCCATGCAAGTCAGGCTGTGATATGCCTGTGCTTTAGGCGTCAGCACTCTTACGGCATTTTGGCTGGCGAGAATGGCAGCTTCGGCAACGCCCAAGACATGGCCAATATCAGGCTGTGCGCCAATGCTGTATGTGCCTGTGCGCCGGAGGGCTGGTAGCACCTCTGCTGTAACCCATTTTTTGAACCGCTTGGCTGCTGCTTTCCGACTGGTCAGGATAAGGGAATACAGGCCGGACTCGTTGATAATGGTCATTTCCTGTGAACCGCCAAGGGTCGTCATAATATGACGGTCCTTTTCATCGCTGTCTAAACGATCAGCGGCACGATGCGGCTGGGCAATTTCCAGTACAGCACACACATCAGCATGAACCCACCACGGTAGACCATCACGGGTTAAGACACGGACGGCGTGGCCTTCAAAATCGAAGGCAAAAGGAGCAAGCGCAGTTCTCATGCCACACCTCCGAGTTTTACCGTGGCGTCTGCTGTGCTCCGCACAGAACGCGAGACGACCCATGTGCGGAGGGCGGACAGGGTATAGCCCACGCGCCTTTCAGAGATTTTTACAAAGATTGGCCCTCCGCCATCTTTGCGCATGTTTTGCAGAGTCCTGCTTGATAGCCCGAGAAAATCTGCTGCCCATTTTTCTGAATAGACACGGGTTTCATCCAGAATAGGGGCTGCCGGGAATGGTACGCTCACCCTCATTGTCCCACCTTTTTGTTGGTCTTTTAGGCAAAAGGCATCACTTATGACGCCCCCGTTTTGCAACTGGTGCCTGTTTGAGATTGTTTGTGAGAACAGAAGCCATTTTAGCCAACTCTATGACCAAGACGTGGTTATGATTGCCACCCTGTAGGTATGTAGCCATTTTGTCTTTAAGACCATCGAGACCCTCCGCATAAACCGGGTTAATAATGAGCGGAGGGATGCCTGTTCCTACCCAGCCCTCAACTTCTTTGGGGTTTATTGCTGGGTAAAATTCCTGAATGTCGCGGTTCTGGAACAGTAGATAAACGCGCTTATCGTCCCTTTCGTATTCTGGGAAAGGTGACGGCGGGTTTTCCATAATTGCTCTGTAACGCGCTTTCAGGCTTTCCCGTGCATGATAGATAAAGAACCCGGTTGCACCCAAGCCAAGGCCTGAGTCCATAATGGTCAGGGCTACAGCCATGAGGAACACTTGGTCCGGTGTAAAGTGATTGTCCTGCCCTGCTTGTCCTACCCGTTCCTCTGGTAGCAAAGGGATATTCACGGAAACCAGTTTATCAAACCGCCGTCCGAAAATGGCAGGAGGCCGCTCGCAGGCACCCGACAGCGCCGGATTGCTCAATGTGCGCCATAAGGCATAAAGAGCTTGGCTTTTCTTATAGGTGGCCACGGCGACTCCTTTCTGTTCACCGGGGCATAAAAGCACATCCATTTTATTTGTCCATCAAAATTGTTGGTGTTTGGATGTATTGCTATTTTCGACCACCCCCAGCAGGTCACGGCAGAGCGACCACGCAAGGTATTCCGGAGCGCCGGGGCTGACTGTGCCGTTGCGGTTAAGGGGCATGGCGGTAAGGGCCAGTCGGGCTTTGGCCTGTAGCCCTGCCAGCGTATGGGCTTGCAGGCTCCCGGCCTCATCCCATTTATCGGACAGGGCATCTGCTAGAGCGAGTTCCTGAGCTTCCACATGCGGCGGTATATCAACTGTATGGCTCCATGCCTCGGATAGCTGGCAAAAGGCTGTATCGGCCTCCAGCCCGGCCTGAACCACCCGCAGCAATTCCGCATCATCTGGCGTGGCATAGGCGGCCAGAGCGGGGGTAGCACTACCGGCAAGGGCCAGAACCCCGGCCAGTGCTGTGCGGCGGGATAGGCCGGTTTGTGTGGGGTGTGGCTTGCTCATGCTGCCAGCCCTCCGGCCAGATCATCCAGCAGGCTCAGGACCAGCCGGATCTCCTCACATTCTATGCCTAGGTCAAAGTCTGCAAAGGCAGTGGGGAGGATTGCCCGCAGGATGGCGGCCTTGCCCTGCTGGCCTGCTGGGGTGTTGGCAAGCTGGCTTAGAATATCCACTTCTTGCCCGCACAGCTTGGCTAGATCCGCCTCAAACCGTTTTTGCTCTGGCGAGCCGTAGGGTAACTCCGGGTCTGTATCCATTGCCCTAATGCGGTCATGCACCCGCCAGAACGCGGCACAGAGAGCCAGAGCGGCGCTATCCTCATTGGTAGTAGTAGCACAGGCCATAACGGGCATGGCGGCCACTGTGGCAGCCAATACGGAGGCAAGAGCACCACGGCGGGACAGGCCCGTGGGGGCAGTCTGCATCTGGTTCATTCTGCCACCTCCGGGCTGGGGAGCAGGCAGGCCATGTAAAGCTTGGCGGGTTTGCGTTGGGGCTGCGTGTGGTGTGCCTGTTGGCCGGAGGGGGCTTGCAGGTGTTCGGGGTGCAGAGCGCCAGCCAGAGCCAGCACACAAAGGCCAGCCGCGCCAATGGCGGCCAGAGCATCGCCATGCAGGCGAGCAAGGGTAAGCACTGCCAAGCATTTGCCGGGCATGGTATAGGCGTGGTTAGCCATTACCGTCTCCTGATACGAGCGGTTGTGGTTAGGCCGGATGGAAAGGGTGCAAGCTTTTCATCCGGTCGGTTGCCTCACTAGGCAAGTTAAGCCAATATGGTTGAATATAACTACGAGATCAACCAAAAAGGCTATAGTTTGTCAGGATTGGCTTTAACCCCGGCCCAATGCCGTGCCGCCCGTGCTTTGATTGAATGGAGCCAAGAGGCTCTATCCAACGCGGCGAATGTATCTCGGCATACGGTCAAGGATTTTGAGCGTGGAGTGCGCACTCCTTATCCGAACAATATGGCGGCTATCCGCTCAGCACTAGAAGGCGCTGGCGTCCAGTTTATTCCGGAGAATGGCGGTGGGGTCGGGGTAAGGCTGATAAAGGGGATCAAGGCTTGAAAATTCCGGTCGTCGATTTGTACGACTGTGCGTTTTTAAACAGTAATTTGAGGGATTACAAAGGTGAAAATAATAGCATTTAAAGTCCATGAGCGCTCTGATATATCACTGGATGACGTACTCAATTATATAAAAATACTTCCGTATGAAGAACGCTTTTTTCAAACATCGAATGGTAGCGTACGCCTTGAGAAGGCTGTTTGCAGCCGATCGGGAAATTGGTACCTAGATTTTACAAAAATACGCACATCTGGTCCTGGAAAAACACCACTCGCCGCTCCAATAGAAGATTTTGAATTAAATGATGGAGATGGCTTTGGAGAGGAGACCGCTGTATATTATGATAAAGAACTGTCAGTCATTATCATGCAATACAATCATTATGGACCGAGATCTCCAAGTATATCATCTTATCTATATGCATTTTCTAGGAAAATATCCAAAAAGCCGGTGAATATTGATAAAAATGAAGAAAAAGATGGATTTAATTTAGTTCCGATAATGAAGCCTGATGCCCGAGACAAACTACAACATATGAGATTAGCTAGATCTATTGTGTTTTCTATACATATTCCCGGAATAAACACAGATGAAATCAATCAAAATCAATCGCTAGGCAAAATTCTTGATAACCCCCTAGTAGCTCAAGCCGAAACTCTAAAAGTTGAAATTAAAGCTTCCAAAAAAAGAGATGCCTCTTTACCGTTACCATTGATAAAGGACGCGGTCAGAAGCTTATTAGGTGAACGAGCTAATTTAACGGAGCTCAAAATAATTGCTCGTGAAGATGAAGAAGCTCCTGCTGCACCTATAGATTTTCTTGAAGCACGATTGCAAGTGGATGTTCCTTTAGTTTTGAATGGCGCGCAACGTTATCCACTTGAAGAAAGATGGGAAGCTCTTCAACGTACCTTTCAGTCTTGGCGTGAGCGTGAGTTATTGAGGTAGAATTATGCTAGGTCTATTCTGGGAGCGTTGGGAGGCATGGGTCGTTTCGCTTATTACGGCTACCATATGGTATTATTTTAAAATCAGCTTTCCACAAGACCCCTCGGGCTTGTTAGGTGCGTCCGCTACATTAGCTGCTGTTTTTGCAGGTTTCTTGGGTGTTGCTCAGGGGCTAATTTTAACCATGAAAGACAGCGAAGCTTACAAAATTTTAAAAGAAAATAATCTACTTTCTAGGCTGTTTTCTTATTTAAGAAGCGGGATATCGTCGTCTGTTTTTCTTGCGGTATTATCTGTTGTTGGTTTTTTTTGGTGACACCAAATTCTGATATAAAATCACAATATAAAACAATTTATGAAGCAATGTGGGCATTTTCTAGTATGTTTTCATTTCTGTCGTATCATAGAATTACAAAAATAATGTTTAAACTATTGCGTCATGTTTGATTTTATTTTGTAATTTAATTTACAAATATTTATTCCCTGCCGTGGGTTCGATTCCTACTCCGGAAGCCACACCCAGCACATGCCCGGCCCACGCATCCAGCGCCGCCGCCCGTTCTGTTAGGAACTCATGGCGCTGGTAAACGGCTGCAACGCCTTTAATGGTGCCCTCCGTATGGTTCAGCACTCTATCGGCCACATGGGGGCCAATCCCTAACCGGGCCATGACGGTCACACCCGTGCGGCGGAGGTCATGCAACCGCCACCCCACCGTAGCTTGCAGGGTGGAGGGGCTTTTTTCCCGCTTTTTTTGCCCACTGGTGGCCTGCTCGGCCCGTTCACGCATAATCAGGCTTCCAGCCGTGCCACGGCAGCCGAGAAGCCGGAAATGGGCGTTCTACCTGTGCAGGTAAACACCAAGGGCGATATGGCCCCGGTCTTTGGGTCGGTCTGCCGGTGTAACCCTGCCAGCACATGCCGGGCCGGTTCGGACAGGTGGACAATATGGGCTTTGCCGTTTTTGGCCCGTTCGGCCGGAATGGTCCAGGTTGAAAGGTCGGGGGCTATCTCGCTCCATTGCATCCCCGCTACCTCATTCCTGCGCTGGAGGGTTAATGCCAGCAGGCGAAAGAACGGGCCGAACGGGTAAGGCAGCAGGCCGGAAGCTCGCCAGAACTCCCCCAACTCCGCATCGGACAACACCCGGTCGCGGGAGACTTCGCGGCCTTCCACAATCGCGGCAGAGAATGGGTTGTCTGGCACCAGTCCGCGTTTGACCGCCCAGCCATACATGGCGCGGCCATAGGCATGGAGTCGGCGGGCTGTGGTCGGGTGGTCCTCAGCTATTTCATCCAACCGGGCCTGCACCTCCGCTTGCGTAATGGCGTGGGCTGCACGGCCAAGCAGGTGGGGCAGGGCGTAGCGTATGCGCTGTGGGGCATCGCGCCGGTAGCTGGCCGCCCGGTCGCGTAATGCTCCGGCAAGCCAGCGGTCTATCAGCACATCCAGCGTTAAGGCATTGGCGGCAGCTTGTGCGGCCTGCTCGGCCACCTGCGCCTGATACTCCTGCACCTGTGCCTTTTTATCGCCAGCAGGGTCTCCGCCCGCCATAACGCGGCCCCGTGCGGCTTCGGCCAGTTTGCGGGCCTGTGCCAGTGTTAAGGCTCCATACTGCCCCAGCACCAGCCGTTTAGGCTTACCGGCAAAGCGGTAGTTGAACAGGAAAGTCTTGGTGCCGGTGGCGTTTACCCGCACGGCAAAGCCTTTCACCTCGCTATCGGTAAACATCACGTCCCGCTTACCCGGCGGGCAGGTGAGGGCGTCTATTCCCGATTTTGTCAGCTTCATGCGGCCCCTCCGGGGCATCTGTCACACCTGCTACACCTCACGAACTGGTGAGGTGTAGCAGTCTGAGAGCAAAAAAACTCAATAAAATCAATATAATATATATGAGTGTTACACCTGATACACCTATTACACCGCATTTGGTGTAACCCGGCCCGAATTTTTGGCACCTGTCCCCCTCCTGCACCCGCTGATGCCGTTTTCCGGAGTCAATCCGGAGTCATTTGAAAAGGTAATCCGTGCGGCTCGTTGCGTCACCCTGCATCATCGCTTTTTATAGACCCGCCAAAAACAGCCGTTTTTTCGTCTTCTTGCGGTTCCCTGCGTCTTAACGGTATCTCGGGGTCTGTGTCTCTTAATCAGCGGGTCCAAGGTTCGAGTCCTTGTGCACCCACCAAGCTTTTCCTTAGCTTCTGGTGGTTTTCAGGCTCCGGTTATTTATTTCTGATCGGGGTCTATATTTCCTTAAAAAATCTATCTTTCAGCGTTGTTTCCTTATGGAAGCATAACCGCTGTTGTTTGCCCTATGGGAGAGCATGGTGGCACGTCGTGTGCTGCCCTTGTTTGTTCATGATCCGGTTATAGGATGGCGCATTATCCGGGACAGCCGCAGGCTCGGGGCTGTTCTTCTGGCAATCAGAGCCCACGAGGTATGAGCATGCGTTTTTCCCTCCTTTTGTTGTCCGCTCTTGGTCTGGCAACACCTGCACTGGCAGCAGATTTGCCTGTGACAGCGGAATTTGCAGCCAAACCGGAATATGCGCCGGCCTACCATGCCATGAGTACGCTGCCCGCGTGGGTGTCTGAGCTAAAAGCAACCTCGGTTCCCGTGGAAAAAACCAGCATTGGTGGCAAGCCCTATCTGTTGGGGCATCTGTGCAAACCCCATGATTGCGCGGCTTATCAGATGGAAGTGCTGTTTACCCCGGATGGGCATAAGGCTTGGGGGCTACTGTCCGTTGTGACCAACAATACCCTGTACCAGATGCCGCTGGGTGAGCCCTCTGCTCCTGTGCTGGATGCGCTTCAGTCCGCGTATAATGTCAACAACCCTGATCGTCCCGGTCGTAATGCTGCGGAGACTGGTAAAAAAAGCCCGGCCTCCCCATAAAGTAAGGCATGACGGGTTTTCAGGGCGATCTTTTTGCGCGGCAGGTGGCCGCGCCACGGGTTACTGTGCCCGTGGCGCTATGGGACAGGCTGGCCCGCTCTGCATTTAGGCAGCGGTTCCACCTGAACGCGCAGGATATGGCATATCTGCTGGAAAAAGGTCTGCCCCTTGTTCTGGAGCACGGGCAGGATTTTATTGCCCGCCGTCTGGCCCCGGCTTCACCCCTTAAGGATGGACGGCAGACACCCTGGAAGGGCCACCCCGTATTTGTGGCGCAACATGCGACGGGCACATGCTGCCGCTCCTGTCTGGCCAAATGGCACGCGCTTCCTTCTGGCCGTCGCCTGAGCGCGGATGAACAGACGTATATCCTTAGCGTGTTGGCACAGTGGCTGGAAAAAGAGATGGCGCGCGCAGCCCGTTAGGGTTCAGGAGGCTGAGGGCTGGCGGTCCATCAGCAGGGATGTGACAGCTTTTTTGAACGGGGAGAACCTGTCGGCCATGCGCAGGCACCCTTCGCGGATCTGGCGGAATGGTGGGCCGTCATGCGTGTAAAGCGAGGCAATACCATTGGTGCCTGCAAACAGGAGTGCCGTTGCCTTGCGGTGCTGGTGCTCAAAGGCGCGTAGGGCAGTTGGGGCACCTGCATCTGCCCCATTGGCTACAGCGGCCAGAACGTGCCGGACCAGTGTTTCCTGCCCTTTAAGGCCGAGGTTGAAGCCGTGGGCCGTAATCGGGTGCATGCCCACGGCTGCATCGCCTACAAGGGCAAGACGGCGTGCGGTAAACCTGTGTGCATAAACGCCTTTGAGCGGGTACACATGCCGGGTGCTGACAAGCCGCATGGCGCCCAGCCGGTTGCCAACGCGGCGCATGATTTCGGTATTAAATGCTTCTCGCGGCATGTGAGCCAGTGTGGCGATGTCCTCCGGCGGTAGGGTCAGCACAAGGGAGGACGCCATCCCGTTTACGGGCAGCAGGGCAATTGTCTGCCCCTCATCAAACCATTGCAGGGCGACGTTATGGTGGGGGGATTCATGCGCCATGCGGCAGACCATCATGGACTTGCCAAAGTCATGGACAATGGCGCCAATGCCTGCGCGCTGGCGGGTGGGGGAAAAACGCCCATCCGCTCCGACTACCAGTCTGGCATTCACCTGTCCGCCATTATGGTGGACGGCGGCGTAGTCCTGCCCCTGCCGGATGGTCTGCACAACCGTATCGGACTGCAAGGTAATGTTGGGCATGTGCTGTGCGGCAGCAAACAGCGCGCGGCGAATCTGGTTATTGGAAACCAGCCAGCCTAGTGCATCTACCCCCTCACCACGCGTATCAAACGTGAGCGGGTGGCGGAAACTGCCTGTTTCAATCCGCGCTTCCTTGAGCGGGCAGATAACGGCCTGCGGAATGTGGGACCACGCCCCTGCCTGCTCCAGCAGACGGACGGAGTGGTGGGTCAGAGCAATTTCCCGCCCGTCAAAACCGGGTTCGGACCAGGTATTAAGCGGCGCGCGCTCCATAACCGTGACCGAAAGGCCGCCCTGCGCCATAAGCAGGGCTGTGGCCAGCCCGACCGGGCCACCACCGATAATGGCAACATCTGTCTGCGCAGGATCGGGCATGGCGGTTAGTCCTTGTCAGCGCCAAAGGTTACGGGCTGGCCGTGCCAGTGTGCGGTAAACAGGGCTGGGTCGGCCCGTTTTGGGGTGTGCTGCGCCCCATCGGGCGTCCCCACGAATAAAAAGCCTGCCAGCTTGGACAGCCCCAGATCGGCCGCCAGAATGGGGTCCTCAACCAGTGCGCCAGATACCCACACACCGCCAAAACCCGTTGCGTGGAGGGCGTTGAGGATATTCATGGCACCTGCCGCCACGCACATTTCCTGCTCCCAGAGCGGGATTTTGTGCTCAGGGCGCAAATGCATGCCCAGAGCAATAATCATGGGCATGGTGGAGAACCGGCTGCGCCGTTTTTCAATTTTGGCAGCAGGGGCTTCTGGCTCCACACGCGCCATGCTGGCCACAATACGCTCGGCCAGTGCTGGGCGGTCCTCCCCTGCAATCACAACATAACGCCATGGCTGGAGTCTGCCATGGTCGGGCGCACGCATGGCTGTGGCCAGTATATCCATGAGCTGAGCGGGCGCAGGTGCAGGGTCTTGCAACCGGTCGGTGGAGGCTCGGGTAAGCAGCATGTCCATAGGCGTCATGGTCAGGGCCTTTGTTGCGGCAAGGAGTGTTGTGGACGTTACTGGGGGAACGCGGGCAGAGGCCCACCACCCATGAGATGCAGGTGAAAATGCGGCACTTCCTGCCCCGAGTTCGTGCCTGCGTTGGTGATCAGCCGGTATCCGTCTTCTTCCAGCCCCAGTGTGTGGGCGATCTGGCCTGCGGAGCGCATGACCTCGGCAATTTCCTCCGCAGGGGCATTCTTGCTGAAGTCCATGAAGGAGACATAGGGCTTTTTGGGGATAATCAGCACATGCACGGGGGCTTTGGGTGCGATGTCCTTGAACGCCAGAACCCATTCGTTTTCAAAAACAGGTTTGCACGGGATTTCCCCACGCAGAATTTTGCAAAAATATTCTGCGGATCATAAGGGCCTTTGCCGGTCACAGCCATGGTGGTTCAGTCCTGTGTTGTGGTGTCTGGCGTGGTTGTATCTGCCGTGTGCGGTGCGGGTTTGGGGCGGGAGGCTTTTTCGGCAATGCCGCTGGTGCCTTCGCGCCGCGCCAGTTCGGCCCAGACCTCTTCTGGCGTAATGCCTGCGTTCACCCACATGACAATCAGGTGGTAGAGCACATCCGCACTTTCGCCCACCAGCAGGCTGGTACGGCCTGCTACGGCCTCAATCAGACATTCCACGGCTTCTTCGCCAAATTTCTGGGCGATTTTGTATGTCCCGCGTGAGAGCAGGCGGGCCGAATGGCTGACCGAGGGGTCGGCGTTTTTGCGGCTCTGCACAACATCGTACAGCCGGTTCAGAACCGAGCTGTCTGCCTCGGTGGACAAAGGAGGGTGTTGCGTGGTTTCCGCCGCCTTGGTTTTTTTGGTCTTGGTGGTTTTGGTCTCGGCCTTGATGGTGGCTTTTGACGGAGCTTTTTTAATCATGCGTCTGACTGACCTGAAAAGGGGCGGGGGAAGGGCGAACCGGCAGTCCGGCATTGCTCAGGGCCTGCTTGACCTGCGCAACGGTAAACTGCCCAAAATGGAAAACACTGGCGGCCAGCAACCCGGTAGCCCCGGCTTTGGCGCCTTCTACAAAATGCTCCAGCGTGCCAACTCCGCCGGAAGCCACAATTGGCAGGCGCACGGCCTGCGTTGCGGCCCGGAGCAGGTCCAGATCAAAGCCGCTGCCCGTTCCGTCACGGTCCATGGAGGTCAGCAGGATTTCTCCCGCCCCACGCTCTGCGGCCTGCCTGCACCAGTCTATGGCGTCTATGCCTGTGGGGGTGCGCCCGCCGTGGGTAAAGACTTCCCATTTGCCCGGAGCCGTCTGGCGGGCATCCACCGCCACCACAACGCACTGGCTACCAAACTTGCGTGCGGCTTCGTTAATCAGCTCAGGGCGGGTGACTGCGGCCGAGTTCATGGCGCATTTGTCTGCCCCTGCCAGCAGCAGGCGGCGCATGTCGTCTGTTGTGCGCACGCCCCCGCCCACGGTCAGGGGCAGAAAGATTTTTTCCGCCGTCTTGCCAACCACGTCTAAAATGGTGTCCCGGTTTTCGTGGCTGGCGGTAATGTCGAGGAAGGTCAGCTCATCCGCCCCGGCGGCGTCGTATACTGCCGCCTGCTCCACCGGGTCGCCCGCATCACGCAGGGAGACAAAGTTGACCCCCTTGACCACCCGGCCATTTTTGACGTCCAGACAGGGAATAACGCGTAGCTTCAGCATCCGCTCAGTACTCGCAGGGCTTCAGTCGGGGACACGCGCCCATCATACAGCGCGCGGCCAACAATAACACCTTCTATGCCCGGTGTGGTGTTGGCCGCCTGGCGCAGGGCGGCAAGGTGCTCAATGCCGCCAACGCCCCCGCTAGCAATAACGGGAATGGATACGGTGTTGGCCAATGCCACGGTCTGCTCAATATCCAGCCCTTCCAGCATGCCGTCACGGCTGATCTCGGTAAAGATGACAGCACTTACCCCCGCGTCCTGCATGCGCAGGGCAAGGTCGGTTGCCTGCATATCGGAGACTTCGGCCCAGCCCTCCGTGGCGACATGGCCCGAGCGTGCATCAATCCCCGCAACAACACGACCGGGGAAGGTGCGGCATGCCTCGCGCACCAGTGCGGGATTCTTGACCGCGACCGAGCCCAGAATAACGCGGGTAATGCCCGCATCCAGCCATGCTGCAATGGCCTTCATGTCACGCAGGCCGCCACCAAGCTGTACGGGCACGCGGGCTGCGGCCAGAATGGCACGGACTGCGTCTGTATTGGCTGAAGCACCGGCAAAAGCACCGTTCAGGTCCACCACGTGCAGCCATTCAAAGCCCGCATCCTGCCATGCCGCTGCCTGTGTGCCGGGGTTGTCGGAATAGACGGTTGCATCGTCCATTTCTCCACGGCGCAGACGTACGCAGGCCCCATCCTTCAGGTCGATGGCGGGGTAGAGGGTCAGGGGGCGGGGGGATGCGGGTGTATTCATGACGTGTGCGTGGCTTCTTGTTCGTTGCAGGTTCTGGCGGGCTGGTGGGGCAGGGTATCATCCAGACATTTGGTAAGGAACAGCCCGCAGACCAGTTCGTCCCCCACCCGCGCATAAAACGGATGTTCGCCCCAGATGTGGAACCCGGTTTTTTTAAACAGGGCAATGGCGGCAGTCTGTGTTTGCAGTACGTCCACGTTCAGCACCCTGAAGCCCATGTTGCGTGCGGCATTTTCTACCTCCTGCAACAAGGCGGCTCCCAGTCCGCGCTCGCGCGCATAGGGGGCGACAAACAGATGGGCAAGAGTGACGCACATGGCTTGCAGTTCGTTATTACGCGGGGCGCGGATAAGCTGGGCCCCGCCCACAATAACCCCGTCAACCTGACGGCGAACAGCATGCGCTCGGGCACCAGCAGCAGCCCCCTAAAATAGCGCTCAAGAACCTGCCGCCCCTGTGGCTGCAACCAGCCAAAACCGCCACCATCCAGAATGGCGGCATCCACGGCTTCGCACAGCGCCTGAAGGTCATCTTCCTCTAAGGCGAGAATGCGCTGGACGCGGGCAGTGCGCGACATCAGAGTGTCTCTTCCGGCTGCCATGCAAGGAAGTTTGCAAGGATCTTCAGCCCCACGGTCTGGCTTTTTTCCACGTGGAACTGTGTCCCGGCAACATTGCCGCGACCCACTATGGCGGGCACGCTGCCGCCGTAGTCCGCACTGGCAAGTAACACGTCATCCGTTGTGTTGCGCAGGGCGTAGGAATGGACAAAATAGCCGTGCGGGGCGGGGCCTAAGCCCTGCGTAAGCGGGTGGGGTTTGTGGAGTTCCAGTTCGTTCCAGCCCATCTGGGGCAGGCGCAGGCCGGGGGCGTCCATGGGGGCAATTTCGCCCTCAATCCAGCCGAAGCCCTCTGTTACACCATGCTCAAGCCCACGCTGGGCCATAAGCTGCATGCCCACACAGATACCTAGAAAAGGCGTGCCTTTTGCCACGGTCTGCAAAATGGCGTCCTTGAGCCCGGCAATAGACTCAAGCCCTTGGGCACAGTCGGCAAACGCACCCTGGCCAGGCAGAATAATGCGGTCCGCACGCCGGACTTCTGCGGGTTCGTTGGTAATGATGGCTGTGGCGGCAATGCCTGAAAGCTCGGCCGCGCGCATGGTGGCGCGGGCGGCGGAGGCCAGATTGCCCCCTTCATAGTCAACAACGGCAATGGAGAGAGGCTGGGCCATAAAACCCTCCTGATTCTGATCCTGCGGAAAACCCTGCCATTGACCCGCATCGGGGCAAAAAAGCAGGGCTGGTTGTCTGTCTGGTCTGCCGCCATACCCGTGGTGGGCATGGCTGGATCATCTGCGCAGCCAGCGAGTTTATAGCACACCTTTGGTCGAAGGAATGGCTCCCAGTGCGCGCGGGTCTGGCTCTACCGCCATGCGCAGGGCGCGGGCAAGGGCCTTGAACGCGGCTTCGGCAATATGGTGGCAGTTTTTGCCTGCTCTTTGGTTCAGGTGCAAGGTGAGCATGGCCGACATGGCAAACGCCCGAAAAAATTCTTCCACCAGTTCCGTGTCCAGCGTGCCAAGGCGGTCGCGGTCAAACGTGGCGTCAAAGGTCAGGAACGGTCGGCCAGACAGGTCCACCACGGCCTCGCACAGGGCTTCGTCCAGCGGGACAAGGGCCGAGCCAAAGCGGCGCACGCCGCGCTTGTCACCCAGTGCGGTGCGCATGGCCTGCCCCAGCGCAATGCCGGTATCCTCTACTGTATGGTGCCCATCAATATGCAGGTCACCCTTGACCGTTATGTCCAGATCAAACAGGCCATGCTTGGCCAGAGCGGTCAGCATGTGGTCAAAAAAGCCGATACCGGTCTCAATCCGAGATTTGCCAGTCCCGTCCAGTGTCAGGGCAATGGCAATATCGGTTTCGCTGGTAACGCGGTGAACTGTGGCGTGGCGCGGTGTTGTCATGGTCTGAGCTTATAGCTCAAGAACGGGCACAATGCCATTCCGCCAGCACTGGTCTGTTTTCAGGTCTGGGGCACCTGTTCGTCCAGTTCCCTCAGCCACAGTGTGGCATTGCCATCGGCCGGGGCGCGCCAGTCCCCACGGGGGGAAAGACTGCCCCCCGCCATGACCTTGGGGCCATTGGGCATGGCCGAACGCTTGAACTGGCTGGTGGTAAAAAACCGGAACAAAAAGACCCGGAGCCATTTGCGGATGTCTGCCAGCGTATAGCTCGTGCGTTCATGCTCCATAAAGCCTGCTGGCCATGCGCCGCGCGCCACATCGGCCCATGCCTGTTCGGCCATAAAGGCAATGCGCGTAGGGCCAAATCCGTGGCGGAGTATATAGTAAAGAGTAAAATCATGCAGGGCGTATGGCCCTATGGTGTCTTCCGTGCTCTGGCTGCCCCCTGCGGATTGGGGGATTAACTCGGGCGATATCTCGGTTGCCAGCACGGTGCGCAGTACGGAGCCGACATCGGCCGGGAAGTGGCCGGAGGCTATGCACCAGCGGATCAGGTGCTGGATCAGGGTTTTGGGGAGTCCTGCGTTAACGTTGTAATGGGCCATCTGGTCGCCCACGCCATAGGTGCACCACCCCAGAGCCAGCTCGGACAGGTCCCCCGTGCCAATGACAATGCCGTTGTGCTGGTTGGCCAGCCGGAACAGAAAATCCGTGCGCAGCCCGGCCTGTACATTTTCAAAGGTAATGTCATGCACGGCCTCGCCCCGGGCAAAGGGGTGGTCGAGTGTCTGGAGCATCAGGGTTGCTGCGGGGCGGATGTCCAGTGTGGCGCGTGTAATGCCCAGGTGTTCCATCAGGCGTTTGCGCTGGCCAGTGTCTGCTCCGTGGTGCCAAAGCCGGGCATGGTGTACCCGCGCACGGCACTGCGTGGCCAGCCCAGCTCGTCCGCCGTGCGCACGGCCACAAGTAGGGCGTGTGTGGAGTCCAGCCCGCCCGATACGCCAATGACCATGGTTTTGGCTTTGCAGCTTGTCAGCCGCTGGCGGAGGGCCGAGACCTGAATGGTAAAGGCTTCAAAACAGTCCTGTTCCAGCCGCGCGGGGTCCGCAGGCACAAAGGGAAAGCGCGGGAGTGGGCGCAAAAGCC
Organism: Acetobacter okinawensis JCM 25146; assembly: GCF_000613865.1. Lineage (GTDB taxonomy): Bacteria > Pseudomonadota > Alphaproteobacteria > Acetobacterales > Acetobacteraceae > Acetobacter > Acetobacter okinawensis. The sequence continues at coordinate 45,168 of NZ_BAJU01000011.1, forward strand.
CAAGGTCCGCCATGGGTGGGGCCAGCGTAAAGCCTATGGAACGCCATGTGCCGTGGCTGGTCTGGGCAGATGTGGCGGTTACGTTTGCACAGTCTGCAAAGGTGCCCATCTGCGTCCGTTCATGGCGGATAAGGGTCAGGTCCACATCGGCCACGACCGCACATGCACCACTGGGGAAACGCGCACTTTTGGCCAGCAGGGTGCCGTTTTCAAAAATGGCGGTCTGGCCATCCCACGCCAGATCAGTGGTGGATTCGCCTTCCCCGGCGGCGGCATACAGGTAAGCGGCCACACATCGTGCGGACTGGGAGCGGCAGAGCAGGCTGCGGGTTTCCGCCTTGCCTACGGTAATATCGCTCGCGGACAGGTTGGCCAGCACGGTAGCCCCCGCCATGGCCTGTGCCGTGGAGGGCGGGCTGGGCACCCACATGTCCTCGCAGATTTCTACCCCAAGGCAAAAACCGGGTACGTCATGGGCGGCAAAAAGCAGGTCCACACCAAAGGGAACACTCAGCCCCCCCAGTTGCAGGCTTTGGCCCCGTATGGCCGCACCGGGTGCAAAGTGTCGCCGTTCATAGAATTCGCGGTAATTTGGTAGGTAGCTTTTTGGCACTACGCCCAGAATACGGCCCCTGTGCAGAACAACGGCGCAATTATACAGGCTGTTCATGTGGCGCAGGGGGGCGCCAACCACCAGCACGGGCAGCAGGTCGGTGGAGGCCTCAGCCAGTGCGAGGAGCGCGTACTCGACCGCATGCAGCACTGTGCTGTTCTGGAGCAGGTCTTCTATGGAATAACCGCTCAACCCCAGTTCGGGGAAGACGCACAGACCTGCACCCTGACTGGCGCAGTTGCGGGCGGTGGCTGCAATCTGCTCCATGTTGGCCTGCGGGTCCGCAAGGGTGACAGGCACGGTACAGGCTGCCACGCGCACAAATCCCTGATGGTACAGAGATCGGAATAGGGACGTGGTCACGGCTTTCCTTCCTTGCCGGGGTGCATGGTTCTGTCTAGCAGGTGAGCAAACTGGCCGCCAAGGGTTGGTAAAGTGCTGTTTTATGACAGATGCGTGCAGGGGCATGAAAAAAAGCGCCTTTTTTACATTTTCCCTCTTGCGCGATCGGGCGTGTGCTCATAAAAGGAGCCCATCAGATGCGGGCGTAGCTCAGGGGTAGAGCACAACCTTGCCAAGGTTGGGGTCGTGGGTTCGAATCCCATCGCCCGCTCCAGATTTTCCTTGAAAATTTGGTTCGGTTAAAAATGATCCTTCGGGGTCATTTTTTGTTTCTGGCCTATTCTGTACATTCCAGCATAAGAGTCCAGCCCTGTTCTCCATCAATCTGTTTGGTGGGCGGCACTCTTGCAAACAGGTGCCAGAGGCTCCACTGCATAGCGGCGGACGTGCTTTACCTTAAAATGTAACAGATATTCCATATGGAAGAACATTATACTTGGTCATGCTTGTGCACGACTGGGTCATACAGGGCTTGGATGCGCCTTTTATTTTTAATAAGACGTTTGCAATCCAGTCATTTTGAAGAAGTAACCTTCTTAAAACAGTAGCATGATACCCTATATCCATGCGTGGCAGGGCATGTTACTAAAAGCCATTATGGAATAGTTGGTTTTTTAAAAACGTGTCATTTTATACGGGCCGAATGATCCTGCCCGAGCAGGTCTTCCAGTCAGGTCACAGCTTGGCAGATAGGCACGGAGACTGGCTGTGAGGCTCGCAAAACAGGACTCCCCGTTCCTGAGTGCTGTATGGGAACCCCCTCTGGGACAGAGCAGGGTGTAAGTCGGGAGAGTAGAGTGTGTCCATAAGGACACAGATTCCGTTTCTGCTGTTCCCATCGTAAGGAATCGAAAAAGATAATTTTTTTATGTTGGTGATTTTTAAAAAATGTGACTACAAGCCGTTAAAGCCTTTTAGGCATATCGGTTCAATAATTGTCATGTATAAAATTTTGTCTGAAGGGGAGCCAGTAATTCTATGAGCAAGGCCTTTATTGCCGCAGTGATTCAGGATTCAATCAACTGCACAGGGGTTGCCGCCAACCAGGCTGCGAATGACCTTATTGACGCCATTGTGGTCGAACTTAAGCGTGAAGGCGGGTTTACCCTGCCGTCCTTTGGTACGTTTACAGTGCGTAAGACAAAGGCACGCAAAGCACTGAACCCGCGCACGGGCGAGCCGGTCAAGGTCAAGGCAGGCAAGACTGTTCGCTTCAAAGCCAGCCCCAACCTTAAAAAAGCTGTCTGAGAAAAAACTGCTACCCCTGTTCTTTTCGGGCCGGGGTCTGGCGGGGCCGCACCATGGTAATGGTGCGGCTTTTTTATGGTGGGCAGGTCTAGAGCGTATCGGTTGTAATATCTTCCAGCCTGTCCAGTTTGCGCAGGCCGGGGAACAGGCCCATCCACACCCCGGTTATGACCAGCGTGCCAATGCCCCCCAGCACAACAGCGGCAACCGGCCCCATAACGGCCGCCAGCATCCCGCTTTCAAATTCACCCAGCTGGTTAGATGACCCGATGAACAGCATGTTCACGGCAGAGACCCGGCCACGCATTTCATCGGGCGTGCCAAGCTGCACCAGTGCGCCGCGCACCATCACGCTGATAACATCCGCCCCACCCAGAATGGCCAGCATCAGCACGGATGCGCCAATGGAGCGGGACAGGCCGAACAGAATGGTGGCCACCCCAAAAACGGCCACGGAAGCAAACATCCACCGCCCGGCATGGTGGCCGAGTGGATGGCGGGCCAGAATGGCAGCAACAAGCAGGGCACCCACTGCGGGGGCTGCTCGTAAAAGACCCAGTCCCCATGGTCCGGCATGCAGAATGTCGGTTGCAAACATTGGCAGCATGGCCGTAGCGCCACCAAGCAGCACGGCAAACAGGTCAAGCGAGATCGCCCCCAGCATGGTGGGTTTGCGCCGTAAAAAGGCAATGCCACCAAAAATGGCTGCCAATGTAGCTTTTTGGCGCGGGCGTACAGGTCTGGTCATGACCATGGACCACGTGGCCAGTGCGGCAATGGCAAAGCTGAGTGCGCATAGGGAATAGCAGACCCCGGCCCCCAGACCGTACAGCAGCCCACCAAGGATGGTCCGGCAATGCTCGCGACCTGAAACAGCGAGGACGAAAGTGCCGTGGCACGCGGGAACAGGGCAGGAGGGACAATGGAGGGCAGAAAAGTCTGCTGGGCCGGCATTTCAAACGCCTTGCAAGTGCCAAATATGGCCACCAGCCCGTAAATCATGCCTGCACTCAATTGGTGTGTAAAAGAGGCATAGGCCATAAGTGCTGCCGCCAGCATGGCAATGCTCTGGCAGATCACAACAATTCGCTGGCGGTTGTACTGGTCAGCCGCATGCCCAGCGGGGAAGATGCACGCCATCATGGGCAGGAACTGGGCCAGCCCCACAAACCCTAGAGCTGCTGCACTGTGGGTGAGCGCATAAATCTGCCAGCCCACGGCTACGGCCTGCACCTGCCCGGCAAAGGAGGACAGGGCCCGCGCCCCAATGGCGGCCACCAGACCGGGGTGACGCAGGAGGGAGGGAGTGGGGGCGGAGGGATCGGTCATGGCAATGGTTGCGTTTTATCCAAAACAGAAAAAGACGGACAGAAAGGCACCATCCGTGCGGGCAAGAACACGTGGCGATCAGCCATAACGCCAATCAAAACACCGTATGGACCAGAAACCTTGCCTGCTGCCGCCATGCCATGGGGTATGGATCGGGCGGAAAAAACAGCTTTCCCTCCCATGATCACGCTGGGGTGGGTGGACCTGCTGTCATGAGGGAATGGGAGAAAAACAGGTTCTGGCTGGGGCGGGAGGATTCGAACCTCCGCATGGCGGAATCAAAATCCGCTGCCTTACCGCTTGGCTACGCCCCAATGGCCTGAACTGCCTGCGCCTCTTTTAAGCCGAACAGGGGTCAGTCGTAAAGGCCGCTTGTTGCAAAATTAGGCGTGTGTGGCCGATATTGTCGTGCTGGCAAAAGCAGCGTCCATGTCCGTTACATCTTCCAGATCAGCCAGTCCGTCCTGGTTTGTGTCCGTGTTTCCCCCGGTGGGGAACAGGCCAAACCGCCCGGCCTTGTCCAGCGCCAGATCAAGGGCTGCCATGGTGCTGCCCATGTCCGGGCTCTCGTCTTTTTCCCATACGCGCAGGGTGTGGGTCCATACCGCCACCAGCATGTTCACACGCACAAAGCCGACAACGCCACTGGTGTTGACACCTGCCGCATCGGCTATCCAGCGCATGCTCTCCACCGTAGCCCCTCCGAGCAGTATGGCCAGTGCGGGGTCCATGGGCAGGGTGCGAAAAACAGACTGTAATCCCCCGCGGTACTGCTGGAACACATCCAGCCTGCGCATGAGCAGGTCAAACAGGCGTTCACGCACATCACCGCAGATCATGTCGTCCGCCAGCGCCACATCATCGGCCATGCGGCCAAGGCGGAGCAGGATGCTGGCCTTGAGCGGAAAACGCCGCCGTGCCTCGGGCAGGGCCAGCCCTGCCTGACGGGCTGCTGCCAGCACGGTTACGGAACTCCAGCCCCGATCCTGCGCCAGTGTCAGGGCAGCCGAGACAAGGGCTGTGTCAAAATCGTCATTATCCATATCAAAGACCTGTCGGATGAGCGGTAAGGAGCGGGTGGAGTGGTATTAAAAAACGTGGGAACTCAAAGCATAACCTAGCTGGCCAGCTCCTTGGCGCGGTGCACGGCAGCGGCAATGGCGGCGGAGGTTGTGGCAGGCCACGCCTGCGGGGCCATCATGATCTTGAGTGCCTCTGCCGTGGTGCCGCCGGGGCTGGTGACGTTGCGGCGCAACTCATCGGCATCGGTTGGCAGGGTGTGCAGCATGCAGCCAGCACCGTACAGGGTGCCACGGGCCAGCTTGCGGGCGACCTCGGGGGGGAGCCCCTGTTCCCCCCCGGCTTTTTCCAGCAGTTCGGCCAGCAGAAAAACATAGGCCGGGCCACTGCCGGAAATAGCGGCAACGGAGTCGATCAGCCCTTCCTCTTCCACCCACACGGTTTCCCCCACCGCTTGGAGCAGGGCATCGCAATGGGCTTTCTGTTCGGCAGTAGCGTTGGGGGGCGCATACAGTCCGCTCATGCCCGCGCCCAGAGCACAGGGTGTGTTGGGCATGGAGCGGATAATCAGCGGGTTGGCCTGCGGATTAGCCTGCACGCAGGTCGCACGCAGGCTGGCAATGGTACGCCCCGCCATGACGGAGAGCAGCGTAGCCTGCCCAAAGCGCTGGGCCAGTTCGGCCAGCACCGGGTCCGCCTTTTGGGGTTTGACGGCAACAATCACCACGTCAGGGACAAAATCCGCAGGAACGTCCTGTATGGAGCGCACCACCTGATGGGGGGCGGGCAGCTCCGTTATGTGCCGGTCAATAATAACGGACGGGGCAAGCCCCGCGCGGAGCCAGCCTTCAAGCATGGCGCCACCCATTTTGCCGCACCCGACAAGCAGGATTGAGGGAAGGGTAAAATGCTCGCTCATGTTATGCCTCTCCATGACAGTCCAGCATGGCCGAGGCCAGTGCGTCCGCAGCACTCAGCCCCCCGGTCAGGAAAAAGCGCAGGGCCGGGTAAAAGCGTTCGCACTCGGTCAGGGCAATGTCGATCATGTCTTCAAAAATATCGGTGGCGGTTTCTGTCCCCCGCAGCAGCAGGGCGTGGCGGAAGAGCAGCACACCATCCTCCGTATCCACACTGAAGTGGCCAACCCACACCTGCTCGTTGGCAAGCCCGATCAGCTCGTACAGGGCCAGCCGCATATCCGGGCTTACGCGCAGGTCAAAGGCGCAGGTGAACAGGATGGTACCCAGCTCGGCCGACCACGAAAAAAACAGTCCGTAGTCGCACCATCTGGCCGGGGCTTCGGCCGCCATTTCGGTCGGGGTGCAGCGATCAAAAGTCCACCCATGCCCGACAATGACCTGTTCCATCAGGTCCAGCGGGTTGGTGGGTGGGGTGGTGGAGCCGGTTGTCAGGGCTGGCATGGCATGACTCCCGTGCCTGCGGTCAAAAACAAAAACGGGACGCAAGTAATGGGTGCAGCAGCCTTAGTGTGCGCTGTCTGTGCGCGCACTGGTCAGGTGCTGTTCCAGTGCGTCCACCCGTGCTTCCAGTGCGGCTACGCGGCGTGCGGCTTCTTCCTGCCCGATGCGGGCCTGTGCCGCCAGTTCGCGCATGACCTCAAATTCCTCGCGGCGGACAACCTGCAGGCTGGTCAGCACCTCGTCCACCCGGCTGCGGACAATGGCGTTCATTTCCTCACGCACACCCGTCAGTGCGGACACGGCACCTCCGGCAACACCTGCAAGATCATCAAAAAAGCGCGGTTTGTCAGCCATGCGGGGGTCTCCAATCAATCCGTTATGAGCGCCTAGCAGCCTGTTGCTCTCTGGCCTGGCACGCGTATGGTTCTGACTTTATAAAGAATAAAGGCCCGCACGGACAGAGGCCATGACCCGGTTTCCATTTTTGCTGCCCGGTTTATCCGCATGACGCACATGCGGCTTTCGCGCACGCTCCATTGACCGTTCGGGGTCTCGTTCCCATTATCAATACAAATATGTTGAAAAAACGATGCCCTACGTGACCATGGTTCGTATGGGCAGATGCGGTATGTATGGAGAACAGCATTCTAATGACAACAGTCTTGGCGGAGGGTTTTGGCCCGCTCCGCCTGAACGCCCATGTCGGGGTTATGGCTGGGTGTGGGTGGTGCGCGGCGCTGCCAGATGGGGGTAACACGATGGGGAAGGGGACGGCAGCATGAGTGAGCGCGATCCGTATTCAGTATTAGGTATTGCCAAAACCGCCAGTCAGGATGACATCCGCAAGGCGTACCGCAAGCTGGCCAAAAAATATCATCCCGACCTCAACCCCGGCGATAAAAAGGCCGAGGAGGAGTTCAAGGCCCTTAATCAGGCCAATGACCTTCTGTCCGATGCAGACAAGCGCGCGCGTTTTGACCGGGGGGAAATTGATGCCTCCGGGCAGGAACGCCACCCCGGCTTTGGCGGTGGGGGTTTTGGCGGTGGTGCCGGGGGTTTCGGTGGTGGTTTTGGCGGCGGCTTCCGCCCCGGCGGGGCTGGCATGGGTGGCTTTCAGGAAGAAGACCTGAATGACCTGTTCGGCGGCATGTTCGGCGGTGGCGCACGGGCGCGCCGTGCTGGCCCGCGCAAGGGGGTCGACCGCTCCTTTGCGCTCAATGTCAGTTTTCTGGATGCGGTGAACGGGGCAACCTCACGGGTTAATCTGCCAGATGGTGCCACGCTGGATGTGCGTATTCCACCGGGGATGGAGGACGGCAAGGTCCTGCGCCTGCGCGGCAAGGGCATGCCCGGTGTGCAGGGTGGCCCCGCCGGTGATGCGCTGATTACAGTTACCGTTCTGCCAGACGCCACCTTTACGCGTGAAGGCTCCGACCTGCGTGAAACATTGTCGGTAGACCTGAAAACAGCAGTACTGGGTGGCCCCATTATGGTGCCCACGCCCACTGGTACGGTTAAAATGAACGTACCCGCAGGCTCGGATACAGGCACCGTGCTGCGTCTGCGCGGCAAAGGCGTGCAGGCGCACGGGGGTAAGGAGGCAGGGAACCTTTACGTCCGGCTGGAGGTCAAGGTGGGCAAGGCCGACCCGGCTCTGGAGGCGTTTCTCAAGGACTGGACACCACAGGAAGCTGTGGGCGCCTGATAGCCCTACCTCCCTGCGCCCACCCCTTACACTCGGTAGGGGGCGGATGCGGGGGGCCGGGCCAAGTGGAACAGGTGGCTTAGGGGTCGTTGCGGTAGAGGGGGACGTCCACCTTGTGTCCGTTTGTGTTGGTAATGACAATCTGCCCTGCATTGGCAGAGACCAGCGTCATGGTCAGGGTGGTGTCATGCTGGGTGCCAGACCAGGAGTTCCCGTTTTTTCTGGCAAGGCTGAAGCGGTTTTCGCCAATGGTTGCGGCAAAAACTTCGGGCACATTGACCAAAAGCCGTGCGGCAGGCCCCATGGCCTTGTTGGCCGCTACCGTAAAGGGCGGCACCTCAGCCCGTACGCTCCACGTGCCTGTAAAGCTGGCCGTGGGGTAAGTGGTTTCCGCCTTTGCTGGAGCAGTTGCTGGTGTGTGCGGTGCGGCGAAGGCCGGGGCCGCAGCCAGCCCCAGCATGGCGGAAAAAAGAAGAACGTGTTTCATATCAGCTTCCGTAACAAAAAATTGGCTCTGCCCCATGTGGCGCGTTTGGTAGTACCCCGTCTAGTGCTGCCAGCGTGGGGCAGATGCCCCGGGTGCTTGACGAACACCCATGACAGGACCAAAAAAACCAGTACCCTTTATGGGGCTGCATGATAACCGCGTGGAGGAGAGCATTATGAGTGAGCACCAGACACAAGACCGTGTTGACGCAACCGCTCCCATGCACGAAGGGCAGCCCACGCAGGCACAGCCTGCCGTAGGTGTGGAGGAAAACTCCACGCTTGATTCATCCGCTACGGCTGCGGTGCAGACACAGACGCAACAGGCATTGGCCGAGCCGGTGCACGTATTGCCTGCCACCCGTGCGGACAGCCCCGCTCCGGTCCAGCACCCTGTTGCCCCTCCCGCGCGGGAGGAGAGTATGTCGTTCAAGGAATTTTCGCAGATGGCCGGGGCCATGGCTTTTGTCATCTGCTTTGTGGTGCTGGGGCTGCACGCCATTTCTGTCGCCGGGTATTAAAGTGCTACCGGCTGCGGCCCCTTTGCGCCTTGCCGGTGGGTCTATGGCCCGGTGGTGCGGTGCCTATTCGTGGCGGAGGGTCACGACCAGAACGTCGCGGTAAGCGGGTCGGTCCGGGTCTACGGGTTGTACGGGGGTTACGCCGTGGTACACCCTGTTGTCATTGACAATGGCCGTATCCATTGGGTTGGTCAGGGTAAAGCTCCCAACCTGTTTGTGGTTGAGATCGTGGATGGATGTTTCTCCCCGTGCCACGTTTTCGCGCCGGACCATCACCACAAAAACCCAGTCCACGCCATCACGGTGCAGTCCTTCGGGTGTGGGGCAGCCTGCTGCGTCAGGGCGGGCCTCAATACGGAACTGATGTATTTCCGTATGCCATGAGCGTGGCCTGCGCTGGGGTGGGGTCATGTCCGTAATCACACGCAGGGCCAGACGGAGTATGGCCATCAGGGCCGGGTGTTCGCCAATGGCGGGCAGAACGGGTTTAAACCAGCGTTCTATGCCACCATTCAGGGTATTGTAGTCCCGGCTCTGGTAGTGGGGTTGGTGGGGCTTGCGGGTTATGGTCTCATCCGTAAGCGAGAACGTGGCGTAACGCCTGCGCCGGTAGCGCCCGCCATCGGCCATGTAGCGGTCCACGCCCAGATCGTTCCAGCTTGCGGCAAACGTGTCCCACCCGATTAGACCCGCACATTCCAGAACACTCTGCATGGACTGGGCCTGAAGGAAGGCAAAGCCTTCCTCCTCCAGAGGTTTTTCAACGTCCTGAATAATGGTGTCTGCAAGCGGGGATGCAAAAATAGGCTCGACCATGGCGGTGTCTCTTATGCGTGGGACGGAGGCGGTGGAGCCTGCGGCCGGTTGGGAGCGGAGGTGGGCTGGGCAGGCGGTGCGCTGGGCTGTGCCGGGGCGTCTGCCTCGGTTTCCGCCTCTGTCTGGGGTGGCGTGGGCATGGCATCAAGCGCCATGTGCAGGGGCACGCCGGGGGGCGTGGTGGAGTAGCTTGTGGGAGTGTAGAATTTGACCCCGGCTGCAGCCATGCTCAGGGCAATACGGCGGTAGAACTCGCGCTGGACCTTCCACTTCATCATCGGCGCGGTCTTGATGATCCCGACCAGCACTGCGCCGTTGCCATCGGAACTGTCCACGCCCAGATCGGTGTAGTCCGAGAAGATCATGGCGCGGAAGGCGTCTTCCTTGCGCATGTCGGCAATGGTCTTTTGCATGATCTTGACCACTTTGCCCGTGTCTTCGCTCAGGTCCAGCGTCTGGCGCACGATAATCTGGTTAAAGCCACGTGCGGTATTGGCAATGGAGGTCACGGAGGAGAAGGGAATGATGTGCAGGTCACCATCAAACGAGCGCACACGCAGGGTGCGGATGGAAAGATGTTCTACCGTACCGGCAATACCCCCGGTTGTAACCCAGTCCCCCACCTGGATGGCGTCTTCAGCCAGCATGAAAAAGCCGGTGATCACGTCCTTGACAAGGCTTTGTGACCCAAAGGACAGACCAACACCCAAAATACCAGCGCCCGTAAGCAGCGGCGTAACATTGATCCCGATCTGGGAGAGGGTGGTCACTGCCACAAAGATGATGATGACAGTCAGCAGCACGGTGCGGATAATGGGCAGCACCGTGCGCAGGCGTGCTGCCCGTGCCTCCTGTGCGCTGGCGGAATAGCGCGAGATCTGCTTGTTCAGAATACTGTTGACCGTCTCCCACGCGACAGCGGCAATGCTCATGCCCACCAGCAGGCAGGCTGCGGCCCCAACCAGCCGCAGACCAAGGGCTGAGTGGAGGAAAAAGTCAAAGGTGGGAATGCTCCAGCTTTGCGCAATGCAGATTGCAGTGGTCAGGATAATGGCGATTGTCATGATCTTGCGTACGAACGGATAGTAAAAATCCGCCCGTTTTTGCAGGTCCGGGTACTGGGCCTGCAACTCCGGCCCGACGCGGAACAGGTGGTCCTGCAAGCCATAAACCAGCAGCGCCAGCACGCGGGAGACAATCAGGCACAAAAAGGTCAGCAGCGTGCCATGCAGAATCCATTGGTAGCCGCCCTTCAGATGGGCCGCCCACACAAACCACAGTGCTAAGTCCAGAAAGATGATGGGCACCCACCACAGCTTGGCCAGCGAGCCTGCAAACGCTCCTAGAGCATTTTTGCGCATGCCGGGCGAGGGCTGGAGCGCACGGGCCACAATATGGCGGATACGCCAGATAAAGGCGGCAATCAGCAGGTGTTCAATCAGCACCACGCCGCGCATCATGGCCTCCACCCCTCGTGTATCCAGGTCAAACTCGCGACCAAGGATGGACAGGCAGATCACAATGGAGGGGGCGGCCACCAGCACGTTCCACCACCGGGTTAGCAGTCTGGCGGTATCATCTGGCATGGGCACCAGACGGATGGCGGGGGAGCGGGGGACCAGCACGGTCTCAATAACCAGATACAGGCCACGGGCTATGGCGTAGGCATTGACCAGTGTGAGTGCCACCGTACGCGCCTGCTCGGTGGATGTCAGGAATTCCGCGCCAAGGTAGCCAAGCAGCAGGCACACCCCCACAGGCAGCAGCTTGAGCAGGAAGTGCATGAGATTATACGGAACCCGCACAAGGTAGCGCAGCACTTCGTTCCCGCGGCGCTGGTCTTTTTCGCGCGTTTGGGTCGTGTCGGGGTCGGCGGGAGTGTCCGCATCAACGTCCGTGCTCGACTGGGGGGGCGTCTCCTGGAGCTGGTTTGCGGTCTGCCGCGCCTCGCGGGCTTCAGCCAGCTTTTTTACGGCGGTCAGGGGGCTGCGCAGGCCAATGCTGGCGGCACGCTCCGCAACCAGTGCCAGTGCTATGATCAGCAGCGCACGGCCAAAGGAATCCAGCAAGGACTTGCGGGACTGCGGGTTCTGCACCTCGTGGCGGAACCACGATGCAACAGACCCCAGATCCTTGAACAGGCTGGTAAAGTTGTTCACGTATTCTGTGGCAGTATTGCCCAGATCATCCAGTTCGGAATGAACGGAATTGTCTATGACCGCAGGTGAGGCCGCAGTAGCTGTGGCCGCCTTGGGCGCGTCGGGCAGCCCTTTGGCCATGAGCGAGAGGGTTTTTGTAAATTCCGCACGCTTTTGCGGATCATTGAGCACATTCAGGAGCTGCTGGGCATCCTGCTGGCTAAGCCCCCCCGCAGGTGCGCTGGCCTGCGCATCCGCAAAAGCGGGGCTTTGCGGGAGCATGAGCCCCAGCCCAAGCAAGAGCACACAACAGCTTTTGCATATCCAGGAAAATAAAAAATACCGGTCCCGGCTGTGTGCTGTCATGACCTGCCATGTCCTTTGCTGAACGCTCTGGGGGTTTTGCGCTACGCGCCTGATGTTGGTCTCAGGGTAGGAGCCAAATCAGGCGGTATCAAGACCACCAGCCGGTTCAACTGTTATTCGGGCAGGGGCAAGGGGTCAGTCGTGGGGGGTAAACGGCACAATCTCGGCTGGTTTGGTGTGGCGCAGCACCAATGTGCCTGCAATCATGTCATGCAGGCCCTGCTTGCGCTGGGTAAAGGCGACCATCAACACCCCGATATAAAAAAGCGGGAAGGACAAAAATGCCTTGATGACAAACCGGAGCAGTGCGCGCAGGTGCGAGATACGCTCCCCGGTGAGTGACACAACTTCCATCCGGAACAGCCGCTTGCCCGGCGTTGCCCGGAAGGAGGAGGCCTCGAACAGCACAAAATACAGCATGGGCAGCAGGCTGAGCATAATGCCGAAGGTATGCCAGTCCGACCCCGCATGCAGGTGTGGTACCAGAATGGAAACAGGGTGCGCCTGTGGGAGCGATGTGGCGGCGATGTTGACCACATCCACTGTTTGGCCTGAGCCATCGGGGATGGGCAGTTCCTCCCAGTCCACATTGATCTTGGGGCCAAAAAACAGGCTGAGGACGCCCTCGACCGTGGTCAGGATGATCGCGTCAATCAAAAAAGCCCATACACGCCACCAGAATCCCGCATAAATCCAGACGTCAGACTGGTGTTGTGGCGTACCCCATGGGGCAGGTCCACCCACGGAGGGCTGCGGTGCAGCGCCCCAGCCGGGCGGAGGCGTAATGCTGGACATGGTCAGGCTCCCTGATGTGCCGCGAACAGGTAGGTCATCCGTAAAAAACGGAACACTCAGCTACGGTATGAGCCGTTGATGTCGATATAGCCATGCGTCAGGTCACAGCTCCATGCGCGGGCCGTACCGTTGCCCAGACCCAGATCCACGGCAATATCAATGTCCTGCCCCTTCATGTGGGCGACAACCGGGGTTTCATCATACCCTTCGGTTACGGTGCCGTTGCGGGCAATGCACACACCGCCAATGGACACGCTCAGCGTATCTCTGTCGGCGGGTTCGCCACATTTGCCCACAGCCATGACCACGCGGCCCCAGTTGGCATCTTCCCCCGCAATGGCGGTTTTGACCAACGGGGAGTTGCCAATGGCCATGGCCACACGCCATGCGGACTCGTCCGAGACAGCGCCACTGACCGTAATGGTCATGAGCTTGGTCGCCCCCTCACCATCGCGGATGACCAGCAAGGCCAGTTCACGCAGCAGGTCGTCCAGTGCTGTTTTGAATTCCGCCAGAGCCGGGTCGGTCAGGGCGTCCACCGTGTCGGCCACGGGAGCATTGCCCGCAGCCCCGGTGGCAAATAGCAGCACCATGTCGGAAGTGGAGGTGTCGGAATCAACCGTAATGCAGTTGAAGGTGGTTTTGACCCCAACCCGCAGCAGGGTTTGCAGGACGGAGGCAGGCAGGGCGGCATCTGTTGCGACAAAGGACAGCATGGTGGCCATGTCTGGCGCAATCATGCCGCTGCCTTTGGCAATACCCTGAATAACCACGTCCGTGCCGTTGATCCGCGTTTTGCGGACGGCTGCCTTGGGGAAGGTGTCCGTGGTCATGATCCGCGTGCGGCTGCGTCCCACCCCGTATCGGACAGGGCTGCATGCAGGGCAGGCAGGGTGGTGGTAATGCGCTCGGCGGGCAGAATTTCGCCAATCACCCCGGTGGAGGCCAGATAAACTTCTTCCGGTGTACAACCTGCTACTTCGGCTGCGGCCTGCGCGGTTGCGGCACATGTCTGCCGACCTGCACGGCCGGTGAACACATTGGCGTTACCAGCATTGACCACCAGAGCACGGGCCTGCCCGGTAGGCAGCACGGCACGGCACCAGTCCACAGGTGCTCCGGGGCATTTGGACTGGGTAAACACCCCGGCAACCGTGGTGCCGGGTGTGAATTCGGCCAGAACCAGATCGGTCCGGCCCTTGTAGCGGATGCCCGCCGCAGCGGCGCCAAGCCTTACCCCACGGACAATGCCAAGCTCAGGCATTGGCCGGGCAAGGGGAGAAACGGGGAGAGGCTGCGCCATCTGGCGGTATCCTTGGCAGGTATCAGACCCGCGTGCGCAGGCAGGGCCAAGGCACGCGGCGTCTGGTGTTGGGGTGGAGTATTTTACTTTTTGGGTGCGGTTGCGCCAGCGCCAGCAGCAGGTGCATCTGGCAGCGGCTTGCCGGTGGTGGGGTCAAAGCGCACGATTTTTACACCGGCTGCGGCTTTTTCCACGGCTTCACGCACGTATTTCTGGATCAGGGCCTGACGGATCTTGTCATGCACGGCGTCCAGTGTGGGGGTCGGGTCTGTGCGCGTGTCCAGCACCTGAATGACGTGGTAGCCATACTGGCTCTGCACCGGCTTGGAGCTGATTTCCCCCTTTTTCATGGCGAAGGCGGCGTCGGAGAATGCGGGGATCATGTCACCCTTTTTGAACCAGCCAAGGTCGCCACCGTTCTGTGTAGCACTGCCCTTGTCGGTCGAGACTGTGGCTGCCAGCTTGGCAAAGTCCGCACCGCCCTTGAGCTTTTTGATAACGTCGTTGGCTTCGGCTTCGGTCTTGACCAGAATATGGCGTGCGTGAACTTCCTGCTCGGCAGGTTTGCCCACGTAGTTCTCATTATAATACTGTTTGATGGACTCATCAGACAGATGCGGCATCACCTGCTGGGACAGCCATGCGTTCTGCAGGGCATTGTCTGCTGCGGTCTGCATCAGCTTCTGGGTATCGGGCTTTTTGTTCAGCCCTTCTTTCTGCGCCGTAATCAGGATGGCTTTCTGGTCTGCCAGCTGGTTGATCAGCATGGGGTAGACCAGGGTCGGGGGGAGCTGGCGCATCTGCGGCGGCATGGTGCCCATGGCGTTCTGCACATCGGCAACAGTGATTTTTTCACCATTAACGGTGGCGACAACCGTATTCGGGTCAGTGGGCTGGGCCGGTGCCGCGGAGGCCGCTGGTGCCGGAGCCGCTGCAAAGGAGGGAGCACACAGCATGGAGGAACCGAGCAGGGCAGTGGCTGCCAACCGAACGCGTAGGGAATAAACCGCATAGGACAAAACCTTAAAGTCGGTAAAAACAGTCCGATATGTATGAAGGAGGCTACCCGCCCCGGCAACCCCTGTTTCGTCCGGATATGGGGTCGAGGTAGCAAGCTTGGTTGACCGAACCCCTGCCCGGTCCTATTTTGCAGGGCAAGCCACGCAAAACGCCTGTGTCTTTCGCCCTGTCCCGCTCTATTTTTGCGGGGGATGCAGGGTGGGGGACAAGGCCGCACTGTTCTGGAAAGGTGTTCATGCTTTCTCGCTTCGTCCGCGCCCTGTTCGGCACAGCCAATGACCGGACGCTCAAGGCTTTCCAGCGCCGTGTGTCGGAAATTAACGCCCTGGAGCCTGAGATACAGGCTCTGGATGATGCTGCTCTTGCAGCCAAAACCACGGAATTCAGGGACCGGCTGGCCAAAGGTGCCACGCTTGATGACCTGCTGCCCGAGGCCTTTGCCGTTACGCGTGAGGCCTCGCGCCGTGTGCTGGGTATGCGCCATTTTGACGTGCAGCTCATTGGCGGCATGGTTCTGCACTCCGGCCGTATTGCGGAAATGCGCACGGGGGAAGGCAAAACGCTGGTGGCAACGCTGGCTGTGTATCTGAGCGGCCTTTCGGGCAAGGGCGTGCATGTGGTCACGGTCAATGACTACCTTGCCTCGCGCGATGCGGCGGAAATGGGGCAGCTTTACAGTTTTCTTGGCCTGACTACGGGTGTGATCGTGCCCAACATGCCCGACGAACAGCGCCGTCTGGCCTATGCTGCGGATATTACCTACGGCACGAACAACGAGTTCGGGTTCGATTATCTGCGCGACAACATGAAGTACCAGCTGGGCGAAATGGTCCAGCGCCCCTTCCACCACGCCATTGTGGACGAGGTGGACTCGATCCTGATTGACGAGGCGCGGACCCCGCTCATTATTTCCGGTCCGGCGGAGGATAGCTCCGACCTGTACCGGGCGGTGGACAGCGTGGTGGCCCTGCTTGTGCAGGATGAGACCACTTATGAAAAAGACGAAAAATTCCGTACCGTCATCCTGACCGACGCAGGCTCGGACAGGGTCGAGGACCTGCTGCGCACGGAAGGCGTTCTGGATGAGGGCGGGCTGTACGACCTGCACCACGTGGCTGTTGTGCACCACGTCCAGCAGTCCCTGCGGGCGCACACCCTGTTCTCGCGCGATGTGGATTACATCGTGCGTGACGGCAAGGTCGTGATTATTGACGAATTCACGGGTCGCATGATGGAAGGCCGCCGGTATTCCGATGGTCTGCATCAGGCGCTCGAAGCCAAGGAACACGTGGACGTCCAGCAGGAAAACCAGACGCTGGCCTCCATTACCTTCCAGAACTTTTTCCGCCTCTACCCCCGCCTTTCGGGCATGACCGGCACGGCCATGACCGAGGCCGATGAATTTGCGGAAATCTATAATCTGGACGTGGTGGCCATCCCCACCAACCGCCCCGTGGCGCGTAAGGACGAGGATGACGAGATATACCTGACGGAGGCGGAAAATTTGCCGCTGTCGTCAAGCTCATCCACGAGGTGCACCAGCGCCAGCAGCCCATTCTGGTCGGCACCACCTCGATTGAAAAGAGCGAGGCCCTGTCCGCCCTGCTCAAGAGCGAGAACATTCCCCACCACGTGCTCAATGCCCGCTTCCATGAGATGGAGGCCAAGATTGTGGCGCAGGCCGGGGCACCGGGGTCCATTACCATTGCCACCAACATGGCTGGCCGTGGGACGGACATCAAACTGGGCGGTAATGTGGACATGCTGATCGGCCAGCAGCTGGGCGATGTGGAGGATACTCCCGAGCGCGCCGCTGCCGAGCAGGAAATCCGTGACCGCGTAGCCCGTGACCATGCCATTGTGCGTGAGGCAGGCGGGCTGTACGTCATCGGCACCGAACGGCATGAAAGCCGCCGGATTGACAACCAGCTGCGCGGCCGCGCCGGGCGGCAGGGTGATCCGGGTAACTCCAAGTTCTTCATCTCGCTTCAGGACGATCTGATGCGGATCTTCGGGTCTGATCGTATGGGCGGCATGTTCCAGAAAATGGGCATGCAGGAGGGCGAGGCCATTGTTCACCCCTGGCTGAGCAAGGCGCTGGAGCGCGCGCAGAAAAAGGTCGAAGCCCGTAACTTCGACATGCGCAAGAACACGCTCAAGTATGATGATGTGATGAACGACCAGCGCAAGGAAGTTTACGCCCACCGGCGTGAGTTCATGGCGCAGGATGACGTGTCCGCCATTGTGGCCGAAGCGCAGGACGATGTGACCGATACGCTGGTCGCCCGCCATATCCCTGAAAAATCCTTTGCGGAACAGTGGGATGTAGAGGGGCTGACCCAGCAGGTCCACAAGGTGTTCGGCCTTGACCTGCCCATTGCTGACTGGGCGCGTGAGGACGGTATGGACGCCGAGGGCGTGGCCGAGCGGAT
The DNA here is from genome assembly GCF_000613865.1 of Acetobacter okinawensis JCM 25146. Classification (GTDB taxonomy): domain Bacteria; phylum Pseudomonadota; class Alphaproteobacteria; order Acetobacterales; family Acetobacteraceae; genus Acetobacter; species Acetobacter okinawensis. The sequence goes on from NZ_BAJU01000011.1 coordinate 62,783, forward strand.
CAGTCAGGCGGTCACCCAGTCTCACGCCGCGCGGGCTGCCAATATTGGCCCGGATTTGATGCGGTTCATTGAAAAGCAGATCCTGCTGACAACGTATGATGCGGTGTGGAAAGAGCACCTGCACGCGCTCGACCAGCTCCGTCAGGGCATTGGCCTGCGCGCCTACGGGCAGAAAGATCCGCTGAACGAATATAAGCATGAAGCCTTCCAGCTCTTTACCTTCATGCTAGAAGAAATGCGCCAGCGCGTTGTGTCGCTTATGGCGCATGTGGAGGTCTCCCCCCCTCCCATGGAGGACCCCTTTGCGGATACGGCAGCCATTCATGCCGACCCAGAGGTCGCAGGGTATGCCTCCGAACCCGGTACCGGGCTTACGCCGGGTGCCGCGCCGGAAATGGCCGTGCCCATCGGGGGTAGCGCCATTATGCCGGATGATCCGTCAAGCTGGGGAGAAACCCCCCGCAACGCGCCATGCCCATGCGGATCGGGTAAAAAATACAAGCATTGCCACGGGCAGCTAGGCTGAATACGGCCCGCCAGATGGCAGGACAGGTAAGGTAAGGAATATGGCTGGTCATTCCCAGTTCAAGAATATTATGCACCGCAAGGGTGCGCAGGACGCCAAGCGCGCCAAGCAGTTTGGCAAGATCATCCGTGAGCTGACCGTGGCCACGCGCTCCGGCCTGCCCGACCCCAACTCCAACCCGCGCCTGCGTGCGGCCATTGTGGCTGCGCGTGAGGTCAACATGCCCAAAGACACCATCGAACGTGCCATTAAAAAAGCATCCGGTGGCGCTGGCGGCGATGATTATGTGGAAATGCGCTACGAGGGGTACGGCCCCGCAGGCGTTGCGGTGATTGTGGAAGCCCTGACGGACAACCGCAACCGCACTGCATCCGAGGTGCGGGCGGCATTTTCCAAATCCGGTGGTTCCATGGGGGAGACCAATTCCGTCTCCTTCATGTTCCGCAGGCTTGGGGTGATTGCCTACCCTGCATCCGTCGCTTCCGAAGATGACATGCTCGAAGCCGCGATTGAGGCCGGGGCAGAAAACGTGGTCTCTACGGACACCACGCACGAAGTCACGTGTGAGGTGGAATCTTTCTTTGCCGTTAAGGACGCGCTGGAAGCCCGCTTTGGTGAGGCAGAAAGCGCAAAGCTGGACTGGCGGCCCGAAAACACCGTGACCTTGGATGAGGAAAAGGCCCGCAGCCTGTTCAAGTTCCTCGATGTTCTGGAAGACAACGATGACGTCCAGAATGTCTATGCCAATTTTGACCTGCCGGATGATCTGGCGGAAAAACTGTCGGCCTGATTGTGGTACGTCTGCTCGGCATTGATCCCGGCCTGCGGTTTACAGGGTGGGGCGTGATTGATGTCGAGGGCAACAGGCTCCGGCACGTGGAAAATGGCGTGATCGCCACCAACAGTGCCGACAGCGTGCCTGACCGGCTTAAAGTCCTGCATGACAATCTGCATATGCTGATCGAACGCCTCCAGCCTGCTGAGGCGGCGGTGGAGGAGACGTACGTCAACCGCAACGGGGCTGCGACCCTCAAGCTGGGATATGCCCGTGGGGTGGCCCTGCTGGCCCCCGCCCTTGCGGGGCTGAGTGTGGCCGAATACGGCGCGCTGGCGGTTAAAAAAGCGGTGGTCGGCACCGGGTCTGCCGATAAAAAACAGGTGGAAATGATGGTGCGCAGGCTTCTGCCGGGGGTGGAGGTCATACGGGCCGATGCGTCGGACGCACTGGCTGTGGCCATCTGCCATGCCCACCACCGGGCCAGTGCCCGCCACATTGCAGCGGGAGTGCGCATGGCATGATTGCGTTTTTGTGCGGGTTGGTCATTCAGGTGGACCTTGGGAGCTGTGTGGTGGATGTGAACGGCGTTGGCTATCTGGTCGCCGCCTCCACCCGCACACTGGCGGCCCTGCCCAGTCCGCCCGAAAAAGCACGGATTCTGATCGAGACCGTCGTGCGTGAGGACGCCATTCTGCTCTACGGTTTTTCCGAAAGTGCGGAGCGGGAATGGTTTCGTCTGCTCACAGGCGTGCAGGGGGTCGGGGCCAAGGTGGCGCTGGGTATCCTGTCCGCCCTGTCGGCCGGGGAGTTGGTGGCGGCCCTGACTACATCAGACAAGGCCAGCCTTATGCGTGCACCCGGGGTCGGGGCGCGGCTGGCCGAACGGATTTTGACCGAACTGCGCGACAAGGCAGGCAAAATGCCCGGCAACAAGGGCGGCTTTACCGTGCCGGTCATGGCAACCCCTGTGGGCAGTATAGAGGCCGACGCCTTATGGCGCTGGCAGGGCTTGGCTTCCGCCGTATGGAGGCTGCACCGGTTGTACGCCGTGTGATGGAGGCTAACGGGCCAGACGCTACGCTGGACACAGTGCTGCGTGACAGCCTGAAGGACCTTGCCCGATGAGCCCCGAGTTCACCCCCGAGCGCGAGATTGACGCGACCCGTCAGGGGGAGGACGCGGGGGAAGCAGCGCTACGCCCACAAACCCTGTCCGACTTTACGGGGCAGAAGGCGAGCCGCGAGAACCTGTCTGTTTTTATCCATGCCGCCCGGAACAGGGGCGAGGCACTGGACCATGTTCTGCTGCATGGCCCGCCGGGTCTGGGCAAGACTACGCTGGCCCAGATTGTGGCGCGCGAGCTTGGGGTGGGGTTCAGGGCTACGTCCGGCCCGGTTATCCAGCGCGCAGGGGATCTGGCGGCTATCCTGACCAACCTGCAACCGCGTGACGTGCTGTTTATTGATGAAATCCATCGCCTCCAGCCCGCCATTGAGGAAATTCTCTACCCCGCCATGGAGGATTTTCAGCTCGACCTGATTATTGGCGAAGGCCCGGCCGCCCGCTCGGTGCGGATTGACCTGCCCCCCTTTACGCTGGTTGCGGCCACCACCCGCGCGGGTTTGCTGGCAACGCCGTTGCGCGACCGTTTTGGCATTCCGCTACGGCTGGTGTTCTACACCCCCGAGGAACTGGCCCGCATTGTAGCGCGTGGGGCGGAAAAGCTGGGCTTTGCCTTATCTGCCGACGGGGCGATGGAAATTGCACGCCGCTCACGCGGGACGCCCCGCATTGCAGGGCGGCTGTTGCGCCGGGTGCGCGACTTTGCCTCCCTTTCCGTACCCGAGGGGCAGGTGGTGGAGCAGGCTGTGGCGGATGCCGCCCTGACACGGCTGGAAGTGGACGCGCTGGGGCTGGATGGCATGGACCGGCGCTACCTGCGGCGCATAGCCGAATATCATCACGGTGGCCCCGTGGGGGTGGAAACACTGGCTGCAGCCTTGGCCGAATCGCGCGATACGCTGGAAGATGTGATCGAGCCGTTCCTTATTCAGGAAGGGCTGGTCCTGCGCACCAGCCGTGGCCGCGTGCTGGGCGAGCGGGGGTGGAAGCATCTTGGCTTGACGCCTCCCCCCAGACCGGAAAACACTGCCGGACCCCAGATGGACCTTCTGGCGGATGATGAGGAAGCTCCATGAGCAGCCACTCCATAGATTTTCGTGTTTATTATGAGGATACGGATGCGGGGGGCATTGTGTACCACGCCCGTTATCTGGCCTTTGCCGAGCGCGCCAGAACCGAGGCCATTCGCAGTTGTGGCATGCCTGCCTCTGGTCTTTTGCATGATTACGGACTTGTGTTCGTGGTGCGTGACGCAAAGCTGACCTACCGCATGCCCCTGCGGCTGGATGATGTGCTGACCATTACAACACGGCTTACATCGCTCCGTGCAGCCAGTTGCAGGCTGGAGCAGATTGTCACCCGCGGGGCCGACGTTGCGGCCGAAGTGGATGTGGGTCTGGCATGTGTGCGTGCAGCAGATGGACGTCCTGCCCGATTTCCGCCTTTATGGCATGATCTTCTGAGCCGGTTGGCACCGAAGGACTAAAAGCGCCTCTTCTGCTTTTTTACGGAAAACAGTAAGAAGCAGCAGTGTTGGGCCGTGAGCAATCTCGCCCGAGTCGGAGACTGGTGGCCCGCAACGGGTGCAGAGGCAGGAGGCATTATTGGATCGTGCGGTTGATGCGGCAAATCTCGGCGTAAGCGCGGCGGGAGACCTGTCGGTCTGGGCGTTGTTTATGAACGCCTCACTTGTGGTTAAGCTGGTTATGCTGGGGCTGCTTTTGTGCTCCATCATGGTCTGGGCCATTATTATCGACAAGTTTGTAACAATCCGGCGGATCAACCGCGCGGCTTCAGGCTTTGAGGACCGTTTCTGGTCCGGTGGCAGCCTGGATGATCTGTATGAGAGCGATGGCGCAAAGCCCGTAAGCCCAATGGCTGCCGTATTTGGCGCGGCCATGGGGGAATGGCGGCGTTCGGCCCGTATTCCCGGTGTGGATCTGGTGCGTGGTGGGGTCAAGGAGCGCGTGGACCGCGCCATTGGCATTACCATCACGCGGGAGATGGACCGCCTACGTCGCTGGGTAATCTTTCTGGCAACTGTTGGACCTGTGGCGCCGTTTGTCGGGCTGTTTGGCACGGTGTGGGGGATCATGCATTCCTTCAGCTCCATTGCAGCCGAGCACAACACCAACCTGAGCGTTGTAGCACCCGGTATTTCCGAAGCGCTGTTTGCCACCGCTATTGGCCTGCTGACCGCTATTCCCGCCTATGTGGCGTATAACGTGATCAGCAACAGCATGGATCTTTTTGAGGACCGGCTGGAAGGGTTCGGCACGGAATTTGCCGCCATTCTCTCCCGCCAGTCTGAAGAAAGGGTCTGAGCATGGGCATGTCGTCTGGAGGGAGTGGCCGCCGCCGCAGGCGGCCCATGGCCGACATCAACGTGACGCCCATGGTGGACGTCATGCTGGTGCTGCTGATCATCTTCATGGTCACATCCCCCATGATGACCAGCGGCGTCAATGTTGACCTGCCCAAAACCGATGCCCGGCCGGTCAACTCGGACAGCAAGCCGATTACCGTGTCGATCAAGGCCGATGGCAGCCTCTATCTGGGGGATGCACCGGTCACCACGGAACAGCTTGTGGCCCAGCTCAAGGCCGCTGCGAACAATGACTCCGACCACCGCATTTTTGTGCGTGGTGATGCCCATATCGATTATGGGCAGGTCATGCAGGTCATGGGTCAGATTACCGCAGGTGGATTTACGCATGTGGCTCTGCTGGCGCAACAACCCGCCAGCTCCGGGCAATAAGCCATCCGGTCGGGTGGAGAGGTACGAACACGATGCCCATGGCACGGCCACGCCGGTCTGATCAGCTTATGCTCAGGCGGTCTCTTTATGTGTCTGGTGCGGCGCATATCGCAGCACTTGTGGCACTGCTGATCTCCCTGCCGCCGCCCAAGCCGCCGGAGGAACCGCCACAGCCTACGGTCGAGATGGAGTTCGAGCCATCGGACGCGCAGGATGGTGGCCCGTCCGCCAAGGCTGACAAGCCCGCGGATGAGCAGCGCCCGCCCGCGC
>NZ_BAJU01000010.1 GCF_000613865.1 Acetobacter okinawensis JCM 25146
TTTTGCGTGGCAGCCGGGCGGGCCGGGGCCTCGGGGCTGCTCAGGCTGTCGAGTGCCTGCGCATTGGTGGTGATCTGGGCCTGTGCCGTGCCTGCCTCAAGCAGTCCTGCGGCGCAGAGCAGGGAAAGACGGCACGAAAGGGAGAGCATTTTTTTCATTACGGTGCAGACTAGCCCAGAAGGTGGCAGGGATAAAACGGGGTATGCTGGCACAGCGCGGCAAAAATGCGCGCACTCATGCAGAAAACTGCTCTTCGGCAATACGTTCGGAGAGTGTCTGCCCCGGATCAAACAGCAAGGTTACGGTCAGGTTGCGGTCCTCGCGCACCTGCACGGAGGTAACATCGCGCACTTCTATCGAATCGGCCACGGCAGCCACGGGCCGTTTTTCCGATTCCATGACCGTAAAGCCGACATGCGCGGTCGAGGGCAGCAGGGCGCCCCGCCAGCGGCGTGGACGAAAAGCGCATATAGGGGTCAGTGGCAGCAGATTGCCTGAGAGTGGCACAATCGGCCCATGGGCTGAAAGATTGTACGCGGTGGAGCCAGCCGGGGTTGCCAGTAGCGCGCCATCGCAGATCAGTTCGGGTACGCGGACCAGCCCATCCACATCAATGCGCAGCTTGGCCGCCTGACGGGTCTGGCGGAACAGATACACGTCGTTGAGGGCAAGGGCCTCGTGCGCTTCATTGTCACGCGTGGTGGCGGTCATGCGCAGAGGGTGCAATGTGGCGGCCTGCGCATGGAAAAGCCGTTCTGGCAGGTCTTCCTCGTTCATCGGGTTCATCAAAAACCCGACGGAGCCGCAGTTCATGCCATAAACCGGGGCGGTCAGCTGTGTTTCCAGCACCACGCGCAGGGTTTCGAGCATAAAGCCGTCCCCGCCCAGACAGACAATAATTTCCGCATCTCCCGGATGGCAGTTGCCGTAATGCGCAACCAGCCGGTCCAGCTCGGCCCGCGCCTCATGCGTGGGGGCGGCCATGAAGGCGAGCCTGCGCGGCGTCTGGGCAAAAAGGGGCTGCGTGGAGGGGGGTGCGGCACTCATGCTCTGCCCTGTGGGTGGGGGAAGGGAGGAAGTGTCTTACCCCGCAAGGTCGTGGTCCTGAAAGGGGGCAGGCGCATTTTTGGTGAGGAGAAAGTCCGGGGCAAGCTGTGTGCCCAGCACCTCGTCATACACAGCCAGTGTGGCATGTTGCATGGCCTGTGTCGTGTATTGGGCCAGTACGGCCTGCCGGGCGGCCTCTCCCATGTCGGCAAGGGTTGCGGCCGGGGCGTTCAGCACCGCGAACATGGCATCCGCCAGTTCTTCCACATGATTGGGGGTTACGGACAGGCCTGTTATGCCGTGCTCCACTGTCTCGACCGCCGCACCGTGGTGCGAGACAATAACAGGGCGGCACATGGCCTGCGCCTCCACCACAACACGGCCAAATGGCTCGGGGCGCAGGGAGGGAACAAGCACCATGGTGGCCAGCGCCATGGCGGCGGGCATATCCTCGCAATGTCCGGCAAAGCGGATTCTGTCGTCCAGCCCAAGGCTGCTGGCCAGTTGCGTCAATTCGCCCACGTAGCGCCCGTTTTCCTTGTCGGACCCGGCAAAGACGCAGTGCCATGGCTGTTCTGGCAGGCCCGCCTCCAGTTGGGCCAGAGCCTGTAGAACAAGGGACTGGCCCTTCCATGCGCTCAGTCTGCCGGGCATGAGAATAATGGCCGAGCCTGCGGGAATGTTCCATTGCTCGGCAAGATGGTGCATGCGCTGGCCGCTGACCGCATGGGGGCTGAACTGCTCTATATCCGCCCCGCGCGGAATAACCCGCAGCCGCTCAGGGGGGACATGGTACTCCTGCCTGAGCATCCGCCCGATATGAGCGCTTATGGCAATAACCCTGTCTCCGCTGGCCAGTACGGAGTTGTAGAGCTTTTTACCCGGTATGGTGTTGGCATGCACCCCATGCCATGTGGTGACAAATGGTGTGCGGGTGCGCCGGCATGCCAGTCTGGCCGTCCATGCGGGAATACGCGAGCGGGCATGCACCAGTGCAACATTGTGCTCGCCCAGCAGGCGCGCCAACATGCGGGCATTGCGCAGCACGTGCGCGGGGTTACGGCTGCCACAGTCGGGGAGGGTCATATGCTCCGCCCCCAGACTCCGCAGTAATGGCACAAGGCGTCCACCGCTGCTGGCGACCAGTGCCCTGCCTCCGGCCTGTGTAATGGCCTGCGCCATTTCCAGCGTGCCACGCTCCACACCGCCCTGCTGTAAGGCGGGCAGAATTTGCAGAATAACAGGAGGATTTAAAAAACTGGCCATGCTGCTCCTCTTACCATGCAAAAACGCAAAAGTGCCATATTCTGAACACGCTAGGTCCGCGCTTGACCAATACGGACCAGAGTTTGCTATGGATGATGTATGAAAGCAGCTTTTTCCACGCGTCGGTCCTTGCCTTGCATGCTGGCTGGCGCTGTTGTTCTGGCGGGAACATCTTCCATGGAAGGTGTTGCGCAGGCCCGCACGCAACAGGTGTCGGGGGAGGGAAAGCAGGTCTGGTCCGCGACCACCTGCATGGCCATGATCGGGGATGACCCGTACGGCGCGCGTGATTACGCATTGGACTGGCAGCATCATGGTGGCGGGCGCGATGCCCGGCACTGCCACGCACTGGCTCTGCTGGAGGCAGGGGATGAGGACACAGCCGCGCGGGAGCTGGATGATCTGGCCCACCAGACTGCCCAAAAGGGGGACAGCATGCCTCCGGCCCTGCGCGCCATTATGGAAGAAGAAGCCGCAGAGGCATGGCTTGCTGCCGGGGTGCCTGCCAAGGCACAGGCCAGTGCGGATTTTGGTCTTTCGGTCCAGCCGGGTAATCAGGGGTTGCAGGTCGCGCGTGCGCGCAGCCTGCTGGCCCAGAACCGGGCGGACCTTGCCGAGCAGGAGCTGACAGCCCTTGTTACCCGCCAGCCCGGCACGGCACCGGAGGCCTACATCATGCTGGCCGAGGCCGAGCGTAAAATGGGGCGGCTGGAGCAGGCCATGCAGCATATAACCCACGCGCTCGGTGTTGCCCCGGAGAATGCCGCCGCCCTGCTGGAGCGCGGTATTATCCGCGAGCGCAAGGGGGATGCGGCAGGGGCGCGGCAGGACTGGCAGAAAGTGCTCGACCTGTCCCCCGACAGCCATGAGGCGGACATGGCCCGGCAGGACCTTGCCGTTATGGCGGCGGACCCCGATTCCCCATGACCAGCGGACAAGGGGAGGAACACAGCGCATTCTGGTAATCAGGCTGAGTGCGCTGGGGGATTTTGTACAGAGCTTTGGCCCGTTTGCAGCCATAAGGCGGGCGCACCCCAACGCCCGGATTACCCTGCTGACAACCCGCCCCTTTGTGGAACTGGCCCGCCTTGCTCCATGGTTTGACCATGTGGAGGTGGACCACCGCCCCCGCTGGACCGACCTTGCTGGTGTGCTGGCCCTGCGCCGCCAGTTGCGGGGGTATGACCGGGTTTACGATTTGCAGACATCGGGGCGCACGGCACGGTATTTCTGGCTGGCGGGCAGGCCCGTCTGGTCGGGGCATGTGGCGGGGGCGGCTTTCCTCCACGCCAACCCGTGGCGCAACATCATGCACACAAGGCCCCGCCAGCGTGACCAGTTGCGTATGGCCGGTGTTGCCCCGGTGGACCGGCCAGACCTGTCTTGGCTTGTGGAGGGTGGGCCGCAGCTGCCTGCGCCCTATGCACTCCTTGTACCCGGCGCGGCCCCGCACCGCCCGCAAAAGCGCTGGCCTGTGGAGCATTATGGCCAGTTGGCGGCCCTGCTGGTGGAGCGCGGCATTACGCCTGTTATTGTGGGGAGTGCCGCAGAGCAGCCGCTGGCTGCGGCAATTATGCAGCACTGCCCGCAGGCCCGCGACCTGACAGGCCAGACCAGCCTGCCAGAGCTGGCAGGGCTGGCCGCGCGCGCATGGGGCGCTGTGGGGAATGATACCGGCCCCATGCATCTGGCGGCGGAGGTTGGCTGCCGCTGCCTTGTGCTGTTCTCACGCGCCAGCACACCCGCGCGCACAGCACCTTTGGGCTACAGGCCGGGGCAGGTGGAGGTGCTGTGGGTGCGTGATCTTGCACTCCTTTCGCTCCAGAGGGTTGCAGCCGCGCTCTGGTAGCGCCATTAAACATCCTTCGTTTTTATTTTCTGCACCCTTCTGGAGCTTGCACCCATGCCCGCTATCACCCTGCCTGACGGTTCTGTTCGTAGTTTTGACGGGCCAGTCACGGGCACTACGGTGGCGGAATCCATAGGTGCGGGGCTGGCCAAAGCTGCACTTGCCATGGAGGTGGATGGGAAGCTGAGCGACATCCGCCAGTCTATCAAAGCTGATGCCAAGGTCCGCTTTATTACCAAAAAAGACCCGGAATCGCTCGAACTGATCCGCCACGATGCAGCCCATGTGCTGGCCGAGGCCGTGCAGGAACTGTTCCCCGGCACGCAGGTCACCATTGGCCCGTCCATTGAACACGGCTTCTATTACGATTTTTTCCGTGCCGAGCCTTTTACACCCGAAGACTTTGCCGCGATCGAAGCCAAGATGAAGGAGATCGTGGCAAGGGCGGAGCCGTTTGAGCGCGAAGTCTGGCCACGGGATGCCGCCATCGCGTTTTTTGAGGAGCGTGGCGAGTCGTTCAAGGCCGAACTGATCCGTGACCTGCCCGAGAGCGAAGATATTTCCATCTACCGTCAGGGCCAGTGGTTGGACCTGTGCCGTGGCCCGCACCTGCGCACCACAAAGGATGTGGGAACAGCCTTCAAACTCATGAAGGTGGCCGGGGCTTACTGGCGTGGTGACCATCGCAATCCCATGCTGACCCGCGTGTACGGCACCGCCTGGCGTGACCAGAAGGAACTGGACGCATACCTGCTCCAGCTTGAGGAAGCCGAAAAGCGCGACCACCGCCGCATCGGGCGGGAAATGGGGCTGTTCCATTTTCAGGAAGAAGCCGTCGGGCAGGTGTTCTGGCACGCCAAGGGCTGGCGTGTGTACTCCGTATTGCAGGACTACATGCGCCGCGCGCAGACCCGCCATGGGTATCAGGAGGTCCGCACCCCCCAACTGGTCGACCGTGGCCTGTGGGAGGCATCGGGCCACTGGGACAAGTACCGCCACCACATGTTTGTGGCCACGGTGGAGGATGAGGACAAGACACTCGCCCTCAAACCCATGAACTGCCCGTGCCATGTGCAGATATTCCGCCACGGCCTGCGCTCCTACCGTGAGTTGCCGCTGCGTATGGCGGAATTTGGTGCCTGCCACCGTTACGAGCCCTCGGGCGCTCTGCACGGGCTGATGCGTGTGCGCGGCTTTACGCAGGATGATGCGCATATCTTCTGCACCGAAGACCAGATTGCGGCCGAGACCGTGCAGTTCGTGCAGATGTTGCATGAAGTGTACCAGGACCTCGGGTTCGAGCATGTGCGCGTCAAGTTTGCCGACCGCCCCGAGCAGCGCGCCGGGAGCGAGGCCGTGTGGGACAAGGCCGAGGCAGCCCTGAAGGAAGCCTGCTCCGTGGCGGGGGTTGAGTACGAGTACAATCCGGGTGAGGGCGCGTTCTATGGCCCCAAGCTTGAATTTGTGCTGCGTGACGCCATCGGGCGGGACTGGCAGTGTGGTACCTTGCAGGTGGACCTTGTGCTGCCCGAACGGCTGGATGCCAGCTACGTGGGCGAGGACTCGGCCAAACACCGTCCGGTTATGCTGCACCGTGCCATTCTGGGGTCGTTCGAGCGGTTCCTTGGTATTCTTATCGAGCAGCACGCCGGGCGCTTCCCGCTGTGGTTGGCGCCCGTGCAGGTGGTTGTGGCTTCCATTGTCAGTGATGCAGCACCCTATGCGCAGGAGGTGGCCGCAGCCCTGCGCAACGCCGGTCTGGTGGCCGAGGCCGATACACGGAACGACAAGATCAACGCCAAGGTGCGCGAGCACAGTGTGGGCCGCGTGCCGGTTATTCTGGTTGTCGGGCGGCGCGAGGCGGAGGAAGGCACGGTGGCCATGCGCCGCCTTGGCTCGCAGGCGCAGGAGGTACTCCCCCTTGCGCAGGCCATTGCAACACTGGGACTGGAGGCAACACCCCCCGATTTACGCAAAAAAGCGTGAAGCAGGCCGGGTTTTTGTGGCAATGCTGCAATGCCCCTGATTTATTGCATGGACCGCTTGATAAAGAGCGGAGAATTGCGCACATACTACACGCAGGCGGGCGCACCGAATGATGGTGCCCCTGTTTGTTTTTGAAATGAATTACAGGAGCCGACCATAGTCAGATCCCCTTACCCCGCGGCACCCAGCAAAGAAGGGCCGCGTGTGAATGAAGAAATTCGTGTGCCGCAGGTTCGCCTGATTGATGAAACAGGCGAAATGGCGGGCGTTATGTCCGTGCGTGATGCTCTGGCCCGTGCCTATGGCGTTGGGCTTGATCTGCTGGAAATCAGCCCTAATGCTGAGCCGCCGGTTGTAAAGATTCTGGACTACGGCAAGTTCAAATACGAGCAGCAGAAAAAGCGCAACGAAGCCAAAAAGAAGCAGAAAGTCATCGAGATCAAGGAAGTCAAGGTTCGTCCGAATATCGACGAAAATGACTATCAGGTCAAAATGCGTGCTGTAAAAAGCTTTATTGGCGACGGCGACAAGGTCAAGGTCACACTGCGTTTCCGTGGGCGCGAAATGGCGCATCAGGAACTGGGGATCAAGGTTCTGGAGCGGATTCGGACCGAATTTGACGAACTGGCCAAGGTGGAGCAGATGCCCCGTCTGGAAAACCGTCAGATGATTATGGTGCTTGCACCACGCTAAGCGCCGTTCCAAATTGGACTGGCTACAAAAAACCGCCCGGGGGCTTCCCTCGGGCGGTTTTTTTTACGGTATCTGCCGTGTCCGGGCTGGGTGAGAATTTGCCAGCACCTCAGATGCCAGCTGTACCATGGGGGGGGGAGCGCTCAGGGGCCCAGTAGGACCGTGGCCCGAAGGTCTGCCCGAACGGTCTGTTCTTCTGCCGTGCTGGAAGGGCTGTAACTGGCGGAATCAGCCACACCTGCGGCTGCGCGCAGCATAACAGGCATAGGGTGCGGGTAACCTTGGTCAGAAACACTGACTTGCATAAACCGCGCCACATGCAGCCCCAGTGAAGCAGCCAGTGTGTCAGCCTGTTTTTTCAGTTCCTCTACGGCTTTTTTCTCTGCTTCGAGGAACAGGGTCTGCCGCTTTTCATCCGAGAGGGACCATTCCAGACCTTCCAGAATAAAGCCCTGCGCCTGCAACTGACCGGCCAGTGGCAGCAGGTTGGTGCCGTCTGTGGCTGAAAATGTCAGGGTCTGGCTGGCGGTCCAGTATGGGCGGGCTTTTTCTGGCCGGGTTTCGTACACCGAGTACTGGAGTACTGCGGCTTTAATGTCCGTGTTTTTGGTAGCCTCATCCGTGGCTTTTTTAACCATGGCATTTACGCCGGTCTGGGCGGAGGCCGCACTGCGGTTCTGGCTTTCCGCGCGGAAATGCGCGCTCAGCTTGTCTGGTGTGGCCTGTGTTGTGCCCGTTGCGTGGATTTCCAGCCGGGTAAAGGGTTCCGTACTGGTCTGGGCATGGGCAAGGGGGGCAAAGGTCAGGCCAAGTACGCCCGAGGTCAGCGCCAGCGCCAACTGGGCCGTGGGGTAAAAGCGGGCTGGGTGTGTCAAGACGGTGCTCCTTCGGCATTCATTAAGGCGCGACGCAGACGGACCAGCCCCAAGCGGACATGCCCGGTTTCGCACAGGTTCATGCCTTCTTTTTTCAGGTTGGTGATGGCGGCGGAAGGGGAGGTATCCGGGTATGACTCAACCAGATGGGCCAGCTCAAGGCAGAATGAAAGGCTGTCGGATGTGACAATCACAGGGGTGGAGAGCCTGTCCGATGGAAAAAAATGCCAGCCAAAGGGCAGGCCGGTTGGCACATGCAGGTTACTGGCGAGGGTAACGGACCCTCCCGTAACAACGCAGGCCATAGCAAGGGCCAGAACCAGAGGTAAGCGGAGCTTCATGGGATCACTAAGAAACATAAATCAATGTTATTTCAACTAAACTCTCCCCGGAAAACGATCTATTGACGTTAATAGTTTCTGGTCATGATTGAAGAATTACGTAATATTTAGATTTGGCCCGGCAGATCATACGTTGCTGGTACGTCAATGGTTACAGCAAGGCCGGGATTATTGTGGCTTAGCAGCAGGGTTCCGCCGTGCAGTTCCACAATGGCCTGCACCAGAGCCAGCCCAAGGCCCGAGCGGTGTGTGGCGCGCACGCTCGGCGCGAAAAAAGCGTTCGGGGGCGCGGGCAAGGTCAGCCTCGTTCATGCCAATGCCACAGTCCACGACCTTGATGCGCAGAGTACCCGGCTGCTCCCGGTCGGTGGGAGTGTTCCAAGCACTCAGGCTGATGGTGCCGTTGGGGGGCGAAAACTTTATGGCGTTGTCCAGTATGTTGGCCAGAGCCTGCTGGAACATAGCCTGATCGCCCCAGAAGGGCAGGTGGGCGGGCAGGTCGGTCCGCAGCTCAAGGCCATGCTCCTCGGCCACGGCTTCGTACAGTTCAGCCATGTCACGCAAGGTGGTGGCCAGATCGAATATGGCAAAGGCCGAGCGGCGGGTCCCTGCCTCAATCTGGGCAATGCGGAGCAGTGCCTCGCAAATGCCGGTCACGTTGTCCAGATTAATGACGGCCTGATCAATGGCTGAACGCAGGGCCTGCTCGTTTGTGGCAGAGCAGGCTGCGTCCTCCAGTTCCGCACGGGCACGGGCAATGGGGGTGCGCAGGTCGTGCGCAATGGAGTTGGAAACCTGCTTGACCCCATCCATCAGCCGGGTAATGCGGTCGAGCATCTGGTTGATGGTCAGGGCCACGTCATCCAGTTCATCCCCCATGCCCGATACGGGAATGCGGCGTGACATGTCACCTTGAGTAATGGCCAGCGTGGTGCGGTTGATGGAATGGATGATCTGGCGGAACAGGGTACGCACGACCCAGCCGCCCCCAACAGCCAGCAGCCCGACCATAAGGCAGGTCCAGAGCATGGCATCGGTGAGCATGCGCTGGATCTGGGTACGCTCGCTTATGTCGCGCCCGATCAGTAACTGGTAATTGCCCTGCAAGGTCCATACCCGGATCTGGGCAAGGTTGAGCTGGCCGTCACGCAGGACAGGCAGGGTCTGCCAGCTCAGGTTGGGGTCCAGCCGTGTGGGCCAGTGGGCCAGATTGCCTGCCAGCAGCTTGTTGTCCGGTCCGCTCAGCAGATAAATGGCGTTATCATCTATATCCTGCGCCAGCCGGTTGCTTATCAGGTTTTCCAGCCCCAGAACGCCCTCGTGCGTCCATTCGGTGAGCATGGCGTGGGCGTCCAGAGCAATGGAGTGGCGGACGCGCTGGTCCAGCAGTCCAATGGTGCCCCACCATACAAAAGACAGGAACATGACTGCGGAGATGATAAAGAGGGCGCTGTAAACAACGCCAAAGCGCAGGCTGACCGATTGTATGCGGACCTTGCTGAAATTGGCCTGCATAAATCGCTGGAGAGCCTTCATTCCTGCAGCATGTATCCGGCGTTACGAATGGTGTGCACCAGAGCATGCTCGAATGGCTTGTCTATTTTCTGCCGCAGGCGGGAGATGTGGACGTCAATCACATTGGTCTGTGGGTCAAAGTGGTAGTCCCACACCCCTTCAAGCAGCATGGTGCGGGTAACCACCTGCCCGGTATGGCGCATTAAAAACTCCAGAAGCCGGAATTCGCGCGGCTGGAGGTCTATTTTCTGCCCCCCCCGGCGGACCGAGCGGGAGAGCAGGTCAATTTCCAGATCGCTGACGGTCAGCTTGGTCAGGGGCTGGGCCTCGTTGCGGTTGCGGCGCACAAGTGCTTCCAGCCGGGCCTGTAGCTCGGAGAAGGAGAAGGGTTTGCTGACGTAGTCGTCCCCGCCTGCCTTGAGCCCGGCCACTTTTTCATCCACATCCGCCAGTGCCGAAAGCAGGAGTACGGGGGTCATGTTGCCCTCGCGGCGCAGGGTTTCCAGAATATGGAGCCCCTCTACCCCGCCGGGCAGCATACGGTCGAGAATGATGACATCAAACTTGTCCTGGCAGGCAAGGCTGAGCCCCTGTCTGCCGTCTGCTGCCTGTTCGACCAGATGACCCGCTTCCGCCAGGCCCTTGGCGACAAAGTTACGGACCGTTTGATCATCTTCTATTAGAAGAACACGCATAGACAGACCCCAAGTTACCCAAGCGGATTACGAAATTCTTACAAGAAATATATGTTCTTGTCACGACTTAGTGCGGAAATGTTTCATATACGGTCTGTTTCGGCTAGGGGTTTTGTGAGGGAATCGAGTATTGCCAGCAAAACCGCCGTAAGGGGGGAGGCGAATATCAGTCCGGGGAAGCCAGAATGGCTCCAAACAGGGTCTGGGACAGAACGGTTAGTGCTGGTGGCATCTGCACCGCATGGCGCTGGATGACGGGGGCCAGCACGTTGCCTTCAAAAAACTGGATCACGCTGTAAAGCACGGCCACCATAATGGTCTCCCGCGTGCCAAGGGAGAGTGCGAGGAGCAGTGCGGGAACAGCACCCATGATCGCGCCAATATAGGGTATGAAATTACACATCCCCGCCAGCACGCCCAGTGCGAGTGCTAAAGGCACGCCAATAAACCACAGTCCTATGCCCGAGAGCGTGCCAACCACCAGCATGTCCAAAGACTGGCCCGCAACCCATGCCCACAGGGTCTGGCCTGCGCGCAGCAGCAACTGGCGGATGATCGGTCGCCGCTCGGGGGGGACCAATCGTAGCAGACCGTTGGCATAGGTGGCGGGGGACATGGCAAAATACAGCCCCGCAATCAGCACGACCAGAAGTGTGCCAATGGCGCCAAAGGCAGAGCCAAGAATACCGGTCATGGAGCCTGCAATGCGCGAGCCAAGGGAGGCCAGCCCGCTATCCCCTCCGGTATGGTGCCCCCCGAGCGAGGCAGGCAGATAGTTCAGGATCATCTGCGGTGGGAGTGCCCTGCAGGGTGTCACGCAAGGCCATTTCCTGCTGGCGCAGGGCCTCTTGCAGGCGGATTGCCTCGCTCACAATGGACGGCCCGCTGTTCCATACCAGCAGACCCGCGCTGGACAGCAGGGCCAGCACCACAATGGACAGCGCCCAGCCGTGCGACAGCCCAAGGTGGCGACGCAGGATATTGGACAGGCCATAAAGCACCACCGCGCAGAGCACGGAGGCAAACACCACCATCAGCACATCACCCAAAAGCCAGATGAGCAGGCCCATGCACACAGCTCCCGCGCACAGGCGCAGAATGCGGGCAATGTGTTCAGGGCCAAAAGTGGGGGTGTCCGGCCGTGGCGTGTGTGGGGGGGAGAAACCGCTATCGGATGACATGCAAGAAAACTCTTTCAGGATCGGGGGAGGCTGTGTAACGGCTGTCCGCTCATTCTGTGTGTAAGCACACGACTTATTACTTTTTTGTGTAGTCTTATCCATTCTGGCGTGGATGTGAGAAGACATTTCTTTGATAGTTGCAGGAGCACGAACGGACATGTCTGGCGGGAACGACGGGGGACTGGCGGCTGCCTCCAAAGCCATTCTCGCTCTGGCGGTGGGCACATTTGCCATCGGCACGGGGGAATTTGCGGCAATGGGGCTGCTGCCCCAGATGGCGGACAGCATGCACGCCAGTATTCCCCGTACCGGGGAGGCCATTTCGGCCTATGCGCTGGGTGTGGTGGTGGGCGCACCTGTCGTGTCGGTCATGGCGGCGCGGATGTCGCGCAGGCAACTGCTGGTGCTGCTCATGGCATGGTTTGCAGTGACCAACGCGCTGGGTACCCTTGCGGGCTCGTTGGGCATGCTTGATCTGGCGCGGTTTGTAACCGGGTTGCCGCATGGCTCCTTTATGGGGGTTGCGGCTCTTGTGGCGGCCGGGCTGGTGGAGCGTGGTTACCGTGGGCGGGCTGTGGGGCGTGTTTTTCGGGCCTGACCATTGCCAATGTGGTGGGCGCTCCCTTTGCAACTTATGCCGGGTCCTATTTTGGCTGGCGGCTGTCCTACCTGTTTATCGGCCTTATTGGCGTAATGTGCTGCCTTATGGTGCTGGCATGGGTACCCTATGACCCGCCAAACCGGGCGCGCTCGGCCCTGTCGGAGTTGGGAGCCTTTTCGCGCAAGCAGGTCTGGTACGTCATGGGCACGGTGGCTGTGGGCTGTGGTGGCATGTTTTGTGTGTACACCTATTTTTCCGTGACCTTGCAGGACGTAACTCATGTGCCGTTATGGGGGGTGCCGCTTTTTCAGGCGCTCTGGGGTGTGGGTATGTGGTGCGGGCGCATGGGCTGGCGGGCATCTGATGGACAAAAACCTTAAATGGGCGACCATTTCTGCTTTTTTGTGGAATGCTGCGGCACTGGGCCTGTTTGCGCTGGTTGCGCATTCGGTATGGCTGACGGCTCTGGCTGTTTTCATGCTCGGGGGTGGCATTGCCATTGGTCCGGCTATGCAGGTCCGCCTGATGGATGTTGCTGCCGATGCGCAAACCCTTGCCGCTTCCATGAACCACGCTGCCTTCAACCTCGCCAATGCCATTGGGGCATGGCTGGGCGGGGTGGTGCTGGCCGTGGGTTTTGGGCTGGAAGCCACGGGCTGGGCAGGTATGGCGCTCTCGCTTGTGGGGCTGGTGCTCTTTTTGCTCTCGTTGCAAGTGGAAGCGCGTGACGCCAGCAAGGCTGCAGCCGTGGATGGGCAGGCCGGATAAGAACTTGGGCTGCAAAGAGTGCTTTGCAGCCCAAATTGTGCGCTCACGCAGGTGAGGGCCGTTGTGCCGGAATGGTACGGGCCTTTGTCGCGAGGACGGCGCGTGGCTTAGGGCTCGCTGGCTGCGGCTTCTTCCATTTCCGCTTCCGCGGCCAGCCAGCGTTCCTCGGCTTCAGCTTCGTCCTTGGCAATGGCGGCCAGGCGTGTGTTCAGGCGGGTTACTTCCGCCGCCTTGCCATCTGCATACAGGGCCGGGTCGGCCAGAGCGGCCTCCAGCTTTGCGCGCTCGCTTGCCAGCTTGGCCAGCTTGGCCTCTGCATCCTTGGCGATTTTGCGTAAGGGGGCCAGTGCCTTGCGCGCCTCAGCACGGTCGCGCCGGTCATCCTTGCGGCTTTGCTGCCCGGTACTATCCTGCCGTGGGCGGTTGGCGGCGCGGGCGCGCTCAAGCAGCCATGTGCGGTATTCGCTCATATCCCCTTCAAATGGGTCACGTGGCCATCTGCCACCAGCCAGAGCCTGTCTGCCACCAGTTCCACCAGATGGGGATCATGGCTGATCAGCACCACAGCGCCTTCAAAATCGGCCAGAGCGCGGATCAGCGCATCGCGCGCGTCGAGGTCAAGGTGGTTGGTGGGTTCGTCCAGTATCAGCAGTTGCGGGGCATCACGCGTGGCAAGGGCGAGCAGCAGGCGGGCTTTTTCCCCCCCCGAGAGGTCTTTGACTGCGGTTTCCGCCCGGTCCGCATCCAGCCCAAAGCGGGCGAGCTGGGCGCGCACAATGGGTGGGGTGGCCTTGGGCAGGGCGCGCGCCATATGGGCAATGGGGGTTTGGTCCAGATGCAGTTCTTCGGTCTGGTGCTGGGCAAAGTAGCCCACCTTCAGCCGTGGGTTGCGCTCTACATCGCCCGACAGGGCGGCAAGCCGCCCCGCGATCAGCTTGGCCAGTGTGGATTTGCCGTTACCGTTGGCCCCCAGCAGGGCAATGCGGCTTTCCATATCCAGCCGGAAGGAGAGGTTCCCTAACACTGGCTTACCGTCATACCCCACGCTGGCACGGTTGACGCTGAGGATGGGGGGCGGAAGCTGCTCTGGCTCGGGGAAGGCAAAATGCGCTGCGGTGTCTTCCACCACGGCGTCGATCACGGGCAGTTTTTCCAGCGCCTTGATCCGGGCCTGTGCCTGCTTGGCTTTGGTGGCCTTGGCACGGAAGCGGTCAACAAAGGACTGCATATGCGCACGGCGGGCGGCTATTTTTTCGGCCTGCCGGGTTTGCTGCAAGGCCTGCTCGGTGCGGATTCGCACAAAGTTTTCATACCCGCCGGGGGTCAGGTTCAGCTTACCACGCTCAAGGTGGGCAATGGCGTCCACGCAGGAGTCCAGCAGCCCCCGGTCATGGCTGACAATCAGGGCCGCCCCTGCGAATCGGCGGAGCCAGTCTTCCAGCCAGAGTGTGGCCTCAAGGTCCAGATGGTTGGTTGGTTCGTCCAGCAGCAGCAGGTCGGGTTCCAAAAACAATGCTGTGGCGAGCGAGACGCGCATACGCCACCCACCAGAAAAGTCGGATACGGGGCGCATCTGCGCTTCCGCGCTAAAGCCCAGCCCCGCCAGAACGGCCCCTGCGCGTGCGGGCGCACTGTCGGCCCCAATGGCGCGCAGGCGCTCGTGTATTTCGCCCAGACGCATGGGGTCCGTGGCCTGTTCGGCCTCTGCCAGCAGGGTTGTGCGCTCTACATCCCCCGCCAGAACGGTTTCCAGCAGATTGGCCCCATCTGCCGGGGCTTCCTGCTTGACGCGGGCCATGCGCGCGCGTGAGGACAGGCGGATGTCCCCGCCATCGGGGGCTATGTCCCCCGCAATGGCGGCCAGCAGGGTGGACTTGCCAGCACCATTGCGCCCGACCAGACCGACCTTGCGGCCGGGGGCGATGGAAAGGCTCGCCTGGTCCAGCAGAACGCGGCCAGCCATGCGCAGACTAAGGTTGGAGATGACAAGCAGGCTCAACGCAACTCTCGTTTCTTGTGGAATAATAGATTACATTCTGTGTGGTACCTACCAGCCAGCGCCGATATGCTCTAGATGGAAACGCTGAACATCCGCCTGAACAGGGTGGATATCTGCGTTTACACCCGAAGGAGGGCCTTATGGCTAAAGAACGTACCCTGTCCATTATCAAGCCGGACGCAACCCGTCGCAACCTGACCGGCAAGATCAACGCCGTGTTTGAAGATGCAGGCCTGAGCATTGTCGCCCAGAAGCGCGTGCAGCTTTCCCCCGCTGTGGCTGGCGCTTTTTACGCAGTTCATAAGGAACGCCCTTTTTATAACGACCTCGTGTCCTTCATGATCTCCGGCCCGGTTGTGGTGCAGGTGCTCGAAGGCGAAAACGCTGTTGCCAAGAACCGCGAAGTCATGGGTGCAACCGACCCCAAAAAAGCTGACCCCCAGACCATCCGCGCCCAGTTTGCTGAAAGCATTGAAGCAAACTCCGTGCATGGTTCCGACAGCGCAGAAAACGCTGCAAACGAAATCCGCTTCTTCTTTGCAGAAACGGAAATCCTGCCCTAATTCTGGCAGAGCACACCCCGGCGTTGTGCCTTGTGCATACGTCGGGGCCGCCAGAATGGCGGTTAACCGCCAAGCCAGACGTCTTGCGCATGGGAGATACCCGGCGGCAAGGCAGGGCAAGCGGCGACCTTTCTTATATAAACATTCCTTATGCTCCCGCGTTATGGGCAGGTGGAACGACATGCGTGTTCCCCGCCCGCAGTAGGCAGAAAGGAATGTCATGAAAGTTCTGGCGGTTCATCCCAGCGCCCTGATGTACACCAAGGTTTTCCTGCGGCTGGAGCCGCTGGGGCTGGAACTGGTGGCCGGTGCTGCGCGGAATGCCGGACATGACGTGCGCATTATCGACCTTCAGGCCGAAACGCACGAAGACTACTGGAAGCTGGTTGAGGAGTTCCAGCCGGACGCCATCTGCTACTCCGGTAGCTACCTTGCCAATGTGCCCGAAATTCTCGATCTGTGCCGCGAAACCCGCTACCGCTTTCCGCTGGTGTTCCAGTTTATTGGCGGGCACTCCGTCTCGTTCATTGCCAAGGACGTGCTTGAACTGTCCGAAGGGTCGGTCAACTGCATTCTCAAGGGCGAGGGGGATGCAACCGTCGGCCTGCTGCTTGAGGCCGTGCAGAATGGCACGGATATTCTGGACGTCCCCGGTACGGTGACGCTGGATGGGGAAGGCCCGCCCCCCATTTTTGTCAAATCCCTTGATGAGGTGCGGCCCGCGCGTGACCTGCTGCGCCACCGCAACAAATACTTTATTGGCACGCTGGACCCCGCTGCCTCCATTGAATTTGCCCGTGGCTGCCCGTGGGACTGCACATTCTGCTCGGCATGGACCTTTTACGGACGCTCCTACCGTACGGCCAGCCCGCAGGTGATCGCCGACGAGTTGGAGGAAATCAAGGAACCCGGCATCTTTATTGTGGATGACGTGGCCTTTGTGCACGAAGAGCACGGCATGGCCATTGCTGACGAAATTAAGAAGCGGGGCATTAAAAAGGAATATTACCTTGAAACCCGCGCAGACGTGCTGCTGCGCAATAAGGAGGTGTTCAAGGTCTGGAGCGAGATCGGGCTGTCCTACATCTTCATCGGTATGGAAGCGGTGGATGAGGAAGGGCTTAAGCAGTTCCGCAAGCGCGTCTCGCTCGACAAGAACTTTGAGGCGCTGGAATATGCCCGTTCGCTGGGGCTGATTGTGGCCATCAATATTATTGCCGACCCGTCATGGGACCGTGCGCGGTTTGAGGCTGTGCGGCAATGGTGCCTGGAAATTCCTGACATTGTGAATATTTCCGTCACCACGCCGTATCCGGGGACGGAAATCTGGCACAAGGAGGCACGCCGCCTGACCACGCGTGACTACCGCCTGTTTGATATCCAGCACGCGGTTCTGCCCACCACGTTGCCGTTGCCTGAGTTTTATGAAGAACTGGTCAAGACCCAGCAGGTGCTCAACACCAAGCATATGGCTGGCAGGCACTCAAGGACACGGCGGGCATTGCGGTCAATTTGCTCAAGAACGGGCAGACCAACTTTGTTAAAATGTTGTGGAAGTTCAACTCGGTGTTCAACCCCGAATTGCAGCTTGCCGACCACCAGCGCCCTGCGCGCTACCTTATGCCCGTGCAGCCCGATGCGGTGGACAAGATCGACCGCAATGACCTGTACGTGCATGGCCCCGGTGGGCGCAAAACCCGTGCGCTGGACGATGCGACCGAAACCTTTGTGGATAAAACCCGCATGGGGGAAGAGGCCTGAGCAGCCTTCTTCCTCCCCATAGGGGTCATGCCTGACCTCTTTGGGGGGGGGTAGTCCGGGCCAGAACGGACTTTGAATTTACAACGCAGTCTGCTGGGGGGGCGGGCCAAAGGCAAATGCCTGCGGGGTATAGGTCTCCACCACCAGACTGAAGGGCGTGCCCGCGTGGGTGCGTAAAAGGGCCACATGCCGGAACAGGTGGGGGGGCAGGGCCAGTGGCTGGTTCTGTGGTGCGCCCGGTACCGTGCCGTGCAGGGGCTGCTCCTGCATTTCCCACAAATCCGGTAGGGGGGACCACAGCGTTTCGCGCCGGATAAGCTGGCGGGTAAAACGCAGGGGGGAGACAACACGGCCAAAAGGTGTGTCGGTCTGCTCCAGTGCCTGGGTCATGGACTGGCTCAGGCGGTCTGTTACAAACCAGTTTTCCGCCTCCGAGTAGGTGTGTGTGTTCCCCATCAGGCGAATTTTGCGGTAGCCGAGGCCCTGCCCGGTGTGCGGGGTGGGCATGTCCAGCGTTGCCAGCAGGTCGGCTGGGCAGGGGCGTGGGGGGCTTGTTACGCGCTCGGCCCGCAGGGTTTCCTGCCCGCACAGCAGCTTATGCGCTCTCAACCAGTGTTCGAGCGTCTGTGTGGCGCTGTTTTCAGCCAGCAGGCGGTTTTCCATCTGGTTGATCAGGCTTGCCAGCATCAGCCGGTGCAAAAAACTGTCCTGCCAGACGGAGGGCAGGGGGGCTGTTGTCGGGGCGTGGGGCTTAAAGTCGGGCATGCGCTGCTTATATCATGCTTTGGAGCTGGGTGCGGCGGCACATCTTCTGTTTCGCATCAAGCGGGAGTTGCGTTATGGAAGAAACGGGATGACCGTGTAAAAGCGCCATTCAGGAATTTGATAAAAAGGATGTAAACGCAATGAGCCAGACGACAGCAAGCTTCATGGTCGAAGGGATGACGTGTGATGGTTGCGTTTCTTCCGTAAAACGTGCGTTGGCAGCAATTGACGGCGTGGACGGCACGGATGTCAATCTGGCCAATGGTGAGGTCAAGGTCACATACGATCCTGCACGTGTTGGTGTTTCCTCCCTGCGTGACGCCATTCGTGGAGCGGGTTACGAGGTAAGCTGAACAGGCCCATGCCTGCCATGCAGCCAGCGGAAAGGGGGCGTGAGTTGTGGCCTCTGGCTGTTGGCTGGTGGACATGGCACCATGCTCCGCACCGGAGCAACCGGTGGTAGCAAGACCGCCCGATGGGCGGCAACAAAGGTAAGCTGGTCCGTGACGCTGAAAACAAACAAATTTGCTCTGGGTGTAATGGCGGCGGGGGGGCTCGTGCTGGCCGGATGCTCGTCCGAGATCGGGCGCGTACCCATGCTGGATACGGATATAACCTGCCTGCACAAGCAGATGGCAGGGCCTATGTTCCTGAGCTTTCCACTGGCGGCCAATACCTGCCAGCGCATGAGCAACGGCGGGTTTGTGCTGGGCGAGTCCAAGGCCAAGCCGCTTCCGCTCAATCTCAAGGGCGCGCCTGATTTGCAGAAACTGGCGGATGAATACGGCTATACCTACACCCGCTAGAGCGGGCGGGGTATGGGCCTAACCCTCCAGTTCCGCATCCCAGTATAAATAGTCCCGCCAGCTTTTGTGCAGGTAGTTGGGGGGGAACGCCCGCCCGTTTTCCTGCAATTCCCATGATGTGGGGCGTACGGGGGTGCGGCGGGGCAACATGCCAATATGGTGGGGCATGTGCGGGCCTTTGCGCAGGTTGCAACAGCCACAGGCAGTTACCACGTTTTCCCAGCTTGTGCGCCCGCCCTTGCAGCGTGGAATAACATGGTCAAATGTCAGTTCCTGCGTGGGGTGGCGCTCCCCGCAATATTGGCAGGAAAAATTGTCCCGCAAAAAAACATTGAATCGCGTAAACGCCGGTTTGCGCGCTGCGGGTACATAGTCCTTGAGGGCAATCACACTGGGCAGGCGGAATGCCTGATTGGGGGAGTGGACTTCCATGTCATATTCACTCAGGACCGAAACCCGGTCGAGGCAGACAGCCTTTATGGCATCCTGCCACCCCCATAGTGAGAGGGGGAAATATGAAAGCGGTCGAAAGTCTGCGTTCAGAACAAGGGCTGGGTAGTTCAGAGTACTGCCATCGGCCAAGACGTGTCTCCCCGTTTGCACGAGAACACAGTTCCAAGGGGGTCAAAACAACTCAAGCCGACCGCCATCAGAAGTGCGTCGTCGAGATCATTACCGCAAGGAGTATTGCAGACGTCTTCCAGCGTGGCAAGAAAATGCGGGGCAATAGTAACGGATATTTGGTGACCTTATGCATTTGGTAAGATCAGTATGACTATTCGATTACAGTACTGTGACCATTATAAAACAGAATGGGTCACACGCTTTGCCCCCAGCCCCACGGGGGCGTTGCATCTGGGCCATGTGGCATCCGCCCTGTTCGGCTGGACCCTCGCCCAGCCTTCAGGGCAATGGCTGGTGCGGATGGAAGATATAGACCCCCAGCGTTGCAAACCTGCCTTTGCTGCCGCTATTTTGGATGATCTGGCATGGCTGGGTCTGCTGCCCGATGGGCCGGTGCTTTACCAGTCTGCCCGCATGGTGGTCTATGGCCATGTGCTTGATAAGCTGGAACGCATGGGGGTGCTATACCCCTGCTTTTGCACCAGATCGGACATTGCGCGTGAGAGTGCTGCCATGTTCTCCGCCCCGCATACCGCGCCCGATGGCTCGGTGCTCTACCCCGGCCGGTGCCGCACGCTTGGAGCCGCGGAGCGGGCGCGGCGGATGGAGGCGGGGCAGCCCTATGTGCTGCGGCTGGATATGGCGCGTGCCATGGCCCGTGCCAGAGAATGTACCATATCCCCCGTAGGTAGAAGTGGGGCGGATGATGGCGCGGGTGCCAGCGGGCAAGGGGCTGCCCGTGGGGCTGTAGCAGGCGCCACATGGCCGCTGACCTACCATGACCTGAATACTGGCCCGGTCCCCTGTCAGCCCGAACTGTTTGGAGATGTGGTGCTCGCCCGGCGCGACGTTCCCGCATCCTACCACCTGTGCGTGACATGTGATGATGCCGCTCAGGGGGTTACACTGGTAACACGGGGGGAGGACCTGCGCCCTGCAACCAGTCTGCACCGGCTGTTGCAGACCCTTATGGGCTGGCCAGCGCCGCATTATGCGTTCCACCCCCTGCTATGCAATGCGGAAGGCCGCCGCCTTGCCAAGCGCGATGGTGCCCTTGCCGTAAGTGCTATGCGCGAGAGTGGAATGAGTGCGGAGCAGGTGCGTAACAAGGCCATGTTTGCGGCCATGCCACAGGTGAGCGCACCATAGGCAACGCCAGCCCTGTGCCCATGACCTGCGTTTTTGCATGACAGGGAATGGGCCGGCGCAGAACAAAAAAAACAGAACAGGTGGAATCTCCGGTTCCGCCTTGGCCGGAAGAGGATTACTGTGCGCGCCGTAGCAGTGTATCCGCGCCGCAGGATGGGCTTTTTGGCCTGCCCGGGTGGTGGGGGTGTTTGAATATTGTGTCGGAAAGTAAAAAACCATGAGCCTTGTTGCTGACCGCCTGAACAGGATCAGCCCCAGCCAGACCATTGTCATTTCAACGCGTGCGCGGGCGTTGAAGGCAGAAGGGCGGAACATCATCAGCCTTTCCGCAGGCGAGCCGGACTTCAATACTCCCGACAATATTGCTCAGGCGGCTGTAAAGGCCATTGCCGCGGGCCAGACCCGTTATACGGACGTGGCGGGCACACCCGAACTGCGCAAGGCCGTGGCCGAACGCTTCCGCCTTGATAGCGGACTGGACTACACGGCGGAGGAAATTCTTGTTTCCACCGGTGGCAAGCAGATCATCTACAATGCCATGATGGCGACCCTGAACCCGGGGGACGAGGCCATTATTCCCGCTCCGTGCTGGGTGTCCTACCCCGATATTGTCACGTTGGCTGAAGGCGTGCCCGTGGTGGTGCCCTGCAAGCGTGAAAACGGGTTCCGGCTGACTGCAGATGAGTTGGAGGCGGCCATTACGCCGCGCACCAAGTGGCTTTTCCTCAACTCGCCATGCAACCCTACCGGGGCTGCCTATTCGGCCGAAGACCTGCGCCCGTTGTGCGATGTTCTGCTGCGTCACCCGCATGTGTGGATTTTTACGGACGATATTTACGCAAAGCTCGTGTACGATGGCTTCCGCCCCGCAACATTCGTGGAGGTGGAGCCACGCCTGCGTAGCCGTACCCTTACCATGAATGGTGTGTCCAAGGCTTATGCCATGACCGGCTGGCGCATTGGCTTTTCCGGCGCTCCGGTGGAACTGACCAAGGCCATGAACAAGTTGCAGGGCCAGTCCACCTCCAACACATGCTCCATTGCGCAGGCCGCTGCGGTGGAAGCCCTGAGTGGGCCGCAGGACTTTATTCAGACCATGGTCGACACCTATCAGGGGCGGCGCGACATGGTGGTGAGCATGATCAATCAGGCCAAGGGCATGGAGTGCGCCGTGCCGCAAGGAGCGTTTTACGTCTTCCCCTGTATTGAAAAATGCCTTGGCAAAACCTCCCCCGGTGGCAAGCTTTTGCAGACGGATGAGGACTTTGTAACCGCCCTGCTGGAAGAAGAAGGAGTGGCCGCGGTTCATGGTTCCGCCTTCATGTATCCGGGGTATATGCGTATTTCCTACGCAACGGATACGCAGAGCCTGCGTGACGCCTGCACACGTATCCAGCGTTTTTGTGAAGGCCTGCTGTAAGCCATGCCACGGAGTTTTGCACGCCGTCTGGACGGTCTGCCCGCCCCCGCAACCATAGAAATGGCACGGCGCGCCCGTGCTCTTCGGGCGGAAGGCAGGCCGGTTATCTCCCTCGCACTGGGGGAGCCGGATTTTGCTACGCCTCCCGCTGTGGTGGAGGCCGCGTATAAGGCCGCGCGGGACGGGCAGACCAAATACCCGCCCGTGGATGGCACGCCCGCGCTCAAGGCTGCCATTGCCCGCAAGTTCGTGCGTGAGAGCGGGCTGGAGTACACGCCTGAGCAGATCATGGTCTCCAACGGCGGCAAGCAGGTCATCTTCAACGCCTTTATGGCGACCCTGAACCCGGGGGAT
Source organism: Acetobacter okinawensis JCM 25146 (assembly GCF_000613865.1). GTDB lineage: Bacteria > Pseudomonadota > Alphaproteobacteria > Acetobacterales > Acetobacteraceae > Acetobacter > Acetobacter okinawensis. Next base: position 22,259 of record NZ_BAJU01000010.1, read on the forward strand.
GAGGTGGTGGTGCCAACGCCCTACTGGGTCAGCTATCCCCTTATTGCCCGCATGTTCGGGGCAACGCCGGTCTTTGCTCCATGCAGGGAGGAGGACGGGTTCCGGCTCCGGGCAGACGTGCTGGCGCAGGCGCTAACACCCCGCACACGCTGGGTTGTGCTGAATTTTCCCAACAACCCTACCGGAGCTATCTGCCCGGCCAAGGATATGGCGGAGATAGCCGAGGTTTTGCGCGCATACCCCGATGTCTGGATTTTGTCGGACGAGATCTATGAGCATCTGGTGTTTGATGGGGGGCGTTCTGCCTCCATCGCGGCTGTAGCGCCAGACCTCAAGGAGCGCACCATTACGCTTAATGGTGTCTCCAAGGCCTATGCCATGACTGGCTGGCGTGTGGGGTTTGCCGGTGGTCCGGCGGACCTTATTGGTGCCATGCGGGGTGTGCAGGGGAATGCAACATCAGGTGTGTGCACCATTGCACAGGCCGCGGCTGCGGCTGCACTGGATGGACCGCCAGACCTTGTAGCCACAATGGTGGAGACATACAGCCGCAGGCGGAGTGCTGTGGTGGAGGCCCTGCGCGCGGTGCCGGGCCTGACCTGCGCCATGCCAGAGGGCGCGTTTTATGCCTATCCCGGTGTGGCGGCCTGTCTGGGGCGTACATCAGCAGGTGGGCAGCGGATAGAAACTGACCACGACTTTGCCACCGCCCTGCTGGAGGAGGAGTTCGTGGCGACTGTGCCAGGTTCCGCCTTTGGGCAGTCCCCTTACCTGCGTCTGTCCTGCGCAACATCGGATGATGTGCTGGCCGAGGCCTGCACGCGTATGGCGCGGTTTGTAAGCGGGTTAAAATAGGGGTTTATATACTGGGAGCCATAACTATCTGATAAGCAGAGTTTTTATGTTGTGCCGCCTCTTCGTGGAGATCATGAGGCGGTCCTTCATCAACTTGGACTTTATCGAAGCAAGTTATCAGGCTTACGACCTTTGTGAGGTCACCCAACTGATCAATACCTTTTTGGGTGCCTTCATTCATCCTTTTGAAAAATCGGCCAAAGGGAAGGAATTCATCAGGCACTTCAGAGAAAAACCCCCTCCGATACCCTTTGAATCTGAGGCGGCGGGGACTCTCAATTATCTAGAATTCATCTATTTTGTAAGACATGCCTTGGCTCATGGCGATGTGCATTACAACCCTAATAAGATCAAACAAATCGAATCAATTACTCTTTGGAATGCGAAGCACAAGGAAAAACCGATCAGGATTACCGTATCCATACAAGATATGAGATGTCTTTTATTTGATTTCAAAAAGTGCTTTGATCAGATTTATAAAATATAGTCTGATTAAAACAAGAAAATGTATTTCAATGTTTTTTCGTAATCAGGAAAAACATTGCTGAAAAACCTGTTTTCCCATACGTTGGGAACCGGCGTGTCGTAGCGCCTTTTCACTCGAGGTCGCCCCCTATGTCGGGTGGCCTGCCTAATGCAACACCCGGCTTTCGAGCCAAGGCGGTGAATGGGGGCACTCATTCCATCGCCCAAGGGAAATAAGCAGGGCGTGCCTATACCTCGTGTGAACACGCTACGACCCGCCCGACGCCAGGGATGACGTTGATGCTTAATATTGCTCGTCGTAGGGCAAAAACACGAGGTCAATCAGTTATGAGAGATTTTTTATTAAAAATATTACCTAAAATAGGTATCCTTCATAATAGAAAGGAACCTGTCTCCCGTTTTCAGTAGGTGATATGGTTCGCGTCTATACCGGCTGGCCCAGAAACTACGATCTTGATTTCGTTGGAGAGATTGAGGATATTAGAACTGATATTGTTCCTGAAGATGAAGGACTTCCTTATCGGGAACAGCATCGGTTTGGGATCAAACTGCCCCATGCTGGAATATATTATTTCAGCGAAGCCGAAATAAAGAAAACACATCACGCCAGACGGAAGTGAATTCCATCACATAAAGTTAAATGTGGTAGGTTGTGTTACGCAATATAACCTACCACATTGCAGAATAATTCAAGAAGCTGAATGTAATTCAGGTTTTTTGTCGTTCTCTTGTTTTTCTGCGTATACCACTCCATAAAACAAGACCTCGCCAGAATACAAACAGGTCCGCCGCCGCCAGACAAGCCCGGACCGGGAGCACCAGACTTGCCTGACCAGTCCCTGCCTGCGCGGGAAAAAATAGCGTTCCGTACCTTCTCGCGCGAGGAATGGGCGCTGGTTAGCATTACCGTCCTGTGGGGTGTTACGTTTCTGGTCGTGCATACGGCCATGCGCTATACGGGGGCGATGTTTTTTGTAGGGCTACGTTTTACCACGGCGGCCCTGCTCTCCATGCTGTTGTTCCGCAGGTTGTTACTGGACCTGACCTTGCGTGAGATACGTGCGGGGGCCTGTGTGGGGGTGGCCATTTTTTTTGGCTATGCCCTGCAAACTGTTGGGCTGGGGAGTATTTCCAGCAGTCAGTCCGCTTTTATTACAGCTATGTATGTGCCTGTGGTGCCGTTTTTGCAGTGGTTTTTCTTCCGCAAACCGCCGCACCTTATGGTCTGGCTTGGGGTGCTGTTTGCTTTTTGTGGTCTGGTGCTGCTGACCGGGCCACAGGCCATAACCCATCTGCGCCTCCAGTTTGGTGAGGTCATTACCCTTGTCAGCACCATTGCCATTGCCATGGAGGTTGTGCTGATCAGCCGCTTTGCTTCCCCCGCCATCAATAGCTTTCGGGTCGCTATTGTGCAGTTGTTTGTGGCTGGGCTTCTGGCTTTTGCGGCCATGCCCGTCATGGGCGAGCATGTGCCAGCCTTTGCGTGGTGGTGGGCTGTGCCCGCTTTGGGTCTTGGGGTCATGAGTGCTGTGATCCAGCTGGTTATGAACTGGGCACAAAAAACGGTCTCGCCCACGCGGGCCACACTCATTTACGCGGGGGAGCCTGTGTGGGCGGGCCTTGTGGGGCATTTGGCAGGGGATGCCCTGCCTTTGCGCGCAGTGCTCGGTGGCGGCATGGTTATTCTGGGCGTGTTAACCAGTGAGGTGCGTTTGCCGCGCAAACGCGTGCGGGAGTGAGCACTTGCTGCCCTGCCTGTTCTGGTAAGGCTGGGGCTGTTTGCAGGTGGCTTTGGGCCAGAGTATGTGGGGGACGGTTATTCGTGTAGGACGTTCAGCGTATAATGCCGTGCAAGGGCTGCTGAATCCTCCCCATCGGCCAGCATGCCCACAAGCTGGAGTTCATCGCAGTACTGGGCAATTTGCTCACGTAGGCCGTGCCCCAGAAGGGGGCGGATGACTGGCTCGTTACGCAACATATTGCGTGCGCTCGCAGCAGGCAGGTCTGCTGCATTATCGGCTATAAGGGTGGCGGCATCATCGCGGTGGGTGTTGACCCATAGGGCGGCATCGCGCAGGGCCAGCACTAGGGCGGTCGCCGCGGTGGGGTCGGCCTCGTGCGCTGTGTCTGCAACACCCAGAATAAGGCTGGTGCGCGCGGCGTAATGCCCCGTATCGCTCCCCACCAGTTCGTACAAAAGGTCGGGGTTGTTCTGGAGCAGGTCCATGCATCGGGGTCGTGGGTCACAACGGCGTCTATTTTCTGGTCATGGAGGGCCTGCTCAATCTGCTGGATAGGCAGGTCAATCCAGTTGATGTGGTTGAGCGCATCCATGCCTTTACGGCGCATCATGATACAGAAGAACAGCTTGTCGGCGGCATTCTGGTCGGGCACGGCAACATTACGGCCCATGAGCTGGTCCAGCCGGGTAATGCCGCTGCTACGCCGGACCAGCAGGCGGCGGCTGCCCGACTGCACGCCCATGATCAGACGTGCAGGCAGGCCAGCATGCAGGCGTTGCAGCCAGGTCAGGGCCGGGGCCAGAGCATAGGCGGTTTTTTGCTGCACCAGAGCTTCCAGTGCATCCTGCCCATTATGAATATCGGGCAGGGGGTCCACGTCCAGATTGTACTGGGCAAAAAAACTCTTCTCCTGAGCAGCCGCGAGCACGGGCGACATCGCTGCTTCGGGCCATGCGATTTTGAGCTTGCGGTACACACCATCGGGCTGCTTGCGGGGCGTACGGGGGCGGGAGTGGTGCGTAAGCACGACCACGCCACCCATGGCGGCGCAACCTCCGGCCCCCCACAGCAGGGCACGGCGGGAGATGGGGGAGGGGGCAGGTGTGCTCATGCCTCTTACTTACACTGTGTTGGCCGGGGTGTCCCCGTTATGTGGGGAGAAAATGAAAAAATCCCAATCACTGTGTCAGGGCGTAAAAGAGGGGTGTTCCGTGTGGCCCGTGTTCTGTCTGATGCGTGTGGACAGGATGATGGATGACTGTGTGCGCTGCACGCCATCCAATGCACCAATGCTGTCTATGATCGTGTTCAGCATTTCCATATTGGGGGCGGCGATAAGGGCGATCATGTCCATTTTTCCGCTCACGGCATAAAGTTCGAGCACGCCGCGTTGCTGCCTGAGCTGGTTTTCTACTGCAGCGTATGTGTGCGGGCTGGCGGCAATCATGACATGCGCACGGATGGAGAGGTCGGCATCGGGGGCGAGTGTTACGGTGTAGCCTGAATAATGCCTCTGCGTTCCAGCCGTTCAATGCGGCTTTGCACGGTGGTACGGGACAGGCCCAGTTTTTTGGACAGGGCAACGGTGCTTATGCGTGCGTTGGTACTTAAAAGCGCCAAAAGGGCACGGTCTGTTTCATCCAGTTTCATAATGCCGACCAACATTGCAATCTGCCGAAATTAAACTGTTTTCAGTGGCAATCTGTCAATTGATTCTGACGCTCAATTCATTTCTAATGAATAACGAAATATCATGATGTGCATATAAGTGATATGTTTATAGTATTTGTTGTTTTATTTTAGAATTTACATATCTGTTTTAGGTATTTCTATATCATGAAGGCCCGCTGTTCAGGCTCGTTTGGTGGTGTGCATCGTGCTGTTTCTGCTAATGGCAGGCATGAGGATGTGATGAAATTTCATGAAACCAGAAAAGATTTAAACCATTTTTTTGCACGCAGCGCTGTTTTTTATGTTTTGGTCAAAAAATGGAATAGTTTCATCTCCAAATTTACAAAAATGACTAAAGACGGAAGCCTCTTGTTGCATGTTAACGTTGCGGAACGAAATCCTGGAGCAAGGGTGTTTAAGACATGATGCAATGGTCTGAGTTCTCACGTTCAGAAAAACTCGATGGAATTAATGTTTCGGAAATCATTCGCATTGGTATTGAGGCGAATAAACTGGTTGCCAACGGGCAGGACATTATTTTCCTCAATGCCGGGGAACCAGACTTTCCAACGCCCGATAATGTAAAAATGGCTGGTATAAAAGCCATTATTGATAACCAGACACGTTACACGGCACTCGATGGCATTCCCGCGTTAAAAGAGGCCATACGGCAGAAATTCCTGCGTGAAAACAATCTGGACTACAAAATATCCGAGATCAGCGTTGGGCCCGGTGCCAAGCAGTTACTGTTCAATGTGTTCATGGCCACCTTGAACCAAGGGGACGAGGTTGTCGTGCCCATGCCATGCTGGACCAGCTATTTTGATATTATCCGGATTGCCGGTGGTGTACCGGTAGCAGTGCAGTGCAGCGTTGAGGAAGGGTTCCGCATGACTGCGGAGCAGCTCCGTGCGGCTATAACCCCCAAAACCCGCTGGTTGCTCCTGAACTCCCCCTCCAACCCTACGGGCACGGTGTATGGCAAGGATCATCTGGAAGCGCTGGGGGATGTTCTGCGGCAGAACCCGCATGTCGGTATCGTGTCTGACGATATTTATGAACATATTACGTATGGTGGCACACCTTTTGTCAGCATGGCGCATGCCTGCCCGGACCTGAAGCCGCGTGTGGTTACGGTCAATGGTGTGTCCAAGGCGTATTCCATGACCGGCTGGCGCATTGGCTATGCCGGGGCCTCGGCCGAGATTGTGGCCGCCATGGCGGTTGTGCAAAGCCAGAGTTCCTCCAACCCCTGCTCAATCAGTCAGGTGGCGGCGGTGGAGGCACTGAACGGCACGCAGGACAATATTGCCGTACGGCGGGATGTGTTCCAGCGCAGGCGTGACCTGAGTGTAGCCGCGCTGAATGATATTCCGGGTATCTCCTGCCGTGCGCCCGAAGGGGCATTTTACGCTTTTGCCGATATTCGTGAGCTGGTTGCCAACCCGGAGGTTATTAAAAAACAGGTCCGGAATGACAAGGAACTTTGCCATTACTTCCTGCACACGTGTGGGGTGGCGGTTGTGCCGGGCTCCTGCTTTGGGGGGAGGGGTTCATCCGGCTCTCCTATGCAACATCGGACAAGGCTTTGGTGCTGCATTCGATCGTATGAAAAACGGTGTGCTGCGCCTTATTGGTCATCAGGAATAGGATAAAAGTCATGTATGGTACTGCAAAAGGCGGATATTCCCTGTACGGTGTGCCCTTGGGTGTGCTGATGCTTGAGGCCAAATTCCCCCGTATTGAAGGATATGGGCAATGCAACAACATGGCCGTTCCCGGTCCAGCTCTGTATTGTGGATGGGGTTACCCCGGAACATATTGTTATGGGTAATCCGCTGGATTATCTGGACCAGTTTATCCGCGAAGGCCAGCGGCTGATCCGGCTTGGGGTTTCCGCCATTACCACCAACTGTGGTTTTCTGGCGCTGTTGCAGCCCCAGTTGGCGGCAGCACTCAAGGTGCCTGTTCTGGCCTCCTCCCTTGTTCAGATCCCGCTTGTGCAGACAACTCTGCCACCGGGCAAACGCGTGGGTATTGTTACTGTGTGCGCCAGCACCTTACGGCGGCACATTTGAGCGCCGTTGGCGCACCAGTCGATACGCCCATTGCCGGAACCGAGAATGGTGAAGAGTTTTTCCGTATTCTTATCCGTGCGGAAAGTGATTCAATGGACGTGGACAAGGCCGAGCAGGATGTGGTGAATGCCGCGCTGCAACTGGTCAAGGACAACCCCGATGTGGGTGCCATTGTGCTTGAATGCACCAATATGCCCCCGTACGCCGCAGCCGTGGCGCAGGCAACCGGGCTGCCCGTTTACGATATTTATACGGCTGTAAGCTGGTTTATGTCGGGCCTGCGGCCACGCCGCTTTCTGGCACAGCACGGCTGATCAAAAGTCTGGGGGAGATCACAATGGAACTGGGACTTTCTGGCCGTCACGCACTGGTCTGTGGTGCAAGCCGTGGCATGGGGCGCGCCATTGCGCAGCTTTTGGCAAAGGAAGATGTTGATCTGACCCTTGTGGCGCGTGACGCGACCAAGCTGGAGGAGACGGTCCATCTGATCGGCAACAGGCCGGGGCGGACGGTAAACTGTGTTGCTGCGGACATTACATCCGAACAGGGCAGGCAACATATTTTTGAAGCCTGCCCTGAGCCCGATATCCTCATCAACAACGGTGCAGGCATGCCACCGGGCGATTTTCGGGAATGGAGGCGGGAGGACTGGATCAGGGGGATCGATACCATGATGCTTGCCCCCATAGAGATGATCCGCTTGGCCATAGATGGTATGATTGCCCGCAGGTTTGGCCGTATTGTCAATCTGGCATCCCGTAGTGTGAAAAGCCCACAGGCAGAAATGGGACTTTCCAATGCATCGCGCTCTGGTCTGGTTGCGTTCTCGTCCGGCCTGTCGCGACAGGTGATTGCGCATAATGTGACAATTAACAATGTCCTGCCTGGTATTATCGATTCCGAGGCCCAGTACGCACATGTGCAGGATCTGGCAAAACGTACGGGTCGTAGCTATGCGGATATCTGGAACGAACGGGCCGCCCGTACGCCCGCTGCACGCTATGGCCTGCCTGTTGAGGTGGCGACTGCTGTTGGTTTTTTCTGTTCACAGGCAAGTGGCTTTGTCACTGGGCAGAGCCTGCTGGTGGATGGCGGGGACTACAGCGGAATTTTTTAGGAACTTAAATCAGCGGTATTCCAAAAAGTAATGGCCAAGAGATTTTTTTTCGTGTTTCATTACGAAAACGGAATAGAATAACCCGCTGGTGTATGCTCCTATGAGACGAAATGAGATGGAAACGCAGGTTTCATCATTCTATCAAATAGTAAGGGAAATAAGCCATGACAAAACCCTGGCGTGGAGACAAACCCCAGATTTGTGTAGCCCATGCACATTATGACCTGAAAGGTGAGCTGGCCCGGCGGGGCTCTCCCTATCCCTGCACGCAGGTGACCTCGCTTGATGCGCTGGAGAAAGTAGCACACGATGCGGAAGTGCTGGTTGTTTCCATGCTTTGGAAAGATCGCATTCTGGATTGGACACCCAACCTCAAACTTGTGCAGTCCGTCAGCGCGGGTGTTGACCACTATGGGCAGGACCTGTTCCGTGAGCGTGGCATTCATCTGTGTAGTGCACAGGGTGTGAATGCCAACGCGGTTTCGGACCATGCCATGGGCCTGCTCCTTAACCTGTCCCGCCGGTTGTATGAGGCGCGTGACGACCAGAAAAAATCCTACTGGCGGCCGACAAGCACCAAGGCGGACGAACGCCTGCATGAGCTGAGCAGCAAAACGGTCCTGATTGTGGGTTTTGGTGGCATTGGCGCGCGTGTTGCATCTCTATGCCGTGCATTTGGCATGAATGTTATTGCGATGCGTCGTTCCGTTCCCGAAACATCTCCTGAAGGTGTACGGATTATTGGCCAGAAGGATTTTCTGTCCACCCTGCCGCTGGCCGATGTGGTGATCCTGACCTGCCCGCTGACGCCAGAAACATTCGCTTATGGGGGTGGATGCGTTTGCGGCCATGCGCCCCGATGCAGTCCTGATTAACGTGGCGCGCGGTAAGGTGGTGGATGAGGCCGCCATGATTGATGTGTTGCAGTCTGGCAAACTTGCAGCCGCAGCGCTGGATACATTTGTGGAAGAGCCACTGCCCGCATCCTCCCCGCTGTGGGGGATGGAAAATGTGGTGGTCACGCCGCATGCTGCTGGTGAAACGCAGTTTTACGAGCGCAATGTTGTGGACATTCTCCTGCACAACATTCAGGCCATGGAAACAGGTGGCACGTTGAAAAACCAGATAGTTTAAAACCGGATATACGAACCGGATTGTTCTCTGGCCGGGGTGTCATGGCTGTATCCGATACCCCGGCAAATATGATCTAGTCGCTGAAAGAGAGGTTGCTGTGACAACTCGTCGAGCCTTTGCATCTGTTTTTTCGATGGCAGGAGTGGCGGCTGTTGCTGCTGCTGTTCCAGGTTTGAACACGACACAAGCCGCAGCAGCGGAAGGCGGAACGCTGGAGCGTATCAGAGCCTCGGGCAAGCTGCGTACGGCGGCTGTTCCGGGGGCTGAGCCTTTCTTTCATAAGGATATTATGACCGGAGGCTGGAGTGGCGCCTGTGTGGAAATGGCCGCAAATATGGCCGAGACCCTACAGGTCAAACTTGAGGTGACAGAGGCGGAGTGGGGCGCGTCCGTCATGGATTTGCAGACGGGCAAGATCGACATCATGTTTGCCCTTAGTCCCACGCCTGCCCGTGCTTTGCAGATCGCTTTCAGTGATATTGCAATCAACAACTCCTTTACTGCAATCGTCAAAAAAGGTCTGGTTGCCAAAACATGGGACGATATCAACAAGCCTGATGTGCGCGTGGCGTTTGATACCGGGTCTTCGCACGATATTTTCGTGCGCAGGCGTCTGCCACACTGCACGCCGGTTGCGGTTCAGTCCCCAACTGATGCCATTATGGCCCTGCAAACAGGCCGGGCAGACTGCGTGGTGCAGGTGGTGGTGATTGCATCTGTCATGCATGCACGCAATCCGAACATTGGAGACCTTGTTCTGCCCACCCCCATTGCGCACCAGCCAACGTGTATTGGGGTGCCTGCAACAGCGGATTCACGCTTCCTGACATTTGTGAACAACTGGCTGCTTTATTCGCGCTCCGAAAGCATTGTGCAGGAGTGGATGTACAAAGCGTTGCAGGAAAACCATGTGGATATTGCCAGCCTGCCCGCAGGTCTCACGTTTTAATAGGGGGCATATCCATGAACTATCATTGGGACTTCGGGGACGTTCTGCACTACTGGCCCCTGTTTGAAACGGGTCTGGGTTATACGCTGGGGTTTACGCTTATCAGCGCCGTTATCGGCATGGTCACAGGGGCTTTGCTGACGCTTTTACGCCGGAGCGGGTGGAAAATACTGTCCGTGCCTGCTGTGGCATTTGTTGAGGTCTTCCGGTGTACCCCAGCACTTGTCCAGCTGGTCTGGTGCTACTATGCGTTGCCTGTGGTGCTGGATATTACGCTCTCCCCCATGATGGCGGCCCTGCTTGCCCTGTCGTGTTATGGCGCGGCATTTTACAGCGAAATTTTTCGGGCCGGGCTGGATACAGTGGATATAGGGCAGTGGGATGCAGCCTATGCGCTAGGCATGCGCCCGTTTACCGCCCTGCGCCGTGTTATTGGTCCACAGGCCTTTAAAATCATGATTGCACCACTGGTCAGCCAGTTTGTGCTCCAGCTTAAAAACACCTCGCTTGTTTCCGTCGTGACGGTGCCAGACCTGGTCTATCAGGGGCAGATGGTGGCATCTGCCACGTATAAGCCTTTGGAAGTCTATACAACAATCGCCATCATCTATTTTGCGATCCTGTTCCCGATCACACAGGTAGCCCGTATTCTGGAGCGCCGTTATCATGTCTAAAGAAGTGATGATTGACGTTGTTAATCTGGAAAAATCATTTGGAAAACACAAGGTTCTGGAGGACATCTCCTTTTCTGTTCCCAAAGGTAAGGTCATTGCACTGATCGGGCCGAGTGGCTCGGGCAAATCGACCCTGCTGCGCTGCATCAACCTGCTGGAAATGCCAGATGCCGGTGCCATTACAATCAATGGCAAAACAATGGACTTTGGCATTCTCTCACTGCGTTACCGCACCACGGAGCTGGCGGCTTTCCGGGCTGAGACAGGCATGGTGTTCCAGTCGTTCAATCTGTTCCCGAACATGACCGTGCTGGAAAATGTTATGGCTGGTCAGCGATTTGTAAAAGGTATTTCCAAAGACGAGGCAGAGCTTATTGCACGCCCGCTTCTGGCGCAGGTGGGTATGGAGGGTTTTGCCGCCAGCATGCCGCAGCGTCTCTCCGGTGGGCAGAAGCAGCGCGTTGCCATTGCCCGTGCTCTGGCCACGAATCCCAAGGTCATGCTGTTTGATGAGGCGACATCCGCCCTTGATCCGCAACGTGTGGCAGAAATTCTGGCGATCATGCGGGAGCTGGCGCAGGCTGGCATGACGCAGGTTGTTGTTACCCATGAGATGTCCTACGCGCGGGACGTGGCGGATATTGTCATGTTCATGGCCGATGGGCGCGTGGTTGAGTCAGGTCCGGCCCGGCAGGTCATAGAAGACCCGCAGGAAGAACGGACCAGAGATTTTCTAAAACACTTTCACGCAGGGTGTTCGTGATATGGATAAACCAAATACAGAGTGCGCCGCCACACATGTTGTTGTGGTCGGCGGCGGTATCGTGGGCGTTACAACCGCGCTTGAACTGCGCTTGCGTGGGCATGATGTAACATTGCTGTCCATGGACCAGCCCGGTTCGCAGGAAGCGGCAAGTTATGGCAACGCGGGCTGGCTTAACCCCGGTTCAGTGGTTCCGCTGTCCATGCCCGGGATGTGGAAAAAAATTCCCGGCTATCTGCTCGCGGCTAATGGGCCACTTAAACTCCGTCCTTCTGCGCTGTTGCAGTCGTGGCAGTGGCTTTTGGGGTTTGTAGCCTGTGGCGCCACGCAAAAGCGTGTGCGGCGTATTGCGCGTGCGCTGCGCCCGTTTTGGCAGATTCCGCCGCACGGCACAGTGCGCTGGCCGAAGCCGCTGGTGTGCCTGAACTGATTGAGAAAAAAGGCCTGCTGGTCGTTTATCCCAATAAAGCTGCGTATGAGGCAGATGCACTGGCATGGAGCCTCAGGCGCGAGAACAATGTTGTCTGGAAAACAATGGAGCGCCCGGAACTGGTGGCGCTATGTCCTGAACTGGGTGAGCGTTACCAGTATGGAGCCTTTATTGTTGATGGCGCGCATTGCCGCAGTCCGGGCGGTTATGTGGCCGCACTGGCCCAGTACGCAGAAAACAAAGGCGTGCGCTACATTTCCGGCTGTGCGGAAAAATTCCTGATTGATGGCGGAAAAATCTCCGGTGTTGTCTATAATGGCAACAAGATTGCATGTGACCATCTGGTTATTGCCGGGGGTATGGGCTCGGTGGAGCTTGCATCCCAGATCGGGGACAGGCTGCCTTTGGTCAGCGAGCGGGGTTACCACGTAGAAGTGCCCGGTGCCGAAGGTGGGGTGTCAATTCCGGTTATGATGTCCGATCTCAAATTCGGGATTACACCCATGACTGGTGGGTTGCGGGCAGCCGGGCAGGTAGAGTTTGCCCTCAAGGGCGCTGCACCGGACTGGCGGCGGGCGCGCATTTTGCTGGATTGCCTGCGTGAGGGCCTGCCACGCCTGAAAATTGGCGGTTTTTCCACAACCAACCACTGGATGGGCAACCGTCCATCCACGCCAGACTGCCTGCCGGTTATTGGGCCGTCTCCTAAAGTCAAAGGGGTTTATTATGCCACCGGGCATGGGCATCTGGGGTTGGTGAGTGCACCGCTTACGGCTGAATTTATTGCGCGTCTGATCGCCGGGGATGTGGTGCCCGAAGTGGCTCCCTACACGGTGGAGCGTTTTTGTCGTGGCGGCAAAGAATAGGCAGTTCCATGACCACACAGTTGGCGGCCCCGGTTCAGTCGGCTCAAAAGGGAGCATTGAGCGCGATTTTTCTTGCAGTGTTTCTCGCTGTGCTGGATTACGCGGTCGCCAATATTGCGCTGCCAACAATTGGTCAGGATCTTCATACGTCTGCATCTGTTTCCATCTGGGTGGTCAATGCTTACCAGTTGGTCAACTGCATGCTGCTGTTGCCGCTGGCGACCTTTGCTGAGCGGGTTGGGGCCAAGTCTGTCTGTATTGGCGGGCTGCTTGTTCTGGTTGTGGGTTCGGTCATTTGTAGTCTTGCAAACCAGTTGTGGGTTCTGGCTCTGGCCCGCGGCATACAGGGGGCGGGTGGGGCTGCTATTATGGCGGTCAACACAGCGCTGGTGCGCATGGTGTGCCCCCCCGCTAGGCTTGGGCACAGTCTGGCACTGAACGCGCTGATTACGTCTTTGGCGGTGGCGGTTGGCCCGTCTGTTGCGGGGGGATTCTTTACCTCACCAGTTCATGGCGCTGGCTGTTTTTGTTTAACCTGCCTGTGGGGCTGCTGGCCGCATTTGTCAGTCTTGTGTATTTGCCCCGCACCCCGGGAGCTAAACGCAGGATTGATAAATCCTCTGTTATACTCAACATGTTAACGTTCAGCCTGACGCTGGTCGGATGTGACTTTCTGGCCCGTGGTGAATGGGTTTTTGGTGGCAGTTTTCTGCTAGGTTTGGGAATTGTCTGCGGTCTGGGCCTGTTTTTGCGCCAGAAAGGGCAGGCTGCTCCTTTGCTGCCTTTGGACCTTCTGGCCCGGCGGGATTTTTCCATTGGGGTAACGGCCTGTTTTTTAGGTTATACGGCTGCAAATTTCTTTATGATTTCTATGCCATTTTCCTTAACAGAACTTTTTGGTCGCTCCCCGGTCATGACGGGTATGTTGCTTACACCATGGCCTGGTTCCATGGTTATGGTGGGGCCGCTGGTGGCTTATCTGGCCAACAAAATTCCCGCACAGGTTCTCTCGGCCATAGGGCTTGTTATTGCAGGTTGTGGCTTTCTACTGGTGCGCCTGACACCGCTTGATGCCAGCAACTTGGACATTATGTGGCGCTTTGCGGTAGCCGGTGTGGGGTTTGCTTTTTTTGTCTCGCCCAACAACCGCCTTACTCTTGTTGCCAGCCCCCATGAGCGTAGCAGCAGCGCAAGTGGCATGATCTCCCTTGCCAGAATTATGGGGCAAACGTGTGGTGCAACCTGTGTCGCCCTGATTTTGGCGCATGTTATGCAGTTTCCGGTTCTGCTTTGTCTGGACTGTGCGGTTGCGGTTGCATGGGGGGGCGCACTGCTCTGCTCAAGCCGTCTTCTCTACAGGAGGTTCTGATGCTTATACCCCGCCGTCTGATTCCTTCCATTCCTGAACTCCTGGCGTTCGAGGCTGTGGCCCGGCACCAGAACTTCAGTGCCGCTGCGGAAGAACTCTGTCTGACGCAGGGGGCCATTAGTAAACAGATACGGAATATGGAGCTTACACTCGGGGTTTCGCTTTTTGATCGCAGGCGTAAAAGACTGGTCATGACCAGACAGGCCAAGTCCATACTGCCCTCCATTGTGTCTATTCTGGAGCAGATTGCAGGTGCGGCGTACCGGATTATTTCCTCAGGGAATGGAGAAAATACTCTTAGTCTGCATATATTTTCCACGTTTTCATCCCGCTGGCTTATTCCGCGTCTGCCACGGTTTATTGAAAAAAACCCGGATGTAAGGATCAGCCTGACGACGGTTTTTCAACCGTTCAGTTTTGAAAATTCGGACTGTGATATTGCCATACACTACGGTGCGGCAGTTTGGCCCGATGGTCAGCTTTTTCATATTTTTGATGAAACAATAGTGCCTGTTTGCAGTCCGGCTTACCGTGAGCGCATGCAGCTTCAAGCGGCAAAGGATGTGGCGCGGGCCAATCTTATCCAGCTTACAACACGCCCGGCCTTGTGGGAGTTCTGGTTTGCCGAGGTGGGGGTGGATGTGGAGTCCCCTTTCCATGGCAATGTGTTTGACCAGTTCAATGCAACAATAGAAGCGGCTGTTGCCGGGCTGGGGGTGGCACTTGTGCCAAGCATTTTTGTAGAGCGGGAACTGGCGGAAGGGGAGTTGTGCATTGTTACGGAAGAAAAAATCCGCTCCCGTGGGGCGTACTACGTCGTCACGCCAACAGAAAAGGCACATGACCCAATGATTACCCGTTTCATACGCTGGATCTGTGCCGAGAGCGCATCCTACAATGAGACGGATATGGCCGAAGGCAACGCAGTCAAGTTTAACGGATATGAAGGACTTGGAAATTGAGTGATATAACTTACATTGATACAAACCATCGTCGTTCGCGCGCTGTGGTGGCTGGGGGAACAGTTTATGTTGCCGGGCATACGGCACAGGACCGCACCAAGGATGCGGCCGGGCAGGCAAAAGATATTCTTGCTGCCATAGAGGCGTTGCTGGAGCAGGCGGGAAGCGGCAAAGACCGGCTGCTGAATGTGACAATTATGCTCGCATGTATGGATGATTTTAATGCGGTTAACGAAGTGTATGACAAATGGATTGTTGAAGGAAAAGCCCCAGCGCGTTGCTGTAGCGAAGTAAAACTGGCTTTTCCCGATATACTGGTTGAAGTGACTGCCATTGCGCAACTAAGATAGTTGCCACGTTACCAGAGAAGCCCATAAGCACCCGCTTATGGGCTTTTTTTGTAGCTAAATGCTCTGAAAAAGAATGGTTGGATGAATTTATTTTCGGATTTTTTCGTGGAATGTCTCAAGTCGAACAATATATAACGATATCGAAACGATGTGTACGAATAGAGCTTCCAACGGGCCGTTAGTGTCACTCAGCACCATTTCGCTATCTGATCGATGAGAGACCGTCGTCACTGTTGATCGCCAGACCGTATTCATCCTGTGCAAATTTGTCGGGAGGCAGGAAAACTTATGGCCCAGAATTGGATCAGGACAGTACGGATTTTCTCTGCAACTACAATGCTCCTTGGCAGTAGTTCCGTAGTATCCGGCCGTATTGCAAGCGCTGAGGAACTGCATAAGCAGATGGGGGCGGCAAAAGAAAGCCGCGCGACAATCAAGGCGGTAAAAAGAAAAACTTCGCACGCATCCCTGCAAGGGAGCGCGGAAGAGGTTTCGGTGCAGGCGCTGCACAGGGTTAATTCCGCACTGTCGGAAAGAACTCAGGTTCACAGCACGACGTCCGTGCAGGTTGTCTCGTCCGAGCAGCTCAAGCAGACCGGGCAGAGCAACGTCATGGCGGCCCTTGAGCAGCTTAGCCCATCGCTCAGCTCGCCATCCTTTAGTGGGTTGGGCACCAACGGCTTTGTGCGCACCATGCAGTTGCGCAACCTCTCAGCGGATGAAACCCTTATTCTGGTAAACGGCAAGCGCCGCCACCTGAGTGCCAACTTCAACTCGAACGACGGACCAAACGCAGGCACGGAACCGTCCGATATTGCTCTTATCCCTATTAGTGCAATTGACCATGTGGAAGTCATTACCGATGGTGCCAGTGCACTGTACGGGCAGGAGGCCATTGCCGGTGCGGTCAATATTGTGCTCAAGCGCAATAGCCATGGTGGTGAATTCAATATCCAGAACATGGGTTACTACGCTGGGGACGGGCAGGGCGTGGACGGCTCGGCTGACTATGGTCTGGAACTTGGCAAGCGCGGTGGGTTTATGAACCTTGCCGGTCAGATTACCCACACCCAGCCGACCAACCGGTCCGGTATTTACCAAAAAGCGGGTGACCCTCAGTCCGGTCAGGACCTGAACCGCATGATGGGTGCCGGCAGCCAGCTTGTTGCCACGATGTCCGCCAACGCAGAAATGCCGGTAACGGATACGATCAAGGCTTATCTGCTGGCAACTTATGCGCACCGTAACAACGTGACGCCGCAGTCTGTCCGCACGGCTGCGAACGTGAACAATATCTTGCAATATTACCCCAACGGCTTCCAGCCGCAGATGGGCCTGCAGGAAGATGACTTCCAGATCAACGGCGGCTTCCGTGGCACGGCGTTCAAGGACTGGATGTGGGACACATACGTTACCTATGGGCGTGACGAGCAGGAATACTCCACCCTTGATTCGGTCAACGCAACATATGGGATGAACAGCCAGACAAAGTTTTATGATGGTACAAATATTTCCACCCAGTTTGTGGCGGGTGGTAAAATGTCTCGTAACTTCAATGTCGGGTTCCTGCCCAAGCCGGTTAATCTGATGTTTGGGGGGGAGTACCGCCACGATACATTCCAGCTTATGGCGGGTGACCTCCAGTCCTGGTCAGATGGTGGGTTGAAGACTGGTGCCACGCCGGGGGCTTCCGGCCATCCCGGTGCGCAGCCAGCCGCTGCTAGCGATACATCTCGTGATATTTTCGATGGTTTTGTTAATACCGAGTTTTATGTAACTCCCAAGTGGGAGTGGACGCTGGGTGGCCACGCGGTCAATTACTCCGATATGGGTAAAACGGCAGCAACCGGCACAATTGGAACACGCTATAACTTTAACAAGCGTTGGGCGATCCGCGCTAACGTGGGCACAGGCTACCGTGCGCCAACCCTTGGGCAGGAAAACTATTACATCGTCACCACCTTCCCCGGGTATTCCACGGCACAGCTCCCCGCCAATGGCGCGGCCGCAAAGGCTCTGGGTGCTACAGGGCTTAAAGGGGAAACAACAAAGAACTACAGCGTAGGGTTTGACGCCAAACCGCTTGACCACTGGAATGTTAACGCCAATCTGTATTGCATCCAGATCAATAACAGAATGGCCAACTCCACCCAGTTTACAGAATACAATGGATCGCCCATTGCCAGTATTCTGAGCCAGTACAATATGACAAACGTGACCTATGCCCATTATTACGGCAACCCGGTCAATACCGTGACATATGGTGGGGACATTACAACGGACTATACGCTGGATGTGGGGCGTATGGGGCAGCTGAAGTTCAACCTTGGGATCAATTTCTCGGATACAGAAATTTCCAAGATGAAAGTCAGTACAGCAATGTTTAACGCATATGCGCAGAATCTTCTGCTGCATTCCGCACCCAAAAACCGCGAGATGGTGGGGGTGCGCTGGAGCTGGAAAAAACTGTCCATCTTTGTGCAAGAAGAGCGTTATGGTTCTGTGACCTACATTGCAACGCCTAGCTTGGGCGGGAATGACTGGCTGAACGTGAAGCCGGGTTACATTACGGACCTGGAAGTGGGGTATCAGGTTCTGGACCGTCTGCATCTGGCTGTCGGGGCGAACAACCTGTTCAACTACTATCCTAACCAGTTGCGGCGCTCTCTGTCCGTCTCGACCTCCAGCGGTGCATATAAATATCCGACCAACTCACCTTACGGGTTTATGGGTGGTTACTACTACGTCAAGGCGTCCATGACTTTCTGAGTGGTATAAAGTCTGGAAGAACAGAAACTTAGGAAATAAATAACGATGCTGGCCCACTGTTATGCGACAGTGGGCCAGTTTTTTTTGTGCTGTTTGCATGGGCGATAAAGATTACTATTTTGTAATATAAAAAGGGTCTTGCACCCCAAAAGGGTTCCCGTTATACACCCACACAGCAGCACGGCGTTGCGTTTTCCCCTTGAGGGAGCGGACAATAAAGTGCGGCAGAGTGGTAAAATTGCTGTTCCCGAATAGCTCAGTTGGTAGAGCAAGCGACTGTTAATCGCTGGGTCGTAGGTTCGAGTCCTACTTCGGGAGCCACCACCTTTCCCCCAAAAAATCTCTTAAATTATATTCCAAAGCGCATCCGATTTATGTGTTTTGTAATGTGCGCGTATGGGTGAGCGGTTTTGTGCCGGGCGTGATGTATTTCCCATTATTGGCCACCCAACCTGCAATCTTCCGCTTTGCTGTGTGGTAATCGCTGTCACTCTTGCATGTTTTGGCGAGCGTGTGAGGGAATGCGTGTTTATGTCAGGTGTTTTTCAGATGCTACCCCCGCTGCGTGGCACGGCAATGGGGGTAATTTGGCCTGGCTTCAGGTCTCAGGGCAGGGCTGCAATGCCGGTTAATTCCACTTTCCACGATGGGTCTGCCAGTCTGGCTTCCACCGTTGCACGGGCCGGTTTGTTGTTGCGGTCGAGCCATGCATCCCATGCCCGGTTCATGGCGGCCATGTCATTCATATCCGCTAAAAAAATCTGCACCGAAATCAGGCGGCTCTTGTCTGTTCCGGCTTTGGCCAGCAGGGCATCGACCTGTTGCAAAATGTTGGCCATCTGCCCTTGGGCGTCCAGACTGGCGTCATCGGCAATCTGGCCTGCCAGATACACCAGTCCGTTGTGAATAACAGCTCCGGTCAGCCGCTCTTCGGGTTCAAGGCGCGTGATGCTCATGGTTATCTCCGTTGTGGAAAAAATCGGGGGCGTGGGGTTAGGCGTGGTGGAGAGGCATGTTGTCAATCAGGCGGATGTCACCAAGGCTTGCGGCAACAAACAGGCGTGCATCTGGCTGGGGGGTGGATGTCTGCTCCAGTGTGTCCCCAGTGCGCAGTTCAAGGTAATGCACATTAAACCCAGAAGCAGTCAGGCGGTCGCGGCAGGTTTGCAGGCTGTCAGTAACGGGGCTGCCGGCTTGAATGTCTGCAATGCAGGCGAGCAGTGCTGCGGGCAGGTGGGTGGCCTGTTTGCGCTGTGCGGCACTCAGCCGCCGGTTGCGGGAGGAAAGGGCAAGGCCATCTGCCTCGCGCACGGTGGGGACGGGAACAATGCTTACGGGCAGGTCAAGGTCACACACCAGGCGGCGGATCAGGCAGAGCTGCTGGTAGTCTTTTTCACCAAAGGCTGCGACATCGGCGCCCGTCTGGAGCAGGAGCTTGCTGACAACTGTTGCAACGCCATCAAAATGGCCGGGTCGTTCTGCCCCGCATAGCATCGCATCCGGACCGGCAACCGTAATGCGTGTTGCAAAACCCGGCGGGTACATTTCTGTCTCATCTGGGGCGTAGAGCACGTCAACCTTGCCGGTGCCTTCCAGCACGGCGGCATCGGCCTCCAGCCCGCGTGGATAGTGCTCAAAATCAGCCAGATTGTTGAACTGGATGGGATTGACAAATACGCTCACAATCCGCCGCGTGGCTTTGCCATCCAGCGCGTTGACAAGGGCCAGATGGCCGTTGTGGAGCGAGCCCATGGTGGGCACAACGCCAATACGCTGGCCCTCTGTGCGCCACTGGGCGCGCTGTGTGGCCAGCTCTGATCTGGATCTGATAATCCGCATGAAATATCCTGAATAACAGATGAAACATCGGGGCGATAAAACCCCCGAACAGGGTAGATCCCCCACTTTAGTGCCGATTGGCGTGCGGTTCCAGCCGCAGGGCGGGTGTGACTGCCCCACCACATGCATGGGGCATGCCGCACCCTGATGGTTAAAGTGCGTACAGGACGGTGAAGAGAGGGCATGCCTGTGCTATGGAGGCACATGTCCTACGCTGATTTTGTTCATCTTCGTGTGCACTCTGCCTACTCGCTGAGCCAAGGGGCAATCCGGGTGCCGGAAATTGCGTCTCTGGCGCAGGAAATGCGGATGCCTGCTGTGGCCATAGCAGATTCGGGTAATCTGTTCGGGGCCTTGGAGTTCTCGCAGTACTGCACAAAAAGTGGCATTCAGCCCATTATTGGCGGCCAGATCGGTCTGCCCGCCCGTAACGACAAACCCGGCGCTCCTTCCGAGCCTGTTGTGCTGCTGGCGCAGAATGCGACGGGGCTGGCCAACCTTCAGTTCCTCTCCTCCGAGGGGTTCAAGACATCCGATCCATCAGACCCGTTTGTCAGTCTGGATGTGTTGTGTGAGCGGGCTGAAGGGCTGATCCTGCTGACCGGGGGCACGCGCGGTCCGCTGTTCCAGATGCTGGCGGAAGGCAGAAGGATGAGGCCACGCGCTGGCTCGCCCGCCTGCACGAGGCATTTGATGACAGGCTGGTGGTGGAACTGCACCGCCACGGACTGGCTGTGGAAAAAGCGGTGGAGCCGGGTGTGCTGGGCCTTGCCAGCCAATTTGGCCTGCCCCTTGTTGCAACCAATGAATGTTTTTTCCCCAAGCCGGAAATGTACGAGGCGCATGACGCGCTGGTGTGCATTGCGCAGGGCCGCACGATGGCGGAGAAGGACCGCTTTCGCGTAACGCCCGAGCACTGGTTCAAACCCCCGCAGATGATGCGTACGCTGTTCGCGGACCTGCCGGATGCGTGTGACAATACGCTCGAAATTGCCCGCCGCTGCGCCATCAAGGTGGAAACGCGCAAACCCCTGCTCCCCGTCTGCCCCAAGGTAAGAGAAGGGGCTACGGAGGACGAGACCCTGCGCGCCATGGCGTGGGAGGGGCTGGAGCGGCGCATGACCACCATGACGCTGGATGAAGACCTGCAAACCCGCTACCGCGAGCGGCTGACGTTTGAGCTGGATATTATCTCCAAAATGGGGTTCCCCGGTTACTTCATGATCGTGGCGGACTTTATCCAGTGGGCCAAGGCGCATGACATTCCCGTAGGGCCGGGGCGTGGGTCGGGGGCCGGGTCGCTGGCCGCATGGGCGCTGACCATTACCGATATTGACCCCATCCCTTTTAACCTGCTGTTCGAACGCTTCCTCAACCCCGAACGCGTGTCCATGCCTGACTTTGATATCGACTTTTGTCAGGACCGACGGGACGAGGTCATTGCCTATGTGCGGCGCGAATACGGGGCCGACCGCGTAGCCCAGATCATTACCTTTGGTAAGTTGCAGGCACGCGCGGCGGTGCGTGATGTCGGGCGTGTGCTGGGGCTGCCTTATGGCATGGTCAACCGTGTGGCCGAGCTTATTCCCAACAACCCCGCCAAGCCGGTGACCCTGAAGGAAGCCATAGCGGGCGAGCCCAAATTACAGGAAATGCGTGATAACGACGAGGCATTGCGCAGATTGCTGGAAATTGCCCAGCAGCTTGAAGGGCTTTTCCGCCACGCCAGTACCCACGCCGCAGGCGTGGTGATCGGGGACCGCCCGCTGGTGGAACTGGTGCCGCTCTACCGAGACCCCAAGAGCGATACGCTGGTCACGCAGTACAATATGAAGTTTGTTGAGCAGGCGGGGCTGGTCAAGTTCGACTTTCTGGGCCTGACAACCCTGACCATTCTCAAGCGCGGTGTGGATTTTATTCACAAAATGGGCAAGGAGGTGGATCTGGCCTCCATCCCCCTGAATGACGCCGCTACATACGACATGCTCAGCCGGGGGGATACGGCAGGCGTGTTCCAGTTTGAAGGCGCTGGCATGCGTGACGTGCTCAAGCAGATGCGCCCCACCCGGCTGGAGGACCTGATTGCCGCCGTGGCCCTGTATCGCCCCGGTCCCATGGCCAACATTCCCGACTACTGCCGCCGCAAACACGGAGAGGCATGGGAACCCCCGCATGAGGAAATCCGCGATATTCTTGAAGAGACCTACGGCATTATGGTCTATCAGGAACAGGTCATGCAGATTGCCCAGAAGATGGCAGGGTACAGTCTGGGCGGGGCCGACCTGCTGCGCCGCGCCATGGGTAAAAAAATCCGTGCGGAAATGGACCACCAGCGCGAGATTTTTACCAAAGGGGCAACCGGGCGCGGCATAGACCACGACAAGGCGGTGGAGGTGTTCGACCTCATGGCCAAGTTTGCGGACTATGGTTTTAACAAATCTCACGCAGCAGCCTACGCTTTTGTCTCCTACCAGACAGCGTGGATGAAGGCCAACCACCCTGTGGCCTTCCTTGCGGCCTGTATGTCGCTTGCACGGGAACGGACGGAAAAACTGGCAGCGCTGCGGCAGGAGGCCGAGCGCATGGGCATTGCCGTGCTGCCGCCAGATATTAACCGCTCGGAAGCCGATTTTGCGGTGGAGGTTATGCCAGACGGGCAACACGCGATCCGCTACGCGCTGGCCGCAGTTAAAAAAGTTGGTTTTGGCGCCATGGAGGTGCTGGTCGCAACCCGTGGTGACAAACCTTTTACCGATCTGGCCGACTTTGCCACACGCATTGACCCCAAACACATCAACCGCATGCAGATGGAAAATCTGGCCAAGGCGGGTGCATTTGAATGTCTGGATAAAAACCGCGCGCGTGTCTTTCATTCTGCCGATGCCATTCTACGCCGTGCCCACAGTCAGGCGCAGGAGGCGGCCTCTGGCCAGATTGGCCTGTTTGGCGGTGGGGGAGAGAAGGAGCCACTGCGTCTGGCCGATGGTCCGGACTGGCCAGAGTTTGAAAAACTGGCGATGGAGGCAGATGCTATCGGCTTCCACATGACGGCACATCCGTTGGATGCTTATGGCCCCGTCCTGCGCAGGCTGGGGGTTGTCAAATCCTCCCAGTTGCTGGCAGCGGCGGAGGCCGGGGTCGGGCGGGTTAAAATTGCGGGGTGCGTTGTGGACCGCAAGGAGCGACCGACCCGCACAGGCAACAAAATGGCATGGGTGCGCCTGTCCGATGCGACCGGCGGGTGTGAGGTGACCGTGTTTTCCGAAGTGCTGGGCCGTGTGCGGGAGAGTCTGGTGGCGGGGAATGCCGTGCTGGTTACTGCCGAACTCAAGCTGGAGGGCGAGGCCATGCGCATAACCGCGTCCGACATTGTGGAACTGGAGCAGGCCGCGGCACAGGGCCAGAGCGAGATGCGGATATGGCTGGAAAAAGAGGAAGCTCTGCCCGCCCTGCAAATGGTTCTGGGCGAACAAAGGGGTGGTGCTGGCCGTATTGTGCTGGTCCCCGGTGTGGCGGAAAGCTGCGATGTGGAAATCCGGCTGCGTGGGGGCTACAAGGTTACTCCGCTGCTAGGGCAGAAACTGCGTACGCTGGAAGGCATTTCCCGCGTGGAGCAGGTGTAACCCGTGGCATGGGTGCGCGCATTGGCGTGGCGGACGCCAGATGTGGTTCTGGCTCAGTGGGGGCGTGCGCCGTGGTGCGCTTTTCTGGATAGTTCGGGGGCGCTGGATGCACGTGCACGCTGGCACATATTCTGCCACAATCCAAGGCACACCCTGCGGGTTTTTGCCGATAGGGTAGAGTTTGACGGGGCCGTTATGGCCTTTTCCGGCCCGGAGCATATTCTTGCACTCCTGCGCAAAACAGCGCGGAACTACCCCCAGCAGCCTCCGCAGCCTGATGTGCCGTTTTGCGGGGGATGGGTTGGCTTTGCCAGCTATGCATTCGGTATGGCCCAGCAGGGAGTAACCTCCCGCCATGGCAGTGGGGACGAGCCCCTGTTTGCCGCTGCTTTTTATGACCATGCCTATGTGTGGGACCGTCAGAACCAGCGTGTGTTTGTCGCCGGTTTTACGCAGGACGGGCAGCCCGCGCAGGCGCAGAGGCAGGCACTGGCTGCGTGGGCTGCTCTGCCCGAGCAGGTCGCACCTGCTGCTGTGGTGCCACTGGAGCCGTTGCAGGCCAGCTTGTCCGAGGCCGCATATTGTCAGGCCGTGCGGGTGGCTCAGGAGTATATTGCGCAAGGCGATATTTTTCAGGCTAATATGACCTGCCAGCATACCACGCCCCTGCCAGACGGGGTCTGTGCGGCGGAATTATACCGCAGGGTGCGGCAGGTCGCGCCTGCACCGTTTGGGGCTTATCTGTCCTGCGGGGGAGGTTTTGCCCTTCTGTCATGCTCGCCTGAGCGGTTTTTGCAGGTGGACCCGGCGGGGCAGATTGCCACACGCCCCATAAAAGGCACCGCCCCGCGTGGCCGCACGGAGGTAGAGGACCAGCATCTGGCGCACAACCTCGCCCGGGATGACAAGGAACGGGCCGAAAACCTGATGATCGTGGACCTGATGCGCCATGACATAGGGCGCGTTGCCCGCATTGGCAGTGTGCATGTGCCCGAACTCTGGGGGGTGGAGCGGTTTGCGCATGTGCACCACCTTGTCTCGGAGGTCAGGGGGCAATTACGGCATGGGTGCGATGTGTTTGACCTGCTGGGGGTCACCCTGCCGCCCGGTTCGGTAACAGGTGCGCCCAAACACAGGGCCATGGAAATTATTGACGAACTGGAGACCACCCCCCGTGGGGCGTATTGTGGCACTGTTTTTTATCTGGGTCTGGATGGGCGGATGGATAGCTCGGTGATTATCCGCAGTTTTGTGGCCCATGCGGGGCAACTGCGCATTGGCACGGGGGGCGGCATTACCATTTTGTCCGACCCACACAGGGAATATGCGGAAATGCAGCTAAAACTTGCACCCTTTGCCGCATTTGTGGAGGGGGCATGAGCTTTGTCTGGCTCAATGGCGTGCTGTGTGCGCCGGATGTGGCGCGCATAAGCCCGGCGGACCGGGGTTTTACTCTGGGTGATGGCCTGTTTGAGACCATGCGTGCAGTGGGTGGGCAGGTGCTGCACCTGTCCCGGCACATGGCGCGGCTGGCAGCCGGAGGGGAGGTGCTGGGTCTTGGTGTGCCTGATCCGGCGGTGGTGCAGCATGCCGCGACCGAACTGCTGGCCGCCTGCGGGCTGGATAATGCGGTACTACGGCTGAGTGTGGCGCGGGGGGAGGGGCCGCGGGGGTTGCTGCCCCCGGCCCATGCAACGCCTACGGTCTTGCTGACGGCCACAGCCGGTGTGTTTTCGCTCGGTCATGTCCGTGTTGTTATTAGCAGGTTGATTCGGCGGGATGAGGCATCGCCCCTGTCCACCCTCAAAAGCCTGAATTATCTGCCCGGTATTCTGGCCCGGCAGGAGGCCGAGCGGCGGGGTGCGCAGGATGCTCTTTTGCTCAACACGCATGGGCGGGTGACGGAAAGTACAATCAGCAATCTGCTGGTTGCAACCGATGCAGGCGTGCTCACCCCCCCGGTGAGCGAGGGTGCACTGGCGGGTATTGCCCGCCAGATTCTGCTGGAACGCCACCTTGTGCGCGAGGCCCCGCTCAGCCCGACCGACCTGCTTGGCGCGCGCGGCGTATGGCTGGTCAACTCCCTTTCCCTACGCATTGTGCGCGCCTTGGACGGGCAGGAGTTGTGTGAGGATGGTGCATGGACAACCCGGTTGGAGCACGCCCTGCTCCACGCCACATAACCCGTGCAGTTTTAAGTCCTGTTCGTCCGGTGGGCAGGCATGCGACGATAAGGGCTTGTGCTGACCGGCTGGAATGCTCAATCGTGCGCCGGTCCTTTTCAGGCCGGAATAATATGCATCGGAACAGCCGGTCTGTGGTATTCTGATGAGGTGACACCATGCAACAGGCAACAACAGCCACGGAGCAACCAGCGGACCGGGCCAATGCCCCCCGCTATGATCTGCGACAGATCGATGTTGATCCCAATTTCTGGTACCCTGTGGCGTGGTCCAGCAAAGTGCGGCCGGGCAAGGCGTTTGCCGCCCGGTTTGCAGGCCACCCCATTGCGCTGATTCGCCCCGAATACGGCCCCGTTTACGCGCTGGAGGACCGTTGCGCCCACCGTCAGGTGCCCTTGAGCAAAGGCGTTGTGGATGACAAGGGGTGCATAAAGTGCTGCTACCATGGCTGGGCGTTTGATCAGCAGGGCAAATGCGTAACCGTACCCTACCTGAACAAGGAGGGCGTTGGCCGCCCGGTTAAGGCATATCCCTGCCGCGAAAAAAGCGGGCTGATTTTTATCTTCCCCGGTGACCCCGATCTGGCCGACAAGGTGCCGGTGCCTGATATTGCACAGGTGGGTAACCCAGAGTTCAAGACCCGCCAGTTCAGCCCACGCCTGAAGTGCCACTACACTTTCATGCATGAAAACCTGATGGACATGAACCACCAGTTCCTGCACCGCCGCCAGATGGGCTCCATCACCGCCCGTTTTCTGGGGCAGGACAAGGGCGACAATTTTATGGAGGCCCGCTACAGCTTTGCCCGCAAGGGTGGCAACCAGCCGCTGGCCGAAGCCCTGATTTTTGGCAAACATCATGATGATGGTCGCGAACAGCCGGTGGAGGAGGTTGTCTCCATCCGCACCACATATCCGTACCAGACTCTCCAGATCCACGATAAGGACGGGGACCTGATCATGGACCTGTGGGCCTGCTACCTGCCGTTGGGGGAAACCCAGCAGGTTACTCAGGCGTTTGGTCTGCTCTCGGTCAAAAAGCCCAAATGGACTTTTCTGCTCGATCTTGCATGGCCGGTGCTGGGCCTGTTCACGCATCGCATCTTTGAAGAAGACCGCGAAATCGTGGAAATGGAACAGAACGCATGGCGCGAGTTGGGGGGGGACCACAACATAGAGGTGTTCCCCGTGGTCAAAAGCCTGCGTGACCTGCTGGCCCGTAGTGGCGTGCCCAACCGCCACGCCCAACCGCTCGAACAGGGCTGATTACGTTTTTTGGCCTTGCCCGCTTGGTCAAACGCCATATAGAGCCGCCCCGGCGCAGGTCGGGGTATAACACACGCGAGGCCAAACACCTCTGGTGCCCGGTCCCAAGGCCGGGTGGTGTCTCGCGGAGGTCTTAACCAGTTAGGTAGGAATACGCCCCATGGCGATGCCCGATTTCACACTGCGCCAGCTGCTTGAAGCTGGTGTTCACTTTGGTCACCACACCCGCCGCTGGAACCCGCGCATGGCGCCGTTCCTGTTCGGTGTGCGCAACCAGGTTCACATCATCGACCTTCAGCAGACCGTTGGCCTGCTCGACCGCGCGCTTAAAGCGATTCGCGATGTTGTGGCCGGTGGTGGCCGCGTTCTGTTCGTTGGCACCAAGCGTGCAGCGCAGGACCCGATTGCTGAAGCAGCACGTCGTTGCGGTCAGTACTACGTCAACCATCGTTGGCTGGGCGGTATGCTCACCAACTGGAAGACCATTCAGGCTCCATCAAGCGTCTGCGCCAGATTGAAGAAACACTCGAAGGTGCGACTTCCGGTCTGACCAAAAAGGAAGTGCTGGAACTGACCCGCCAGCGCGACAAGCTTGAACGCTCCCTCGGCGGGATCAAGGAAATGGGTGGCCTGCCCGACGTGCTGTTCGTGATCGACACGAACAAGGAAAAGCTGGCCATTGAAGAAGCCAACAAGCTGGGTATCCCGGTTGTGGCCATTCTGGACAGCAACTCCGACCCGCGCGGCGTGACCTACCCGGTCCCCGGTAACGATGACGCCATCCGCGCCATTGGCCTGTATTGCGACCTCGTGTCCGCTTCCGTGCTCGACGGTATTTCCGCTGAGCTCGGGGCTGCGGGCCACGACGTGGGCGCTGCTGAAGAACTGCCGGTTGAACCCGCTCTCGAAGCGGCTCCGGTGGCTGAAGAAGCTCCGGCGGCAGGCTGAAGCCTTTAAAAAACAGCCCGGTCTTCTGATCGGGCTGTTTTTTACATGAGATGCCTGTTTTTTGCGGGCAACGGAATGTTCTGTCGCGCGCCCTGCTAGGGGCGCGTTGCGGTTTTCTAAGGAGTAGGAATATGGCGGAAATTACCGCAGCACTGGTCAAGGAACTGCGCGAAAAAACCGGCGCAGGCATGATGGATTGCAAAAAGGCGCTGAACGAAGCGCAGGGCGATATTGAAGCCGCCATTGACTGGCTGCGCACCAAGGGCCTTGCCGCCGCCGCCAAAAAATCTGGCCGCGTGGCAGCAGAAGGTCTGGTTGCTGTGGCCTCTGCCGACAAAACCGCCGCCATGGTGGAAGTCAACGCCGAAACCGACTTTGTCGCCCGTAACGAAGCGTTCCAGAACTTTGTGGAATCCGTTGCCAAGGTTGCTCTCAAGGTTGGTGATGATCTGGAAGCCATCAAGGCTGCCACACTGGACACGGGCCGCACCGTGGCTGACGAGCTGACGCACCTGATCGCCACCATTGGCGAAAACATGACCCTGCGCCGCGCTCGCGTGTTTACCGTGCCGTCTGGCGTTGTTGCCACTTACGTGCATGGCGCACTGCGCCCCGGTCTGGGTAAAATTGGCGTTCTGGCAGCAATTGAAGCCCCGACGGCTGATGAAGCCATTGAGCAGCTTGGCCGACAGATTGGCATGCACGTTGCCGCCACCCGCTTCCGCGCTGGACGTGAACAGCCTGAATCAGGAAGAAGTCGAGCGTGAACGCGCTGTTCTCATTGAACAGTCCCGCGCATCGGGCAAGCCTGAAGCCATTATTGAAAAAATGGTCGAAGGCCGTATCCGTAAGTTCTACGAAGAAGTGGTTCTTCTGGAGCAGGTGTGGGTGCATGATGGCGAAACCCGCGTGAAGGACGTTGTCAAGAAAGCTGGCGTCACGCTGGCTGGCTTTGACCGCTTCCACCTGGGCGAAGGCATTGAAAAGACTGTGGACGACTTTGCTGCGGAAGTGGCCAAGGTGTCTGGCGTCTAAGACCTCAGGTTCTGGTCTGTTGAGCAAGGGCGGGACTTCTCTGCAAAGGGAGGCTCCCGCCCTTGTTGTTTTTGTGGCCCCGCAAGGCGAGAGCGGGGCGCGGGTCCATATGTTGACCGAGGCAGACGCTGGTGCGTGCGCTGGCCTATGGGGGTGCCAGCCGCGCAGGGCGCGCCTTGTGGCAACCGGGCAACGTGGTCAAGGCCCGTCTGACACAGCGTGGCGAGGGCGCACCCATACGCGTATCCGGCGAGCTGCTTTACGGATGTGCCGCGCGTATTCTGGACATGCCGTTGGCATTGGCCATGATGCAGTCTGTGTGTGTGCTGGCCGATGCCACCTTGCCCGAAGGCGAGCCATGCCCGGCATTTTTTGGCGCGACTCTCAAACTCCTGTCCTTTATTGGCTATAGCCGGATGTGGCGGAACAGACTGGCCTGCCCAATTATATTGAATGGGAGCTGGCGCTGCTGGATGTGCTGGGCTTTGGGCTGGATTTAAGTGCTTGTGCGGTCACCGGACAAACGCAGGACCTTGCCTATGTCTCCCCCCGCACGGGGCGGGCTGTTAGTGTGGCAGGTGCAGGGGAGTGGAAGGACCGGCTCCTGCCGTTGCCCGCTTTTTTGCGTGACCCTGCGCAGGAGGGGAGTTGGGCGGAGTGGCGCGCAGGCCTGCAGCTGAGTGGGCATTTTCTGGCACGGGATGCTTTTGGGCAGCGGCATCTGCCCCTTCCTGCTGCCCGGCAAAGGCTGCTTGCGCGGCTTGAAAAGCTACAGGCACACATCAACCAGCCCTGAACTGCGCAGCAAGGCTGGCACAACCGGGCCTGTGGCGGTATGTCTGTGCCGACCACATCGCACCGTTTTTTCTGGGGCAGAGCATGAACGAGACATTTGAAGGCCATATTGAGGAGACAAAACTGGCGGATGCGCTGAGCGAGCGCTATCTGGCCTATGCTTTGTCCACCATCATGTCGCGTTCGCTGCCGGATGTGCGCGACGGGCTCAAGCCTGTGCACAGGCGGCTGGTTTACGCCATGCATCAGCTCAAGCTGGACCCTGCCTCGGGGTTTAAAAAATGCGCGCGCGTTGTGGGCGATGTGATTGGTAAGTTCCACCCGCACGGGGATGCTTCTGTTTACGAAGCTCTTGTCCGTTTGGCGCAGGATTTTGCCGCCCGTTACCCGCTGGTGGAAGGGCAGGGCAATTTTGGCTCGATCGATGGCGATAACGCAGCCGCCATGCGGTACACGGAAGCCCGCCTGACGGAAGTAGCCGTAGCCCTGCTGGACGGGATAGAGAGCGACGCCGTGGATTTTCGGCCCACCTATGATGGTGAGGAGCACGAGCCCATTGTGTTGCCAGCGGCATTCCCCAACCTGCTGGCCAATGGTGCGGCGGGTATTGCCGTGGGCATGGCTACCAGCATACCACCTCATAATGCGGCGGAAGTGTGTGCAGCCGCTGCCCTGCTGGTCCGCAAGCCGACAGCCACAACGCAGGACCTGCTGGAGCTTATGCCGGGACCGGATTTTCCCACGGGCGGGCTGATTGTGGAGGATGCCTCCGCTATTTTGCAGGCGTATGAGACTGGGCGGGGCGGTTTTCGTATGCGGGCGCGCTGGGCTGTGGAGCAGGGGCGCTTTGGCACATGGCACATTGTGGTGTCGGAAATTCCCTATCAGGTGCAAAAGTCCCGCCTGATCGAGCAGGTGGCTGATCTGCTTGATCAGAAAAAACTCCCTCTGCTGGGCGACATCCGCGATGAAAGTACGGATGAAATCCGCCTGATCCTTGAGCCCAAAACCCGCGGTATTGAACCCGAAGTGCTGATGGAGACTCTGTTCCGGGCCACAGCGCTGGAAAGCCGCTTCCCCCTGAACATGAACGTGCTGGGGGCCGACCGTGCGCCCGGTGTGCTGGGCCTTAAGCAGGTGTTGCAGGCATGGCTCAACCACCGGCACGAGGTGCTGGAGCGGCGCAGCCGCCACCGCCTTGCAGCAGTGGAACGGCGGCTGGAAATTCTGGCAGGCTTTTTGGTGGTGTACCTCAACCTTGATGAGGTCATCCGTATTATCCGCGAGGAGGATGACGCCAAGGCCAGCCTTATGGCGACTTTCAGCCTGACCGACATGCAGGCCGAATCCGTGCTGAACATGCGCCTGCGCAGCCTGCGCCGGTTGGAGGAAATGGAAATCCGCAGGGAGCATGATGCTCTGTCGGCGGAAAAAGCCGAATTGCTTGCCCTGCTGGGTGACGAAAAACAGCGCTGGAAGCAGATCGGGCAGGAACTGGACAAAATGGTCAAGCTGTTTGCCAAAGGCCGCGTTGGGCCAAGGCGCAGCACCATTCTGTCCGCTCCCAAGCCGGTTGATATCTCGGTAGTGGAAACAGTGGAGCGTGAGCCGCTGACCATGATCCTCTCCCAAAAAGGCTGGGTCCGGGCGGTTAAGGGTCATGCCGTTGATCTGGATAGCCAGAAGTTTAAGGAAGGGGATGGTCTCAAACTCGCCATTCCCTGCCAGAGCACGGACCGGCTGTGCTTTTTTGCCACCGATGGCCGGGCCTTTACGGTCAAGGGCACGGATCTGCCGCGTGGACGGGGTGATGGCCAGCCCGTGCGCCTGCTGGTGGACCTGTCCAATGATGAGGAACTACTGGCCGTCTTTGTGCTGGAGGATGGGGGCAGGCGTCTTGTGGCCTCCAGTGCCGGGCGCGGCATGGTGGTGGAGGATGATGCCCTCGTGTCCGAAAAACGTTCAGGCCGGCAGGTGCTCAACCTCAAGGACGATGACTCGGCACTGCTGTGCATTCCCGCTCAGGCGACCACGTGGCCGTTCTGGGCGATAACCGCCGCTTCCTGATTTTCCCGCTTGACCAGTTGCCCGTTATGGGGCGCGGTCTTGGCGTTGCCTTGCAAAAATATGCCGATGGCGCGCACCTGCGTCAGGCCGTTGTGTTTACCGCATCCGAAGGGCTGGTCTGGCCGGGTGCGGTGCGGTGCCGCGGCATGGCCGATTTGCAGGACTGGTTGGGCAAGCGCGCCGGTGTTGGCAAGCTGGCCCCGACATGGACCAACAAAAAGGGCTGAGCCCCCCGGTTGTTAAAACAGCGGTGCGTCAGGGAACAGGGCGCTGCGCCCTGTGCAGACGGGCTGGTCTGGCTCCAGTGTCTGCCAGACATCCTGACGCAGGATTTCTGCCGGGCGGAAGCGGCTTTTATAGGCCATCTTGGGGCTGCCCGGAATCCAGTAGCCAAGGTACAGATACGGTCGGCCAAGTAGTAGCGTCTGGCGGATTAGAAACAGCACAACGTACACACCCAGCGAGCGGGTTGTCTGCTGGGGGTCGTAAAAGCTGTACACAGCCGATAGCCCATCATCGAGCGTATCGGTCAGGCTGACGGCGACCAGCTTTTGGTCCGGTGTGCGGAATTCTATGATCTGCGTATCAACCGTGGTTTCTTCCACCATAATCCGGTAGTCGCGCGGCCCCATGTTCGCCATTTCGCCTTCTGCGTGGCGGGTGTTCAGGTAGTCGCGGAACAGCGTGTACTGCTCCCCTGTGGCTACTGCTGGCAGCAGATGGGCCGTTAAGTCCGCATTGCGGTTCCATACCCGTTTTTGTGTGCGGTTGGGGGTAAAGGCCGCTACGGGCAGGCGGATGGGAATACAGGCCGAGCAGCCCTCGCACAAAGGGGCGTAAGCCAGCGTGTGGCTGCGCCGGAACCCTCTGGCGGACAGGCGGCTGTGCAGGGTGTCGGCATCGGGGACGGCCAGATCAGCCAGTATCTTACGCTCCATGCGTGCAGGCAGGTACGGGCATGGCAGAGCAGTAGTGGTGTAAAAAAACTGCGGATTGCGCAGCGGAGACGTCATGGTTGGCAATCCCGGATGCATGGCGGGTCAGCACGGGCTGACCCGCTTATGCCCGGCGCGGGCCAGGCGAGGTGGTTACAGGCCCGATCTTTCCCGAATATGCTGTGCGGCTTCAATGGCAAAATACGTGAGTACACCATTGGCACCCGCACGACGGAAAGCCATCAGACTTTCCATGATGGCGCGGTCACGGTCGAGCCAGCCATTGTTGATGGCTGCCATGAGCATCGCATATTCTCCCGAGACCTGATACGCAAAAGTCGGCACGCTGAAGGTGTCTTTTACGCGGCGGATAATGTCCAGATAAGGCATGCCGGGTTTGACCATAACCATGTCAGCCCCTTCTGCAATGTCCATTTCCACTTCACGCAGGGCCTCGTCGCTGTTGGCGGGGTCCATCTGGTAGGTCTTTTTGTCCCCCTTGAGCAGGCCGCCAGAACCCAGCGCATCACGGAACGGACCGTAGAAGGCGGAGGCATATTTGGCGGCATACGACATGATGCGGGTATTGATCAGGTCATTGGCATCCAAGTCCTGACGGATCACGCTAATACGGCCGTCCATCATGTCTGATGGGGCAATAATATCCACCCCTGCCATAGCCTGATTGACTGCCTGCTGGGACAGAATCTGGACCGATGCCTCATTGACCACGTAGCCGCCTTCTATCAGCCCGTCATGGCCGTGGCTGGTGTAGGGGTCGAGCGCGACATCGCCGATCAGCGCCATGTCGGGGAATTCTTTTTTCAGCAGTCTGGCCGCCCGACACATCAGGTTGTCGGGGTTCAGGGCTTCGGTCCCCCGTTCGTCCCGCGCTTCAGCCGGAGTGATGGGGAACAGGGCAAGGGCTGGAATGCCCAGCTTGGCCGCGGGCTCCACATGCTTGGCCAGACGGTCGAGTGTTACGCGGTGTGCGCCGGGCATGGAGGAGACTTCGGTTGTGACACCCGACCCCTCCATGAAAAAAATTGGCCAGATCAGGTTGCTGATACCCAGTGAATTTTCGGCAACCAGGCGGCGTGTCGCATCGTCAAACCGGTTGCGGCGCGGGCGGGTCAAAGGGAAACGACCAGCCATCATGGGCGGGATCTCCTTGCACGGTGCCTGCCATGGGGCCAGACCTGTGGTCCGGCACCTAGGCAGAACAAACGGGGGTGAATAAGACGGGCGGAGTATGCGCTCATGCTCATGTTATGCAACCCCGGTGCGGCAAGGATCAGCCCCGCTGAGGGCGGGGGTACGGGCATGGGGGCAGTGTGCGTTTTGCGCACGGGCATGATTTACGGTTTATCCCGGCGCGGGCTGCGTGTAAAAGCAGGAAACCACAAGGGGTGGGGGCCTGCTTTTTTGACTTTTTTCTCCTGTCAGGGGCGGGCGGAACGGGGTAAGAGAGCTTCCTGTGCTTTTGTCTGTTATGGAAGCGGGCCTGCTGCCAGACGACAGTTTGATTTTGAGGAAACACCCGAATGAGCCACACGGATCTGGACCGTTTTTTTCATGCGCCGCTGACCCAGACGGATCCGGACGTTGCGTCCGCCATTGCCGCCGAGTTGACCCGTCAGCAAGATGGCATTGAATTGATTGCCAGCGAAAACATGGCCTCCGAGGCCGTTTTGCAGGCGCAGGGCAGTGTGCTGACCAACAAATACGCCGAAGGCTACCCCGGACGCCGCTATTATGGTGGCTGCGTGGAAGTGGACAAGGTGGAAACGCTGGCCATTGAACGCGTAAAAACGCTGTTTGGTGCGGCTTATGCCAATGTGCAGCCCCATTCTGGCGCAAATGCCAATCAGGCGGCATTCATGGCCATGGGCAAGCCGGGAGATACCGTGCTGGGCATGAGCCTTGCTGCTGGTGGCCACCTGACCCACGGTGCAGCCCCCAACTATTCTGGCAAGTGGTTCAATGCCGTGCAGTATGGCGTGCGCCAGCAGGACGGCATTCTGGACTATGACCAGATGGAAAGCCTTGCGCGCGAACACAAGCCCTCCATTATTGTGGCTGGTGGTTCTGCCTATCCCCGCATTATCGACTTCGCCCGTTTCCGCCGCATTGCGGACGAAGTGGGTGCGCAGCTTATGGTCGATATGGCCCATTTTGCTGGTCTGGTGGCTGCGGGTCTGTACCCCAACCCGCTGGAATATGCGGATGTGGTCACATCCACGACCCACAAAACCCTGCGCGGCCCGCGCGGTGGTGTGATCCTGACCAACAGCGAAGCGTTGGCCAAAAAGATCAACTCCGCCGTGTTCCCCGGTCTGCAGGGCGGCCCGCTCATGCATGTTATTGCAGGCAAGGCCGTGGCGTTTGGTGAGGCCCTGCGCCCTGAGTTCAAGGAATACCAGAAAGCGGTGCAGAAGAACGCTGCCGTGCTGGCAGAAGTTCTGGTGGAACGCGGGTTTGACATTGTGACGGGTGGCACGGATTCCCACCTGCTGCTCGTGGACCTGCGCCCCAAAAAGGTGACCGGCAAGGCTGCCGAGCAGGCTCTGGAGCGTGCAGGCATTACGGCCAACAAAAACGCCATTCCGTTTGACCCCGAAAAACCCGCCATTACCTCTGGCGTGCGTCTGGGTAGCCCGGCAGCGACCGCACGCGGCTTCCGTGAGGAAGAGTTTCGTCAGGTCGGTGAAATGATTGATGAAGTGCTGACAGCCCTTGCCGCTTCTGGTGGTGAAGGTGATGCGGTGGTGGAAAATGCCGTGCATGAACGTGTAAAGGCCCTGTGCGCGCGTTTCCCTATTTATTCGCGTTAAGTCACCGCTTTTTACGGTAAAGTTATTAGAAAGGCGCGAGAGGCTTCTCCCGCGCCTTTTTGGTGACTGGAGAAGTCCTTGAGTTTGTATTGGCCATAGCAGGGCGTTTGGAAGCATGTCTTCCCTGTGAGTGGTAACAGTCCTGCCTGATAGGCCCAGGGATATCTTTTGGCTGGTATGCTGTTTTAAAGCATGGGCGTAATCCCGAACGCCTTGGTTCAGATCGATGTTTTGAAAAATTGTTGCAGTTTGTTGAGGGCTTTAAAAGATATGTCGTTTATTCCTGCAACATTTTTTGCGTAAGTATTCCCGAGTGGTTGAAATGAATAATTATTTTCTTCGCAACAATAAAAAAATAAAAAATCTGATTCTGCTTGTATCTTGGTCTCTTGTTGCGGTGTTTCTGATTTTTCATCATGCCATGTGGCGTGATGAAGTACGTAATTTCATGCTTGCCATCGGGACGACATCAAGACTTCATCTTCTGGGGAACCCTCATCCATTTTTGATGTATAAAATAGAACAGTTTTTTTATTGGATTACGGAATCTTACTGGGTTTTGCCGATTTCGTCATTTTTTATTTCGTTTTTAACAGTATTAATAATTATTTTTCTATCTCCGTTTAATTTTAAAATTAAAATTATGATGGCATTTGGCTATCCATTACTGTACGAATATACGGTTATGTGCAGGAATTATGGAATGAGTGCATTGCTTATGCTTGCTCTTCCATTGGTCATGAATAGCAAAAAATATAAATACATACTGAGTGGACCAATACTATTTTTTCTGGCTAACACCAATGTTCATTCATCTCTTATTGTTCTGGCGTTCTCATGCCTTTGGCCATTAAATGCTTGGTATCAGAATGGAAAAAAATGGACTGACGATACACGCAAAACGGTCATGAATAGCATGGTAGGTATTCTTGGTTTTTTTGTGTGTTTTGGAACAATTTATCCAACACGCTATGATCTGGCTGCAGTGCGTCCAATAAAAATTGCATTCAATCATGATTTTTATTTTTTTCAGCACTTAACGCTCTATGATTTTAAAGATTATATTTTTTCGTATTTAGGTCATGGCCCATTATCAAAATCTGTATATAAAATTATAAGTGTAATATCATATCTTTCTATTGCACTTTCCACCTTAATGCTTTGGGGTGATGTTTTTTTGTTTTCCGTTGCCATTTTAGTCATGGTGGGGCTCTCTGCTTTCTTTTACGTCGTATATCCGGGGGAATACAGGCATCAGGCCCTGTGGATCATGCTTGTTTTTGCATTGGCCTGGATGAAAAAAAATAACGCTCAGGCAGTTCATAAAAAAACAATCAATAATATCGGGCTTGCATCTTTTTATACAATGCTTGG
Organism: Acetobacter okinawensis JCM 25146; assembly: GCF_000613865.1. GTDB lineage: Bacteria > Pseudomonadota > Alphaproteobacteria > Acetobacterales > Acetobacteraceae > Acetobacter > Acetobacter okinawensis. Next base: position 59,372 of record NZ_BAJU01000010.1, read on the forward strand.
TATTCAGTGTCTGTTGTCTTTGCTCCTGAGTTTTCATGAGTTGATCGAACCCAATAGCAGGTCAAAAGAGTTCTATGCATTTATGAAAATGCATGACGATATTAAAGAGTCACCAATGCTGTCGTCTCTGGATTACACATTGGAGGCCATGCCATATTATACAAAAAAACCAGTCTTTATGATGTCTTTGAATGATTTTGACTATGTTGTTCCATATCGTGGCGTCTTTAATTACAATTTGGATGATCTGCTGACTGCCGCGCAAAAGTTGGCGGCCTGCTCTGAATATCCTCCGTTAATTTTAATTGTGAATGATTCGAATAAAACAAAAGAATTTACCTCAAAAATCACCAATATAATGGATGAGGATCAGGAAGAGTTCGTACGACACTACATGTACAATCAATGGACGTTTACAATTACATCTGAACAGAAAAAAAGATTTTTAATGAATGCTCACGAAATCGCGCGTTACCCCAATGGGTATCTGGAAGATGGGTTTGTTGTGTATAAACTGAACGTGCAAAATGTACCGAAGACTACATGTGAGAAAAAATGAATTTTATGAAACAGCATATACAACACGGAGGAAATCAAATAAATATCTGCCAAAGGATTGGGCAGCATGGTCGGTGTAAAACGGGAATATGTTGTTTTTATATCATATAATAGAGTGTAAATAGTTCCATGGGTATTTTGAAGTTATTTCCATCTGATATCAAAGTCGTTGTTTTAATTCCGTGCTATAATGAGGAGGTCACTATTGCCTCTGTTGTTAACGGTTTCCGGGCGGCTCTGCCACATGCGTCCATTTATGTTTACGATAATAACTCTACAGATCAGACAGTAAAACTGGCCCGTGCAGCAGGTGCAATTGTCAGATCGGAATCCCTTCAGGGCAAAGGCTTTGTGATCCGGAGGATGTTCTCCGATATTGATGCCGACTTCTATGTTCTCGTGGATGGGGATGCAACCTATGACCCGAGCTCTGCACCAGAAATGCTTGGCATGGCTTACGGTCATGGGTTGGATATGGTGAACGGCGCGCGGGTAACGGACCGTGTGGATGCTTACAGGCGCGGCCACGTTCTTGGTAACAGGGTTTTAACCGGGCTGGTCACAAGTGTATTCGGGCGCAGGCTGTCAGACATGCTCTCTGGCTACCGGGTTTTTTCCCGTAGATTTGTAAAGTCTTTCCCCGCACTTTCTTCGGGGTTTGAGACGGAAACAGAATTTACAGTGCACGCGCTTGAACTGGCGATGCCTATTGGTGAACTGCCTACTCGCTACGTGGAACGTCCGCCGGGTTCTGCGTCCAAACTCAATACGTATCGCGATGGTTTTCGTATTTTAGGGATGATTATTAACTTGGTTAAACAGGAACGGCCTTTGATGTTTTTCAGCATCCTGTGCGCCATTATGCTGGTGTGTGGCATGGGGCTGGGTATTCCTGTTGTCTTGGATTTTTTCCACACCGGGTTAGTGCAGCGTCTGCCTACGGCACTGCTGGCTACGGGTTTGGTTATATTGGCGGCCTTGTCCATGGGGTGCGGACTTGTGCTGGACAGTGTTGCGCTGGGCCGCCGGGAGGCAAAGCGTCTTGCTTATCTGGCTCTACCTGCTCCTCCACGCATGCCCGATGAGCAGGCCATTGCGATGTCTTCTGCGGTTTCCGAACCTTAAGATTAAGAATTATGTTGTGTGTGACAGTTCGTCGCTTCCGCGTTGACGCGGAGGCCCACCCCCCGTAAATCTCTGCTTCCCCGAACCCAGCGAAGCCCGAAACGGTGCAGCCTGATTAGCGCCGGAGGCGCTGCGTGACCATGTCCATAACTTTTGCCGACCTCGCCCTGACCCAGCCTTTGCTGGATGCTCTGGCAGAGGAAGGGTATACCAACCCCACTCCCATTCAGGCCCAGTCTATTCCTTTGCTGTTGCAGGGGCGCGACCTGCTGGGCATGGCCCAGACCGGCACGGGCAAAACCGCAGCTTTTGCGCTGCCATTGCTACATCGTCTGGCGCAAACACCCCGGCCAGCTCCCAAAAATGGGGCGCGTGTGCTGGTGCTGGCCCCTACGCGCGAGCTGGTCTCCCAGATTGCAGATGGGTTTGAGAGTTTTGGTCGCCACATTAAACCCCGCGTCACCACCATTTTTGGTGGCGTTGCGCAAATGCATCAGGTCAATGCGCTCAAGGACGGGGTGGATATTATTGTCGCAGCCCCCGGCCGTCTGCTGGATCTGGTGGAGCAGGGGCTGTGCGACCTCTCCCAACTGGAAGCCTTGGTGCTGGATGAGGCTGACCAGATGCTGGACATGGGCTTTGCCAAGCCGATCGAGCGTATTGTAGCCACCCTGCCGCACGAGCGGCATACGGTGCTGCTGTCTGCAACAATGCCCAAATCCATTGCCGCATTGGCAGAAAGCCTGCTGCGTGACCCTGCAAAGGTGGAGATTGCTCCCCCCTCCACCACGGTGGACCGGATTGAGCAGTCGGTCATGTTCATGGACGCGGCCAATAAAAAGGAAGCCCTTTTATCCCTGCTGCAAACGCCGGATATGGGGCAGGCGGTGGTCTTTACCTTGCAAAAGAACATTGCCAACGAAGTGTGCGCTTTTATTACGGACGCAGGCATTACGGCCGAAGCCCTGCATGGCAACAAGTCGCAGGGCCAGCGCGAGCGTGCTCTGGAGGCTTTTCGCACCGGGGCTGCGCAGGTGCTTGTGGCGACCGACATTGCCGCCCGCGGCATTGATGTGGACACGGTCACGCATGTGTTCAACCATGACCTGCCAAGCCTGCCAGAAAGCTACGTCCATCGCATTGGCCGCACTGGCCGTGCCGGGCGCAGTGGTTTTGCCATTACCCTGTGCGATGCGGAACAGCGTGCATGGCTGCATGACGTAGAACGCGAAATTGGTCGCAAGCTGGATGTGCAGGCCGACCACCCCTGGCACTCGGATGCGGCGCAAAACTCCACCATGCGCGCACCCGTGCTGGGTGGTGGGCCAGTCAAGCAGGTCAAGCCGCCGCAGCAAAAGCGTGAGCGCAAAGCATGGACCGAGGAAGAAAAAGCAGCAGCCCGCGCTGCGGCACAGCAGGCAAAAGCGGGGAGCTGAACACCGTCTTTGCCGGATGGGCGTCAGGCATGCGTGTTACGCCTGACGCTTGGCAGAAGTACGGGTGTAGGGCCTAGTTTTCCCGCTCGGTTAGCCACGTTGCGTGTGTTACGCCCTGTTCGTCCTCCAGACGATTAACCACTTTTTCCAGCTCGTCCGTGTCCAGCACGTTGCTGCTCAGGGTCGCTGAAATTTCCACACTGCCCTGTGCGTGGTCGGAAAGTTCAACTTCCGCCACGGGAAAGCGGGCCTCTTCCAGCCTGTCCACAACAAGGTCACGCAACTGGCCTGCATGGGCGTGGTCGGTGAGCACACTGACGGAGTAAGTGGCCTCCTCCGATTGGCTGGCAACAGGAATGCGGTCAATTGCCCGCACCAATGGGCGCAGCAGGGTGTTGCCCGCGATAATAAAGAGCGTGAGCATGCCTGCTTCTGCCACCATGTCGGTGCCGGAGCAGGCCCCCACAGCCGCAGAACACCATAAGGTGGCTGCCGTATTGAGGCCGCGCACATTGGCGCCGTCCTTCATAATTACCCCAGCGCCCAGAAAACCAACGCCAGAGACTACATAGGCAATAACCCGCACCGCATCCGCGCTGCCTGCCAGATGCTGGGCCAGGTCCACAAAAGCTGCGGCCCCAAGGGCGACCAGTGCATTGGTGCGCAGGCCCGCCGTACGCTGCCGGTACTGCCGCTCTGCACCAATAAGCGTGCCAAAAACAAAGGCGGAGAGGTAGCTGATAAACGTATCGCGAAAAGAGTGTGAATCGAATGTAGTGATAAAATGCATCGGGTGGCGTTCCCATTAAAAACACGGCGCTGGAGCAAGCAGTGCGCCCATGTCGCAGGGCAGGGTGCTCAGGGATGGTGCGGGTGTCAAGCGGTGGTGGGGCTGCGGTTTTTGTGCGCCGGATTAAAGAATGCGCGCCAGCCGCACAGCTGTGTGTCCCCGACGGGGGCGCAGGTTGGGTATGACCAGCATGCAGTTGTCGTAAGGCGTGCGAATTTCGTCCATGCCGTCCACAGCAATAAGTGTGCCTGCATGTTTGATAATCTCGCCCCCTGTAAAGGGGCGGAGGAAGGCAAACCCCGCCGTGTGGGCTTCCACGCAGTCCGTGACCATGGCGCAGACGCCGGGGTGTGAGGCCTCAGTGGTGGCGGGGGGTGCTGCTCCGTGTTGCCGGGGCGTGCCAGAACTGGCGGGCTCTTTGGGGAGCATGCCGTTCTGGGCCAGAAAAACGCGGGCCGTGGTCTCGCTTTGCACAACGGCGCTCCGGGTCCAGTGTTGCCCGGCTTCCAGCAGGCAGGCGCGCGCGGTGCCTACAGGGTCGGAAAACCGCTTGTAGTCAATCAGTCGTGTGCCAGTAGGGTGCCCCTGATCGAGCACAACCTGCAAGGGGGTGGGCTGGCCATGTGCCAGTGCGCTGGCCATGACCAGGTTCCGCTCGGCCATGCTGGTGAGCAGCAGGGTTGCGGAGGGCCACGTCATGGAGTGCAGGTCAAGCAGGACATCCACAGTGTCGATCACGGGTACAAGCTCGCGCACCCGGCGCATTTCCAGTGATGTATGCTCAGACCGAATGAGTTCAGGCATCCACAGCCTGTTCATGTCCTCCTCAATATAGCGGCATTGGGAGGGGCGGCGCAGGTCAAACGCTGCATAAGCGTCCAGATTAAGAAAAATCAGGCTCAGCCGCCCATATGGGGGGCTGGGCGGGTTGGCCAGTATGCTGGCCAGCGCCTGTGCACCAGCATACTCGTTACCATGCATGAGTGCCGTAATGGCAACATGGGGGCCGGCTTATGGCTTTCAAAATGATGCACGCCTTTTATGCCGCAGTTGCCCTGCACCCATGGTGTCAGGTCTGGCAATGGACCATGGGGGGCAGCATGGGGGAGGGGCGGCAGGGAAGGCGGCAGGGTCTCGGGCAGGGTGCAAAAACGGTAGGTGTTTTGGCCACTACGGAGGCGTTTGGAAGCGCAGCTCATGCTGCGTCGGGTGCGCCGTAACGCACCGATGCCCCAAGAGCGCGGTAGAATGGGTGAGGGAGGAAGGAACTGCACCACATAAACCCGAGTATGGTTCGGGTTGCGCGTGGCTGCAATCCCTCCCGCGTCGGGTTACGGGTGCTTGCGTGTTTTACGTGCGTGTCGGGCGGGGTTTGCCCTGTCGTGCGGTCTGGGCGGCTACGGGGGGGAGGGCCTGCTCCGTGCTGAGTACTCGTAGTTTAACATGGGCACCCACCTCCACCTGCCGCAAAAGTTTGCGCTCGGCCCCGGAGCACAGGGTCAGGGCAGAGCCTTTCTGCCCGGCACGGCCAGTGCGGCCAATGCGGTGCAGGTAGGTTTCGGGCAGTTCGGGCACATCGTAATTGATAACCTGCGCAACCGAGGCAATATCCAGCCCGCGTGCCGCAACATCTGTTGCAACCAGAACAAACAGGCGGCCCGAGCCAAAGCTGGCTACCGTGCTGGTGCGTTTGTCCTGCGTCAGGTCGCCATGCAGGGGTGCTACGGCCAGCCGTGCTTTTTTAAGTGTTGAGGCCAGTACATCGGCCTCGGCCTTGGTGCGGACAAAAACAATGCTGCGTGTTTTGGGACTGCGGCCAAAAAAGGTCTTGAGGAAAGCGGTTTTCTGCTCATCTTCCAAAAACAGCACACCCTGACGGATGGCGGGGCGTTCCTCGGGTGGTTTTTCCACACTCAGTTCAACCGGCTTGTAAACAAGAGCGGCCAGCATGGTTTTGCATGCTGGGGGCATCGTGGCAGAAAATGCCAGTGTCTGGCGTGGCGTGGGCAGGTAGTTGAGGATGGTTCGTGTTTCTTCCTCAAACTCATGGGTGAACAGGCGGTCGCTCTCGTCCATGACCAGTTGAAAACAGTCCGAGAGGTCGCACGTACCAGTGCCGATAAAGTCCAGCAGGCGGCCCGGCGTTGCAATGAGAATGCGCGTCATGCCGCTGGTCTGGAGCAGTTCGTCACCCTGTTCGTCGCGGTCTGCGCCGCCAAACAGGCAGATTATGGGCAGGCTTGCAGGTTTGGTGCTGGCCGTTTTTTTGCTGCTCTCTCCCATACATGCCCTAAAAACCTTGGCTGTTTGCAACACCAGCTCCCGCGTTGGCACCATAACCAGCAAGGTGCGGGGTTTGCGCGCTTGAGCAGCCTGTGCAGCATGGGCAGGGCGTATGCTGCGGTTTTGCCCGTACCGGTCGGGGCAATGGCCAGAATGTCCCGCCCTTCCAGCGCGGGGGGAATGGCGGCAAGCTGAATAGGGGTTGGCTGCACCATGCCTGCCTGTTGTGCGTGGGCGCAAAGGGCAGGGGAAAGACCCGTCTCCTTGAAGCTAGCGGACATAGTGTTGCCTTTCTCGTGGTCTGTAATGCGTACAAGTGCCTTGCTTTTAAAGGCAATCAGGTTGCAAGGACAAAGCGGGCCATGCAGGGCGCATGGTTGCAAAGGCCGATGTGTAGCGGAGGAATGCGCGTTATGGCGAGCGCAATGTATGCAGGTGCGCAAACTGGTTCAGACACGGCGGAGGTTTTGCCCCTCCCCCGGCCCCATGCTTTTGTGGTGGGGGAGAACTTTGCTGGCATGCGTTCGCAGGCATTGGGGCTGGCCCACCGTGCAGGGTGGATGGCACGTTCCAGCCCGTATGCCCCAGCCGCATGGCGCGTATGGCGTTGGCTGGTCCGCGCTGGCTCGGCCGCTCCTGCCTGCGTGGTAGCGAAGGGCAGACTCTGGAGTCCCACGCAGACCTGCTGCGTTCGGATGTGGTCATCAGCGTTGGTGGCAAGGGGGGCGCTATTGGTGCTGCCCTGCGCGCCCATTGCCGCCCTGTGGTGCAGATTCAGAACCCCCGGCAGTCTCTTGCGCGTTTTGACCTGATTATTGCCTGCCGCCATGATGATATTTCTGGCCCCAATGTGCTTTTGGGCCGCACTGCTCTGCATGGATTAACCCCCGAGGAACTGGCGCACGCCAAGCAGGAATGGGAACCACGGCTTGCCCATCTGCCCCGCCCGCTTGTGGCGGCCTTTGTGGGAGGTTCCAACGGGCGCTTCCAACTGGGGGAGGCAGAAGCCCGCAGGCTGGCTACCGTGCTGGTGCAGACCCGGCAGGATGAAGGCGGGAGCCTGATTGTTACCGCCTCGCGCCGGACGGACCCGCAGGCACTTGCCGCGCTGAAGGAAATTATAGAGCCCGCAGGCGGCTTTGTCTGGGATGGGGAAGGAGATAACCCCTACATCGGGCTGATTGCCTGCGCGGACAACCTGCTTGTGACCATAGACAGTGTTTCCATGATGTCCGAATCCGTGGCAGGGCGTGCACCAGTCACGGTTTTTCCGCTTCCGGGCAAATCCCGCCGGATTAGTGAGTTTGTGGAGGAACTGGAGCTGGCCGGGCGTGTGCGTGTACTGGGCGAGAGTGCGGTGCGCCTGCCTGCACCTTGGTATGTCACGCCGTTAGATGACACGGCAGACCTTGTGGGCGAGATGCACAACAGGCTGGGTTTTTAACAGAGGTTCCCAATCAACCGTGCGTTTACAGGCGTGTGGGGAGAGTGGTCGTACCCTCATCATGTGATGGCCATATTAGGCAGGCTACACCGGTTGCTATGGCGGCCAGCAAGCCTAGCCCCAGTGCCGCGGCAGGCAGGCCAAAAGCAGCCCCCATGCGCCCGGCTACAGGGTAGGCCAGCAGCCAGCAGAGATGGGAGAGCGAAAACTGGGCGGCAAACAGAGCCGGTCGGTCTTCTGGTGTGCCGGAGCGGCGGAGCAGGCGGCCGGAGGGCGTGAGTGCAACAGAATAACCAACCCCCAGCACGCCCCATAAGGGGAGCAGCCAGCCGTAATTTGGTACCCAATTGGCCAGACAGGCCCCCACACACAGCACGCAGGCCCCACCGAGCATGACGGTGCGGTCGGCCATGCGTTCCAGCACACGCGGCAGCCCCAGAGCAGCAAGGACCGAACCTGCGCCAAAACAGGCCAGAGCCAGAGCCGTAGCGCTCTGGTCCAGTCCAAAAAGCCCCTGCACGTAAACAACTGTATTGACCAGCACAATAGAGGCAGCGGCAGCTACTGCCATATCAATAGCCAGCAGGCCGCGCAGGCGGGGCGTGGCAAGGTAGAGGCGTATGCCACGGGTTGTCCGTGCCAGCACGCCATGCCGCGGGGGTGTTTGGGGGGATGGTAGGGGCACAGACAGCACAAGTGCTGCCGAGCACAAAAACCCTAAAGCCGTGCCGACAAAAAGTGCGTGAAAAGATACGACCCCCAGCAGGGCCGCAGCCAGCAGCGGGCTGAGCACACTCTCCATGTCATAAGCAATGCGGGAGAGGGAGAGCGCATCCGTATACTCACGTTCATCAGGCAGAATATCGGGGATGGTGGCCTGAAAAGTCGGGGTGAACGCGGCGGAGGCGGACTGCAAGACAAAAATCAGCACATAAATCTGCCACTGCGTGTTCACAAAAGGCAGGCAGGCAGCCACAAGGCCGCGCACAAGGTCAAGCATGACCAGCAGGGCGCGCCGTGGCAGATGGTTTGCAAAGGCTGCGGCAAGGGGGGCAACACCCACATAGGCCAGCATTTTTATGGCCAGCGCCGTACCCAGCACCATCCCGGCATTCTGCCCCGCAATACGGAAGGCCAGCAGCCCAAGGGCTACCGTTGCAAGGCCGGTGCCGGTCAGGGCGACAAGCTGCGCGCCAAACAGGTGCCGGTATGTGCGGTGGCGCAGAACATGCAGCATGTGCTTTTGCCCCTACAGATATTTTGTGAGGGAGGAGAACGCCTGCAATGCGTCCTCGCGGCTCATTTCACCTGCGGCTATGGCATCGATAATGCAGTGTTCAAGGTGGTCCTGCACCAGCATGCGCTTGGATTTGCGGATTGTACTTTCCACCGCTTCAAGCTGCTGCGCGAGGGTGGAGCAGCTTCGGCCCTCGTCCATCATGGCGATCACCTTGGCAAGGTGGCCATGGGCCTGCTGGAGTTGCCTGCGGATTTGGGGGTGTTTTGCGTGGGGCATGTTCATCCTACTGGGGGGGAGGGGGTGGCAATGCGTAAAGCTAGGATGCTGTGTAATGCCAGCCTAGATCCAGATACTGCCAAGCAGCAGGATGGTGCCAACAATCAGTGCGGCCATGCGCCGCATGACATGCTCGGGCGTGTCCTGCGGCAGGGCCAGATAGAAGTCCAGACAATACAGCATCAGCCCCGCACCAAGTACAATGCAGAGAACCCGCACGATGGGGTAGGTCGAGATATCCCTTGGGTCAAACTGCATGGTGCTTGTCTCTCCTTCCTCCGGTCAGCTCTGGCGTTGCGGACTATGCGCTGACAAAGGCAGATGCGGGATAGCCCTGCATGAACAGTGCTGTACGGAGCGAGGTGTGGTTGATCTGCGCCGCTATGGCCTGACGCACCACCGGCTTGGCAAAATAGGCAATGCCAAGCCCTGCCGCACCCAGCATGGGCAGGTCATTGGCGCCATCCCCTATGGCAAGGGTGGCCGTGTTGGCCAGCGCGTGGTGGCTGGTCAGCTTGTGCAGCAGGTCCAACTTGGTTTGCGCGCCCAGAATGGGCAGGCCGGGAGCGCCGGTCAGGTGCCCGCTCTCATCGGTAAGCAGGGTGTTGGCGTGGTTTTCCTCAAACCCGCAAAGGGCCGCCACGCGGGAGGTGAAAAATGTAAACCCGCCAGAGACCAGCGCCGTATAAGCGCCATGTGCGCGCATGGTGCGCACCAGTTCTACTGCGCCAGGGTTCAGGCGTACGTCCTGCCATGCTTTTTCCAGCAGGCTTACGGGCAGACCCTTGAGCAGGGCCACACGCTCACGCAAGGAGGTGGCAAAATCCAGCTCGCCATTCATGGAGCGGGTGGTAATGGCGGCAACCTTGTCCCCGATTCCGGCAAGGCTTGCCAGATCATCCAGCGTTTCGTTGGCGACAATGGTGCTGTCCATGTCCGAGACCAGCAGTTTTTTGCGGCGGTCCTGTGCCGCGGTGATGACCGCATCCACCTTGCCGCCAAGCTCGGCGTGCAACTGGGGCAGCATGTCCCGCGCCGTGGAAGGGCATGGAATATCCACAGCCTCCCCGGAGGAGAGGATAACGGTCTCACCACTGGCGCGGACAATGTCCCGCGCGAGGGAGATTGTGGCGGTATCGAGGGTTGTTGCCGCGCGGGGGGCAACAAGGGTCAGAACAAGGCTCGTCATGGCACTTGGGTGTGTGGCAGGAATACGGGCATGAAGCAAGCAGAACACCAAAGCGCCGCCCATGCCCCGCCATACATGCACGGCCTACTCCGTGCGCTTATTCTTGCGGGGCCGACATGCTCGGGCAAATCGGCGCTGGCGCTGGATTTGGCGCAGCGGTTGAACGGCGTGGTCATTAACGCGGATTCCATGCAGGTTTATCAGGAGTTACGCGTGCTGACCGCTCGTCCAAACGAGCAGGACGAACAGCGTGTCCCCCATAGATTATACGGTGTGCTGCCCGCAGCGCACAAAGGCAGTGTAGCATGGTGGCGCGAGCAGGCTCTGGCAGCCATGCAGCAGGCGTGGAGCGCAGGCCGCCTGCCCATAGTGTGCGGGGGAACAGGCATGTACATGCGCGCCCTGACCGACGGACTCGCCCAGATACCTGAAAGTGCACCAGACGTGCAGCAGGCGGCCCGCGCTCTGGTGGCGGCAGAAGGGGCTCCAGCCGTGCATGCACGGCTTATGGCGGTGGACCCGCAGACGGCGGCCCGGCTCAAACCCGTGGATTCGCAGCGCGTGGCTCGCGCGTGGGAGGTCTGGCAGG
>NZ_BAJU01000009.1 GCF_000613865.1 Acetobacter okinawensis JCM 25146
CTGCGTGTGGGCCGGGCGGGCGGGGATATCTTCCTCATCGGTGTTGAGGGTTACAATACTGGGGTTATGGCCCGACCAGAGCCATGTGAGGAACCGCTCGTAAATGCCGGGCTGGAACGCGGGGGGGAAGGGAATGGTGTGGGAGTGGAAGTGATGTGGCTCCGGGGGGGTGTCCTGCGTGTCGGCCACGTCAATCAGATTATCGGCCACCAGTCGTCCGTCCGGGCCAAACAGGCGGGCATGGGCGTTGGGGCTGGGTTCGGTCAGGCGCTGGAGCAGGGGGCGGGCCAGACTGGCTTCCAGCTCGTAGCCACGGTCCTGTAGCTGCGTGGCATGGGGGTGGGCGGCACGTACCGCACTCTGCCCCAGTGCTCCGGCGTAAATGCGGGCCTGTTCACGCAGAGCCGTAACCTCTGTTGCCAGCAGGCTGTTGCGGAACTGGTTGAGGAACAGGACCGTCAGCCCTAGCAGGGCTAGTGGCAGAATATTGACCAGCAGCACGCGGCGCATAAGGGGAGAGATCAGCCGTGTGCGCGACGCCTGATAGGCGGCTGTGGCCTCCACCCCGCCATTGTGCGGGCGTTGTCCGGGTATGCGCAGGTTGCGGGCCCGCGCGAACAGATGCGCCAGCAGGGGGGGGCGGTCGGTCATGCCCTTGGGTCAGTCTTCCTTGTAGCGGTAGCCAATGCCGTACAGGGTTTCAATCTGGTTGAAGTCATCATCCACCTGACGGAATTTTTTGCGGACCCGCTTGATGTGGCTGTCAATGGTCCGGTCATCCACGTACACTGTGTCCCCGTAGGCGGCGTCAATCAGCTGGTCGCGGGATTTGACCAGACCGGGCCGCTGCGCAAGCGTTTTAACCAGCAGGAATTCGGTTACGGTCAGGGGGACATCCTCCCCTTTCCATGTGCATTTGTGGCGCAGTTCATCAAGGGAGAGGTTGCCCCGTGTGAGCGCTCCGCCACCGGCGGGCGCGCCACTGGCTTCCGCCCGGCTGACCTCGTTACGGCGCAGCAGGGCGCGGATGCGCTCCAGCAGCAGGCGCTGGGAGAACGGCTTGGTAATATAGTCATCCGCCCCGAGCCGCAGGCCCATGAGCTGGTCGACCTCCTCGTTCTTGGAGGACAGGAAGATGACAGGCAGGTTGGAGCGGGTGCGCAGGCGCTGCAAAAGTTCCATGCCGTCCATGCGGGGCATCTTAATGTCCAGTATGGCCAGATCGACCGGGTAGGCCGTCAGGCCCTGCAATGCCGACTCGCCATCCGTATAGGTACGGACGTTAAAACCCTCTGCTTCCAGGGTCATCTGAACCGATGTCAGAATATTGCGATCATCATCAACCAGCGCAATTGTCTGCTTGGTGCGCTCTGTCATCGTTTGTGTGTTCCTTCCCTTGCCATCCGCGCAAGCTGCCTAACTTAGGCGCCGCAGCCGATCCATGCCAAGGGGGGAAAGGCAAGAGACACGCTTTTTTCAGCCCAAGGGCTGTCATGGGCAAAATCCTGCCCTGCAGGGGGCCAACGGGTCTTGTCGGCGGGTGCGGTGTTGCCTACTTCTTTCTGCATGACCCAAGATACAGAACCCACACAGGTCGAGACCCCGGTAGAACCGGCTCCGGCCGAACAGGCTGCCCCCCAGCATGAGGGTGCAGCCGAGAGCACTGCCGATGCGCGTGTACAGGACCTTGAACGCACCGTAACGGAGTTCAAGGAAAAATGGCTGCGCGCGGAAGCGGAAAACCAGAACCTGATGGCCCGCGCCAAGCGCGATGTGGACGATGCCCGCCAGTATGCGGTGCAGAAGTTTGCGCGCGATGTGGTGGAGGCGGCAGAAAATCTGCGTCGCGCACTCGACAGCCTGCCCGCCCCGACAGAGGGTGAGGATACGGTTGTTACCAAAATGCGCGAGGGGATTGAGAGCACCGAGCGCTCCTTCCTGTCCATTCTGGAACGGCATGGCATCAAGAGCGACAACCCTGCGGGCAAAGCGTTTGACGCCAACCTGCATCAGGCCATGGCTGAGCAGCCGAGTGCGGAGCATGCGCCCGGTACGGTCATGCAGGCATGGACGCCCACATGGACGTTGCATGGCCGCCTGCTCAAGCCCGCCATGGTGGTTGTAGCCAAGGGTGCCGGCGCACAGTAACGCTGCGGGGCGGGAAGGATAAAAACCTTTCCGCCGTGTGGTTTTTCCTTCTTGAAAAAGGGAAAACCACACCATACATCTGGCTTGTCATTGTGGTTGCGCCCCGGTTTTGTCCGGGCACACCCGGTTACGATAAAAAAGGGCTTTATCTGATGCTTCGGGTCGGATGAAGTCGCTACAAGGAGCACGAAATTGAGCAAAGTCATTGGTATCGACCTCGGCACCACCAACTCCTGCGTGGCCGTGCGCGAAGGTAACGAAACAAAAGTCATCGAAAACAGCGAAGGCGCACGCACAACGCCGTCCATGGTCGCTTTCACCGAAGGGGGTGAAATGCTGGTCGGGCAGGCCGCAAAGCGTCAGGCTGTTACCAACCCTACCAACACTCTTTATGCCGTAAAGCGCCTGATCGGCCGCCGTTTTGATGATGCAACCGTCCAGAAGGACAAGGGCATGGTGCCCTACAGCATTGTCAAAGGCGACAATGGCGATGCATGGGTCGAGGCACGCGGCACAAACTACGCCCCCTCCCAGATTTCCGCCTTCATTCTGGGCAAGATGAAGGAAACTGCGGAATCCTACCTTGGTGAAAAAGTCACGCAGGCCGTTATTACGGTTCCCGCGTACTTTAACGATGCCCAGCGTCAGGCAACCAAGGATGCAGGCCGCATTGCCGGTCTGGAAGTGCTGCGTATCATCAACGAACCCACCGCAGCGGCTCTGGCTTACGGGCTGGAAAAAAAGAGCGGCGGCACCGTGGCCGTGTATGACCTTGGTGGTGGTACGTTCGACGTATCCGTGCTGGAAATTTCTGACGGCGTGATCGAAGTAAAATCTACCAACGGGGACACCTTCCTCGGTGGGGAAGACTTTGATAACCGGATCATCGCGTTTCTGGCTGACGAGTTCAAGCGCGAGCAGGGCATTGACCTGCGCTCCGACAAGCTGGCTCTGCAGCGCCTGAAGGAAGCCGCAGAAAAAGCCAAGATCGAGCTGTCCTCCTCCAAGGAAACCGAAATCAACCTGCCGTTCATCACGGCGGATGCCTCCGGTCCCAAGCACCTTGTGGTCAAGCTGAGCCGCGCCAAGCTGGAAAGCCTTGTGGATGACCTGATCAGCCGCACGCTTGAACCCTGCAAAGCCGCGCTGAAGGATGCCGGTCTGTCCGCTTCGGGGATTGATGAAGTCATTCTGGTCGGCGGTATGACCCGCATGCCCAAGGTGATTGAAACGGTTAAGGAATTCTTTGGCAAAGACCCTGCCCGCAACGTGAACCCGGATGAAGTGGTTGCTATTGGTGCCGCCATTCAGGGGGCTGTGCTCAAGGGTGATGTCAAGGACGTTCTGCTGCTTGACGTAACCCCCCTGTCTTTGGGGATTGAAACCCTCGGTGGCGTGTTCACCCGCCTGATTGACCGTAACACCACCATTCCGACCAAGAAGAGCCAGGTGTTCTCCACGGCGGAAGACAATCAGGGCGCTGTGACCATTAAGGTCTATCAGGGCGAGCGCGAAATGGCGGCGGACAACAAGCTGCTTGGCAACTTCGACCTGACCGGCATTCCCGCAGCACCGCGTGGCGTACCCCAGATTGAAGTGACCTTTGATATTGACGCAAACGGCATTGTGTCCGTTTCCGCCAAGGATAAGGCGACTGGCAAGGAACAGCAGATCAAGATCCAGGCATCTGGTGGTCTGTCGGACAATGACATCGAAAAGATGGTCAAGGACGCTGAAGCCAACGCAGCAGCCGATAAGGCCAAGCGTGAGCAGGTGGAAGCCCGCAATAGCGCTGAATCCCTTGTGCATCAGGTCGAAAAGTCTCTGGCTGACGTGGGTGACAAGGTGCCTGCGGCTGACAAGTCCGAAGCCGAAAGCGCCATTGCCGCCGTTAAGTCCGCTCTGGAAGGTACAGATGTGGACGCGCTCAAGAGCGCAACCGAACGTCTGACGCAGGCCGCCATGAAGGTGGGTGAAGCCGCCTACAAGGCTGGTCAGGAAGCTGAAGGTGCAGAAGCCGGTGCCGCTGCTGGTGCCAAGGCTGATGAAAAAGACATCGTTGACGCCGACTTTGAAGACGTGAACGAAAACAAGAAGTCCTGATCGGACGTATGCAGCCTATGGGGCCATGTGACATGCATGGCCTCAATGCATTTTCTATGCGGCGTCCGTGCTTTTTATAAGGCGGACGCCTTTTTACGTTTTACATTCTGGACAGATGCTGTGCTCATGCAAGAGGCAGCCCCAAGAGGACTTTCATGGCTACTAAGCTTGATTACTACGAAATTCTTGAGGTAACCCGCACGGCCTCTGGCGAGGAAATTAAAAAAGCCTATCGCAAGCTGGCCATGAAGTTCCATCCCGACCGTAATCCGGGGGATGATGCGGCGGAGGCCAAGTTCAAGGAAATCAATCAGGCTTACGATGTGCTCAAGGACGAGCAGAAGCGCGCCGCCTACGACCGCTTTGGCCATGCTGCGTTTGAAGGGGGTGGCCCGGGGCCGGGCGGGTTTGACTTTAACGGGTTTGGTGGCGGCGGTCTGGGCGATATTTTCGAACAGATGTTTGGAGACATGATGGGCCGCCGTGGAGGACAGGCCCGGAGTGGGAACGACATTCAGACCCATGTCGAAATTACGCTCGAAGAAGCGTTTGCAGGCGTTGAAAAAGATGTGCGGGTCATCACCCGTGTAGCGTGTGATACCTGCCACGGCACAGGCTCCAACAGCGGTGCCGCAGGGGTGGAAACCTGCCCAAGCTGCCATGGTGCAGGCAAGGTGCGCGCGCAGCAGGGCTTTTTTGTGGTGGAACGGGCTTGCCCGACCTGCCATGGCGCTGGCCGGGTGGTCAAGGACCCCTGCAAGGCCTGCCGTGGGGAAGGGACCGTGGAGCAGGAACGGACCATTAAGGTGCAGATCCCCGCAGGTGGAGGATGGCACACGCATCCGCCTGACTGGCGAGGGCGAGGCCGGTGGCAATGGCGTGCCAGCGGGCGACCTGTATGTGCATGTCTCTGTTTCTGAGCACTCCATTTTCCAGCGTGATGGGGCCAATGTGTATTGCCGCGTACCCCTGCGCATGGCGCAGGCTGCTCTGGGCACGGAAATAGAAGTGCCTGTGATTGATGGCGGGCGCACCAGTGTTAAAATTCCGGCCGGAACACAGACCGGCGCGCATTTCCGCCTGCGGGGCAAGGGGTTCTCGGTCCTGCGTTCGAGTGCGCGGGGGGATATGTATATTCAGGTCACAGTGGAAACGCCGCAGGTGCTGACCAAGCGCCAGCGCGAACTGCTGGAAGAATTTGAGAAAGAAGCGGGGGAGGATGTCAAGCACAGCCCCGAACACACGGGGTTCTTCCGTCGTGTGCGTGATTTCTTTGAGGGATCGGAATAAGACAGATGCGTATTGGCATTGCAGGGATTACAGGCCGCGTAGGACAACTGCTGATTGAAGAGGTGCGGGCGGCAGGTGCAACTGTTGCAGGGGGCACCACGCGCGCGCCAGAACAGGCCACAGGCTGGCAGCCGAGGTTCCATTATTTACCAGCATGTCTGCTCTGGCGGAAAAATGCGACGTGGTGATTGACTTCACCCATGCAGATACAGTCGTTTCCAGCGCCAGAGCTCTGGTCGGTACCGGCGTTGCGTGGGTGCTGGGCACCACAGGCCTGTCGGCGGAGCAGCTGGGGGCGTTGCAGGAGGCATCCGGTCATATGACTGTGGTGCACGCGGCCAATTTTTCGCCCGGTGTTACGCTGGTGCAGCGTCTTGCCAGGATGATGGGGCAGGCTCTCCCCGCAGAAACCTATGATGCAGAAATTGTGGAGATGCACCACAGGCAGAAGGTGGATGCCCCATCCGGCACGGCGCTGGCTATTGGTCAGGCGGTAGCTCTTGGCCGCGGCGTGGCGCTGGAAGACGTGCGTGAAAGTGGGCGTGATGGCCTGACCGGCCCCCGCCAGACGGGCGCCATTGGCTTTGCCGCCCTGCGTGGTGGGCAGATTGTGGGCGAACATGACGTTCTTTTCACATCTGCGGATGAGCAGATTACCCTGTCGCACCGTTCGTTCAACCGCCGCATCTACGCAACAGGTGCGGTGCGGGCGGCATTGTGGACAAAAGGGCGGGAAGCCGGCCTTTACAACATGGAAGATGTGCTGGGTCTGCCGCCGCTGTAAGCATGTGCCTGTCTGTTCAGCGCATGCCCCGCGTTTGGCGCAGGGCTGAAAACAGGGGCTTGTTTTTTGTGGCGGGGCCGTATGGCTCTTGACCATTACAGTCTATAACGCCATACGGTCCCGTCCCCTTTTTTGGGGATGGTTACCTGTTTCCTTTTTTCACTGGCGTGGGGCGAACGGCACCATCATGCGTAAAGACGGCGATTTTCTGTTTACTTCGGAATCTGTTTCTGAAGGTCATCCCGATAAAGTTGCTGACCGGATCAGCGATACCGTTCTGGACGCGTATCTGGCGGCGGATCCTGAAGCCCGCGTGGCGTGTGAAACGCTGGTAACGACCAACCGTATCGTTATGGCTGGTGAGGTGCGCGGGCCTGAATCCGTTACATCCGAACAGCTGATCCACCTGGCGCGTGAAGCGGTCAAGGACATCGGCTACGATCAGGAGGGTTTCTCCTGGCGTCATGCCGAGGCCTCCAACTACCTGCATGCTCAGTCCGCTGACATTGCCGTAGGTGTGGACAGCACATCGGACAAGGACGAAGGTGCAGGCGATCAGGGCATCATGTTCGGTTATGCCTCTAACGAGACAGACACCCTCATGCCTGCGCCGCTGTATTATGCGCACCGCATCCTGCACACCATCCGCGACCTGCGCCGCGCTGGCGATGCGCGCGTTGCTGGCCTCCAGCCCGACGCCAAAAGCCAGGTAACCCTGCGCTACGTCAACGGTCGCCCGGTGGGCGCGACCTCGGTCGTAATTTCCACACAGCATGATGAAGGTGCGGACCAGAACGCCCTGCGCGAGCGTCTGCTGGACGTGACCCGTGGTGTGCTGCCCGAAGCTGGATGCCGCCGGAAAACGAATTTTACGCCAACCCGACCGGCGTATTCGTGATTGGTGGTCCCGATGGCGACTGCGGCCTGACAGGGCGTAAAATCATTGTGGACACCTACGGTGGTGCTGCTCCGCATGGTGGTGGCGCATTCTCCGGCAAGGACCCGACCAAGGTTGACCGCTCCGCAGCATATGCCTGCCGCTACCTTGCCAAGAACGTTGTGGCGGCCGGTCTGGCTGACCGCTGCACCATCCAGCTGTCCTACGCTATTGGCGTGTCCCATCCGCTGTCCGTTTACGTGGACCTGGATGAGAGCGGCAAGGATGTGGACGAAGCCCGTCTGGGCGAAGTCCTGCGTGAGGTCATGGACCTGACGCCGCGCGGCATTCGCAAGCACCTGCGTCTGAACCGTCCGATCTATGCGACCACGTCCGCATATGGTCACTTCGGTCGTACGCCGGACGACAAGCTGGATACCTTTACGTGGGAACGCACCGATCTGGTGGATTCCCTGCGCAGCGCACTGAAGCGTTGATATAAAGGTAGCGTGCTCATGACGGAGGCAAAAGGTCAGGCTATTACTGGCCAGCCCGAAGCAGTGGATGTAAAGCCCCCGCCGGAAAGGTGTATGGCCGCCAGCGTGGGCATCCGCTCCGCCCCCGTCAGGAACGCCTGCTGGACGAAACGCTGCCACGCCTGCGGTTTCCGCTGGATAAGGCAGCAGACCCAGCCTCTGTTTTTGGCCATGCGCCACAGCAGATCTGGTTCGAGGTCGGTTTTGGTGGGGGCGAGCATGTGCTGGCCCAGACCAAAGCCCACCCCGAGGTCGGCTATATAGCCTCCGAAGTTTTTCATAACGGCCTGTGCTCGCTGCTCAACAAGCTTGTGCCAGTGGAGCAGGAAGCAACCGCTCCACTGCCGGATATGCTCCGCTTGTGGGATGATGATGCGCGGCTGGTGTTGCGGGCATTGCCGGATGCCAGTCTGGACCGCCTGTTCCTGATGTTCCCGGACCCATGGCCCAAGGCCCGCCATGCAAAGCGCCGTTTTGTGCACCCGCAGAATGTGGAACTCTGTGCGCGTGTGCTCAAACCCGGCGCCATCTGGCGTGTGGCCAGCGATGACCCGACCTATCAGGCATGGGTGGAGGAAGTCATGTCCGCCCAGCCATATTTTGAAGCACCACCACCCGCCACGACCCGGCCGGATGGATGGTTCCCTACCCGGTATGAGGCCAAGGCCATAGCCGCTGGCCGCCAGCCGCTTTACTGGACGTTTACCCGCCGTTAGGCGGTGTCCACTTCTTTGTCCCGGTTGGTTGCCTGCGTGCGGCATGTTGGCTAATCAGCCGCATTACGTTTTTGCCGTGCGAAAGGTCCACCCATGAGCCAGACGACGCTTCCTATCCGTCGTGCCCTTATTTCCGTCTCCGATAAAGCAGGTCTGCTGGACCTGGCCCGTGCCCTTGTGGCGCAGGGGGCGGAAATCCTGTCCACGGGCGGTTCCGCCAAAGCCCTGCGTGATGCAGGGGTGCCTGTGACGGAAGTATCGGATTACACGGGCTTTCCTGAAATTCTGGATGGGCGCGTTAAAACTCTGGTGCCCAAAATTCATGGGGGCATTCTTGGTCGTCGTGACCTGCCAGCCCACGTGGCGCAGATGCACGAGCACGGCATTGGCCCGATCGATCTGGTGGCAGTGAACCTGTATCCGTTTGAAAAAACGGTTGCCTCTGGTGCGGATGCAGAAACCTGCATTGAAAATATTGATATTGGCGGCCCGGCCCTGATCCGTGCTGCGGCCAAGAACCACGCGCACGTGGTGGTGCTGACCGACCCCGCCCAGTATGAAGGGCTGATTGACGCATTGGGCAATGGCGGCACCACGCTGGACACGCGCCGCTTTTACGCCGGAGCAGCCTATGCCCGTACGGCTGCGTATGACGCTGCCATTGCCGCATGGTTTGCAGCACAGGCGCAGGATGCGTTCCCCGAGCGTTTTGCCCTTGCTGGCCAGCGGGCTGAAATCCTGCGGTATGGCGAAAACCCCCACCAGCAGGCTGCTTTCTACCGCGATGGCAGCACGCGTCCCGGCGTTGCAACGGCGGTGCAGGTGCAGGGCAAAGCACTGTCTTATAACAACATCAACGACACGGATGCAGCGTTTGAGGCTGTGGCCGAGTTTGACGAACCCGCAGTGGTCATTGTCAAACATGCCAACCCTTGCGGGGTTGCCGTTTCCAGCGCGTTGACCACGGCCTGGGATCAGGCCCTGCGGTGTGACCCGGTTTCTGCCTTTGGTGGCATTGTTGCGCTTAACCGCCCGCTTGATGCTGCTACGGCGGAAAAAATTTCCACCATCTTTACCGAAGTCATTGTCGCCCCGGATGCGGCAGAAGATGCCAAAGCCCTGCTGGCGCGCAAAAAAAACCTGCGTCTGCTCCTTACGGGTGGCCTGCCTGACCCGACGGCGGCTGGTACGGTCGTGCGTTCAGTTGCCGGGGGCTTTTTGGCCCAGACGCGTGATAACGGGCGTATTGCCCCCGAAGCGCTCAAGGTTGTGACCAAGCGCAAACCGACCGAGCAGGAAATGCAGGACCTGATCTTTGCATTCCGGGTGGCCAAGCACGTCAAATCCAACGCCATTGTATATGCCAAGGACCGCACAACGGTTGGTATTGGGGCAGGCCAGATGAGCCGCGTGGATTCTGCACGGATTGCCGCAAGCAAAAGCGGGGAGGCGGCGAAGGCTGCTGGCCAGTCTGCACCTCTGACGCAGGGCTCGGTGGCAGCGTCTGATGCGTTCTTCCCCTTTGCTGATGGGCTGGAAACCATTGTGGCTGCCGGTGCAACGGCCGTCATCCAGCCCGGTGGTTCCATCCGTGATGATGAGGTGATTGCCGCAGCCGATGCCGCGGGTATTGCCATGGTGTTTACTGGTATGCGTCATTTCCGCCACTGACGCGCTTTTCCCGCTCTTGCGGGAATGGCTTTTCGTGGCAGATTATGCAGACGAGTCTCACGCATTGCCGCGCCTTGCCCGTTTTGGGGCAGGGTGCGCCTGTCCTTAGTGGTTGTTTCATGCGCTCTTTGCTTAGTTTGTCTGCTTTGATTCTGGCATCTTCCGTTGCGGTTGCAGCCCCTGCCATAAGGGGGAGCAGGCTCATGGCGCGCCTTTTGCCTCCAGACAGACCACAACGGAAAAACAGGCGACCGGGGTTTATGACCTGTCTGTCCTGCCCGTGTTTACGGGGAATGTGGTGCAGTTCCTGCCCGCACCACACGGGGGCATTGTGGGTTTTGTGCTGGATGATGGCACACAGGTTTTTGTCTCTGCCGCGCAGGCCCACACATTTGCGGGCTTGGTCAAGGTGGGGGACAAGGTTGATATTCGCGGGCTCAAAGGGCAGGTTCTGCCGATCATGCGGGCATTCAGCGTGACCAGCCCGCGCGGGCGCACCGTGCAGGACAGCTTTATTGAGATGCCCCTGCACTCACCGGAAATGATCGCAGGGCCAGACCTTGTTCTCCATGGTGAGGTCTGGATGCCCCTGTATGATGTAGGGGGCAATCTGAGCGGTGCGGTGCTCAAGGACCATTCGGTGATTTATCTGTCCCCGCGTGAGGCTGCGCGTGTGGCCAGCCTGCTCAAGCCGGGGCAGACGCTCTATGCCGTGGGTGGTGGGAGCAGTGGTGAGCTTGGCATTGCCATTGATGCGCGAGAAATTGGCCCTGCGGTAGACAAGCTGGTCAACATTACGGTGGGGAATGTGCCGCCTCCCGGCCCCGCACCGGGGACACCGGGGTATGATATTATTCCCGGAGCGGACGAACACTAAATTACCGGCACACAAAGTATCATGCCAAAATGGCGACCACAGAACCGTGGTCGCCATTTTGCGTTAAACACCTATGAGATCATTAAACACGCATGCAAATGCGTGGCGTGTGGGAGGCTGGCATGGCGTTGATACGGTGGATTATTGTTTTTCTTATTTTTGCCCTGCTGGCGTCCCTGTTCGGGTTTAGCGGCGCGGCTTCCGGTTTTTCGGAAATTGCCAAGGTGCTGCTGTTTGTTTTTGTTGTGCTGCTCATTATCAGCCTGTTTTTTGGCGGGCGCTCACGTTCGGGGCCATAATGCACAAAGGGGTCGCACATTCCAGATGTGCGACCCCTCCTGTTTAAGCCCGGATATTTTGCCCCCCACTTTACCAGATAGGTTGGTAGGGGCTTTCAATCTGGCTGAAATCTGCGATCATGCGCATCATGCGCACAAGGCGTGACAGCAGTTTCAGCCGGTTCTGGCGAAGTGCAGCTTCTGGTGCGTTGACAGTCACGTCTTCAAAAAAGCGGTCAAGGGGCTGGCGTAGGCTGGCGGCAGCGCGCATGGCGTTCGCAAAGTGCTCGGCAGCAAAAGCCTGTTCTACCGCAGGTTCGACCGTTTGGAGTGTTGCGTAGAGTGCGCGCTCCTCTTCCTGCGCGAACAGGGCAGGATCCGGCGTCCCTTCGTGCGGGCCGTCCTTTTTGTCTTCAATCCGCAGGATGTTGGCAGCCCGCCGGGTGGCGGCCAGCAGGTTTTTGCCATCCTCCGTTTCCAGCATGGTCTGCAATGCCTGAGCACGGGCGAGCAGACGCACAATGTCCGTGTCGTCATTATCCACCGAGATAGCGGCGAGGCAGTCATGCCGTGCCCCTTCGGCACGGACCTGTACACGCAGGCGCTCGGCAATGAACTGGGGCAGCAGGGCCAGATCGGGGGCATCACGCAAGGGTTCTGGCAGGGCTTGTGCCGCCAGCACGAACAGTTGCACCAGGTCCAGCCGCAGCCCGTTCTCGCGGATCAGGCGGATGATGCCAAGGGCAGCGCGGCGCAGGCCAAAGGGGTCGCCCGAGCCGGATGGTTTTTCGCCAGCAGCAAAAAAGGCTGTCAGCATATCAAACCTGTCGGCCAGCCCGACCACGACGGAAACGGGGGCTACCGGCACCTCATCCCCCGGTCCGCGTGGGGTGTAGTGCTCGCTAATGGCCTGCGCCACATCGGCATGTTCACCGTCATGGCGGGCGTAGTAGCCGCCCATGACCCCCTGCAGTTCAGGGAATTCGCCAACCATGCCGGTTGTCAGGTCGGTTTTGCTCAACTCGGCGGCGCGCTCGCACAGGTCTTTGGGGGTGCTAACCATATCGGCCAGAATACCGGCAAGGCGCACCATGCGGCGCGTGCGTGCGCCCTGTGAGCCAAGTTTGGCATGGAAGGTAATGCTGTCCAGCCCGGCTACGCGTGAGGCAAGGCTCTGTTTGCGGTCAAGGTTCCAGAAGTGCCGTGCATCGGCAAAGCGGGCACGCAGCACACGCTCGTTGCCGCTGACAACCAGAGACCCATCATCGGTAGGAATGATGTTGGCAACAAAGGCAAAGCGCGGCGCTGCCGAACCATCACTGTTGCGCAGGGCAAAATAGCGCTGGTTCACACGCATGGACACCTGCATGACCTCGGGTGGCAGGTCCATGAAGATGGGGTCGATCCGTCCGAGGAAGGGTACGGGCCATTCGACCAGCCCTGCGACCTCATCCACCAGCCCGGCATCGGCGACAATGCTCAGCCCTTCGGCCTGTGCAAGGGTGTTCAGGCCCGTTGTAATGGCCTCGCGCCGCTCGGCGGCATGGACCATCACATGGCGTTCGTGCAGACCCTGCTGCCATTGCGCGGCACTGCTGACGTCCATGGTGCCGGGGTTGAGGAAGCGGTGTCCCTCGGTCTGGTTGGACGCACTCAACCCATGCCCGTTGTCCTCTGCCGTGGCTATGGAGAACGGGACAATCTGGCCATCAAGCAGGCAGACAATCCGGCGCAGGGGGCGCACCCATGTCATGCTGCTGCCAGCACCCCAGCGCATGGACTTGGGCCAGGGGAAGCGGCGCAGCAGATCGGGCATGATGGTGGCAATATGCGCTGAGGCCCCAAGGGGGGCTTCCTCACGTTCCAGCACCCAGAAGCCGTTTTGCAGGGTCAGCGCATCCTTGCTCACACCATGCTTGCGGGTAAAGCCTTCCAGCGCTTTGTCGGGCGCACCCTCACGCGGGCCACGTTCGGAAATGGTGCGGCCCGGCACCATGGCGTCCAGACTGAGGGAGGCTGCAATGCGGCGTGGGCCGGTGTAGCTTCTGGCATCCGTCGGGTTGAGGGGGGCCAGTGCATCGCTCAGCAGGCGGAGCAGGCTTTCGCCAGCCTGCTGTTGCATGCGGGCTGGAATTTCCTCGGAAAAAAGTTCGATCAGCAATTCGGGCATGGTTTTATTGGTCCTCGCCTGCCAGCCAGGTTTCGCAACACAGTTTGGCCAGTGTGCGCACCCGGCCAATATAGGCGGCGCGTTCGCTTACGCTGATGACGCCGCGCGCATCAAGCAGGTTGAACAGATGGCTGGCTTTAAGGCACTGGTCATAGGCGGGCTGGGCCACGCCTGCTTCTGCCAGAGCCACACTTTCCTTTTCAGCATCGCTAAAGTGCTGGAAGAGCAGTTCCGTGTTGGCCAGTTCAAAATTATGGCGCGAATAATCCTGCTCGGCGCGCAGGAATACATCGCCGTAGGTCAGGCCCGCGCCGTTGTAGTCGAGGTCATACACATTTTCGACCCCCTGCACGTACATGGCCAGACGCTCCAGCCCGTATGTCAACTCCGTGGAGGGCAGGGTTACGGGAATGCCGCCTACCTGCTGGAAGTAGGTAAACTGCGTGACCTCCATGCCATCGCACCAGACCTCCCAGCCCAGACCCCATGCGCCAATGGTCGGGTTTTCCCAGTCATCTTCCACAAAACGGATGTCGTGCTTGTCAGGGTCAATGCCTATGGCGCGGTAGCTGTCCAGCAGGAGCTTCTGGCTCTCCTCCGGTGTGGGTTTGAGCAGAACCTGATACTGGTAGTAGTGCTGCAGGCGGTTCGGGTTTTCCCCGTACCGGCCATCGGACGGGCGGCGGCAGGGCTGCACGTAGGCGGCCTTCCACGGCTTGCTCCCCAAGGCACGCAGGGTGGTGTGGGGGGAGAGTGTGCCGGCACCTATTTCCTGATCATAGGGCTGGAGAATGGCGCACCCCTGTTTTGACCAGAACTGGTGCAGGGTCAGGATCAGATCCTGGAAGGAGAGGGGCCGCTCTGTGGGGCGGGGAGACGCCGGGTCCATGGTATGGATGAAACTCCGCAATATGACGGTCAGGTTGGATGTGCGCATGGCACGGTTGGCCACACCATACAGCCCCGCGCGCCAGACCGGAAGAGAAGGCAGGCTTTATGGCAGGGTTTCCTTCTTGGCGTACTCTCTTGTAACAGGCTTGTGGGCGCGCCACATCTTGGCCAGAGTGTTCTGGCACAAAGCTCTGGTGCTGCAATTGGCCCGTCAGGGCGGGAAGGTATGGAATGACAAACGAAGAACGCGACCTTATTGAAAAATTCATGGCCCGTGTTGGCGGTGCTGCCCAAGGTGGCTTTGGCAGCGTGCCGGGGAGCCAGCCCAACCTGCCCGCAATTGACCAGCAGGCAGACCAGTTTATTGCGCAGGAATTCCAGAAGTACCCCGAAGCCCGCTACCGCGTGACCCAGATGGCCGTGGTGCAGGAAGCCGCACTGGTGCAGGCACAGAATCGGATTCAGCAACTTCAGTTCCAGCTCCAGCAGGCACAGCAGGCTCTTCAGGCAGCACAGCAGCAGAGTAATGCAGGGCAGCAGAAGTCGGGCGGTTTTTTGGTGGTCTGTTTGGTGGCGGGCAGTCGGCCCAGCCGCAGTCTGCACCGCCTCCGGGCTGGGGTGGTCGGCCTGCCATGCCGCCGCAGTACCAGCCGCAGCCCATGCCCTACGGCATGCAGCCTTCCGCGTTTTCGGGCGGGTCGGGTTTTCTGGGCAGCGCGCTGACCACAGCCACGGGTGTGGCGGGCGGCATGCTTGCGGCCAATGCTCTGACCAGCCTGTTTAGCGGTCACCACGATGCTGGCGGTATGGGTGAAGGCGCTATGGGCGGGACAACCACCAATGAAACTATTGTCAATAATTATGGTGACACCGGAGCCGACCCGTTTGCCGGAGGTGGCGTGCAGGCCGATCAGGGCTTTGACGCAGGCGGTGACTGGGGTGGCGGAGACGGTGGTGACTGGGGCGGTGGCGACGACCAGAGCTTCTGATACGTAGCGTCTGCTTACGCTACTGCTATGTGAGTAAGGGGTAATGCGCAGGCATTACCCCTTTTTTATGGGCGGGCCTTTGCCCTGTTCATGCTGGTAAGCTGAGAACAGGCCCGGATTTTATCGTGTTGCGCTGGGGCGGGCCATGGACTGGATCAGTGCCAGCATTTTCTGCCGTAGGTCACGGTCGGGTATCTGGTAGTAGGCCCGCACCAGATCCAGTGTTTCCTTTCTGGCCAGCATATCCTGCTCATCTGTCATGGCCTTTAGGGACGGATTACTCGGCAGAGCCGGTGGCGTGGTGGCACAGGGAGTAGATGTGCCAAAAGGCTTGCGTGTTTCGGCAAAGCCGTGATTGAGGGCGTTTGGCTTGGCGGAGGAGAGCATGTCGTCAAAAAAGAAGCTGATCGGCACGTCCAGCGCTGTGGCAATGTCATACAATCGGGAGGCCCCGACCCGGTTGGTACCGCGTTCATATTTTTGAATTTGCTGGAAGGTGACGCCCAGTGCCTCCCCCA
Organism: Acetobacter okinawensis JCM 25146; assembly: GCF_000613865.1. Lineage (GTDB taxonomy): Bacteria > Pseudomonadota > Alphaproteobacteria > Acetobacterales > Acetobacteraceae > Acetobacter > Acetobacter okinawensis. The sequence continues at coordinate 15,849 of NZ_BAJU01000009.1, forward strand.
GTTTTTCCTGCGAGAGCCCAAGCAGTGTCCTGCGCAGCCGAATGCGCTTGCCAACGTGGGCATCTATCGTTTCCGCATGTGTGGAAATCGTGGCGGCTGGATCCGTTAGAGGCTCGGTATTGCTCACGACTGTTTTTTTTCCCGCGGCTGTAAAGGCTGGAACAGGAGGACGGATACCATGTAATCTTAACGTTTCATAAAGGAAAAATTGTAATGCTTCATATAAATTCCTGCCTTGTTAAAGCGGCGTTGCTTAGGGGCGTCTGGGGTAGGGTATGCATGTCAGCCCCAGCAGCATAAGGCAAAGTGCCAGCGGAATGGACTGGCCCAATCTTCCAAACAAGGTTGGCGGAAGTGGGGCAGGCAGTGCCACGCTCAGAACACCTTGTTTGCCCCATCCCAGATGGTCAAGCATGTGGCCCAGACCATCATAAGCGACGGAAATACCCGTATTGGCAGCGCGGGCAATGGGCAGCCCCTCCTCCACCGCGCGTAGGCGCACGGAGGAAAGATGCTGCCGTGGCCCGGCACTGTTACCAAACCATGCGTCGTTGGTCACATTGGCCAACCAGCGCGGGCGGTCATGGGCATTCACAACATCGCCTGAAAAAATAACCTCGTAGCAGATAAGAGGACCAACGGCCGGCACGTCGGCCAGATGCCATGTTTGTGGTCCCGGACCTGCGGCCATGCCACCTTGTGGTACAATCTGCAGGGGAATGAACGGGGGCTGATACTCACCAAACGGCACAAGCCGGGCCTTGTCATACACGGCTTCAATAGCGCCATCGGGAGCCAGAGCAACTACGGAGTTGCGGTAGTGTCCGCTATCATCCATGCGCAGTGCGCCAATAATGCCAGCATCGGCCCCGATGGCCCACTCCATAATAGCCTGCCGTGCACGCGGGCTGTTCTGAATCAGCTCATAACCGGGGAAAGAGGTTTCAGGCCAAAGAAAAACAATGGGCCGAAAGTGCTCTCCCGGTTTGCGTTGTGTGGTCTGTAATGCTTGTGCTGCCTGAACCCCCTGAGCAGTCAGGCCGAGGTAGCGCATAAAAATATCGCGCGGGGATTGCCGGCCAATTTTTTCGGTCTCGGGGACATTCCCCTGTACAATAACGGTAATGGGGCCGGGTTCGCCTGCGGGGTGTACGGTGTACAGCCGCAGACCTGCTGCTATGCCCCACGTCAGAAGGCCAGCCCCCGAGCACATAAGAACCCGCCTACGCAGGTGGGACAGGCAAGGAGGAGGCGGCACATGCCCGGGGTTTAGCGTGTGGCTTATCCAGCGGGCGAGGGGTGTCTGTTCCAGTATGGTGGTGCCGCACAGCAGAGAAAGAGTGACAAGGCCCAGAGTCAGCCCGTCCTCTCCCACCCATGCGGCAGGCTGGATCAGTAGCTGCCCTATAGGGCCGGGAATAGCCAGGCAACTCCCAAGCGCATTCCATGTAAACCCGCTGAAAATAAAAGTGCGTCCCATGTCAAACAATGTCCACAGAGCCGCAAAGGCGCTCAGGCGGCGTATGCCAGCGGGCAGCAGGGTGGAGAGTGCCGCAGGGGCGGCAACAGTGGGTGCCAGAATAAGCGCGCAACCAAGGGAGGGAAACGGGACAAACCACCAGAACTCATCCGCACGGATCAGCACGGCATAGACCAGCCAGTAAAGACCGGCGGCATAAAAGCCAAACCCGAATAGTGCTCCTGCCCAGGCGGCGCGCTTCCAGTTTTGGGTAGTGTTGAGGATATAGCCCAGCAGGCCAAAGCTCAGGAGCAGAATGGGCAGGCCATGCAAAGGTGGCAGGGCCAATGTTGCAAGCCCACCAAGACCCAGCAGGATGGCAATAAAGCAAAGAGTCTCCCGTTTTGGGCAAAAGCGGGAAAACACGATTTTACGGGGCATGGGAGCGCTCATGGTGCAGGCAGGTCGCCTGCCCGTGGATGAAGTCCGTTTGAGTCAAGGGGCTACCCCCACGGGCGCGTGCTATGCGCGGCTTAGTCTAGTGCGTCGCGCAGGCGGCGTTCATAGTGGCGATAGTATTTGTCCGCCAGAAGTTCACTTTTAACCAGAATGGCAACGTCTGTAGTGTTGAACTGCGGGTCAATGACCGCGCCATCCCCCACATATCCCCCAAGGCGCAGATACCCTTTGATAAGGGGCGGTAGGCCAACAAGGCAGCGGCGCACGTTAAGTGTATGCGGGTCTGTGCGCAGCATTTCCACCCGCCGGTTTTCCAGTGCGCGGACACGCAGGCCGGGGGGGCGAGATGGTTATGGTAGAGGTAGGTTAGCTCATCTGCGATCTGGTCGGGGTCCGTGCAGGGCAGGCTGGCGCAACCAAACAGCAGGTCAATGCGGTGGAGAAAAATGTAGGATGCAATGCCCCGCCACAAAAGCTGCATGGCCGCGCGGCCACGGTAGTTTTTGTCCACGCAGGAGCGCCCGACTTCTAGCAGTCTGCCGGGGAATTCCTTGAGCGGGGTAATGTCGTATTCATTGGAGGAGTAGAAGCGCCCGATCTTCTGCGCGGCATCACCCTGCACAAGACGATAGGTGCCAATGACCCCGCGTGCGTCTGATGCAATGGCGTTGTCTATGACCAGAAGGTGGTCTGCAACGCTGTCAAACTCATCAATATCGCGCTTCAGGCGCAGGGTTTCCGCACTGGGGTGTGCCCCCATTTCCTCATAAAAAACGCGGTAACGCAGGGCTTGAGCCGCGTCACGTTCGTCATCTGTTTCGGCAATGCGGACGCTCAGGCTGCCACCATGCAGTTCCGGGAAGCGTGAGCGGTCCAGATCAAGCGCCGAAAGCCCGCCTGTGGTTTGTGTGGAACTCATGTCTGGTCTTTCTTGCGGCGGGGACGGGGAGTTGTCTTGCCTGATGGAGCCGCTGCTGCCTGACGTTTTTTGCCAAACAGCTCCAGCCGCATGGAGACAAACTCGAATCCAAGCCGCTCCGCCACCTTCATCATGAAGGCCTCGTGTTCGGGGTCTTCAAACTCGATCACTTTACCGTTATCAACATCAATCAGGTGATAATGGTGCCGACCATGTTCCGTTGCTTCATACCGAGCACGTCCGCCGCCAAAATCGCGGCGTTCCAGAATGCCTTTTTCCTCCAGCAGCCGTACCGTGCGGTACACGGTAGCGACCGAAATGCGGGAATCCAGCACCAGCGCACGGCGGTACAGTTCTTCCACATCCGGGTGGTCGTCTGCCTCGGAAAGAACACGTGCGATAACCCGCCGTTGTCCGGTCATTTTCAGGCCGTGTTCGATACACAGCTGCTCAATCCGCGATTCTGCCGCTTGTACCTTCAAGGTCACAAACCCTGTCTAATGTTATCATCTCTGCGTTCGTCTTTCAGGTAGCCGAAGTCAGAGGTGTTTGTCCAATTTTACACCACCATACAGTTTTTTTATGCTGTGTAGGCCTGTCTGTATGATGGTCGCCTGTGGTTTTTTCCCTCGGAAGGAGGAAGGTTGGCATGAATGATGCCTGATGCCAGAGCAGCAGAACGGTAATTGCGCTGCGGCTCTGGATATTACTGCGGAAAAATGCCCCATGACGTTTGTACGCACACGTCTGGCGCTGGATGTGCTGGCCCCCGGTGGCCTGCTGGCAGTGCGCCTTATGGGGGAGGAGCCACACCGCAATGTCAGCCGCTCAGCCAAAGCTCTGGGCCATAGCATTGTCGCGGACACTCCACAGCCGGATGGTAGCGTGGTGCTGACGATCCGCAAAAAGAGGCCAGCCCCACGCCCGCCTGACAAGTCAGGGCATTCAAGGGGCTGGCCCTGCAGTCGACTAGTTGTTCATGGCTTCGAAGAAGTCATTGTTCGTTTTGCTGTACTTGAGCTTGTCGAGCAGGAAGTCCATGGCATCCATGGTGCCCATGGGTGCCAGAATCCGGCGCAGCACCCACATTTTGGATAGGGTGGCGCGGTCAACCAGCAGCTCTTCCTTACGGGTGCCGCTCTTGGTGATGTCAATGGCAGGGAAGGTGCGTTTGTCGGCCAGCTTGCGGTCCAGCACCAGTTCCGAGTTGCCCGTGCCTTTGAATTCTTCAAAGATCACTTCGTCCATGCGGCTGCCGGTATCAATCAGGGCGGTGGCGATAATGGTCAGGGAGCCACCTTCCTCAATGTTACGGGCGGCACCAAAAAAGCGCTTGGGCCGCTGCAGGGCGTTGGCATCCACACCACCTGTCAGCACCTTGCCCGATGAGGGCACGACCGTGTTGTAGGCGCGGGCCAGACGGGTAATGGAGTCGAGCAGGATCACCACATCGCGCTTGTGTTCAACCAGACGCTTGGCTTTTTCGAGCACCATTTCGGTCACCTGCACGTGGCGGTGTGCGGGTTCGTCAAAGGTGGAGGCAATGACCTCGCCCCGTACGGAGCGGGCCATGTCGGTCACTTCCTCGGGGCGTTCGTCAATCAGCAGCACGATCAGGAACACTTCGGGGTGGTTGGCCGAAATGGAGGAGGCAATGCTCTGGAGCATGACCGTCTTGCCCGAACGCGGGGGGGCTACGATCAGGGCGCGCTGGCCCATACCGATGGGGGAGACAAGGTCGATCACCCGGGGGGTGAAGTCCTTTTGTGACCCTTTTTTGTTTTTGTCGCCCTTGGGTTCGGGGGCGGTGGCCTGACTTTCCACTTCCATCTGGAGGCGGCGCTCGGGGTAGAGCGGGGTCAGGTTGTCAAAGTTGATCCGGTGGCGCACCGCATCGGGGGACTCAAAGTTGATCGTGTTGATCTTGAGCATGGAGAAGTAGCGTTCTCCATCCCGTGGGGCGCGAATCTGGCCTTCAACCGTATCCCCGGTGCGCAGGCCAAAGCGGCGGACCTGTGTGGGGGAGATGTAAATATCATCCGGGCCGGGAAGGTAGTTGGATTCGGGCGCACGCAGGTATCCAAACCCGTCATGCATGATCTCAAGCGTGCCTTCGCCATAAATGGCCTGATCGTTGTCCGCCAGTGTTTTGAGGATGGCGAACATCATGTCCTGCTTGCGCAGGGAGGACGCGTTTTCGATATTCAGGTCTTCAGCGCAGGCCAGAAGGTCGGCTGGAGACTTGGCCTTGAGTTCCGCAAGATGCATCTAACAAATGCCCTGACTGGCAAGAAAAAGTTCAAAAGGGGAAGGTCCGGGTCGTTCCATGCACGGCAGAGCCGGTCGGGTAGACCGGTAACACGCATGCCTGAGGAGGCATGTCCGGGCCAGAAGGAACCTGACGGGAGGGGAAACCGCTGGGCAGGTGAAGTCAGCCAGCGTCTTAGGGAGGGATAATACCTGCGCTGCTATGGATCGTCAACACAGGATATGGGGTCTGCGTGGGTAGCAGCCAGAGGCTATTTGATGCCACCCAGCCAGCCTTTTTTCCAGAACCATAGCAACGGCAGGATGATGGTCGTAGCCATGAGCCCGAGCGAGTACCAGTAGCCAAAAGACCAGTTAAGCTCGGGCATGTACTTGAAGTTCATACCATAAATACCTGCGATCAGCGTTGGTGCGACCCCAATGAAGCTGACCACGGTCAATACTTTCATCACCCCGTTCTGCTCGATGTTGATGAACCCCAGCGTTGCATCAAGCAGGAACTCCACCTTGTCCTGCGACTGGGAGACATAGGCGTCGAGCGAGGACAGGTCATGGCTGACGGAGGTTATGCGTGCGCGCAATGTGCCGGACAGGGCATAGGCTGCGGTGACCTTGCCCTCCTCATCCGGAGTAGGAGTGGTGAGCGGTGTTGGGGGGGATGAACGCGGCGTGCACAGGGCAAACCCCGTAACCGGGAGAGTGGAAGAGGTTTTCCGGCTTTCGCCTAAAAACAGGGCAATACGCTCCATGCCCAGCAGAGTATCGCGCATGCGCGAGCACAGGTTGCCGGCTTCGCCCACGCGCTGGAGCAGGTTGCGCTGCCACACGGCCACGTTGCGGATGGGGGTCTGCTGCGTGCGGGCGCGGAAAATATCGTGCGAGAGTGTGTCCAGCAGATTGCCCATGCTTTCCAGAATATCAGCCAGCCGGTCCACAATGGCTTCGATCAGGGCCACCAGTATTTCTCCTGCGTGGAGCAGGGTTTCATGCTGGGGGGGGATTTCGCTGGGTTGGGTGGCAGGCCCTGCCGTTCCGGTGTGGTGTGCGGGGGCGGCATGGTGGAGGCCACGCAGTCCGCCACAAGCTGGGCGACAGTCTCGAACGCAGATAGAACTGGAACCGGATGGTAAAAAGCCGCTGCTCGGTCAGGATAAAACCGACCGGCATGGTTTGAAAATCCTCCCCGCTCTTGCGCAGCAGCGGGGAGGACAGGAACGCAGCACCATTGCGCACGCTAATGCGTGAAGAACTCTCGATCGCACTCAGGTCATCAAGTGTGGGAATGGGCTGGCCGCACAGCTTTGCCGCCAGCGCCAGTTCGTCCGGAGTGGGGTTGAGAAGATCCAGCCAGATAGCGTTTTTGGCATCGTCTTCCGTTTCAACGGCGCGAGCAGGCATACCGGGCCTGTGGGCCAGAAACATACGATTCTCCCAGTTTTTGCCTTGCAGGCGGAGCGTGTGCGTGCCGGTGGCGGCCGGGTTGGCGACCTGCCTCCAAGCATACGTGTCCCTTCAAGTATGACGCCTTTGTCTGGTTTGTGGCAAGATGACCGCACGGGACCGTGCAATGCGGCCGCGCATCTGGTAAGCCATTTTGCCAGTTGAAAATGATAAGAACATATGGCCCCCGACAGGGCGCGCCATGGGGCTATTGTAAGGAGCGGCAGGACAGAGAATGGCGAACCCGATCGAACACGGCGCCGCAGCGGCACAGAGCAATTCCTTCAGGCAGCAGCCTGATGAACACGGGCATTTTGGTGGCCGTTATGGCGGCCGCTTTGTGGCCGAAACGCTTATGCCGCTCATTCTGGAACTGAACGCGGCATACGAGGCCGCAAAGGCCGACCCCGCTTTTCACAAGGAGCTGGCGTATTACCAGACCGATTATATCGGTCGCCCCAGCCGCTGTGGTTTGCCCGCCGCATGACAGAGGAGTTGGGGGGTGCCAAAATCTACCTCAAACGTGAAGAGCTGAACCATACCGGTTCGCACAAGCTCAACAACGTCATGGGGCAGATTCTGCTGGCGCGCCGCATGGGGCGCACCCGCATTGTGGCCGAGACCGGGGCAGGCCAGCATGGTGTGGCCACCGCTACCGTATGCGCCTGTTTGGCATGAAATGCGTGATCTACATGGGTGCTACCGATGTGGAGCGGCAAAAGCCCAACGTGTTCCGTATGCGCCTGCTGGGGGCCGAAGTTGTGCCCGTAACCGCCGGGGCCGGTACGCTCAAGGACGCCATGAACGAGGCCATGCGGGACTGGGTGGCCAATGTGGCGGACACCTATATGCTGATCGGCACCGTAGCTGGCCCACATCCGTACCCCGCCATGGTGCGTGACTTCCAGAGCGTGATCGGGGAGGAAACAAAAGCCCAGATGCGCGCGGCCGAAGGCCGCCTGCCGGATGTGGTGGTGGCGGCCATTGGTGGTGGCTCCAACGCCATGGGTATTTTTTACCCGTTCCTGGATGACGTGAGCGTCCGCCTGATTGGGGTGGAAGCCGCAGGCCATGGGCTGGATAGCGGCAAAACCGCAGCGTCCATCGAGCGTGGTCGTCCCGGTGTGCTGCATGGCAACCGTACCTATCTTTTGCAGAACGCGGATGGGCAGATCGATGAGGCGCACTCCATCAGCGCCGGGCTGGATTACCCCGGTGTTGGGCCGGAACATTCATGGCTGAATGATATTGGCCGTGCCGAATACGTGGGTGCGACCGATACGGAGGCGCTGGATGCCTTCCAGCTCTGCACAAGGCTGGAGGGGATTATTCCTGCCCTCGAATCGGCGCATGCCGTGGCCTATGCCGCCAAACTTGCCCCCACCCTGTCCAAGGACACGTTGCTGGTGATCAACCTGTCCGGTCGTGGGGACAAGGACATCTTTACTGTTGCCGAGCATCTGGGAGTTACGCTGTGAGCCGTATTGCCGCCCGTTTTAAAGCCCTTGCTGCCGAAGGTCGTGGCGCGCTCATTCCGTATCTGGAGGCGTATGACCCCGACCGTGCCACATCGCTTGAGTTACTCCGGGCCATGCCCGCAGCTGGTGCGGACCTGATCGAGGTTGGCATGCCTTTTTCCGACCCGTCAGCCGATGGTCCGGTTATTCAGGCCGCAGCCCTGCGCGGGCTCAAGGCCGGGGCCACGCTGGTTGGCGTGCTGGATATGGTGGCGGAATTCCGTAAGGAGGATGATGCGACCCCGGTTATTCTGATGGGCTACGTCAACCCCGTGGAATCTTACGGTTACGAACGATTCTGCAAGGATGCCGCCGCCGCCGGGGTGGACGGGCTTATTCTGGTTGACCTGCCGCCAGAGGAAGGTGCTGTCATTGCCGCTCCCGCGCAGGCTGCGGGGCTGGATATTATCCGTCTGGTCGCACCGACTACACCTGATGCCCGCCTGAGCTATGTGCTCGCGCATGCCTCGGGCTTTGTTTATTATGTCAGCATCGTAGGGATTACGGGTACCCGTTCGGCAAGTGCGCATGACCTTGCCGGTGCCATTCCCCGCATCCGTGCGGCGACTGATCTGCCATTGCCATTGGTTTTGGTGTGCGCACGCCAGAGCAGGCTGCTCAGGCCTCCAGCATAGCCGATGGCGCTGTTGTGGCCTCCGCCCTGCTGGCAACGCTCGCGCAAACGCTGGATGAGCAGGGGCGGGCCACGGCCCAGACCCTGCCGCGTGTGCTTGAGCAGATCCGTGGTCTGGCTCAGGCCGTGCGTGCGGCAGGCCAGAAGGCACCATGATCGGTAATTGCCACCATTGATGACCGATAACCCCCGCATTGTTGTTGTAGCGGCGGCCCCGCAGGCTTGCCGCCGCCGAGTATCTGTCCGGGGTGGGGTATGGTGTGCGGGTCATGGACCGCATGCCCAGTTTTGGCCGCAAGTTCCTTATGGCCGGACGGGGTGGGCTGAACATTGCCCACTCCGAAGAACATGCAGCAGTCATTGAGCGCTATGGCCCGGCCAGCCCATGGTTGCGTCCGGCACTGGATGCATGGACCATGCCTGATATTCGTGAGTGGATGTCCGGGCTGGGGCAGCCGAGTTTTGTTGGCTCTTCCGGCAGGGTTTTCCCCACAGGGATGAAGGCGTCACCCCTGCTGCGGGCATGGCTTGCGCGTTTGCATGCGGCTGGGGTGGTTCTTCAAACCCGCGCGGACTGGCTGGGGTGGGGCGAGGGCGCGCAGCTTCTGTTCACTACACAACAGACGGGGGATGCGGCTGCGCAGCAGGTGGCGGTGGAGGCGGATGCCGTTCTGCTGGCCCTTGGCGGCGCAAGCTGGCCACGGTTGGGGAGTTCTGGTGGCTGGGTTCCTCTGCTGCAACAGCGTGGCGTGGAGGTGGCGCAACTGGAGCCTGCCAACTGCGGCTTTTGCACGCAGTGGTCCACTCTTTTTGCAGAGCGTTTTGCAGGCACTCCGCTCAAGCCTATCGCCCTGACGTTTGAAGGCAGACGTGTGCGTGGCGAAATTGTGCTGACCCACACAGGGGTGGAAGGGGGCGCACTTTATGCGCTTTCCACCCCTGTGCGGCAGGCTATTGCCACGCAGGGGCAGGCCACCGTGCTGTGCGACCTGCGCCCGGACCTGAGCGAGCAGGAGCTGCTGGGCAGGTTGCGTGCAACCCGTGTGCGGGAGAGCCTGAGCAATCGTTTGCGTAAGGCGCTCCGTCTGCCCCCCGCAGTGGTGGGGCTGCTGCGTGAGCAGGGTGATGTCCCCGCAGACCCCCGCGCTCTGGCAGCACTTATCAAGGCCGTACCGCTGACTTTTTATGCCCCTGAGCCACTGGCCCGCGCCATTTCCACAGCCGGGGGGGTTACGCGCGCGGCGTGTGACGAGTCTTTTATGCTCAGAGCGCTCCCCGGTGTGTTTGTTGCAGGGGAAATGCTGGACTGGGAGGCCCCGACAGGGGGGTATCTGCTCCATGCCTGCTTGCTACCGGCCGTGCTGCGGCAAAGGGAATGGAGGCATGGTTGCGCAAGGGTGGGACAAGGCGGTATCCCCTCCAACCATGAACAGCATGATTACAATGGGGGAGGTGCCGGGGGGTGGTCCGGCACGCATGGACCTGGGTGAACTCCTGGCCACGCGTCTTCTGGTGCAGGGCAACTCCGGGTCGGGTAAATCGCATCTTCTGCGGCGTTTGCTGGAGCAGTCTGCGCGCATGGTCCAGCAGGCAATTATCGACCCCGAGGGCGACTTTGTCAGTCTGGCCGAAAAATTCGGGCATCTGGTCATAGATGGTGCTGACCATTCTGAAATGGCGTTGCATGCGGCGGGTGAGCGTATGCGCATGCACCGTGCCTCTGTAGTGCTCAATCTGGAAGGGTTGGATGCGGACCAGCAGATGCGTTGGGCAGCGGCTTTTCTGGGCGGTATGTTCGAGGTGCCGCGCCAGCACTGGTACCCCGTTCTGGTGGTGGTGGACGAGGCGCAGCTTTTTGCGCCCGCTGCGGCGGGTGAAGTCTCGGACGAGGCGCGCAGGGCCTCCCTTGGGGCCATGACCAACCTGATGTGCCGTGGCCGTAAGCGTGGACTTGCGGGTATTATTGCCACGCAGCGTCTGGCCAAGCTAGCCAAGAATGTGGCGGCGGAAGCCTCCAACTTTCTTATGGGGCGCACTTTTCTGGATATTGATATGGCGCGCGCGGCGGACCTTTTGGGCATGGAGCGCAGGCAGGCTGAGGCGTTCCGTGACCTTGCGCGTGGCACGTTTGTGGCTCTTGGCCCCGCCCTCAGCCGCAGGCCACTCTCTGTGCGCATTGGCGCTGTGGAGACGGAAAGCCGCTCGGCAGGGCCGGTGCTTGCGCCGTTTGAGCCGCCGTCCGCTCCTGTGCACGAGCTTATTCTGGCTCCCGTACCTGTGCAGGACCTGCCCGCCCGCCAGCGCAAGGCACCCGCTCCCTCAGCCCCCGACCTGCTGACACAGCTTGCCGCCCATGGGGAGGCACAGGCCAGTGTGCAGCCCGAGCAGGAGCAGGAGGAGGACACGCCCGAAACACAGGCCGAGCGTGAAAGCCGCATGAACGCCATCCTGCGTGACATGATGGAGGATGAGGATTCGTCCTTCAGGCCCGTGCCTGTCCTGTATCAGGATTTTCTGGTGCGCTGCCGTATTGCAGGGCTGGGGCGCAATGCTTTGGACCTGCGCCGCTTTAACCGTGCACTGGCCACAGCCCGCAGCGGAGTAGGGGAGGACACGTCCGCCTCCACACAATGGCAGGAGGCCGAAACCCGCGCCTCCGCCCTGCCAGAGGACCTTCAGGCGGTCTTTCTTTTTCTGGCCCGTGCCGCCATTGAGCGCGCGCCCTGCCCATCGGATGCGCAGATTGCCAAGGTATATGGCACGGTGTCCACCGGTCGGGCGCGCCGCCTTCTGGCATGGTTCGAGGACCAGAATCTGCTGGTGCTGCGGGCCGATGGCATGGGGCGGCGGGTGCTCACCTTTATCGGCTCAGGGTGGGAAACGCTGCCCGGTGTTGCCGAGGGTTGAGCCCATCCACCCGTTTTGTGTGGTAAAAGGCGCAAAAGAACACACCCACGGGCATGACGGGCGGAGCATGGAGTGCTATAGCCCGAGGCATGACGGACGACCCGCCCTTTAGCCCGGCCCTGCTGCCTGCTGGCTTTGTAGATCTGCTAACCCCCGATGCCCGTACGGAAGCGCGGGGTGTGGCAACCCTTATGGATGTGTTTGCCTCCCACGGCTACGACAGCGTCCGCCCGCCTCTTATGGAATTTGAGGAAACCTACCTTGCCGGTGCAGGGGTGGCTCTGGCGGAGCAGTGCTTCAGGGTCATGGACCCGGACACCCGGCGCATGATGGTGCTGCGGCCAGATATTACGCCCCAGATCGCCCGTATGGCTGCGACTCGCGTAAGCGGGCTGCCGCGCCCGCTCCGCGTATCCTACGCAGGCCCTTGCGTTGTGGTTGCTCCTGTAGCTGCGGAGGAAAGCAGCCGCCAGATCATGCAGACCGGCATTGAGCTGATCGGCCCGGATTCCCCCGAAGCCGATGCAGAGGTCATGTCTATCGGGGCCGAAGCGCTCATGCGCCTTGGCGTGAAGGATGTCTCCTTCGACCTGACCATGCCGCCCTTTATTCCCGCCCTGCTGGAAGAGGCGGGTGTGCCCGCCGCACAGCGCCCAGCACTTATGCGCGCGCTCGACCGCAAGGATGCCGCAGCCGTGGCCCAGCATGGCGGAGCGCTGGCTGCAACGCTTATTGCCCTGCTTGACGCCACCGGGGCTGCGGAGCACACGGTGGCGCTGCTGGCTGAGCTGAGCCTGCCACCCAAGCCCGCATTGTGCTGGACCGGTTGATTGATACGGTAGCCGCTGTGCGTGAAATCTGCCCGACCCTGCGCATGACCGTGGACCCGGTAGAATTCCGGGGCTGGAAATACCATACCGGTGTGTGTGTAACGCTGTTTGCCGTGGGCCGCTCGGAAGAGCTGGGGCGTGGCGGGCGTTACATCTGCAATGATAACGAACCGGCCTGCGGGTTGACCCTACGCCCCGACGTACTCTTCCGCATGATTCCCCCCGCTCCGGCACGTGCGCGCGTGTATCTGGCGCTGGATGCCAACCGGCAGGAAGCCGCAAGCCTGCGTACGCAGGGTTACGCGACCGTGCGCGGTTTTGCCTCCGGCGCACAGGCCGAGGTAGAGGCCCGTCACCTTGGGTGTGGCAGCGTTCTTACCGGCACCCACAGGGTGGACCTCGCCTGAGAGCACTTCAGGCGTGATTTTTCTTTTTTGACCAGCAGGCAGTTTTTTTCAGGAGCAGACCGTCTATGTCCAACGTAACCGTGATCGGCGCCCAGTGGGGTGATGAAGGCAAAGGCAAAATCGTTGACTGGCTGGCCAGTCGGGCCGACGTGGTGGTGCGTTTTCAGGGCGGGCACAATGCGGGCCATACGCTTGTTGTTGGCAATCAGGTTTACAAGCTGTCGCTCCTGCCGTCAGGTGTGGTCAGCGGCAAGCTCGGTATTATCGGTAACGGTGTGGTGGTGGACCCGCAGGCTTTGCTGGCCGAAATTGCGCGGATTGCAGAGCAGGGGCTGAACGTCACCCCCGAAACTCTGAAGATTGCAGAAAACGTCCCCCTTATCCTGCCCGTGCATGGTGCGCTGGACCGTGCGCGTGAGGCCGCCCGTGGCGATCGCAAGATTGGCACCACAGGGCGTGGCATTGGCCCCGCCTATGAGGACAAGGTGGCCCGCCGTGCCATCCGTCTGTGCGATCTGGCCGAGCCCGAGACATTGGACTGGAAGCTGGACGAACTGCTCCTGCACCACAACACCCTGCTGGCCGGTTTGGGTGCGCCAACCTTTGCCAAGGAAGAACTCCTTGCCTTCCTGAGCGATGTTGCCCCCAAGGTCCTGCCCTTTATGGCTGCCACGTGGGACATTCTCGATGATGCACGCCGCAACGCCGCCGCATTCTGTTCGAGGGCGCGCAGGCGGTCATGCTGGATGTGGACCATGGGACTTACCCGTTTGTTACCAGTTCCAACACCGTTGCTGCCAATGCGGGAACAGGTTCTGGCATGGGACCGTCTGCTGCAGGGTTTGTGCTGGGCATTGCCAAGGCATACTGCACCCGCGTGGGCGAGGGACCGTTCCCGACCGAACTGCACGATGCCATCGGCCGCCGCCTTGGTGAGCGTGGGCATGAGTTTGGTACGGTTACGGGGCGTCCGCGCCGCTGTGGCTGGTTTGATGCGGTTCTGGTCCGTCATGCCGTGCGGGTTGGCGGTGTTAACGGGCTGGCCCTGACCAAGCTGGACGTGCTGGATGGGCTGGATGAGATCAACATCTGCGTTGGTTACGAACTGGACGGGCAGAAAATCGAGCGCTTCCCCTCCGGCTCTGCGGCACAGCAGCGTGTTCGCCCGGTTTATGAGACAATCGAAGGGTGGAAAGAAACCACCCAGGGCGCGCGCCGCTGGGCCGACCTGCCTGCTCAGGCCATTAAATATGTGCGCCGTGTAGAAGAACTGGTGGGAGCTCCGGTCACGCTGCTGTCCACCAGCCCGGACCGTGATGACACCATTCTGGTCCGCGATCCGTTTGAAGACTGAGTTATGACGGTTTGATGACAGACGTCTTAAAGGCCCCGGCACTGTGCCGGGGCTTTTTTGTTGGTAGTCCGCTGGTTTTGTGGGTGGGTCACAAAAGATTCACAAAGCCGTTTTTGCTGTGTGCACAGCGGCTTTTATGCGTGTGCCATACGCCATAATGGGGTGCGCGCAGGGTTTTGGGCATACAGGCGGTTGTTTTTTGTCATCTGCGCGTCATATCCTAGTGGCAGGTTTTTAAAAGGCATTCTGGTATGCACAAGGCAGATCTTCTGGTTGTTGAGGATGATCCGGCACTCGCCCGGCTTGTTAGCTACAATCTGGAAAAACAGGGTTACATGGTGCGCCATGCAGCGGACGGAGAGGCTGCACTGGATTACGTGCGGCAACGCCGGCCTGACCTGATTCTGCTGGACTGGATGCTGCCCGGTATTTCCGGTCTGGAAGTCTGCCGCCGTTTGCGCGAGCAGGCCAGAACAGCCGCCCTGCCCATTATCATGTTCAGCGCCCGGGGGGAGGAAGCTGACACGATCCGTGGGCTGGATACCGGGGCGGATGACTATCTGGTCAAGCCCTTTAGCATGGACGCGCTGTTTGCCCGTGTTAAAGCCATTTTGCGGCGCGCCCCGCCGGTCGATAAAACCTTGCGGTTTGACACGCTGGTCATGGACCGGGTGAGCCACAAGGTGGAGCGGGATGGGCGGTTGCTGTCTCTGGGGCCGACCGAATATCGCCTGTTGGAATTCCTGATGTCGCACCCGGCTCAGGTGTTCTCGCGCGAGGAATTGTTGAAGCATGCGTGGGAGCGTAGTTCCTTTGTGGAGTTGCGCACAGTGGATGTACATATCCGCCGTCTGCGGCAGACCCTGAACGAAGGGGGAGGGGCGGATCTGATCCGCACCGTGCGGGCGCGTGGCTATGCACTGGATAAAGTGCAGGATCAGGACTGAACACACCGCAGAAAGGGGCGGCTGATCATGCATGCTTGGCTGGCGGCACTCTGCGGCATGGCGGGGGGCGGCGCGTTGGCGGCTTTGCCGCTGTTGTTGGCGCGTGCGAACCATTTTGAACCGCTTCCCGACGATTCCGAAAACCGGAAAAACCGCATGGGGCGGGACCATTCATCCACAGTTACGCTGGATGAGGTCATGGCCTGCCTGCCTGCGGCAACGCTGGTGCTGAATGACACACGGCTACCGTGTGTTATTTCGCCCGAAGCCAAAAGGCAGTTCACAAACAGCATTGGTAGCATTATCCGCCATCCGGCTTTTCAAAGCTGCGTGGACAGGCTTCTGGCGCAGAAAAAAGATGACCAGCAGCCTGCCGAGGCGCTGATTGTGCTGGATATCCCCCACTACAGGGTGGTGCGTGCGTGGTTGCAGAAGAAAACCGTGCCAGATGTGTTTCTCTCCGAAGGGTATCGTAAGGGAGGTGGCGCGTTTTCATCCAAAACAACGCTGGTTTTTGTTGCCCTGCATGATGAGACAGAGGCCGTTCTGGCCGAGCGCCAGCATACGGATTTTGTGGCGTTTGCCAGCCATGAACTGCGTACGCCACTGGCCTCCCTGCTGGGGTTCATAGAAACCCTGCAAGGCCCTGCCGCCGATGATCCGGGTATTCAGCAGGAGTTTTTGGGCATTATGTCCGAGCAGGCCAAGCGGATGCAGCGGCTATTGGACGGTCTGCTTTACCTGTCACGCGTGCAGATGCAGGAGCACCACAGACCCAAAGAAACAATAGGCATTGCTGAACTGCTCAAGCGTCTGTCGGACGAGGCAGCAGGGCTGATTGCGGGCAAGCCTGTGCGTTTTCAGGTTCAGGCGGATGATGTGCAGGAACTATGCGTGCAGGGGGATGAAACCCAGCTTTTGCAGGTGTTGATGAACCTTGTGGAAAACGCGCTCAAGTATGGCCTGTTTGACCGTGGCAAACGTCATGACGAGCCCTTGGGCATTACGGTTGCCTGCGCCCGTGCCGCCAAAAATGCCGGTTGGCCGACTGAGCCGGGGTTGGTGTTGAGTGTTACGGACACGGGACCGGGTATTCCTGCGCGGCACCTTAACCGTCTGACCGAGCGTTTTTACCGTGTGGCCAAAACAGCCGCCAGCGTGCAGGGCAGTGGTCTGGGGCTGGCTATTGTGCAGCAGATTCTGGCCCGCCATGATGGGCGTTTGAGCGTGGAAAGCACGGTGGGCGAGGGTACGACATGCCGCATATGGCTCCCACTCATAAGTTAGGCTCTGCCTGCGAGCGGATTTTAATCTAACAGTGACAATCATATGCCCGATGTGCTCTTTGTTGAGGAACCCGGGAGCTAAAAAGAAGGGCTTTGCAAACCATGCAGCATATCAGACACAACCTTGCTGTTTGCGTGTTCGGGTGTGTTGTGTTGATGGGCTGTTCTCGTTCACAACCAAAAGATGCCGACACAGTTTGTGCGCTCCCAGCGGCACATCCGGACGGTCACGGTCATGTCTTGGCAACTGTGGGGGATGGGCTGGGTCATCTGGCACCTATGGCGCTTTCTGCCATACCCGGCATGAATGGAATAGGTGGCCAAGCGGCAGGCATGGGGATGCAGCAGGTCACGAACCGTTTTGGCATGGACCATCCTCGTGGTATGGTCAGCAGTGTTCCCCTTCACGCGGAGAACGAAAACTCCGACCAACATACCATACCGTCCGTCCCCTGCCCAGTCAGGAAAACCGTACAACAAGAGGTTAACGGTCAGGATATCAAATTTTCTGAATAGTTAAAGAAAACCGGTGGCATTGCAGATATTGCTGGAAAACTCCTGCGACCTGATCCGACCTTACTGCTACCGCATTTTGGCTCCCGTTTTTTGTTAAAGGCAGCCATGGACTGGGTTGTCATAAAACCGTCATCCAATTGTCCTGAAAGCATAATACCATTTCCCCCTGACTTACTTTAACCCAGAACAGCGCGGCACGTTTTTGTTGCCGCATAAGCTTTTGCAATTGGCTCAGGGAAAAAACCAACATGCGTTTTTCAGTCAGGTCTGGAATGTGTCTGGCCGTCATGACCACCTTCCTTACGGCACTTCCAGCAGCATCTCGGGCCGAGAGCGTGACCGGTGCAGGCTCCAGCTTTGCCGCTCCGATCTATGAAGGCTGGGGTGCAGTCGCCAAGTCTGCCACCGGCGTGACCGTTAACTACCAGAGCGTTGGTTCCAGCGCAGGCCAGAACCAGATCGTGGCAGGCACGGTGGATTTTGGCGCGTCTGACGCTCCCATGGATGCCCAGAAGCTGGAAACCAACCATCTGTTCCAGTTCCCCACGGTTATGGGTGGCATTGTTCCGGTTGTGAACATCCCCGGCGGTATCAAGCCCGACACGATCACGCTGAGCGGTGACGTGCTGGCAGATATTTACGCAGGGACCATCACCTCCTGGAATGACCCCAAGATTGCGGCCCTGAACCCCGGCGTCAAGCTGCCGGAAGTGGCGATTGCACCAGTTCACCGTGCAGATGGTTCGGGCACAACCTTTGTGTTCACCTCCTACCTTGCGGGTTCTTCCTCCTCCTGGAAGGAAAACTACGGCGCGAGCACATCCATTAGCTGGCCCGGTGGCCTGGGTGCCCGTGGGAACGATGGCGTTGCAGCAACCGTGCAGAACACCGAAGGTGGCATTGGTTATGTGGAATACGCTTATGCAAGCCGCAACCACCTGACCACCATCCGCCTGCGCAACCATGCTGGCGCCAGTGTTGTTGCCGGTATGAACAGCTTTTCCCACGCCGCACAGGCTGCTGACTGGGGCCATGCTTCCCATTTTGCAGTGAACCTGCTGGACACGGATGGCAAGGAAGCTTGGCCGATCATGTCTGCAACTTACGTGCTGGTTCCTGTTCCTGCCCGTAACCCCGACCGTGATCAGGCCGTGCAGAAGTTCTTTAGCTGGAGCTTCAATAATGGTGATGCCATTGCCACCAAGCTGGATTATGTGCCTCTGCCCAAAGCCGTTAAGGACAGCATTATGTCCGCATGGAAAAGCGGCAAATAAATTACGTTTTGTAATTTTTACTGCGCATTTGAGCTTGCTGGAAAGCGGCCCGGAAACGGGCCGCTTTTTTAATAAATCCGTAACGAAACCATCACCGAAGCATCACGCACAAAAAAGTTAGAGCGGGTTATTCACTCCTCATCGTTCTTATCATGGAATGGCCACAATGCGCTGTAACTCGCTTTTTTCTTCTGTTGCTCTAACGTCTTTTATGTTGGCTGGAATCGCTCCTGTGGCCGAGGCGGCTTCCACTGAGGATTCCGAAATTCGTCTGCTGCGTGCGGAAATGTCCCAGATGCGTCGGGATATGCAGCAGCAGATCGTCACCCTCAAGCATCAGCTGGCAAAAAGCGATGCGACCTCAGCAAAAGGCCGCGTGGGTAAGGCGGCTGGCCATGGCCGCAACACCATGCATGTTGCTGACGGCACCTACGACCCGAACGTGCAGTTTGGTGAGCAGGAACCCCTCAAAAAAGCTGCTCCCCTGTCCGGTGTCGGCACCCCGCCGTCTGACCGTGGTGACACCATGTCCTGGAAGGACTTCAAAGCTGCCACGGCATCTGACGAAGAAGTCCGTATTGGTGGCATGATTGTCGGCTTCCCCAAAGGTCGCTTTACGGTTTCTTCCGAAGACGGCGCATACGGCTTTTCCGTTGGTCTGGCTTTCCACGAAGACTTTGGTGGTTTTCTTGGGACTAACGCGCGTGGTAGCGAAAAAGCTGGTGATTTCAGCAGCTTTACCGAAAATGCCCGCCGTATTCGTATCCCCTTCACCTTTCGTTACAAAGACTGGGTTGCTAACGTAACGCCTGACTTTGGTGCAGGTAGTGCTGACGGTGCATCCACCGACCAGACTCTGTATGAAGCGAACCTGAACTACACGGGCTTTCATAATACCATCCTGACGGTCGGTTACTTCCAGCCGCGCGTAACGGAAGAAGATTCCGAAAGCTCGAACGACTTCGAAATGATGGAACGTCCCGCCATCACCGATGCCGTGCGTAAGATTGCAGCAGGTGACGCCCGCTTCAGCTTTGGTGGTCTGCATTACGAAAAACGCTGGTGGGTTGCTGCTTACTTTACGGGGCAGAGCTTTGGTCAGCGTAGCAGCAATACAACTGGCAACAACTCCTATGGTGTGTCAGGTATTGTAAACAGCCAGACGGGCGGCACCTTCCGCGCTGCTGGTCGTCCTTATATGTCTAAGGACATTGACGTGCATGTTGGCATTTCCGCCATCAGCGCCTTCAAGGTGGCTGAAACATGCAGTGCGGGCACAACCACGGCAGCAGGTACCTGCTCGCGTTCCTATAAGCCCGGTCAGTCCCCAGAAGTTAACCTGACCAGCACAAACCTGATTGGTGCTACAATTAGCAACGCATCGTCTGTGTGGTCGGCAGGTCCGGAACTTGGTTTCCGCTGGAAAAAGCTTCTGCTTAAAGGCGAATACTACAATATCGGTATCAACCGGGACAACAGTGGGATTTCGGGGGCTGAAAAGCTCAAGACCGTTCATCTTCAGGGTTATTACGGTTCTGCCAACTATACTCTGTTTGGCAAGGGTCGTGAATATAACATCAAGGAAGGTGCATTCGCCGCTCCGGGTGTGGAACATGAATTTGACCCCTCACGCGGTTACTGGGGTGCAATGGAAATCACGGGTCGTTACAGCGTAACAGACTTCAGTGACGTTGCGCAGAACGTTAATGGTGGTCGTCAGACTGTATGGTCCGGTGGTATCAACTGGTATCCTAACCGCCACTTCCGCTTCATGCTTGACTTCAACCACTTCATTGTTTCCCAGAATGGTTCTGCATGGAACAACGCTGGGCGTAACGGGAACTCTCTCGCCGCCCGTGTGCAGGCTGCGTTCTAAAGCCGCTTGCCTCTGGCTTTGGTCAGATATTCAGTGTGGAAAAGGGTCATTCGCAAGAATGGCCCTTTTTTTATGCCTGTTGAAAGGCAGAGGAATAAAAAACCATACCGGACGGTATGGTTTTTTATTTTAATCATCAGATATGTGGAAGCTATATGGGGCTGCCGTGTGCTGCGGTGCACGTCATACCTGTTGCTTACAAGGTCTGTTTGACCCAGATTTCAGGGTAAAAATCCGGGCCTGCGTTTAGCGCGAGTAACCATACCCGTAAGCAGGCTGCGGGGCAGGCAGGACGTTTTTATAAGAGATCATGCATGCCACATACGCATTGTTATACTGCGTTTGAATGCCGCCTTGCTGACTGTTGGAATAGAGGCTCCCCCCCAGACCGCCACCCATGGCACCCGCAGCCGCCCCAATGCCAGCACCCGCGCCGCCGCCGGCAGCAGCGCCAAGACCTGCCCCCAGAGCTGTTGCGGCCAGCCCACCATAAATGGCCTTATGGTTCTGCCGTTCGGCCTGCCCCTGCACGGCCGCCGCGGCTTGGGAGCGGCAGAAGTTCTGTTCCTGCAGGAACTGACCATAGTTTTTGCCGGGTCCGGGCAGAACCTGTGCGGTTGGCCCCATGGGTGTTTCCGCACAGCCTACCAGTAAAAGAACGGGCAAGAAAGCAACGGGAATCGCTATAAACTTCATCTCACTCTCTCCAATTATATTGGACGATGTTAAGGTAAGAGAAGTATGTCATTTTTTAGTTAATAGAGGAATAATAGAAAAAAGGGGCAAGGCGGCCGGTACCGGTAAGCCTTGCCCCTTTTTTCTACTCTGCTCTTTTTACACAGTGGTATTCAGCCGTGTCACCAGAAGCTGGTTGATGCGGAAACCTTCCACGTCCACGACCTCAAAGCGAAAGCCCGAGGCATCCACCCGGTCAGTTTTGCGTGCCATGCGGCGTAGGCGGTGCATGATAAAGCCGCTGATTGTATCAAACTGCTCATGGTCGGGCAGGGTGGCAATATCCAGCTCACGCATGACTTCCCCAATGGGGGCAGCACCGTCCACCAGCCAGGAGTTGGCGTCACGCTGGACAATGGCCTGCTCCTCAAACGGGCTGGCCAGACCATCCATGAGCACACCCATGATATCCTTGAAGGTAATCAGCCCCACCACCAGACCATATTCATTGACCACCAGCGCAAAACCCACACCGGATGTGTCAAACTGGGCGAGTGTATCCCATAGGTTCAGCGTCTCCGGCACGGAGGGGACGTCGCGGCGCATGCGGGCAATGGGGTTGGAATGGGGGCGGCCCGAGGGAGCGGTGGACGGGTCCACAACGGATGCCAGAACGTCTTCCGCGCGGATGGAGCCAATGACCTTGTCTAGTCCGCCATTGCACAGCGGGTAGCGCGAATACGGCTCCATGCGCACTTTTTCGTGGTTATGTTCGGGAGTGTCCTGAATATCGAGAAAAATAATCTCGTCCCGGGGCGTCATGGCGGAGGTAACCGAGCGGTCCTGTAGTCCCAGCACGTTCTCGATCATCTGGTGCTCTTGATGGAGCAGGGCGCCAGAGGCTGTGCCCGCGGCCAGAATGGCATGCAGGTCCTCCGGAGTGACAGGTTCCACTGCCGAGGCAGCAGGAATTTTGAGCGCTTTGAGCACCACATCGGAAATTTTGGAAAAAATCCAGACAACGGGGTAGAGAATGCGCAGTGCCAGCCGTGGGAACCAGCCCACGGCAAGGGCGACCTTGTCGGGGTTGCTCATGGCAACGCGCTTGGGCAGCAGGTCCGCGAACAGTACGAACATGCCGGTAACAAAAACAAAACTAAGGGTGGAGGCCAGATTTTGCGCCCACCAGTCGGACAGTCTCCACTGAGTGAAAAAATCAGCCAGTGGGGGGGACAGCATTTCGGAGCTGACAATACCCCCCATAATTCCCACGCCATTCAGGCAGATCTGGATAACGGTTATGACCTGCCCGCTGTTGCGGCGGAGTGCCAGAAAAGCCTGGGCACGGGGGTCTCCTGCTTCTGCACGGCTGCGGAGCCTGACTTCCCGGGCAGCGGCAAAAGAGATTTCGGAAAGCGCGATCAGGATACTGATTGCGATAAGCAGAATAAGGGTCAGCAGACCCATTATGAACAGGAGCAAGAGAACGTCCGGTTTACTGTTAGGATGTCACAGTATGAACACAAAGTGAGCCGCTGACCAGCAATGATTCCCATTGTATTTTTTATGTCACGGAGGAATTGAGGGTCTTCAAAACTCTGTCAGAGCGGAACAGACGGGCTTTGCAGGCGTTGGGGAGTGGCTAGCATATATGCGCCACTGTCTGGTCGGTGGCGTGATGACTGTTTGGTTGCTCCCGCTGGATAAAACTGATGTTTGATGCGCTCTTTCTTGAACAGGCTGGTCAGATGGCCAAGCTCGTATGTCTACCCGACGACGCTCTGCCTGCGGAGGAGGTGACTGTCCGTGTCCACTGGTCGGGGCTGAATTATAAGGATGCGCTGGCCGTTACCGGGCGCGGTCCCGTGGTGCGGAACTGGCCAATGGTTCCGGGCATAGATTTTGCCGGTGTGGTCGAGCACTCTGCCAGCCCCGATTTTTCTGTCGGGCAGGAAGTCATCCTCAATGGCTGGGGGGTAGGCGAAAAGCACTGGGGAGGTTTGCGCAAAGGCCTGCGTGCCGGGTGCCTGGTTGCAGCCTTTGCCGCAGGGGTTGAGTGGTCAGCAGGCTATGGCGCTAGGAACGGCAGGGTTTACGGCTATGTTGAGCGTGCAGGCCCTTGTGCGCGAAGGGGTAGAGCCCGTCCATGGTCCTGTGCTGGTAACAGGAGCAACCGGTGGGGTTGGGAGTGTGGCCGTTATGCTGCTGGCCCAGATGGGGTATGAGGTGGTGGCGGTAACCGGTCGTCTGGAGGAGCAGGCTTACCTGCATCAGCTTGGGGCGACAGAGGTACTTGCGCGCTCACATTTTGAAATGCCGTCCCGTCCGTTGGAAAAAGCCCGCTGGCTGGTGCTGTGGATGTGGTGGGCGGGCAGGTTCTTGCGTCTGTATGTGCCTCCATGAAGCCGCAAGGCGTGGTTGCAGCCTGTGGGTTGGCGGGTGGTATGGATTTTCCGGCAACAGTTGCCCCCTTTATTCTGCGTGGTGTGACCCTTGTGGGAATCGATAGTGTGATGTGCCCTCAACCCGTGCGGCGGCAGGCATGGGCGCGTCTGGCAGAGCAGGTGAATAAAACCCTGCTTGCAGGTTTGACACGGGTTATTCCTCTGCCTGATGTGCCAGCGCTGGCAACGGAATTGCTGGATGGCAAGGTGAGGGGGCGCATTGTTGTTGAGGTGCCCTGACTTTAATGGGAGAGGGTGTGTTTTACAGTGTTTTGGCTTGCTCGATAATAGTTAGAAAAATCATTAAATATTGATCTGTCCGGGCATTATTCGGGGAAAAACCCCCTGCAAACGGGGGCAGTCGTTATTAAAAATCTGACAAAAAATAATAAAAACGCATAGATTAAAAATAAAAATAATTAAAATAAAAAGTTAATATGAAAATATATCGTATTTAAACGAAACATCATTAACGGAATATAAATATAAATCATATTATAAATACATATATCAAGATACACATCGTTTTTACATGGGCACTCTGTAACTGAGAAAATTCTCAACACCATGTTTATCTTGACGGGAATTGCATACCTATATAATTAAATAAATTAGTTAAATAAACTATGTAAGTATGATCGTATGGTCGCAGCCTCCACACGCCCCCGTGGTACAGATATGACAAGGGAACTGGTGCGCATTGCGCGTGGCTGGTTGCTTGGGTCTGTTGTGGCCGGGGGTGTGAGCGCTGTTCTGCTGGTATGCCAGTTTGTCCTCCTTGCGCATGTGGTGGACAACGTGGCGTTTCATGCTCAGGCCCCCCACACGCAAGGGCGCGCATTTATACTGATCCTGATCTGCCTTGCAGGGCAGGTGGGGGCGCGTTTTGCATCTGACATGATGGGAACACGGGCCGGGCTGCGGGTGGCCAGTCATGTGCGCGGGCAACTTCTGGCGCATCTGTTTGCTGCGGGACCAGTTGCATGTGCGGATGTGGCTGCCGGAGATATCGTGACCACCTTTACGGAAGGGGCGGCAGCGCTGGTCCCTTATTTTGCCCGTTACCTGCCTTCTGCTGCCATGATGGTCGTTTTGCCTCTGCTTATTCTGGCAGTTGTGGCGGGCGTGGATGGGTGGAGTTTTCTTGTGCTGGCCTGCACCGGCCCACTTGTTCCCGTATTCATGGTTTTTGTGGGCTATGGCGCGCAGGCCATTATGGACCGGAGGTGGCGTCAGCTATCCCTGCTGGGTGGTAGTTTTCTCGATGCGTTGCGGGGGTTAAAAACCCTGCGTCTGCTGGGGCGCGCACAGGGGAGTCTGGAGCGGATTACCCAACTGGCGGATGCGCACAGGCGTACGACCCTGTCGGTTATGAAGGTGGCGTTCCTGACGTCTGCTGCACTGGAGTTTTTCTCCAGCCTGTCCATAGCACTTGTGGCTGTTGTGTTTGGCACACGTCTGTTGGCGGGCACTGCCGACTTCCGCTCTGCTTTTCTGGTGCTGCTGTTGGCCCCAGAGTATTTTATGCCCTTGCGCACTTTTTCTGCCAGTTATCATGCGCGGCAGAATGCGCAGGCTGCATGCAGAGCATGGATACGGTTTTGGGTCTTGCCCACTCTGGCTCGCTCCTATAGCGGGCAACCCATGCAGGGCGTGATCGGGGGAGTGCAATGCCGTGCTCTTTGCGTGTGTCGGCCGGATGGTATGTCTGTTCTGCACGACGTAACCTGTGATTTTGCAGCAAACAGGTTAACGGTCCTGACCGGGGCGAGTGGTGCAGGTAAAACCACGCTACTCCATGCCCTGCTTGGTTTTATTCCTGTTTCAGTTGGAACGCTGGAAGCCAGCAATGTGTCTGGCCACCCCATACAACTGGATGGTGTGCGCATGGCATGGGTGCCACAACGCCCGGTTATGGTTTTTGGCACCGTGGCTGACAACCTGCGCCTTGGTGCGCCGGATGCGGATGAGGAGCAACTGCGCCACGCAGCGGCACAGGCCGATGCGCTGGGCTTTATTGATGCACTCCCCAATGGGTTTGAAACGCATATAGGCGAACGGGGGAGCCGCCTGTCCGGCGGGCAGGTGCGGCGTCTGGCCCTAGCGCGTGCTCTGCTGCGCAACCCGGATGTTCTGGTGCTTGATGAGCCAACGGCAGGGCTGGATGCAGCCAGTGCGTTGCGGGTGAGCAATGCCATATGCCGCTGTGTGCCAGGGCGCATTGTTGTTGTGGCAACCCACGAGCAGGTCATGGCTGCACGCGCGGACGTGCTGCTGCATGTGGCTGACGGCACGGTTGTCGTGCAGCCGGTCAGGGCGGAGAGCGTTGCATGATGGCGCAGGGAAGTCCTTTGCAGGGTGAGGGCCTGATGTCGGGCTGGAGGGGGGTCTCCGCTTGGCCGCTGCTGCGCGGTGGCGTCTGGTCTGGGGGGTGGCGCTTGCTTGTGCGGCGTCACTGGCAAGTTTTGGCCTGCTTTTCCTGTCGGGCTGGCTGCTGGCGGGTGCGGCGGTGGCCGGGCTTGCAGGGCAGGTGAGCGCGCGGGCTTTCAATATTATCCTGCCGTCAACGGGTGTGCGCTTTTTTGCCATGGTGCGCATTCTGGCCCGTTATATGGAGCGGGTTGTTGCCCATGATGGTGCTTTGCGCCTGACGGGGCAGTTGCGTGCATGGGTGTATGAACGGTTGATCCCCCTTGCTCCGGCAGGGTTGGTGGAGTTGCAGGGCGGAGACATGTTGGGCCGCTTTGTCTCGGATACGGACAAGGTTGCAGCATATTATACGGATGTTGCTCTGCCTTTTGCACGCGCCGCGTTGTGTGGTGTGGTGTTTGTCGGGGTGTTTGCCTGTTTTCTGCCGCTGGCGGCGCTGGTTCTTGCACTTGGGTTGCTGGGTGGGGCGCTGGTGCCATGCCTGAGCGGCGCTGCAATGGACCGGCTGGTAAGGAGGGGAGCAGAAAAGCAGAGCCAGATTCAGGCAGAACTGGCGGAAACACTTCAGAATCTGGGTGAGTATCTGCTTTTGGATGCGGCATGTAGCCGTGCCAAAGGTTGGCAGACTCAGCAATCTGCTGTGGATCATGCACGCTGGATGCTTGACGCGCTGGAAGGAGCCGCACGCGGGCTTGTTACAATCCTGACATTTGTCACAGCGCTGGCCGTGCTGGTTCTGGCGGCGCACGCGCACCAGATGGGGCAGTTGAGTGTTGCTGAAATTCCCATGCTGGTTCTGGGGGTTCTCGCAGCGTTTGAGGTTGTAACCCCCCTGCCGCTGGCGCGGCAGGCTGCGGCGGAAGCGCGGCTGGCAAGTATGCGGTTGCAAATGGCGTGCGCGCCGCATGGTGCAGCGGAGGTGGTGCAACCCCACGCCCTGCCTCACGCTCCGTACGACCTGGTAATGCGTGACGTGAGTTTTGCATACCCCAAGACTGTCAGCCCGGTTTTGCAACATGCATCGCTGAGCATACGTCAGGGCGAGCATGTGGGGCTGGTAGGGCCATCGGGCGTGGGTAAAAGCAGCCTTATCAATCTTCTGTTCGGGTTTTATGCACCTTGCGGTGGCAGCATAACCTTTGGTGGGGTGGATGTGCGCCTGCTCCGGGCCGAGGATATGGCGGCGTTTGTTGCTGTGGTCGCACAGGACTTTCATCTGTTTGCCGGAACATTAAGGGACAACCTGCTGCTTGGTGCGCCGTCCGCCACGGATGCGGATGTGGCGGAGGTGCTGGAGGTGGCGCAGTTAACCCGGTTTGTTCAGTCCCTGCCAAAGGGTTTGCAAACATGGGTTGGCAATGATGGTCTGCGCCTCTCTGGTGGGCAGGCGCGTCGGGTGGCTGTTGCTCAGGCCCTGCTGCGGCGGACACCATGGCTTGTTCTGGACGAACCGACCGAGGGGCTGGATGCGCCCCTTGAGCAGGCTCTTATGGCGGCCCTTACGTGGTGGGCTGCTGGCACTACCATTGTGTGCATGACCCACCGCACGGCGGTGCTGCCATTCATGCACAGGGTTGTCAGGGTGGAAGACGCACGCTTTTGCCCGGAAGGGAGAGCGACATGAAGAACTGAAAATGAAAAACGCTTTTCTTCTGTAATAAGGTTGAGAAAATGGATCTGATTAACCCTGCGGTCGTTGACCTCTCACGCTTTCAGTTTGCGTTGACGGCTCTTTACCACTTCATGTTTGTTCCCCTTACATTGGGGCTGACCTTTATGCTTGCGGCTATGGAAACGGTGTACGTCGTGACCGGCAAGCAGGTGTACAAGGATATGGCCCTGTTCTGGGGCAAGCTGTTTGGCATCAACTTTGCTCTGGGGGTCGCCACCGGGCTGACCATGGAGTTTGAGTTCGGCACCAACTGGTCCATGTATTCCCGCTTTTTTGGGGATATGTTTGGCACGCCGCTGGCCATTGAAGGACTGATGGCGTTCTTTATGGAATCCACCTTTGTTGGTCTTATGTTTTTTGGCTGGGACCGCCTGAGCAAGCCTGTGCATCTGGCGATTACCTACCTTGTTGCACTGGGCTCCAACCTGTCTGCCTTGTGGATTTTGGTGGCCAATGCCAGCATGAACATGCCCAACGGCGCACATTTTGACCCCGAAACACTGCGTATGACGTTTGACAGCTTTGTTGGCGTTGTCTTCAACCCCGATGCACAGGCCAAGTTCGTGCATACATCGGTTGCGGGGTATGTGGCGGCGTCCATGTTTGTCATGGGCATTAGCGCCTTCTACCTGCTGCGCAAGGAACACCGGGAGTTTGCTGCCCGCTCCTTTAGAATGGCAGCGCTGTTTGGCATTTTCTCCACTGTTGCGGTCATTACGCTGGGCGACGTGCTCGGCCGTCTGGACTATGAGCACCAGCGACCAAGATCGCGGCCATTGAGGGGCTGTGGCACACCAGCAAGCCGCCTTATGAGCCATGGATTATTGCTGCTCTGCCCAATGATGCCAAGCAGGAAAGCTCGTATGAAATTGGGGTGCCGTTTGTGCTGACCCCGCTGATTACGCACAGCTTCACCACCCCCATTACCGGCATGATCGAACTGGAAGACGCAGCCGCTCCACGCATTGAGTCCGGCATTGCCGCTGTCAGTGCCCTGCGCCGGTATGAGGAGGGCCATCAGGCGGCGGATCTGGAGATGTTCCATGCTCATCAGAACGACATGGGCTACGGCCTGCTGGCATCGCGGCATGCGCCTAATCAGGATGTTACCGCCATCCCTCCCGAGCAGATCCAGAGTGTTGTCGAGCAGACCAAGCCGGATATCCTGCCTAATGTGTTTGTGACCTTCTGGTCCTTCCGCCTTATGGTTTTTCTCGGCGTTTTCTTTTTCGTTCTGTTTGCAATGGCGTCCTACCTGAGCCTGAAGAACCAGCTGGAACGTAACCGTCTGTTCCTCAAGATATGCATGTGGGCCATTCCCCTGCCTATTCTGGCAACGGAGTTCGGCTGGATTACGGCAGAGGCTGGCAGACAGCCATGGACGGTGTTTGAGCGGCTGCCTACCTTTATGTCTGCTTCAACGCACAGCGTGTCTTACATGCTGTTCTCGCTGGCCGGGTTTACTGTGCTTTACAGCATATTTATCGCGGTTGAGCTTTACCTGATGTTCAAGTTCGCACGGTTGGGGCCGGAGGCGCATGGTCAGCACGACCATGGTGCTGACGCAGACCACCTGTCCATTGTGGCGCATTAAGGAGGGTCTTGCATCATGGACCTTTATGTTATTCTCAAACTCGTCTGGGCTGGCCTTTTGTGTGTGCTGCTGATCGGGCTTGGCCTGATGGTGGGCATGGATATGGGGGTAGGCACCCTGCTGCGCTTTGTGGGGCGCACGGATGGGGAGCGCCGCACGGCGCTCAACATTATCGGCCCGCACTGGGACGGGAATCAGGTCTGGTTCATTCTGGGCGGGGGGGCTATTTTTGCAGCGTTCCCCACCCTGTATGCCACATCCTTTTCCGTGTTTTATGTGGTCATGATCCTGCTTTTGTTCAGCATGATCTTGCGGCCTGTGGC
Source organism: Acetobacter okinawensis JCM 25146 (assembly GCF_000613865.1). Taxonomy (GTDB): domain Bacteria; phylum Pseudomonadota; class Alphaproteobacteria; order Acetobacterales; family Acetobacteraceae; genus Acetobacter; species Acetobacter okinawensis. The sequence continues at coordinate 45,080 of NZ_BAJU01000009.1, forward strand.
GTTTGAATACCGCTCCAAGGTGGATGCACGCCTATGGCGGGCAAGCTGGGACTGGGTTTTTCTGCTTTCAGGCTTTTTGCCCATGTTTGTGTATGGCGCAGCCTTTGGCAATATTCTTCAGGGGGTGGGTTACCACTTTAACTGGAGCGGGCAGTATTTTCAGGACGGGTCGTTCCTGAGTTATCTGCTCAACCCCTTTGCCATTCTGTGTGGTCTTATGGCGGTCAGCCTGAGTGTGATGCAGGGTGGGGTCATGCTGATGATCCGCTCCGAAAACCCGATCCATGACCGTGCGCGCCGTTACGCCAGCCGTGCGGGACTTGTGGCGGTTGTCCTGTTCCTTGTCGGTGGTGTGTGGGTGCGGGGCATGCATGGCTTTGTGTTGGAGCAGGGGAATCCTGCCATGCCAGCAAACCCCATGCACGGGCAGCACGTCAGCATGCAGGTTGGCGCGTGGTTGAACAACTATGCAGCACATCCCGTACTGTGGCTGCTGCCGCTGCTGGGTGTGGTGTGCATGCTAGCGGAGGTAGCGCTGGTGCTGGCCAACAGGCCGCGTGTGGCATGGTGGATGGGCCTTGGTGCCTGGGTGGGCACAATTGGCACGGTTGCGGCCTCCATGTTCCCGTTCTTTATGCCGTCCACCACAAATCCGGATCAGAGCCTGACAATCTGGAACAGTTCTGCCAGCCAGTACGGCCTGACCTGCATGCTGGCTGTGGCCCTGATTTTTGTGCCGCTGATCCTGTGTTACACATCATGGTGCTATTACGTGATGCGTGGCAAAGTACATACGGCAGATATTATAAAAGACACGCATAGTTACTGAAAAGGAGAGGGGAGATGAAAATCTTTCTGCGTTTTGCAGGGTTGGGTCTGGCTCTGGTGGTGGCTTTGCTGTTTGCCGTTTTTGTGGGCGATCAGGGGCCTTGGTACTTTGCATGGGCGGTAGGCACGGTCATGATTATTCTGGTCGCAGCTGCCGGGGGTGTTCTGTTTGACGCACAGACCGAAGACCATGTGTCTGAAGGGGAGTTCTGAGCATGATGGGTGATCTGGAAGCCATTATATTTTTTGTACCGTTTTTGTATTTATCCTTTTATATAATAGCATTTTCTGTTATAAAAAGGATGTTTCCCTAGCCTGTAATTCTGACATCAGGGAAGCCGCACAAAGGAACAGCCTGCATATCGCAAGATATGCAGGCTGTTTTGTATTGATACCAAAAGTTATGCCACACTCCTGTAGTTTCAGGAGTGTGGAGAGTTGTCAGGCTTCCAGGCCGCCATCTACCGGCAGGGCCGCACCCGTGATGTAGGACGCCTTGGGGCTGGCCAGAAAAGCAGCCATGGAGGCAATGTCATCCACCGTGCCATACGCGCCGGTTGCGACAAAACTGCTGATAAGAGAAGCACCTTCACCATCTTCGGGGTTCATGTCGGTGTGGATCGGGCCGGGTTCGATCACGTTGGCTGTAATGCCACGGCTCCCCAGATCCCGCGCAACGCCCTTGGCAAAGCCACGCAGGGCTGCTTTGGTGGCAGCATACAGCGAAATACCGGGGAATGGTGCGCGTGCCCCAAAAGCGGAGCCAATGTAGATAATCCGCCCGCCTTCCTTCATGTGCTTTACGGCTTCCATGGTTTCCACCATGACGGCCCGCACGTTCAGGTTCAGGATATTTTCGATCTGTGCGACCGTCATTTCATCAATCGGGCCGTAAGGGTAGGTGCCTGCGTTGCAGACCAGTGCGTCAATGCGGCCAAAAGCGATTATGGTTTCGGCAATGACTTCGCGGTTGCCTTCCACCGATGCGCCATTGGCTTTGATGGTCAGGGCCTTACGACCCAGAGCACGCACTTTTTCCGCGACCTCTTCCGCAGCACCCGAACTGCTGGAGTATGAAATGGCAATATCATACCCATCTTTTGCCAAAGCCTGTGCAATGGCAGATCCAATACCCCGGCTACCGCCGGTAACAATAGCAACACGATTGCTCATAATATTAAAAACCTTTCAAAATTCAGGCGTTGTTCAAACCAAGCATCAGGCTGATGTTCTGCAGTGCTGCCCCGGATGCTCCCTTGCCCAGATTGTCCAGACGGGCAGTCAGCAGGGCCTGCCGGCAGTGTGTGCCTGCGTGCACGCGCAGTTCCATTTTGTCACTTCCTGCCAGTGCCTCGGCGGAGAGTGTCGGCTCGTGCGGCATAACGCGCACATGTTCCTGCCCTGCATAGTGCTCTTGCAGAATGTTGTGCAGGTCACTCCCGGTGATGTGACCTTGCAGGTCATCCAGATGCAGGGGGATGGAGACAATCATCCCACGGGCAAAATGGCCGACCGAAGGCACAAAAACCGGTCGCCGGCCAAGCCCAGCATGCTGGTGAATTTCGGGCACATGCTTGTGTTCAAGGCTTAAGCCATACAGCTCAAAAGCTGGGCCGCCAGCACTTTCATGCGCTTCTATCATGCTGCGGCCACCGCCGCTGTACCCACTGATCGCGTTAATGCAGATAGGGTAGCGGGCATCGAGCACGCCTTTGTCCACCAGTGGGCGGAGCAGGGCGATGGCACCAGTCGGGTAACAGCCGGGGTTGGAGACGCGCAGAGCGGTTGCAATGGCTCTGTCCTGCCCTTCTGCCAGTTCGGGGAAGCCATAGACCCACGCGGCATCGGTGCGGAAGGCAGTGCTGGCATCCAGCAGGCGGGGGGCAGCATCACCCAGTGTTGCCGCCATCTGCACCGCCTCGCGCGAGGCGGCGTCTGGCAGGCACAGAACAACCAGATCAGCCGCGGCCATGGCATCCTTGCGGGCCGCAGGTCCTTGCGCCGGGCGGGGTCGATTGAAAACAGCGTAACAGGCAGGGCCGAGAGGCGCTCGCGTATTTCCAGCCCTGTTGTGCCTGCTTCGCCATCAATGAAGATAACGGGTTTCTGTGTCATGCCTTCCTCTTCTGATTCTGGCGGTAGGTTAGGCTTTATCCCTGCAAGCGCATAGACGCGGGGTGGGATTATGGCACAATGTTTAACACATCAAGACCCCGCCACCCGCACGGCAGACCACCAGAACAGGCAAAGAACCATGACCAATACGCCCCAGCCCCCCGTAGCATTCCCCAAGGACATGGCATCTGGCAGGCACACAGCCGCGCAGAACATGGAACGCCTGCTTGCCCTTATGGCACGCCTGCGCGACCCGGAGGAGGGATGCCCGTGGGACCGTGAGCAAACGCACCAGACCATTGCCCCCTACGCCATAGAGGAGGCTTACGAGGTACTGGATGCCATTGAACGGCAGGACTGGCAGGCTTTTCCCGATGAACTTGGAGATCTGCTGTTGCAGGTTGTCTATCAGGCGCAACTGGCCGAGGAGCAGGGGCATTTTGCGTTTGCCGATGTGGCCCGGATCGTGACCGAAAAAATGATCCGCAGGCACCCGCATGTGACTTTTGGCAAGGATGTGTTGGGGGAGGATGTGGCGCCCTCCTCCCATGCCGCGGGCGGTGTTTCCGCCACTGCCGCACCGGGGCAATGGGAGGCGATCAAGGAGGGGGAGCGCAGGCGCTCGGCTCAGGCGGGTGGGGCTGGTAGCCCCCGGCTTGGAGCGTTGGCGGGTGTGCCCCCTGTTCTGCCAGCCCTGCTGCGTGCCTCCAAACTGGCGTCCCGCGCAGCCCGTGTCGGGTTTGACTGGCCCGATGTGGAGGGAGTTCTGGCCAAAGTGCATGAAGAAATCGATGAATTTTCGGTGGAAATGCAAAAGGGAGACCGCGAGAAAATGCAGGACGAACTGGGAGACGTCCTGTTCTCGGTAGCCAGTCTTGCGCGTCGGCTCAAGCTGGACCCGGAGGCCTGCCTGCGGCAGGCGTGCAACAAGTTTACCCGCCGGTTTGAGGCGGTCGAAGCCCGTCTGGCGCAGGACGGGCTGAGCATGCAGGACCAGAGTGTGGAACAACTGGATGCGTTATGGTGCGCTGTCAAACAGAACGAAAAACCCTGAAGCCGGAGCGGCGGCTGGGCTGGTCCCGCCGCCCCAGTGCTGACCAAGAGGGTATTTCTCCCCCTTGGCACGCAAGGTTTACTGTGCGCCGGAAGGAAGGACGCCACCTGCCAGATAATCCATGATCCGGCGGGAGAAAGCATTCACATCCTTTGGTGTTTCGCCATTCTGAATGCTGGCGACATCAAGCAGGATATGAGCGAGTGCATCAATCTGCTCTCCAGCCTGCACTTTTTGTGCCAGTGCATGCACAATGGGGTGGGCGGGGTTGAGCTCAAGCACAGGGGTAACGTCCGGTATGTCCTGCCCGCTGCGCTGCATGAGCTTACGCAGTTGCAGGTCCGGCCCCCCTTCTGGCGCACTCAGCACCATGGCGCTGGAGACCAGACGGTCTGTCGAGCGGATGTCGGACACAGCATCCCCCAGAACGGTCTTCAGAGTGGGGAGTAAGGTATCCATATCCGCTTTTTCGGCCGGGCTGGCTTCTGGCGCACCAAATTTTTCAAGGTCGTTCAGGCCCTGTGCAACATTGCGCAGGCTTTTGCCCTCATACGTGCCAAGCGTTCCGGCCAGAAGGAATCCACGGGGTCGCAGAGCAGCAGCACTTCCACTCCGCGTGCCTTGAACCTTCAATCTGGGGGGAGGCGGCCAGCACGTCCGCATTGTCGCCTGTTACGTAGTAAATGGCGTCCTGCTCGGGTTTGAGGCGTGAGAGGTAGTCATCCAGCGAGGTCAGTCCTTCTACCGCGCTGGAGCGGAAGCGGCTCAGGGCTGCCACGTCCGTTTTGTAGGTGGGGTCGTCCCACATGCCTTCTTTCAGGACCGGGCCAAAGTTTTCCCAGAACGTGGCGTAGGTATCTGCATCCTTGGCGCGGGTTTTCAGCTCGTTCACCACCTTGGTGGTTACGGCCTTGCGGATGCGCGACAGAACGGGTGTGGCCTGCAACATCTCTCGCGAGACGTTGAGGGGCAGGTCCTCGGTATCTACAACGCCCTGCACAAAGCGCAGCCACGGGGGCAGGATTTCCGCATCATCGGTGATGAACATCCGGCGAACATGCAGGCGCACCTTGCTCTCGCGCACCTGCTCGCCAAATTCGAACGGACGGGATGAGGGGACGAACAGCAGGGCGGAAAACTCCATCGTGCCTTCCGCGCGCCAGTGCAGCGTATCCCACGGCTTGTCAAAATTATGGGTGATGTGGCGGTAGAATTCCTCAAGCTGTTCTTCCGTCACGTCATTGCGGGACTTGCGCCACAGGGCCGTACCCTCGTTGGCGGCTTCTTCCTTGCCTTCGCGCATGATGGTGACGGGCCACGCAATATGGTCCGACCATTTGCGAATAATTGCCTGCAAGCGCCATGGGTCCAGAAATTCGTCGGCATCGGATTTGATGTGCAGGGTAATATCCGTACCGGCTTTGTCCCGCGTGGCAGGTTCAAGCGTGTAAGCGCCCTTGCCATCGGATGACCAGCGCCATGCTTCGTCCGTTCCGGCACGGCGGGAGACGACATCCACCTTGTCTGCAACCATAAAGGCGGCATAAAAACCAACACCAAACTGGCCGATCAGGCTCGGGCGGTCTTCGGGTTTTGCATTTTCCAGCTTCTGCCCGAATGCGCGGGTGCCCGAGCGGGCAATGGTGCCGAGGTTGGCCACCAGTTCGTCCCGGCTCATGCCCGACCCATCATCACTGATTGTCAGCAGGCGCGCGTCTTTGTCAGGGTTGATGCTGATTTTGGCGTTTTCGGGCAGGGCCTGTGCGCCATCGGTCAGTGCCTCAAACCGGCGGCGGTCCGTGGCATCGGCGGAGTTGGCAACCAGTTCACGCAGAAAAATCTCGCGCTCGGAATAGAGCGAATGCACGACCAGATCAAGCAACCGGCCAACTTCTGCGCTGAACTCGCGCGTTTCACTGCCCTGATGTGCTGTGGCGTTTGGGGGTGTTTGTGTCATGCCAAAGTCCTGTCAATTACGATCATCTTATATAAGGGCAGTGTATGCCATAGCTGTTGCGCTTCCGCACCCTGCCTGTTCTGGTCCAACAGATGTGGTGGGGGGCAAGGGTTTTCAATATCTGTGCCGGACATGTCTGGTGGCCGTGCGCATTCGGGCTTTATGCGGGTGGAAAATGCGCCAGAACACGTTCGACCAGAATGGTTAATGCGTTGGAAAGAGCAGTAAACCCGCTGTGTGGGGTACGCGTGTTTTCATCCATGTAAAGGCCGCGTCGCATCTCTATTTGCAAGGCATGCATGTTGCTGGTGGGGCGGCCATAGTGGCGGGTAATATAGCCCCCCGCATAGGGGAGATTGCGGGCAACTTTAAACCCCAGCCCCTGTAAGGTCTGTTCGGCAAGATTGGTCAGATGTGGTGTGCAGGACGTGCCGTAACGATCGCCCAGCACAAAGTCGGGTGAGCCTGCCTGTGGTGCATCTGGCATGGAGTGCAGGTCCAGCAGCAGGCTCAAGCCATGTTGTGCCCGGGCGGCCTCAAGTAGGTCAGCCAGAGTAACATGGTAGGGCATCCAGTAATGGCGGATGCGCAAGGCGGCCTCCATAAAAGGTAGACGTTGCCGGTAAATGGGGCGTCTGTCCGCCACAATGCGTGGGATTGAGCCCAGCCCTGCCAACCCCCGGTCTGATGGCGCGACAAAAGAGGGAATGGACCCGTGGAACATCCGGCTGTCCAGGTCCCATGCCGCGCGATTGACGTCGCAGAACACGCGCGGAAAGGTGGCTTGGAGCAAGGGTGGCCCCAGAGTATGCGCGCCTTGGGCCAGTTTTTCCACGTAGCTGTCTTCTCCACTGCGCAAAATATCCAGCGGCTGGCGGGTCAGGCGGATAAATGCTTCGGGATAGAAATGTCCCGAGTGGGGGGAGGCCAACACCACAGGCCCGGTTGCAGGGGTGCCAGACACCAGCACCGGTGGCGGTGCCATTTGCCTGTCCGGTCCACTCTCCTCATGTGCTTCCTGCTGCGGCAGAAGAAAACGCCGCAGGCTGGGGGGAAACAGGGAAGACGCAAATTTTTTCATATTCCCACTATTGTGGGCTTGCGCTCGCAAGGCAAGGAGGATAAAAGGCCCACACACATCAGGAATGGGCGCATAGCTCAGCGGTAGAGCACTACCTTGACATGGTAGGGGTCACAGGTTCAATCCCTGTTGCGCCCACCATTCCTAGAGTGGCAGAAAACCAAGGTTTTCTGGGGCATCAGCAGTTGGCTCCTTACCTTCTGCATGATCGTCTAGCACGCGAATAGCACGCATATTGAGATTTACCATCGACTGGGTTGCAGCCCGGTCGATGGCGCTTGCGATTTCGTCAATAACCTTTCTGGCGTTGCTAAGATAGTCCGGTCGGACATGGACATAGCGTCCAGTCGTGCGGAGATTGGGCATGGCGTGGCCCATAAAGGTTGCAACCTCTATGTCAGGCACTCCACGGGTTATAAGCTCTGTCGCCATTGTGTGACGAATTGTGTAGGGGACAATTTCTTCTGGTAGCCCAGCATTACGGCGCACTGCCCGCCAAGTCTTATTGATCTTGGCAATTGGTTTGCCATGATAGGTGATAAGGGAACCAGGTCCAGCGGCTTCAATGATTGGGCGAAGGAAATGTGCCATTGGTACGCGTGGACGTCGCTTTTTGGTCCGTTCTCGGCCGGGAGGATTGAGATCAATAATCCCATGAGTCAGGTCGCATTGCTCGCGTGTAAGCTGTAAGAGCGCTTCTGGTCGAGAGACTGTGCCAATCAATAAGGCGACAAATACCCGCATGTGTGGGGGCATGTCGGCGTCCCACAGTTGCGCTATTTCCTGTATCGTCATGATGCGTTGCCTCCCTTCCCCCTCAGGGGGCAAGGTAATTGGCATTTGTTTGTCTATCTCACCATTTTTCCACGACCAGTTTAGAGCAGCGGCTGCAATACCCATCACTCTACGGGTATAACCAGTAGATAAGCCGTTTTTTTGTAGGTGTGCCGCTATGCGCTTCTGTTCTGTTAGCGTGTAATCAGAAACACAAAGACCAGGTGTTAGGGCTTCAAGCACTAATTCTAGAGCGCGTTGGTTCGGGCCAGAGCTGCGTGTGCTTTGTGAGTGCTGAGAGTAACACCGCATAAAAACGGATGCAATTGTCGTGTCGATTGCGGGTTCATTGCGTCTATGGGCATTCTGAGTAACAAATGCAGCCAGCTTTATTTGGGCTTCCTGAAAAACTGTTGTGCCAAGAGATGCTCGCTTTGTCTGTCTGGTATGTGGTTCATACCAGCACGCGCACCATGCATCCGAGTTGGGGCGTTTTCCAAGAAAGTGTTTCCCAATTCGGAAGATATGGTCGGGCATTGTTCATTTCTTAGTAGATAATCAGAAATATGAGTTTGTGTGTAGCGCACACGAAAACGAATTTTTAGATAGCCAATGCGACCATCTAATCTTTCTCGTCGTAAAGTGGAGACGGAAATGCCAAGATGTGCAGCGGCATCTCTTTCAGTGAAATAAAACATCTTCATCTAGTAAGCCTTACTAGTACGAAAAAAGATATATACATGGAAAAAGATGGTAGATTAGAAAAGAAATCTAGAACTGCTATCAAAAATAAAATTCTTATTGCGGCCTAAATTTTCTAATGACATTTTATTTTCTCCGTATCAAACAGCCCGTTCCATGGTTGAAATACCAGCTTAACCTAGGTACTATACTAACCAAGATGTCGGATCGCTTGAGTAGTTGTCAGCGGTTCGTCGGGGTTAAGTGCTTCTAACACTGAACTCTAACGGAAAAGGTCGTCATGTTTATGACGGCCTTTTTTGTTTCAATCAAGGTATTATTTTAAAAAAATGAATAATATATTTATATAATTTGGATTTTTAATTATAGGGTTACCTCAACCTCTAATGATGAACCAATTCAATCCATAATTTATGAAGCATTTATTTTGTATGAAAGTGCTTATATTTCCGGATGGAACGTTCTTCCCATAATCAGAACATGCGGAACTATACGGCACAGTTCTTGATATAATGAGAGGCAAAGATTTAGCGGCTAAATTTTTGCTGTAGTTCCCGATCTTGGGAAGTGGCCTGTCTAGTAAACCAAAAAAGGCCCGGTCAGATTATCCTGAACCGGGCCTTTCATCATGGTGTCATTTCTACCGCATGTAGAGTAGGAATTTTACTCACATCGACAGTTTTAACAGCCTGCCATTCATCATAAGCCGATTGCATTCTGTTCCAAAGGGTGGGGCCATTACCGCAGAGCTTGCCAATACGAACAGCAACAACCGGACTGATTGGCTTGTTCTCTGACAAAATATCATGAAGGTGTTGGCGGGAAATACCGAGCAACGCGGCAATTTCGATTTTCGATTTGCCAAGAGCCGGAAGAACGTCATCCCGCAGTATTTCGCCCGGATGTGTGGGGCAGCGGTTAGGGGCGGGTCTCATCGAGTGCTCCTGTATTGTTTGTTGGATGTCTATAATAAAAGCATCTTGTGATTAAGATCAAAAGTGATGTGTGATTCTATCCGCATACACTGAAGATCATGACGGCTCATTGACTATTCTTTGCCCTTAGTGGGGCGAGATTTAGTGTCTCAGTTTTAGCGGCTAAATCTTTTCTAGCGTTTTACGGCGGCAGCCGATGCTCCGCAGGACAAGACACCGTTGAGCCATAGGTGAATAAGGTTGTGTGAAGGGTGCACCCTTCACCTGTCCTGCCCAGCCTTATGGCTGATATTAGAGCCAATTAGTGATCTCGGACACCGGCAAAACCGATAAAAACCCGTGTTTATCCGAAATTGCGCAAAAAATCGGCAAAAGCCGCGATTATCGCCTCATGTCAGACATACCTCGCGTCAATTCGCTATTTGTAAAGCGGACATGAATTGGCTGGGTCACTCATAGCTGGTTGGGAGCCGCAAACGGACCGGCCGGTTCCGGCTGCTAAGAGGGCAAAGCAGATGTTGCCGCTCTACTGGAGAGGAGTCTCGCCAGATTTTTAGCGGCCCCACCGACTAACGTGCAGATACCCGCTTGACAGCGCATCATTCGACAAAGAACCCCGCAGTCGACGACGCGCCCGGGAAGCCATGCCCCTGAGTGGAAGGCTGAATCTTGTCATGGTTACTTCCTACAGGCACCATGATTTCTGGGAGCGTCTAGCAAAGCGGGTGATGCCGCTGATACTATCGATAGGGCGAGCATGATAAAGATGGGGTTCTTCTGGTTCTCTTTGGAGTCGGTTTCCCGACTTTTATTGTTCTACGACCAAGTGGGGTACGAATCCCAAAATTAGTGCTGACGACGATCGGCGGTTTGGCGATCTTTGCTGGGATCGCCCTTGGGATTGAGGAACGTATTACTAAAGTCGTCTCGCCTTTTGGGCAACTCACCGCGGCAACGGAAAAGGCAACAGCAGACGCACAGGCCATTTCACAACTTAAAGAGCGCGTCGAAAATCAGAGCGCGACGGTCGATCTAGTCGCTACTCAGGCGGAGAAAGCGAAGGACATGTCACAGGCCGCCACTACCCAAGTTACTAAGGCACAACAAGAGATCGATACGCTGAATAAAGTAATCAGCGAAGCCGGAGTTACACTCAAGTCGCTGAAGGAAGAAGAAGAATTCAGAGGGTTAATCATAGCTGCTCAAAACGACGATCGAGCTAGTTACGACAGATTGGCGAAGATCTCGGTGGACAAAGAGAGCCGCTTTTCTGCGGCGGCGATAGATGCCTATCGGACCATAACCGGTGCGCACAACTCCAGCATATATCAGAGCGGATTTAAAGGCTATTGGAAACAAGGTATTGATCCATCAAAATTTTCGTTTATTGAACTATAAAAAATCTACCACACGACACCGTCACAGATAAGGCCTGCGCTTCTGGAATACATATGGAACCGCAACGATATTCCGAAGCTGAGCCGCATGGATTTCATGATCGATGTGATGAAGACGGACAGCACCTTACGGCTACCGAATATGCCGCTCGACATTTCTTGGAAGGGGGAGACTTGACACTGAAAATGAATCCTATGGCCTTTGATAGCCTTTATGAGTGGTGGGCGCAGCACCGAGGCGAATTCGTAGAAAAATAGGGCTAGTAGCTCGGAATAATTCAACTCGAGAAGAATATTCGTGTTGCAGGGAAGCGGGGAGGCAAGTCCCTCTTAACGATGAAGAAAGCGTCTTCTACAACGGGTTTGCGAAGAATGAAGCGCCAAGCTGCCGTTTCCTCCCTGCCAAGAAAAAAACGAAATTATATCTCCGTTTGCCAGACAGCGGACAGACTGCATTCCCCCCATTCCAGCCACACACCGCTCCTCTTCACGTCGGACAACACGGGATAAAGGCCAATACCGCAGTGTGCCATACGCCAGTTTGCCTATAGTTTGTGCATTGAAGGGCCAGATATCTGACCTCATCAGCCATCATCGGGGTGTCGTGCAATGACCCGAATGTAGGCTACAGCGAAGTCAGGGGCCATCGCCCGTGTCTGTTCCCATTCTCGTAACATGTTGACAGGAACGCGGAGACAACTGGCTAATTCGACTTGAGACAAACCGAGATCGTTACGGGTTTTACGGATCAACTACGCCCTTTGCCCGCGTTCCATGCCTTCGATGGATACAGAACGGTCTTCGGACTCCGCTGGATCGGCAAACAGAATGATATAATCTTTCTTCACCGTTGTCGCTTCTTCTTACGGAAATAAAACGGGGAGATTATCCTGCCAGATAAACACACTGATGTCCTCAATGATGGAGGCGTTTTGTTTGCTGGTCGTGATTGCGGTAGTTGTGGAATTTGGCACAAGTTTTTTGCTGTTTGCAAAGACAAGATTGGCAGTGTGCATTGACGGGCTGGATAGTCGATTTTTATGCTTGGCTTAATCAGCCATCCAATCCTCGGAACGTAGACCATTTACCCTGGTAAACTCACGAAGGTTTCCGGTTACTACAACAAGACCTCTGCTTCGTGCATGCCCAGCAATCATCAGGTCATAGGGGCCGATCACGCAGCCGAGGCGCGAAGCATTAAGGAATTGGACGGTCTTTGGGATATTGTTGACCCAGACGCTGCGGATGCCGCGCTGAAATGGCTGATTGCCAAGCAGGAGGCCGTAGCGACCGAAGCAAAAAACTCTTCCGCACCCCAGGCTTCCAGCAACGCTGTTGGCTCGTAAAGAATGGGGTGCCTTACACCGTGGCGATGGAGGATATGAGCGACGCCGAAGTTATGGCGCACTCCATCGCTTTTTCTGAAATGGAAGGCTACCGGTTCAACTGGAATTCCATGACCATGGAGCAGCCCAATGCCTGACATGACGCCGGTTGAATTTGCAGCCCTTCTGGGCGGTATGGTTGTGGAGGTCGAAAACGCTGCGCAAGAGGGGCTGGAGCGCGCAACCAAACTTGTGCAGCGCGAGGCCCGGGCCGAACTCGGACACTACCAAGATGCCTCCGGGCCATTTCCCGCATGGCCGAATTGGCGGAAAGCACCAAAGATGATCGCGTGAGGCAGGGGTACCCGGAAAACGAACCGGGCCTGCGCTCAGGCGAGATGCGGGAGGGAATTGAGCGTAACGTGCAGGGGCGCACCGGGCGCGTAGGCTCCAATGACGACAAAATGGTGTATTTTGAGCTAGGCAGCGCCAAGCAGCCGCCGCGCGCTACGCTTTCTGGAGCGCTAATCCGCAAGGAAGAGGACGTGGCGCGAGTTGTCGGCCGCCATTTTGTTGGGCGGTTGTTCGGTGAGGATGTTGCGAATGGAGGCGTGCCCGTTATTGGGGATGAATGATTCCGTGCCGCTCCAGCCAGTCGAGGGCAAGAATGAAGATAACGCCGCCCACGACCAGCGATGCCATTAGGAACATTGGCACAAAATAGCCGATGAGGGCGCATTGCGCGACTGTTAGGTTGTCCCACCACTCCCGCACTGTTTTGGGGGTGGGCTGGGGCGCGTTGATGGTGATTGTGGGCTTTGCATGTTGCTGCAGGTGCGCCTGACGCGCGCGCCACATGGGCGTTCCACCATCGTCAAATTCTTCGTCGGTTTCCCATCGGGAGTTTTGCATGGCGCGCACGGTACCATGGAGGCGCAGTGTGGGGCTAGGAGTTTGTTCCCGCCGTAATGTCGTACGCCTTAAAGCCCGACAGCCTGACGCAGCAGTTCATTCGCGCGGCCTTGCCAGCCGGGGCCATCGGCCTTTAGGCGGGCCACCAGATCGGGGTCCAGTCGCATGGACACGAGCGTTTTGGTGGGGGCTTTCTGCGGCCCGCGCACCCGGCGTGCGCTGGCTAGGGTAGGGGCGACCTCTTGGGCAGGCTGTGCCCGCAGGAAGTCCGCCTCTGTCAGTTCCGGGTTGTCCGGGTCCATGGCAATGCCTGATTGATCTGGGCATCTTCATCATCCGTGGGCATGATAAATTCAGGTTTGCGCGGCATAGAGCTTTGCCTCCCGTTTGTTGGCCTTACGCAGGCTGATTATGCGAACAATGCGGGTTTCAATGCTGAATACCAGAACATGAAGCCGCAGATTGATTGGGGCGACAGCGACAAGGCGAGGCTCGTTGGCGCTCTGGCTGGCCATGATGAGAGCAACGTCCCATTCGAAGCCTTCTGCCACGACAAAATCAACGCCGTGTTTGGCGATGTTGCTCTGTCGTTTTGCTTCGTCCCAATCGTATCTCATGGATTATTGTATATATGATAAAACCACATTGGGCAAGGCACATTGTATATATAATTTGGATTAGGCAGATGGGGAACGGGGTTAGAAGGGGATTATGCGTCGGTGGGGTCTACAAGATAACGCTCATCATCCATATTGCTGGGAGCCCACGATTTTTCATCTAAACCTACCTCCTCCAGCATTGCGCGCATCAATGACGCACAATATTGTCTATCTGTGGCTTTGCAATCCCTCCATGTATTGATGAGATTTTCTATTTCTGGCCACAATATATCCAAGTTATCGCGCTTTAAGATCAATAATTTGCGGTCGAACGCGAAATAATTCCAATGGACCTTAATGAAATCTAGCATCTCCTCCTCTTCGAATGAGGGGTGCGTATCGGAATCTGAGGCAAGTTTTATAGCTCGAACGCCAGCATTTATATCCCAATAAATTGACCAATTACCTTTAATATTACGGTTTCCATCCATCACGTAGGCTCTCTCTGCGTCTTCCATTACAGCGCGCTCGATAACCTTCGTAATGGTTTGTCCCCTAAGGCGCGCCACGAATTCCAATGCAAACCTCATTTTGGGATCGAGTCGGATAGTTAGGCTTTCCGACTTTTGCGGTTTTTTGCGTTTGTGCTGTGTAGACATTCCGAATCTCCAATACCTATCGGAAATTACATGCACTGAAAAATCATTGCAAATTATGCCTGCCCAAAGAATGATAATCGTGGAATAAAAGCACTGCGCAATATGTGCGTGAACATTAACGGAAGTGCGAAGATGTCTAAATTCGTGCCCTCACAAGGGAGGGCCTTCGATATTTACAAAGAGGCAAGGCAGAAAGAGCCGAAAACTCGGTTAGTCACAGTCCTCCCTACAGCAGAGATTGAGGCAATTGATGAATGGGGAGTGCCAAATGGAATGGAAAGCCGAACGGCTAAGCATTCCCGGGCGGTAGCTGACATTGAGTTGGGAGTTGCTGGTATCGCTGGGTTGGTGGCGTTATCCGGTTCCATGGCCGTTGCTGGGGCTGCTCTGGGGCCGTTAAACACAGAACTAAGGATTTTTCTGGCAACACTATCGAAAGCTTCCATACCCAGCGCTCCTACCGCTGCCGCTTCTGGCGCTGCGCCCGCGGCTGCGGTATCCACGGCCGCCCGAGCTTCAACAATTTTCGGTCGCCTGCTTTCTGGTGCCGGCCTCGCTTACGAGGGATATTCTCTATACGAGGACCAGAAGGCGCGGGATAATCAACTCAGGGAGACACTCCGCTCTCACCCGAAAGAGGCGCAGCAAGCTCAATGGCTTTACGACCATAGTTACGGCATGTTTGGCTTGAACATGAAGGTCGGGCAAGCGCAGCCTGCAACACAAGTAAATGTCTATGTGGATGGGAAGCAGATTGCGGCGCACGTCGAGGCGTCACAGGAGCGCCGCGCCCGCCAAGACATGCGCGCCTCAGGCACGGACCCGGATCTGATGCAGTACGCGCAGTATCCGGGACGGAGCGTGGGACAGTGAGATATAGTATAAAAATCATCTAATCCGCATCATAGAAATCTTTTGAGGAGACCACTCGTATGCGCTGGATTGCCGTTTCATTGCTCCTACTCACATTGCCAGTTGTGACTCAGGCTGAGGATTGCAATTATTTAAAATTAGTAGAGGTGACGTGCATCAATCTTACCCCAGCTAAGCTTCGCAGTCTTATGGGGCTGAATGAAGCGCAAGTTCGGGGTATATTGCAGTCAGAAGGGCGGCAAGAAGGTAATGTGATTCATTTCAAAGGAATGGCGGCCGGGAAAGGCAGCTTCTCTGGCGGTCTGAATATTACTTTTACTAATGGAATATCTGACATTGTGTCTGCCGTCATAACGCCAGATGTTGGCTCCAAAGATGGAGAGTGGCAGTTTCTTAAATTTATTCAGAACAGCCGTACAGGCTTCTTCTGTTTTGATGGGAACCCCAAAAATGCGTGTTAACTAGGCGACGCCGCCACTCTTGCTTGCTAGACGGCCCACTAAAATACGAATTAAATCATGATCTGAAAGTATGCCAGATGCTTCAGCAACTCGTGCGTCAGCATCCATTTGTATCATTTGTTGTATTGATTCTTTGCGTATCTCCTCTTCTGTTTGCTCTATATCCTGAGCACCCTTCCAGTGTTCCCAATCGTCTACTTCATCGACAGCAAAGCCAAGAAGGTAGATAATTTCAGCATTAAGAGAGCGTATGTTCCTTTTGGCGCGCTCTTCTATTTTCGTCTTTAGACGCGCTGGCATGCGTATGGTCACTGAGGGGCGAGAATCAGACATCGGTTATCCCATAAAAACGCTTGCACGCATTATGATTGCATGTATACAACATGTCTATGCACGCATTTTGAGTGCAATTGCAGAAATGGAGATATGAAGATCACAGCAACTCTAACACTTAGGTTAGATCGTCGTCTTCTTGATTATATCAGGGAGAGGGCAAGTCGCCACGACAGAAGCATGAATGGAGAAGTTCAAGCCGTATTTCGTGAAATGGAAGCAAAAGAAAAGGCACCAGAGCACGGCCTCGAAAACCGCTCTGATGCCTCTCAGAAATGACCATAGGAAGTCACAACATGACGACAAATACCATAAACGCCGTCGTTTATTCAACGCCTACGATGTCCAGCCGCGAAATCGCGGAACTGACAGGTAAAAAGCACTTCCATGTCGTGCGCGACATTAAGGCGATGTTGAAAGCCGTAAACTTGGATGAAGCGGGGTATATCCAAACTTGGATAGACCCCCAGAATGGGCAGGAATACGAGGAATACAACCTACCCAAGAACCTGACCTTAAACCTCGTAACAGGCTACCGGGCCGACATGCGGCTGAAGATCATTGACCGCTGGTTGGAACTGGAGGCCAAGCCCGCTGTGGCTGCCCCATCCAACATGGTCGAAGCCCTCACGCTGGCTCTTGAGCAGCAGAAAGAACTGCAAGCCAAGGATGCCGAGATTGCCGAACTCTCCCCCAAAGCCGCCGCACTGGATGTCATATCGGAAGCTGAGGGGGATATGGGCGTTCGGGATGCCGGGCGGGAACTTGGCATTGGTATGTCCAAGGTAGTTGATTTCCTGCTTGATCACAAATGGGCCTGCCGTGAAGGCGAGAAAAAGAAGAAGCTCCGTCCTGCTCACTATGGCCAGACGCAGGGATATTGCCGCCTTGTGACCAAAACTTACCCGGAGCGGTATACAGGCGAAACATGCGTGGGGCATGACTTCAAAATCACGCCTCGTGGCCTCGCCCGCCTGGCGGTCCTGCTATGTGGCATCAATTCCGAACCGGCGCGCAGGCTGAACGGAGCGAAGAAAGCCGCCCCCGTCCCTTTCTTCCAAACGCCAGCGTAAGCGCCGTAACGGCCAGCCATCCCTTCGGGGGTGGCAACGCTGGTGAGAGAATGAGTGATAATGCCGTTTCCGTTGCTCTCCTTCACGCCACTTATGCCCTGCCGGGCGTAAGAAAAGAATTTGGCCGCTCAGCGGACGATTTGCTTGCACATATACGCACAGCCGCACGCGCCATCACTCAGCTTTGGGGCGATGTGGTTGCGGAAGAGGAGCAGAGGAAGGTGGGGCAGAAGGCGTTGGTTTAGGGGAAGAGTGGGCAGGAATTTCTGCCTACCTCCGGCACCGCTCCGGAACTGATGCGGTACACGCAGTATCCGGGGAGGAGCGTGGGGCGGTGAGGGGGGGCTACATAATTGCTGCCTCTATTGTGAAGCATAAAGCATATGCAATCATATTATAACCACCGAATTTGAAAACGAAGCAATCAAAAAATTCTTCATTTTTTCTACTATAATAAGAGAATATGAAGAAAGTAGCTGATAAAGCTGAAATGAAAATTAGACAGGCAAAATAGGCGGGGCTAAATATTTGAGGTACTTGCTGCATGGCGGATTTCCTTTGATATTGATGAGCCGAGAAGTCGGGGACAGCATTAGCTGCCCCCTTGTCGTTCTCACTTACCCATTAATGAGGATAAGAGCGGAAATGAGAGCAAACATGCTCTTTCCTTCCAAAGCGAACGCGTACATATGCGCGAACGTGCACCATAAGCGGGCCTCCCTATGCTAGGCCCAGCGCGCTCTTGACTTTTTCAGCAAGCAGTGTATCCAGCCAGAGACGCATTAAGTCACTGGGCGTGGATACACTCCTGCCTAGGCTACTTCGAGCACGCTTTAACGGGCGTTGAAATGTAGCCGCAACCAAATCGCCTATAAAACAAATGAAACTCTCACCTCTCATTTGCTTAGGGCGGTTTGGCCTGCGCTGTTTCTCGCGTACAATATCCCCTATGGCAAGAGAAAAATCGAAAAATGAATTTTTGAATTCGTTTTTCATTCACACCACCTTTGTTCTCTGTGTTAGCATATTATACAAACCTTAATATGTGCGGAGGCAGTTATGGCCAGTCCACTAGAGATAGCGCTGAAAAGTGCGATTGCTGAAAGAAAAAAATCACAGACCGTTTGAAGGATTTGGATGATTTTTTGGAGCAGACCTCGCGGCTGTCAGGCATCCCACTGAAGGACCTACTGTACTCTCGAGAAGAGGATGAGTTCACGGTCGATGCGTCTGATGAAGATGATTTAGTCGACAGTGGTGAGCGAATTTCTCAAGATGATTTGGAGCGCTTAATTTTAGAATTGATTTTCTCTAGTCCGTTCGGATTATCTTCAGTGGATGAGATCATGGATGTGCTAAAGAAGCGTGGGTATGACCCTGGGGGGCAAAATAAACGAAAAAATCTCACAACTAGAATTTGGAGAATATCCGAAAAGAAAAAAACTATTATTCGCGTGAGAGATGGGGAGTATGGGGCCGCTAAAAATTTAGTCAGTGCTCTTGGTCCTGATAATAGATTCTATTTTTCTCTAGATAAAAGTATGTAATATTCAAATATGATTGTGGTTAAGGGGCGGCATATTGCCGCCCTTTTTTATTTTACCCACCTCCAAACTTGTACTACGCTGCCCCCACCATTCAGGAGCCATTCATGGTCATGCAAACGGTGGCCCAGCCGGTCACAGCCCCAGCCATTCATTCACTCCGCCATGTCCGGTGCATGTTCCCCTACGGTGTAGGCTAAAGCTGTATGTGCCATCACGGCATTTGGCAGAGGCGCCCGGCGGGACTTCTCCATTACGGGTGCGTGCTGGAGAGTGGACAATTTTACCGTCCACGTTGCGATAATGCTTATGATCCAGAAGCCCTAGTGCATCAGTCTGTTGTGGCTGCGTCGTTGGATTGGATCCGCCTCGGAACGCTGCAACTGGCATGGCTGGCAGAAGCGCGGAAAGGCAGAGCAAGGCAAGCAGTATTGGCCTCAAGTTGCAATCCTCCGCATTTCACCACGGCCTTCCGGCCATCTTGCAGTATGAAGGCATAACATCTTCGCTCTTGTACCCCCGCGCAGTTTCTGGCACAGGTTAAATACTCTTCCACAAATGTGACCAATGTTGTCCGTGCGCTCTTTGCGCCTGCGAGCCGCCATGTCTTTGACGCTGACCAACATCGAAACCGCAATTGGTTCGATAGGGCGGCTGTCTGCGTCTGCCTCGGTGCAGATTGGCGGCCTCGTGCTGACTGGCATGGAAGTGCCCGATCGCATAGGGTAACATGGCGAACACCATCAAAGTGACGGCGGCGGACAGGACGCTTTATCATGTGGCGGCCGCCCATCTGGGGGATGCCGCGCAATGGTGGCGGATTGCCCAGCTTAACGGCCTGACCGACCCCGATCTGTCCGCATTTGCGACGCCTGTTCCGCTGGTTATCCCCGCTAGTTCGGGAGTGGTGCACACTCTGGCGTACAAAGATAACGGGCCTGACGCGCCGCTGGTTATGGGCGCATCCGGCCTGCGGTTCAGTCGGGATTACCAGATTGCCAAGGGCATTATTGTTCATGTGACAAGCTGGGACAGCAGGCAGCGGAGCCGTGTGGAGTATTACTGGTCCGCCGAAGGTGGTTCGACAAAGAAGGCGCTGGCCAATGGGAACCTGCACAGCTTTACGTTGCCGGGGGCGAGGTTGGAGCAGGTCCAGTCGTTCGCCACCCGTCTTCGGTCACGACATTACTGCTCATCCACAAATATTCCGACTACGGAAAGCCCGACAACGCAGTCGCGACCACACTGTCGAGAAGCATTTGCACAAGCTATTTCCAGTATGATGCCAGACGCCATCAAGCAGGCCTGCTCGCACTCAGATGGCCTGGCCGCCGGAGACCTCAATCCGCTGTGCATTGACCCAGCGATTGCCCTCGGACAGCAGCGAGGCGATCATCGGGCCGATATCGTCCGGCACGCCCGGACGCCCAAGTGCGGTTGCTTCCGCGATGTGCCGAGCCACGTCCGGATTGTCCCGCACGACACCGCCTGAAAAATCCGTCTGAATAGCGCCAGGAGCAACCGTATTGACGGCGATGCGCCGCGGGCCGAGTTCCTTGGCCATGTAACGTGTCATGACTTCCACCGCTCCTTTCATGGAGGCATAGGCGATCCGGCCGGGGTAGGAGAAACGGGTCAGTCCCGAAGAAATGTTCACGATCCGGCCGCCATCCGCGATTAGTGGCAGTAATTCCTGCGTCAGGAACAACGGACCTTTGACGTGAACACGATAAGCGGCGTCAAGATCCTCCTCCGTAACCTCACCGAACAGACCGCTATGCGACGTACCTGCCATGTTGATGAGGTAGTCGAAACGCTCAGCACCCCAGTCGCCCAGCACGCGTTGAATCTCATTGGCAAAGGCCGGAAACGTGTGAACATCGCCAGTATCGAGTTGCAGGGCCACGGCGCGAGCGCCGCTGCGTTCGACGCTGGCGACAACCGCTTCCGCAGCAGCCCTGTTGGTATGATAGGTGAAGATCGAAGAAACACCGCGTCGGGCAAGTGCCTCGACGGTCGAACGCCCGAGGCCTCGGCTTCCGCCGGTGACGAGGGCAATTGTTTTGACTTCAGTCATGGGATTCTCCGTTTGCTAGGAGCCCCATATTGCTCACCCTGTCACCCGTTCGATAAGATCATACTTCCAGAAAGCACTGTTTTGCGCCATGGAACAATCCTATGGACAGGTTCGCCACGCTTGATCTTTTTATCCGCATTGTTGATCGCGGCAGCTTCAGCGCCGCGGCAGCCGCCTGTGGTGTTTCGCGGCCGGTCGCGACCACTGCGATCAAGGCACTGGAGAGCAGGCTTGGCACACGGTTGCTGCAACGTTCGACTCGTCACGTCCGGCCCACTGTGGAAGGAACCGCCTATTATCGGCGCTGTATTGCGATACTGGCCGATCTCGAGGACGCGGATTGTGGGGCGACTGGCACTGTTTCTGGCACTTTGCGTGTGGACGTCATCGGCTACCTCGCACGCACCATCCTGCTGCCGGCACTCCCCGAATTCCTCGCACGACATCCTGCCCTGACCGTCCATCTCGGAGAGGGCGAACGGCTTGTCGATCTGGTCCGGGAGGGTGTGGATTGCGTCGTGCGAGCTGGCCCTCTTGCTGACAGCGAGATGGTGACCCGGTCTCTGGGGGTGATGGAAGAAGTCACCGTAGCCAGCCCGGACTATCTGGCGCGGCATGGAATGCCCGCAACACCGGAGGACCTTGAAGGCCATCAGATGATCGGTTTCGTATCGTCGCGCACCGGCCAGCCTCTGCCGCTGGAGTTCACGTGCGGAGAGAGGTGATCGAGGTGATGCTGCGACGCGATTGTTGGTCAGTGGCGCTGAAACCAGTGCCACTGCCGCGCGGCAAGGCTTAGGCCTCGTACAGGCTCCACGTTACCGCTTCATTGATGATCTTGCGAAAGGGAGGTTGATTGAGGTTCTCGCCGATTTTCCACCGACCCCCACGCCGCTCTCAGTGCTCTATCCGAGCAACAGGCAGCTTTCTCCGCGTGTACGTGTCTTCGTCGACTGGCTGGTGGAAATTATCGGCTCGGGAATCCTTCCGAGGTCGTAAGGTTTTTCGTGTGAAACCATATCAAGCTGGCTTTTCGAAGCTGCCAGGATTTTGATCGCTTGAAGATCGACCACGCGTATCGTGACTTCTCCGCTACGCAATCATATGCACATACAAAATTGACTTACATGACTTAATGTTTTTATCCTGATCATCAGGTGAAAATCTTTTCAGCGATGTATTTTGACCACTGTTTCAGCAAAGATCGCGCCTGCAGCCGCCACGCTCACGGAGATGAAGTTCTGCTGAAGCTCCTAGCCTTGGCGATTTGTTCGATTAACAAACCACATGACTGCCTGAGCGCGTTTAACTTGGCGCCAAGAAAATTAGGTTCATCCCTTGCTGGGTGCGGAATGATTTTCTGGTCGCTGGTTGGTTTTTCAATCCCCGCCACTTTCATGCTGAATATAGAGTGTCTACCAATTATGCGGCTTGAAGCCGACAAGTAGAAAATCTCTGCTCGTGCTTGGCAGAGACGTTGGTCCTGTGGTGGTAAGTCATGTCGACAGTGCGGCTCCGGTACGGTGTGTAATATCCAAGATGGTATGGTCAGTGCTTTTGTCTCCATGGAGTTGCGTTGTCAGCTAAATATGATATATGATATATCATATTTGTTATTTTCCGGTAGCAATCTCCGTGCTCATCGCGTGTGATGCTGTTGGACGGCTGACGGAGACCCAGATTTTGAAACTCGATACATTTGCACGTGTTCCACTTGGATTTATGCCCACTCCCATAGACGCGTTACCGCGCCTGAGTGCGGATCTGGGGGTGGAACTTCTGGTCAAGCGTGACGATTATACGGGCTTTGGTGGCGGGGGGAACAAAGTCCGCAAGCTTGAATACCTGATGGCAGAGGCGCTGGCCGCCAAGGCGGAGGTGCTGATAACCACAGGGGGGCACCAATCCAACCATGCGCGGATGGTGGCTGCGTGTGCGGCAAAATTTGGCATGAAGGCCAAGCTTGTACTGCGCGGTAACAGGCCAGAGCATTATCAGGGTAACCTGCTGCTGGACCGTATTTTTGGCGCGTCTCTCGAATTTCTTGACCCGGACGATTATTTCCATCTGATTGACGCGCGCTTTGAGGCGCTGGCCCAGTCAGTGCGGGATGCAGGTGGTGTGCCTTATGTTATCCCCCTTGGCGGAGCCAATGCGACTGGAGCCTTGGGTTATGTGCGTGCGGTCAGGGAAATGGCTGAGCAGTTCAAAGCCATGGACATGTCTCCCCCTGACGTTCTGGTGCTGCCGGTCGGCTCTGGTGGTACCATGGCGGGGCTGCTGATCGGTTGTCGGATGTTCTGGCCACAGACGCGCGTCATTGGCGTAAGTGTCTCGCGCGACGCCGCCTGGTTTCAGGAGCGCATTGCAGGTATTGCCAATGACTGCGCAGCTCTTTTGGGGCTGACAGAACCCGTGCAGGCCGGGGACGTAACGGTTGCCGATCGCTACGTTGGAACATCGTATGGTGTGCCCAGTGCTGACGGCAATGCGGCAATAGAGCGTGTGGGCCGTAGCGAGGGCGTCCTGCTCGACCCGGTATATACAGGCAAGGCCATGGCTGGCCTTTTTGGTCTTATTGCCAACGGCAGCATTGCGGCCAAAAGTAGGGTTTTGTTTATCCATTGCGGTGGTTCTCCAGCCCTGTTCCCCTTTGCAGATAATTTTGTGGGTTGATCGCATGGCCGTCTGGAAAGACCTGCTCAGTGTTGCCGAACTTCAGGATATGATGAGCAGCGATGCGGTGCAGGTTATTGATGCAACATGGGCTCCGCCATCTGCCATGCGCCAGCTTGAGGCTGAATTTCAGGATGGGCATATACTTGGCGCTATACGCTGCGACGTGGATATGCTGTGCCTGCCTGTAACAGCGCCGCCGTCCAGAATGTTGCCGCCTGCAGCGGAGTTTGCACGCCTGCTGGCGGAAGCGGGGATTGATCCGGCAAAACCTGTGGTGGTTTATGATCGCGCGGGCCTTTATAGCGCTGCGCGGGTCTGGTGGATGCTCAAGGTGCATGGGCATGCCCGGGTTTCTGTTCTGGATGGCGGGTTTCCGGCGTGGATCGCTGGGGGAGGGGAGGTCGAACAGGGGCCTCGTGCCGTGCAGGTGCGGAAAGCGGGCACGGCAGCCCTGTGCGGGCAGATTGCCGATGTGACAAAAACCTGGCAGCATGTTTTGCACAATATTCAAAGCCATGAAGCCCTGCTGGTTGACGTCAGACCCCCTGCATTTTTTTCCGGGCAGGCTAGTGGTGTGTATCAAGGCGTTCGGGCTGGGCATATTCCGGGTGCGGTCAGCTTGCCATATGCCAGCCTGCTGGAGACAGATGGACGCCTGAAGAGTGTTCCTGACCTTGAACAAAGCTTTTCAGGTGTTGGCATAACCCCCGAGCGTCCGGTTATTGTTAGTTGCGGGTCGGGGGTTACGGCCTGCATACTCGCGCTGGCGCTGAGCGTCTGTGGTTATCCTCTGCCTGCTATTTATGATGGTTCATGGGAGGAGTGGGGAAGCCGCCCAGACCTCCCTGTTGAGCAGAACGAATAACGCGGGACGCCAGGGCAATATCAAAAATATTAAGTCCAAAGCTGGAAAAATAAACACTTTCTCCCAAAGGTGGATGCCATTCACCTGCGACCAGCGCGCCAAGGTCGGCGGTAACATCCGAGCGGCTCAGTGTGCCCTCCCTGTATTGGCGGAAGAGGCTCTTGGCGCTTGTCTGGGCAAAATCTCCCCATAGGTCGACGCAAATATGGTCAAAGGCAGTTATGGCCTGTATTGCGACCTCATCATAACCAGCCTGAATCAGGAGCATGCCGGGGTGGATATGCTCGCGTAAAATAAACGGATGCTGCGCCGCCGTGCAGGCGAGTACAATATCGGCATCACGCATGATGTTCCCCAGATCAGTCACAACCCGGACCAGATTTTCGGGATAATGTGCTGCCAGTGCATGGGCTTTTTGCGCGGTACGGTTCCAGAGCAGAATGGGAGCGGAGTGGCCAAAGAGTTCTGTAGCCATACGGAGGTGCCGGGCTCCAATGGTGCCTGCCCCCAGCACGGCAATACGTGGAGTGTGTGCAAAAGACATGCTTTGCATGACCAGGGCAGAGACCGCTGCCGTGCGTACGGCTGTCAGGAGTTCGCTGGTTACAACACCCAGCTTTTGCCCGGTCAGGCGGCAGTTAATGAGCGTTGTGGAAACCGCAGCCTGTTCCGCCGGTGGTCTGGTCTGCCGATGTGCGGTCCATTTGACGCCGATGGTCTGGTAATCTCCCTCCAGCCATGCTGGCAGGGCGTAAGCTTTGGCGGAAGGACCAGCCGAGGCATCGAGCGGGACAGAAAGCTCGGCAGGCATACCAGCCTGCCCCTTTTTGAGCAGGGTAATGGCCTGAGCGACATCCTGCATGGCCAGACGGATATTGTCTCCCCCTACTGCCATAACATCGTTCTGATCCATCAGGAGTAGTGGAGGAGCCGTTCTGTTTTCAGGCATATTTTTGTGTCCTGCACTGTTCTGCTGTTGCTGGCAGCCACTTGAGCAGGAAGCCCAGAAAATTCTGTAATCCTGTCAGGGTGATAAATTCATTGGCCGCATGGGCGTTGCCGCCATAGCCGAGCCCGCCAATCAGAAGTCCGGGACCATTGGTGCTGAACAATGCACCCGGCATGGTGCCCGGAGCCCACGGCCAGATTTGTGGCGTATAGTCTGCCTGTGTGTAACACGCTTCCAGCGCGCGTGCTGGTGCTGTCTGCCCGCTTACACGAAAACCCGGACAGATGGAGGTTATGCTCAGTTCCAGCCCTTGCGTTGTGCAGTCCTCCAGTTTTTTTTGGAAAACAGAGACAATGTCGTCTGTTTTTATGTCTGGAGGAAAGCGCAGATCAAATGTTGCACAGGCATGTGGAGGAATGACAGCAGGTTGGGAGGGATGGCCAGCCGTTATGGCGGAAAGATTGCAAGCAGTCCCCCCCAGCATGACGGCCAGATGGTCGGCTGTGGTGCCACAAACGCCATAGCGCCGGGTCGCACGGAATTTGAGCTCCGCCGCCAGATCAAATGTTTGTGCCAGAGTATGGACCTGAGCCGTGGCCTCCGCATCAAGCGGAAGAGGAGGGAGCACTGTGCCCATATCGTCCTGACTTAGAGCTTCCAGTGCATGCAGCAGGCGCCATGCGGGGTTTGCTATCCATGGGCTGTTGGAGGAGTGAATGGGTCTTTCGGGGCCGCCCCAGTCCCCACCCCTGACGGCTGCCTGCCCACGGACCATGCCCTTGCAGCCAAGGTACATGCGCGGAGGTCCTCCTCCATACTCACAAAAAGATGGGAACAGACCGGCATCTGCGTGGAAGAGGAGCGGGTTGCCCGCCATGTAACGGCGCAGGCTCTGGCTGCCAGTTTCTTCCTCACCATCCAGAATGATTTCGATATTGGCATTCAGCCTGTTCTCGCGCAGCAGATGGCTGAGTGCCTCAAGCATGCCTGCCAGCGGTCCTTTGTTGTTTTCTGCTCCTCGCCCCACAAAGCATTCTCCCTTGTCGGCAGGGACACAAGACCGCCCTCAAACGGGGGGACCAGCCAGGTCTCAGAGGTGGCGGGCATGACGTCATACATATTGTAGAGCAGCAGTGTAACATCCGCACCGCGATCAATGACGGCATGAATAACGCCAGAAGTAGCGCCAGTGCCATTGGCAATAATTCTGGCACCTAACGTATTGCTCAAAAACTGGGTGAGGGAAGAGGCCATTGCCTGCATGGCCGGTTCATTGCCCGCATGGGAGGGGATGCGGGTCCACGCGCCGAGCGTTGCGAGTGTCCTGTGGAGTAAGGGGGCTGGGCATAAGGCGGAAGAGGCGGCAGACACGGTGGTGGTCCTTACTCTTTTGGCAAAATCATGCCAGACTACATCATTCGCATGCACGGGAATATATGATATATCGCCAGAACAATGAGTCGCAAAGAAGCATCCGGCTTTCCTGCACAAGGATGTGTCGGTTCTGAGGGGCGGCAGATGTGCCAAGTGTTGTATGGTGGTGGAGATGGGGTTTTGGGAAGAGGCGCCCAGAACACAAAATTTAGAATAGTTGCATAAAAAGGAAGCAAAACGTGTCTATAATGTTGGGGGCTTGGTGCTAAGCGTGATAAAAATAGAACGTCCGCAACGGGTTGCTCTTGCAGATTATGTAGAAAAGAACATTCGTAGAGAAATTCTTGAAGGACGACTTCACCCGGGAGATCGTCTGGTTACGCGTGAACTGGCGGAACTCCTGGGCACCAGTGTTACTCCTGTGCGCGAGGCGCTCCTGCGTCTGGTCGCCATAGGAGTGCTGGAAGCATCGCCGGCCCAGTCTTTTACGGTGCCGTTGCTCGAGTCCAGACAGTATCTGGAACTGGCCGAAATACGCCGCGCCATAGAACCGTTGGCCACCGTGCATGCCATGAAAAATCTGACAAAGCGGGATATTGCCGAGCTTGATGGAATTTTGCAGGATTTTCGTCAGGCAAAACGTAAAGGTGATGTGTCTGCTGCATTGTCTTTTAATCACGCGTTCCGTTTTAGGCTTTATACTGCGGCGGATAAACCTGTACTGCTGGAAATTATCGAGCAGCTATGGCTGAAGATCGGCCCAATGTTTAATTATCTGTTCCCCCAGTCTGATGTCGAGGCTGAGATGCCGCATAATTATGATTTGCTTCTGTCCGCGATCAAGAGCGGTGATGAGGATGCCGTTTGCGCCCTTATCAAAAAGTCGATTGATAGAGGAACAGAAATCATACTGCATAACCTGCAAACGTATCTTAAGCGTTAAACAGGCGACTGTGTTTTGCCCTGATTATATGGTTTTTTTCACACAGGGGATGGTCAGAAAAGCCGCGGCACATACCATAAGCACAGCTGTACCCAGTTCTGCTGGCGCAAAACTTCCGGTCAAAGTCGCCAGTTTTCCTACGATTATGGGGCAAAGCACTCCTGCGATCATGCCGCATGTGTTGATGACGGCAAAGTCGGTGGCGGACGGAGGGCGGGATGCTACTGAACTGGGCAGGGTCCAGAAGACGACGTAAGCCCCATACAAACTGGCCAGCCCAACAGTAGAACAGGCCAGAACACTGCTCAGACTGGTGCCATGATACGCCAGAAAAGCCAGAGCCCCTGCGCCACAAAGGCAGAATACGGCGCATAGAGTGCGCCGTGTTGTTGCGGCGGAATCTGCCAGCCGACCGGCTGTGAGCATGGTGAGCGTTGCAAACAGGTAGGGAATGCTGGACAGCACGCCAATGGTCATATGGGATTGGATATGCGTTGATTGTAAAAAATGTGGCAGCCAGAAGCTGAAAATATCATTACCACAGACAATAAAGACATAGGGGATGATCAGGGTAAACAGGCTGCGCATATGCAGTGTGGGTGTGAATGTTTCCGTTTTTTTGGGTGCGGGAAGATGCTTGAGTAGTATGGTTTTTTCGTCCTGCGTCAGCCATGAGGCAGCCTGAGGGTGCTCGGGCAAAAAAAGCAGAATCCAGATTCCAAGGCATATGGCGGGGAAGGATTCCAGCACGAACATCCAGCGCCATCCGCTTATTCCCCAGACATTCTGCATGGATGCCAGGATGACGCCAGAAAGAATGCTGACAATAACGCCGGACAATGGGCCTGCCAGTTGTTGTATGGATATGGCGCGCCCCATTTTGTTCGCTGGATACCATAAAGAAAGAAAATAGAGGGCAAGGGGAGAAAAACCAGCCTCCAAAACACCCAGCAGAAAGCGCAGCCCATAAAACTGTGTTTTGTCTGTGCAAAAGAACATGGCCATGCCAGCCAACCCCCATAAAATCATGATACGGGAGAACGTGCGTGGCGCACCAATTCTGCTGAACAACCATGCCGCCGGAAGTTCAAACAGGACATAACCCAGATAAAATATACCAACAGCCATGCCGTAATCCGCTTCACTTAAGTGCAGGTCCGCAGTCATGCTGAGGTGGGCAAACGAGATATTGGCCCGGTCAATGCAGTTGATGATGTATGCCACAGAGAGCACGACCAGAATACGCAGGTCGATACGCCTGAATATGCTTGCAGGCAGTGTCTCTTTCTGCGGCATGTGGTGGGATACTCCAGTGCAAGGGTAATAAAGGACGAGAGCGCCAGACAACATGACGCTCCGTGCAGAGCCGATGTTTTTTATAACCCGAAGGAAAAACCACCTTCCAGCATCAGGCGGGGCTGAGGAGCCGTGTAAATGGTGCTGCCCGAAATCCATGCATCTTCAGCAAAACGGTTGGTGGGAAAGACAATGGCCGACATCCATATTCTCATGTTGGAGAGTTTCTTGTCGTTATACATAAGACGGGCTGAAAGACGCTGATACTGTGGTGCAGTGTAGTTGCGGGCCTTGTCGAGCGGCTGCGGTCCAACAAAATGATGATCGAAGGACATGATGAGTGCGCGTCGGTCAATTTTGTCTACCGGAACAGTCGCATTCAGACCGTAAGAAATCAGCCAGTCCGCCACGTTGGGAATGAAGTTGTTGGTGCTGGTGTTCAGCCGTGCATGCACCAGTTGTAACTGCCATGCAGGTCCAGCCGTGCACCACGATATTTTAACAAGGTGATTGCGGCATCGGTATCAAACCCCCAGCGGTAAGATTTGCCCATATTCTGGGTCTGGAGGGTGGCCTGATTAACGCCGATTTCGTTGGAATCAATGGTCTTGTAGGAACTGCCCTGAATATGTGCTCCCAAAGGCAGGTAATCATAGCGGATACCCGCTTCACCACTGGTGAGCAGTGTGGGTGCCAGCGATGGGTTGACTGTAATATCACTGTTGGCATCAGGCGATGTAACACTCTGCCCATAATTAACAAAAATGGTCACGGGTTTGTAGGGGTTGATGGCAATAGCGGCCTTTACAGTGGGCGTGCCAACACTTGTACTTAACCTCTGACGCAAAAGACCACCTGTTGCGCTATTATATTTGGTGTTGTTGATGGAGTAGAAGAAGTGGTCATAACGTGCGCCACCTGTCATCTTGATCCACGGCAGGGGGCTGATGGATGTAGACAGATAGGTGGACAGGTTGTCTTCCATAAAGCGGTTCATGTTCAGAAAGCTTGAAAAATACTGACTGTTCGCCGCAGTATAAGCCACGCCATCATGCCAGGAATACGAAAATCCCTTGCCCAGTCAATATGGTTGGTAATGCCTGTTTTAATGTCAAACAGGCCCCCATTGGGTAGATGGAACTTCCAGTAAGGTTCTATCGCGGCTCCAAGTGTATAACGGTCATCCAGATACTCGCGCTGGGGTGTGACCGTTCCTGGCAGACCAAGGGTAATCTGGCGGATAAGCCACGTCTTGTTGAAAAAGAGCGTTGCATCAAGTGTGAAGTTGTTGTGGACATGCTCGAACTGCGCGTTGAGCGTGTACTGGTTGTTGGCGCCACGATCCTGGTCGGAACGCGGCGCACGTTCGGAAATCAGGCCTTGCTGAATGTAGTTAAGTGGGATCGAACCTGGTTGTCCGTAATCGGTCCAGTAACCCTGAGCGCTGATTTTGAAGGTATCTTCGGGGCTGATATCGACGACAGCCTTGCTGAAACTGTTTATGCGACGGGTTATGCCATTCTGGCGGTACCCGGTTTCGTACATACCTTCAAGTGCAGAATAAACCGTTACATTGCCAATATGTTTTCCATATGTTCCCAGAACACGGGCCTTTCCATACGACCCGCCAGAAGCAGAAATGCCGGTTGCAACATCGTCCCGCGTAGTAAACAGCGCGCTGCCAGCACTTGCAAAGTTGCCTCCGTACCGTACGTCAAACGGACCAGAGATAACGGTCAATCCGTTAATCAGCTCGGGAATAAGGGGGTTCAGGTCGTTGTAGCCGTTCAATACGCCAGAATAGACGTTGCGTATTGAACCATCGATATAGGTTGCAACATAATTGCCGTCTGATTCAGTGGACCATCCGCGTGCACCAATACCTTGGGCAATACCGCCATCTTGGAAGTCATCCACCTGAAAGCCGGGGATAGACCGCAGCAGGTCCGCGCTGACATGGACCGGGGTGTTACGGATCTGCTCGTTATCCAGATGGCTCACCACGGCAATATCGCTTAGTGGAGAATTGGAAATCAGCATTGGTTTTGCCGCGGATCTGGGGCCGTTAATCGTTCTGCCGCCTGAAACAAGAACGTCTTCCACCTTCTGGGACGTCAGATTGTCGGCAGTGCGCGCCTTTGGGGCCTGTTTTGCCGCGGCTACGGGTCGGGCTTGAGCAATTTCTTGGAGAGAATGCCCAAATTGCGGGGTGCTGCTGGCCTTACTCTGGTGCGTTGTGCTGGAAAAAGCAGAAGGTGCCCAGCCAAAAGCCGAGACCACAACACTCAATTGCAACAAAGACTTACGTGTCAGCCGTGGCGGAAGTTGCCGTGAGGTAAAGTGATGTTTGTCATACAGCATATCGGACGTCTCCAGCGGTGTGGTGCTGCCAATTGGGTGGAGGATAAATCACCAATGGATAGCGTATATATGGATAGAAACGATTCTTGATGTATGATATATGATGTATCATATCAAAATGCAAAAAAATTATGTGTAATTTTGTTTAACCCATATATCTACGAAAAATGTTGATTAAACTGGGTTGCTCAGAACACAATGTTTGGTGCGGACTTCTGTGAGCAGAACGATAAAGAATCAAGAGCAGCGAAGCAGAGTCTCCATAGGCAATGTCCTGATTAACCATGTGCTCCTGCATGCAAGAAGACGTGGAATCTGCGTCAAGATGATGCTATATGATATATCATATATCGAAAAGTGAGGTTGAATCAATATCGAAATAAATAGACTGAAAAAAGAACTATGCTGGCGTACACGCCATGTGGCGCCAGGGCGGGTGTTTATGGGCATGGTGTAATTGTGACCGATGGTCGTATGGTGGAGGTGGAAAAGGATAATGGCTTTACACGCAGCGCATTGGGGAGCTTTTTATCCTGAGGTTCGGAACGGCAGGTTGGTGTCTGTCCGACCGTTTGAAAAAGATACGGACCATCACCACTGCTGTCCGGTTTGGTGGAGCATACGTACCACCCCACGCGTATTACGCAGCCTGCCGTTCGGGTGGGCTGGCGGCCGGGAGAAAGTGGGACTGCCCGTACCGGGCGTTGCGCTTATCGTCAGATTTCGTGGGACGAAGCGTTGTCCCTCGTTGCGTCGGAGATTAGGCGGGTGGGGGCACAGTTTGGTAACCAGTCAATTTTTGCCGGGTCTTATGGCTGGTCCAGTGCTGGACGTTTCCATCATGCTAAAACCCAGCTTAAACGGTTCTTTAATTGCATTGGGGGCTATGTCGGTCAGGTCAACAATTACAGCTTTGGCGCAGGTATGGTACTTTTACCCCACGTTGTCGGAGACATCGGGTTGCTGTCTGGCCAATGGACACATTGGGAATCTCTGGTCCGCAATACAGAGCTCTTTCTGGCGTTTGGTGGTTTGCCAGCACGCAATACACAGATTGAATCCGGCGGATGCGGTGCACATAAGCATAAACAATGGATGCAGGCGTTACTGGAGCGGGAGGATTGTGAACTGCTCAACGTCAGTCCGATCCAGGATGATTTTCCACAAGCCAAAACATGGTGTGCGATCAGGCCGGGAACAGATACGGCGTTACTGCTGGCTCTTTGCTACTGTCTGCTGCGAGATGGAACATATGACAAACAGTTTGTCGTCCGCTACACGGATGGTTTTGTGGAATTGTCTCATTATTTGCAAACAGGCGTGGCGGGAGCGCCCTGTTCGCCAGAGTGGGCTGCGGGGATCTGTCAGGTTTCTGCGCCCTTTATAGAAGATTTGGCAAAGCGTATTGTTGCAAAAAGAACATTTATCGCCATGAACTGGTCCTTGCAGCGGGCGGATCATGGAGAACAGCCTTTTTGGGCTGCGGTTGCACTGGCAGCACTGATCGGGCAGATCGGTCTGCCTGGTGGTGGTGTGAGCTTTGGCTATGGGTCCATGAATGGAGTGGGCAATAATGTCCGTAAATTCAAAACTCCAGCACTCCCTACACAAACCGGGCATGAAAGTCTGGTTATTCCAGTCGCGCGTGTTGCCGATCTGTTATTAAAAACAGGGAAAACTTACGCATACAATGGAAAAAACTTGCGTTATCCTGATATTCGTCTGGTTTACTGGGCTGGTGGCAATCCATTCCATCATCATCAGGATTTGTTTAGATTAGAGCAAGGGTGGCAAAAACCGGAGACGGTTATTGTGCACGAAACACACTGGACCTCCACTGCCAGAAGAGCAGACATTGTTCTGCCCGCTACAACAACGCTGGAACGGAATGATATAGGCACGTCATCTTCTGATAACTTCATGATTGCAATGCAAAAAGCCATAGATCCGGTAGGGCAGGCACGCAGCGATTATGATATTTTTTCAGATTTGAGTGTTCGCATGGGGTTTGGAGAACAGTTTACCGAGGGCCGTGATGAGCAAGCATGGCTTCGCGCAATGTATAAGGACGCGCAGGAGTGCTCGGGCGAGCAGTTCCCCACTTTTGAAGCATTCTGGGAGCAAGGATATCTGGAAATCTCCCGACAGGAGGTTCCGTACGATGCTCTGTCGCAATTTCGTGCCGATCCGCTCAATCATGCATTAGATACGGAAAGTGGGCGCATACAATTGTTTAGCCAGCAAATAGCGGCATTTGGTTATAAGGATTGTCCTGGGCACCCAGTCTGGTTGGAAAAACAGGAGTGGCTGGGTGGCGCTCTTGCACAAAAATATCCGCTCCATCTGTTGTCCACGCAACCTGCAACTCGCCTGCACGGACAACTGGATGCTGTTGGACCGAGCCGTGCTTCCAAAGTTAAAGGTCGGGAGCAAGTTAGAATTCACCCAGACGATGCGCGCAGCCGTGGGATACAAGATACTGATATCGTTAAAATATTTAACGATCGGGGAGCCTGCCTTGCCGCAGCATACCTGAGTGATACGGTCATCTGCGGTGTCATCCAGCTTCCGACGGGGGCATGGTTTGAGGTCGGGGAAGATGAACAGGGGAATCGCATTGAAATACATGGCAATCCTAATGTTCTAACCCCTGATCGGGGAACATCAGAACTTTCGCAAGGTTGTTCAGCGCAGAGTAATCTTGTTGATATGTGCTTATACCATGGACCATTGCCAGAACTTACGGTTCATACTCCTCCTTTGTTTGTACATAACTAGCACTACAGTTGCATTTTGTATTGAGATTCTGAATCTATAGGCAACCATGCTTCAGGAAATGATGAGTGGCGGTGTGTCTGTTGAAGAGACGCTGGAATTATGGGCGTCCGGGCTTAGGGCACGCTCAAGATAGAACGCGAGATAAG
The DNA here is from genome assembly GCF_000613865.1 of Acetobacter okinawensis JCM 25146. Classification (GTDB taxonomy): domain Bacteria; phylum Pseudomonadota; class Alphaproteobacteria; order Acetobacterales; family Acetobacteraceae; genus Acetobacter; species Acetobacter okinawensis. The sequence continues at coordinate 79,170 of NZ_BAJU01000009.1, forward strand.
AATATTCTTTCACGCGATGGGCTCGCAGCCTCGACAAGGTGTGATACTTGTTGGTATTTGCATGCGCGTGAGTAGCAGCGTGACCCAGGCTGCAAGCAGGCAGAGCACAAGGCTGAACAGACCCGTCCAGATATAGAGCCCGCCGACTTGGGTCACGCTGGCAAACAGGGTTGTTGCCGCTTGGGAGAACATCCATGCTCCCCCAGATCGGGCCGCCAGCTTGCCCGAGGGATCGACAAGGCAGGTCAGGCCGACAAGACTGGGTAGATAAAAAACCACAGAGCGTAATTCAGTATGAAGGCCGCACAGAACAGCAGACGCGTAGGCGGCCAAGCCTGCACCACGCAAATGCTGCCAATAAGGATCAGCGCAGGCACAAGCAGCGGATTTGTGCCATGCCTGCGGCTGCGCAGCGCAGTAACAAGGCAGACGACAAGCCCCATAATATTGGCAATGGCGGATAAAACCCCAAAAGAGGTTGGCGCTAGACCAACAGAAATACCAATGCGCTGGGTAAACGGCCAGACCGCCAGAGAGCCACCGGTATAAAACAGAACGGCCAGCAGGGCCCACAGGCTGGTCTTGCCCGCAGGCGCGGGCGCAGGTCCGGGCTGTGGGGTTATGTGCTGGTCTGTTGTCGTATCTGGTAGAAAAAACATGAACGGCAACAGCACTGCCACGAGTGCCGCCAGAGTAAGGAAGACCCCTTTCTGCCCTGCCAGAGTGCTGGCGTGGGGCAACAGGAGGCTGGCTAGACTAAAAACAACTGTCTGCACAACCATGACAAACGATAGGACAAAAACCGGCTTGCCCAGACGGCTGGCGCCGATGTTGACTACCGCGTTCAACGCTCCCAGACTGTAGCCAGACAGAATACGCAGTAAAAGCAGGGGCCAGAGTTCTGTTGCCAGGGCAGAGCCTGCCTGAGCCAGAACCAGACCGGTTGCGGCAATAAGGGCGACAAAACGTAGCCTGACCCGTGCGGATAACGGAGCAATGCAGATCATGGCCATTGCGTAGGCCAGCATTTCCACACAACTCCACAACCCGGCCTGCATGATGCTGAAGCGCCCGGCCCGAACCAGTTCCCCCACGGCAAAAGGGCCGAGCGAGTTCATGCTATGGGCCGCGCAATCCACAGCACTGATGGCGAACAGCACAATAAGCCCGCTCTGTTTATGCAGTCCCTGCATCATTATAGAGACCGCATGACTTCAAACCCGAATGCACGCAGGTCACCGGGATAACGGCTGATGTTGCGATTGAAAAATTCACCAAAGGCGTTGGTGTAGGTCATCTGGTTGGTGACGTTATGCAGCCAGAAAGCCACTTCAGTTTTTTCGTCCACCGAGTGCCAGGCGATACGCACATTGCCGGTAATGACCGGATTTTGCGAAAAAGCCTGCCGCACCAGGGCCTGCATCTGCGGAGACGCGAGAAAAGCGGCCGGTGTTGCGGCATGCGCGTCCGACCATGCCTGAAAACGGTAACGGCTGGTGTAGCGCCAGTCGGTCTGCACCGTAAAATCTCCGAAGGAGACGGGTATTTTGTAGCTGAGCAGAAAATTTGCCGTCACATGAGGGGCGCGCTCAAGTGGCTGGCCGGACAGGTCCACTGGGTTGCCACCGTTAAAGGGGGTTGGCGCGCTGGCGTTTTTGAAGTTGGTGTAATGCGCGTCCTGATAGGTGACGCCAAAAGAGCCGAACAGGTTCTGCAGGGGACGGACCTGCCCTTCAAACTCAAAACCGTTGGAAACGGCCTGCGCTGCGTTGGTGGTGTGTGTGCCGGTATTTTGCAGGATTGTGACCTGCATGTTGTCATAATTGTAATGAAAGCCAGAAAGGTTGAGTTGCGCCTTGCCACCCCAGACCCGTGCTTTTATCCCACCTTCGTAATCGGTCAGCTCTTCGGGGTTGTAGAGGCTGAAGTCGGATGTGGTGGCGACATAGGTATTGTAATTGCCGGTGCGAAAACCCCGTGCATAGCGCAGGTAGGCAATAACGCCGGGAGCTATGCGGTATTTCAGGCTTGCGTCTTCACTGTCCTTGTTAAAGGTTTTGCTCAGGGGTGGCCCGCTCATGGCCTGCCCTGTGGCGGGGTCTATGTAGGTGTTCGTGTTTGTGTTGATGTAGGTAAGAGCGCGGCTGTTCGTGTTGTAGGGGTTGGATGGGTCGGTATTATACGCCCATGCCTCACCATTGGCGCTTCTGGTTTCGGAGGTGAAGCGTCCGCCAATGTCCAGCGTCAGGCGGGATGTCAGGTCAAAGGACAAAGCCGAGAATACGGCAGCATCCTGTGTGTTGATATTGAAGCTCGAGGCGTTGCCGTCCACCCCGAAGTTGGTGGGGCTGTACAGCGGCTGCTGGCTGTAGGACTGCGTTAAGTTGCGCATGTAATACACGCCGCCCACATAACGGATTTTTTTGTTCAGGGGAGAAACCACCCGAACTTCGTTGCTTAAAACCCGGGCGACACCACCAATGTTTTCCTGATAATCAACCGGTGCGGGGCTTGCATCATCATCGGAGAAGACGTTGAAGTGGTTCCACTCCAACGCAAAGATGTTGGCGAGGCTCCATCCGTTTTCAAAATCATATTTGGCATTGACCGACAGGCCCGAACGTCGGGTTGTGGCGTCCGTGCGACCGTTGTTCTGGATGTTGCGGGTAGATGTCTGGGCGTAGCCCTGCGCGTCCGTGCCACCATCAAGCAGGCCAACATGGTCTATGGGCACCATGGTCTTGTTGCGACCGGTGTGGAGCTTGACCAGAATGGACAGGTGGTCAATCGGTTTTGCAAGGATCTGTCCGCGCATGTCGTAATACTGGTAGCCCCCGGTGGGGTTTTTGTGGGTGCCGTTGTAATACTGCCCGTCATAATCACGGTTGACGATGGCGAAGCGGGCCATCAGCTTGTCCTTGATAATAGGGCCGCCCAATGCGCCTTCTTCACCCCATAGGCCGTAGTTGCCAGCTGTGCCGCGTACGTAACCATCGAGTTTATTGGTAGGTTTTTTGGTATAGTAGGAGACCATGCCCGCAGTTGTGTTCTTGCCCTGCAATGTGCCCTGCGGCCCACGGAAAACCTCCACGTGGTCAAGGTCGTAAATGGGAACACCCTGTGACGCCCCGCTATCCAGGAACACGTCATCTTCGGAGACACCGACAGCGGTGGTCATGTTGGCCGAAAAATCGTTGGTGCCAATACCGCGCAGCCTGTAGCGGGGGTTGGCCGAGCCTGATGTTGTTTCCGCCATAAGACCGGGTACATCGCGTGCAAGGGTCAGCGCGTCACGTACCCCGGTCGTTTGCAGGGTCTGGCCACTTAACGCCACAATGGATGCAGGCGTTGTGTTGGCCTTCTGTGCGCGCTTGTTGGAGCGGACCGTTATTTCCTCCAGCTTGCCAGCAGCCTGCGGTGCGGCTGGGCGGGGCGTGAGGGAGGGCGTAGGCTTGGGGGGCGTGGCACTCGTCTGCTGTTGCGTGGTGGAGGGGAGCTGTGCTGCACTGGCCGCGTAAACCGTGCTGGTGGTAAGCACCAGTGCAAAGGTGACCCGTTGTGTGATGGGGGTGAAAGTCATGGCTGTTCTATCCGTTCCTCTGGTAGGGGGAGCCGGGCTTCGACCTCGAGCTGCTCCAGAGGTTTGTGATTTCTGATGTATTGGCGGTGGGCGTTTGCGGGAGGCTGGTAGTCCCACGGTGTACTGCGCCCGGTAGCAAGAGCTGTTTGATGAGGCTGCGGCGTTCCTGGCTGCGTAGTACGCTGCGATACAAAGCCTCAAAATTCCACGTTTCCCGGGCTTCTTTTGAAAAATCTGCGACCGTTTGGCTATGGGCAGGATGGCCTGCCAGATTGTGGGTTTCGTCCGCATCGAGGGTAAGGTCATACAACTGGTCGGGGTCGCCGGGAGTGTGCACAAACTTCCAGCGTTCACGGCGGATCATGACCGTTGGTGCAAAGGTGCCTTCGCCAAGGTATTCACCAAAAATTTCGTCTTTATCCAGTTGTGCACCCGTAAGGCAGGCGCTCAGGTCGCGGCCATCGGTCTGGGGCAGGGGCGGTACGTGGGCCAGCGCGCAAAGGGTTGGCCCTACATCGGCCAGACTGACGGCCTGAGTGACCCGTTGCACCTGTGTTTGTCCGGGCAAGGCAATAATGAGCGGTACACGTCCCGCTCCCTCGCGGAAGGACATTTTGTACCATAGCCCGTGTTCACCCAGCATTTCCCCATGATCACTGGTGAAAACAACGGCCGTTGTCTTTTCCAGCCCTGTTTCGGCCAAGGTATCGAGCAATTGTTCGAGTTGGTGATCGACATAGGATATGGCGCCAAAATATGCGCGCCGTGCGCGTTGGATGTCTGCATCCTGCGGTGTGGCTGCGTTAATGCCGCATGCCTCTCTTATGCGCAGTTCTGCGGGGTGTGTTGGGCTTGGTGCTGCCACACGAGGCAGGGGAATGGGCGTGTGTTCGTACAGGTCCCACCATTTTGGAGTTATGTTGAATGGGTCATGCGGGTGTGTAAAGGACGCGACAAGGCAAAACGGGTGCTGCGGTGTGCGGGTGCGGGCAAGGTCGTACAGCTTGCGGCGGGTGGTAAAGGCCACCTCTTCGTCAAAGTCGAGCTGGTTGCTCCGTAGGACTGGCCCCGCGTTTAGCACGGAATCCATGGAGTGGTACCAATCCGGGCGGCCTGTGCAGTCGGTCCAGTCTGGAACCCACGTAAAGTCTGCGGGGTAAATGTCTGTTGTCAGGCGCTCTTCAAACCCGTGGAGCTGGTCTGCGCCAACAAAGTGCATTTTGCCTGCCAAAATGGTCTGGTAGCCACCAAGGCGCAGGGCATGACCAAAGGTTGGAATGTCGGAATGCCATTCACAGCCATTGTCGTACACACCACTGCGCGAGGGCAAAAGTCCGGTCATGAATGTGCTACGTGCTGGTCCGCACAGGGGACTGGCTGTGTAGGCGTTGGCGAAAACTGTTCCTCTTTTGGCCAGTTTTTCCAGCGTTGGCACTTTGACAACAGAAGGCTCCCGCCCGCCAAGCAGTGCAGGCAGAACGCAGGCTGTAAGCTGGTCAACCACAACCACAAGGAAGTTCAGAGGCGCTGCGGGATGCTTGATCATAACGTGGATTATCTCCGACCCTTAAACAACACTACGATTTTTGTTATTTTTTATATAAACACATAAAATATGTTATTCGTGATGTATGTTCATACTTATTCGTGATATAAGCTGAGGTTATGACACCCAACCAGATGGAATATCTGCTCCGTTCTCTCCGTATTCTGGAAACCATAGGCAGGCGTGGCAGCTTTAGTGCCGCGGCAACGGAGTTGGGTATGACGCAGCCCGCCATAAGCCAGCAGGTTGCACAATTAGAAGGTGTTTTGGGGCTGAGCCTGTTTCGGCGGCTGCACCGTGGTGTGGCGCCAAGTGATGCAGGCCAAATTCTGCATACGGCCGCAGCGGATGTGCTGGCCAGAATCCATGCCGCCATGCAAGCGGCAGAGTTAAGTACAGCCCAGAAAAGCCTGACCGTGCTGACTGATTACGGCTTTGCCGCCAACTGGCTGCTGCCACGTTTGGGGGATTTTGAGAGCAGTTACCCTGAACTGGACCTGTGCCTATTGACAACACAGGCCCGCCAGACGGGTGTTGTGTCCGATCAGGCGGATATTTCTATCCTGTTTGGCAAAAAGCCTGAAGATGGGGAGAGGGTGAGCGTTCGGCTTTTTGCGGAGGAAGTCTACCCCATATGCAGCCCCAGCTACCTTGCGCAAATGGGGCAGCCTGCCACCAGTGCCGACCTGACACGTGCGCGCCTGCTGGATTTGGATAGCCCGGCCCGGCACTGGTTTACGTGGGAGGACTGGTTTCGACTGTTGGGGCAGTCTTCCCGACCTGCAACCAAGAGCAGAAATTCACGACTATTCGGGAATTACCCCCTGTTGCTTCAGGCAATATTGCAGGGGCAGGGTGTCGGCCTTGGCTGGCGTCCGTTGATAGATGACTATCTGCAAAGCGGGCAGATAGTACTGGCATGGCCAGAGCCGATCAGAAGCGAGAGAGGGTATTTTGTTTCCATCAACCATAATAAACAAAAGCTGGTCGAGACTTTTAAAGCCTGGTTACTGGAGCAAGCTTCTGCCAGCCCGTTTGCCTGATGAGACCAGTCACGCACTTGCTTTTCCGAACATCATCCCGATGACGTGGTATTGGCAACCAAACCGGCGTTAGTCTCGACGATGATTGATCGGAGTATTGTTGCAGCAGACAGCGTGTATGGCGTCGGAGATGTGGACCGCACGCTTCGCCGGGTAGGAATTGAATATAACCTTGGGGTCAGAGGTAATCACTGGTTCGGGTCATGGGCGACAGGCCCGCTGATCGC